>NZ_CP157483.1:0-600874 GCF_045348425.1 Pedococcus sp. KACC 23699
ATGGCCAGTTCCCACGCACGGTTCGAGCGTGTTGCCCGCGAACCCCGGGACCCCGGGGTCATCCGGTCCGGTCCGAGGGGCCGCCGACGCAGCACGTCGCTGCGACGACCGGCGCGATTGACCGTCATCGGGTCCGTCGGTGCCGTCGTCGCCGCCCTATTGCTCCAGCCCAGCCTTTCCGCCAATGCGGCCACGGCGCCGGTGGGAGCAGGGTTCACGATCACCAGCGGTGACCTCTCGTTCATCCTCAAGCAGATCAACATCGCGGAGCGCCACGCCGCCACCGCCACCACCACCGAGCCCTGCAAGGGCCTGCTCAACCAAACCAACGACGGGATCCCCGACGCCGAGCAGGTGCCGGACGTGCTCACGTCATACGGGCTCCGTACCGTCGGGGGCGAGTGCAACAACCTGGTACCGGGTCGTGAGAAGTTCGCTGCCGCCGACGTGCCGTTCCAGCGGATGGCCCCCGCGGACTTCAAGGACGCGGAGAGCGTCCCGGCCAGCTTCCCCGGCGCCGGGTCGGCCACCACCTACAAGGCGAAGTCGCCCGGCAACATGGTCTTCGACACCCAGCCGCGCGTCATCAGCAACCTCATCGTGGACCAGACGGCAAAGAACCCAGCGGCCGTCGCGGCTGCGGGCAACCCGGTCCGCAGCCAGGGCAACAAAGGCGTCGTTCCGTGCGGCCCGGGCGGAGACCCGAGCGCCGCGGACCCGAACGGCAACCCCGACGGGTGCACGCCGTCCGGCGAGACCCTGTCGATCCCGAACATCACGACCGACGTCGGCCTGTCCCCGCCCTCCAACGGGCTCTTCACGATCTTCGGGCAGTTCTTCGACCACGGCGTCGACCAGACCGTCAAGGGCGGCGGCACCGTCTTCGTGCCGCTGCGCGACGACGACCCGCTGGTCCTCGGCAAGGACGGTGTCCTCGGGACGTCGGACGACCTCGACCCGAACCTGCGGTTCATGGTGCTGACCCGCGGCCAGAACAACGCCGGTGCCGACGGCATCCTGGGCACGGCCGACGACCAGCAGGACGCCGACAACACCGACACGCCCTTGGTGGACCAGAGCCAGACCTACACCTCGCACGGTTCGCACCAGGCGTTCCTGCGCGAGTACGAGCTCGATGGCGCCAACCACCCGATCGACACCGGAAGGCTCCTCGGCGGCCCGAGCGTGGCCAACGGACTGGCCACGAACGACCTTCGCAAGGGCGGCATGTCGACCTGGGCCTCGACCAAGGACCAGGCCGCACGGGTCCTCGGCCTGAAGCTGCGCGATACCGACGTCGCCGACATCCCCATGCTGGCCACGGACCCGTACGGCAACTTCATCCCGGGGCCGGCCCGCGGACTGCCCCAGTACGCCACGGCAACCGGCCTCGTCGAGGGCGACCTCGCCTCTCCCGTCCAGCCGCCTGCGAACGTGCTGCGCTTCCACACGCCGTTCCTCACGGACATCGCCCACGACGCCGACCCCGGCTCGGTCGGGCGCTGCACAACCCCTGGGGTCAACAGCCCCTCAGGGTGCAAGGACCCCGACTCCGACACCGTGGCGGGAACCCAGCTCGACGGCCAAGCTGCCAACACCTACGACGACGAGCTGCTCGACGCGCACTTCACCGCCGGTGACGGTCGCGTCAACGAGAACATCGCCCTGACGACGGTGCACCAGATCTTCCACTCCGAGCACGACCGCCTCGTCGCCGACATCAACAACACCCTCACCACGAAGGTCCCCCAGACGGTGCTCCAGCAGTGGACCCGCACGACCGGCCCCGCAGGGTGGAACTACGGCCAGCGCCTCTTCCAGGCTGCCCGCTTCGTCACCGAGATGGAGTACCAGCACCTGGTGTTCGAGGAGTTCGCCCGCAAGGTGCAGCCGGCCATCGACCCGTTCCACGTCTACCACAGCGACGTGAACCCCACGATCCCGGCCGAGTTCGCCCACGCCGTATACCGTTTCGGTCACTCGATGCTCACCGAGACCATCGACCGCTCCGCGCCGGTGCCGACCGGGTCGACCTCGCCACCGCGGCACTACGACATCAAGCTGCTCGACGGGTTCCTCAACCCCCCGGAGTTCAACCGGGACCAGAACGGCGCCACGATCAGCTCTGAGGCCGCCGCCGGCGGGATCATCATGGGCATGTCCGACCAGGTCGGGCAGGAGATCGACGAGTTCGTCACCGACACCCTGCGCAACAACCTGCTGGGGCTGCCGCTCGACCTCCCGACGCTCAACATGACCCGGGCCCGTTCCGAGGGCATCCCGACCCTCAACGACCTGCGTCGGCAGATCAACGCGGTCACCAACGACGGACAGCTGGCTCCCTACACGAGCTGGGCAGACTTCGGGAACAACCTCAAGCACCCGGAGTCCCTCGTGAACTTCGTGGCCGCCTACGGGTCGTACCCGACGATCGTCGACGCCACGACCTACACCGCCAAGCGCGCCGCGGCGCAGAAGATCATCGACCCGGGACTGGGGATCAGCCCGACCCAGGACGAGATGGACTTCATCAACGGCAGTGGCGCGTGGGCCAACGTCGAGACCGGGCTGAACAAGGTCGACCTCTGGGTGGGTGGCCTCGCCGAGGCGACCGACATCAACGGCGGCCTGCTCGGCAAGACGTTCAACTACGTCTTCGAGACGTCGATGACCAACCTGCAGAACGGGGACCGGTTCTACTACCTGGCCCGGACCCCCGGGATGAACCTGCGCACCCAGCTCGAGAGCAACAGCTTCGCCGAGATGGTCATGCGCAACACCGACAACACGCACACCCTGAAGCAGGACGCGTTCGCCACCGCCGACTGCAAGTTCCAGATGGGCAACCTGGCCAACACCGCCGCCGGCTTCACGCAGTTCGGCGCCGCAGTGGCCGACGACCCGACGACCGACTGCGATGAGACCGCGCTGCTCACCCGGTCGGCCAACGGGCAGATCACCTACAAGCTGATCAACTCGGTGGACCCGTCCGGCATCAACGGCCAGTCGGTCTACAACGGCGACGGCACGTCCAACCGGGTCAAGGGCGGTATCGACAACGACACCATCCTCGGCAACGACGGAGACGACTGGCTCGACGGCAACTCCGGTGACGACGTCGTCATCGGTGGTGACGGCGCAGACCGCGTCACCGACACCGGCGGAGCGGACGTCCTCAAGGGCGGCCCCGGCAACGACGCCATGGACGCCGGCAACGGCATCGACATCATGATGGGTGGCGACGGCAAGGACTTCCTCAACGGCGGTGCCAACGACAACGAGGAGTTCGCGGGACCGGATGACGACTTCGTCATCGCGGGCGCCGGTACCGATACGGCCTTCGGCGACGGAGGCGACGACTGGCTACAGGGTGGCGCAGGGCAGGACCTGCTCATCGGTGACCACGCCGCACCGTTCTTCGACGACCCTGCCGAGACCAGCCCCGGCCACGACGTGTTCGTGGGTCAGGTCGGTGAGAACGACTACGACGCCGAGGGTGGCGACGACATCATGAGCCAGAACTCGTTCGTCGACCGCAACGCCGGTGCCGCCGGGTTCGACTGGGCCATCCACCAGTACAACACCGTCGCCGCCGACGACGACATGGCGATCAACAACAACCTCGGCCCGCTGCCGATCCAGGTGGTCGTCAACCGCGACCGCTGGCAGGAGGTCGAGGCCGACTCCGGGTCAGCTCGTGACGACGTGATCCGCGGCACCGACGATGTGCCTGCCGTGCTCGGAGGCGCCGGGTTCGCCGGATGCAACGTGCTCGACCAGGCTGGCGTCAACCGCATCAGCGGGCTCTCGGCCATCGTGCCGCAGCCGCTCACCGGTGACCTCGCTCCGGTGGTCGCCGCCTCGGCGGCCGGCACCTGCCCGCTCTCCGGACCCATCTGGGGCGAGGGCAACATCCTCCTCGGAGGTGGCGGCAGCGACACGATCACCGGTCGTGGGGCTGACGACATCATCGACGGAGACCGGGCTCTACAGGTGCGGATCAGCGTGCGCACCAACAAGGACGGCACCGGGCCCGAGATCGGCTCCGCCACCTTGATGGAGGGCACCTACCAGGCCGGCAACAGCAAGACGCTGCAGCAGGCGATCTTCGACGGGACGCTCGACCCGGGACAGCTGGTCACGGTGCGCGAGATCGTGCCGGCCCCGACCGGGGACACCGGCGTCGACACGGCGGTGTTCCTGGCCCCGAGGGCGTCGTTCACGGTGGTGCGCAACGCCAACGGCAGCCTCACGGTGACCCAGACCGGGGCGGTCAACAGGACGACCCAGAAGGTCTCTGACGGCATCGACACCCTCCGCGGGATCGAGCGCCTGCAGTTCACCGACCAGGTCGTGCTGACCGCGACGCCCGGCGCACCCACCAACGTCGCCGCTACGACGACGCCCAGCACCACCACGACGGGCTCCGCCACCGTGACGTGGACCGCTCCGGTCCTCGCTGCGGGGGTCTCCCCGATCACGTCGTACGACGTCGTGGTGAGCTCCGGTGGAGTGGTCACCCAGACCGTCACCGGCATCGCCCGGACGGCCACCAGCCGCACGGTCACCGGCCTCGTCACCGGGAGGACCTACACCTTCCAGGTTCGTGCCAACAACCTCTTCGGACCCGGCACGCTCTCGGCACCGTCCAACTCGGTCACCCCGGTGGGCATCCCGAGTGCACCGACGAACGTCATCGCCGTCAGGGGCAACGCCAGCGTCAGCCTGAGCTGGACCCCCGGCAGTGATGGAGGGTCACCCGTCACCGGGTGGGTCGTCCAGGTCCGCAGTGGTGGCGTCCTCGTCCGGACCGACACGGTGAGCGGCAGCACGCCGAGCACCCTCGTCACCGGACTCACCAACGGCACCGCGTACAACTTCCGGGTGCTGGCGGTCAACGCCAACGGCACCGGCGCGGCGTCGGCGAACTCCAACACGGTGACCCCGGCCACCATCCCCGGCGCACCGACCATCGGCACTGCCCTCTCGGGCGCGGCCGGGGGCGCGGTGAACGCCACTGCGGTGTGGACGGCCCCGGCCAGCAACGGTGGTTCGGCCATCACGAACTACCGAGTGGTGGCCTACCGGGTCGCGGCCGACGGCAGCACGTCGTTCTTCAGCCAGACGACGTTCAACGGGACCGTCACCCCGCGGACGATCACCCTGACCGCCGGGAACTACCAGTTCGAGGTGGTCGCCATCAACGCCCTCGGGGACAGCCTCCCGTCGGCGAAGTCCAACACTGTGGTCGCACGGTGACATGAGCGGCACGGGTCCGGGGGACCTTGCTCCCCCGGACCTCGCCGTCCCAGTCACCACCCCACATCCGCGGGCCCCGGACCCCCTCCCTCACTGGGTCCGGGGCACCGCACCCAGCCACACAGAGCCCGGCACGTCAGGTCCACGACGTGCCGGGCTCGGCGGCGCGGCCGCCCAGACCCCGGCTGCGTGTGGCGGACGTCAGTGTGAGGAGGAACCGAGGGGTTCCGGTCCTCCCTGTGAGGTGGAAGTGCCCGGTACGTCGACGACGGCCTGGCGCCCAGGCACGACGGCGACGAGCACGGCGGTGAGGGCCAGGATCACGCCAGCGAGGGCCAGCTCCACGACGAGCCCGCGGGTGAACCCCTTCCAACCCCGGCCGGCCGTGGGGGCAGGCCCAGCAAGGGCCGCTCCAGAGGAGGTAGAGGCGGGGGCGGGGGCCCAGCCACCCGCGACGACCATCCCGGCCACCCACCGTCGGGCGAGGTTCGCCACCACCAGCAGGACACCGACCGCCCCGGTCTTGGCGAGCAGGACCCGGCCGAACACCGTGCCGGTGAGTGCATCCAGGCTGCCCACCTCACGCCACGCGAGCACCGCCCCGGATGTGACGAGCACCGCGACGCTCGTGAGCGCGATCACGGAGAACCGGCGAAGTCCGTTGCGCACCATGGTCTCCCGATCGCAGAACAGTCCCACCACCACGACTGCCAGACCTCCGAGCCACACGACCATCGCGGCGATGTGGACGAGGTTGACCACCAGCGCGACGCCCTCGCCCGGGGGCACCGCGGAGTGCCCGACGAGGGGCCAGGTCGCCAGCAGCGCCGTCGTGGCCACCCCTGCCACGACCACCCAGGGACGACGCCACCGGTCGCGGACGGGCGCTGGCAGACCGAGGAGGGCCGTCACCCCGACGGCAGCGGCGACAAGCAGGTAGCTCCGCACGGCATACACCTGGTCGAACCGCCTGGAGTGGCTGTCCAGGGACTCCGGCGAACGCCACAGCGCCGACAGCGGCTGACCGCTGGCGTACACGCCCTGGAGCAACATCCCCCCGGCCGTGCTCACGACGAGCAGGGCCAGGCCGGTGACGACGACGGTGCGCAGTCGCCGGCGACCGAGGCCCTCGGGCCAGACGACCAGGGCTCCCACCACCGCTCCGGGGCCGAGCGCGGCTCCCACGAAGCCGCTCCACCGCAGCACCCCGAGGAGGATCCCCACACCCTCGTTCCGCCCGGGGTCAGGGAGCGAGCCCCGCACGTCGGTGGGGGCACCCACCGAGAACCGGAAGGAACCCGCCACCGGGTGGGTGTCCCCCGAGCTGACCCGCCACGCCACCGAGTACGTCCCCCGGCCGAGCCCCTGGCGCAGGGAGACCCCGACCGTCAGGGGGTCGCCGGGTGCCGTCCGGGCCGGGCCCACGTCCACCGGCGCGAACCGGTCGTCGTAGACGTCGATGCTCGCGTCGACCGCCTCCACCTGCTCACCGAAGGTGAGCGTGAGGGTACGGGGCGCCACCGCGACCACCGACCCGGCTGCGGGGTTGCTCCGGACGAGCTGTGCGTGCGCGTGCGCGGCCGTGGCGGTGAACCACAGCATCGCGCAGCAGCACAGCACCACCGCGGCTGCGGTGGCGCCCGGACCACGGAGCCCTCGCCGGGAGGCCACGAACGGAGCGTAGCCGCGGTGTGTGCGTATGAACTCCGCCGCACGGCTGACCCCAAAGGTTTGCCCAAGGTCGCGGCGCGACCATCGGGGCATGTCCCACGTGGTCGGTTCCCGACTGTGGCGGGTGGCCCTGGTGGCGCTGCTCGTCCTGTCGGCGACGGCGCTCGGGGTCCGCCACGTGGCTGCGGTGGTCCGGGGTCCGTCGGACCCGATGACGTTGCAGGTCAACGGGATCACCTACCGCGTGCTCCACGCCGAACAGGTCAGCGGTCTCAGCGACGCCGACCTCGGGGGCATGTCCCACGGGGTCAACAGCCTCGTCACCACGGACCGGGCCCTGGTCCGGGTGACCCTCGAGGTGTCCGCGCCCGAGAAGGGGGCGACGTACGACACCTCGGTCCTGCACGCGGTGGCCGGCAGGGTGCGCCTCGACCCGGTCGCCGGGTCGATGGAGCGGGGAAGGCTCCGCCCTGGTGGCCACCTGGAGGGCGCCATCTCGTACGTCGTGCCCCGGAACGGTGCGCAGCTGCGTCTCACCGCCGCGGACCAGCCAGCCGTGCCCCTCCTGCGCGTCGACACCGCCGGAGCCGACGCGACGCACGACCACGGGACCTCGGGTCCGCCCTCGACCACACCACCGCTCCCCAGCACCACCGTCACGAGGCAGGTCAAGCCATGACTCACTCACCACGTCCCGCCGGCCGACTCGTACCCCGCATCGTGACGGACGTCCTCGTCGCCTGCGCCTTCGCCGTGCTCGGTGCCCTGTGGCTGGGATGGCTCGAGCAGGCGGGGACGCAGGGTCAGCTGTCGCCAGTGGCCGTCCTCGACGGCCTCCCGGTGACCGGGTTCCTGCTGCCCCTGCTCGTCCTCGCCGTCCCCACGGTGCTGGCCCGCCACCGCAGCGCCGGACGCGGGGACGACCGCGGTCCCGGGCGGCACCGCGCTGCCGACACCGATCCCAGCTCGGCGTTGGTCCTCGTGACGCTCCAGCTCGCCATGACGGCCGCACTGGCCGCCGCCGCGGGGAACGGCATCCGTGCGACCTTCTTCGACACGGGCAGCGGCGGCCTCCCCGTCGTCGGCCTGCTGGCCGACACGGCCTCCCTGCTCGTCGCCTACCTCCCGTTCGCCGCGGCGGTCCTGCTCCTGCCCCAGCTCCCGCGGCTCCTCCGGCTGGCGCTGCACCGCCCGGCCCGGAGCCGTCGCGCGGTGGCCGGGCTGGCGGTCGCCGCCGTGGCCGTGGCCACCGCGGCCGCCACGTCCGTCCCCGCGTCTGCGGCGCCCTCACCGGGCTCTGTGAGCTGCTTCGCCGGGGGCGCGGCCGACAAGGTGTTCGACGTCACCGCGATGGACGTCGACACCCCGCTCAACCGTTTCGGTGACCACGACCCGAAGGGCAAGATCTACACGCTCACCAGCCAGGTCGCAGCCGTGAAGGCCCAAGCCCTCTCGCAGAAGGTCTCGGTCGGGCTGCACGGCGACGCCATACAGCCGTTGGTGATCCGAGCGAACGAGGGCGACTGCGTCCAGGTCCGCTACACCAACCAGTCGTCGACCGGCTCGTACGGCTTCCACGTCGACGGCCTCGAGTTCACCATCGCGTCGTCCGGCAACACCCTCGGTGCGAACCCGACGGCGACCGTGCCCAAGGGCGCCAGCCGCACCTACCGCTTCAGCGTGCCCGACGACCCGCGCGAGGAGGGTGGCCACTACATCCACCCGGGACCGGGGTTCCGGGCCGCGGTCAACCACGGCCTGTTCGGCGCCCTGGTCGTCGAGCCTAAGGGTTCCACCTACTGGGACCCGACGACCGCGGGCCTACCGCTGGCGTCGGGTTGGGAGGCGATCATCAAGCCGTCCGGGACCGATGCGGCGTGCGAACCATCCTCGACCATGCCGACGTGCGGGTTCCGCGAGGCGGCACTGCTGCACCACGAGATAGGCAACGACAACGAGTTGCTCAAGAACAAGTTGGGCGTCGACATCCCTCTCGTGGATGACACGACCGGGAGCTACCGCCCCGGGGCCTTCGCGCTGAACTACCGCTCGGAGCCGTTTCGCAACCGGTTGCTCGCGTTTCCCAGGGAGAAGTCGCACTCGTACAGCTCGTACACGTTCGGTGAGCCCGCGACGCCGATGATGCGCGGCTACCTCGCCGACCCCACGAAGATCCGCCTCATGCACGTGGGAGCCGAGAAGTTCCACGTCTTCCACCTGCACGGCGGTGGCGACCGGTGGCGGGCCAACCCCGTCGCGGACGACGCCATGAGCTACGCCAGGACGGGGCTGTACAAGGACCCCGAGACCGGCTCGCAGTCCCAACGCCTCGACTCCCAGTCGATCGGGCCCGGCGAGTCCTACAACCTCGAGATCGAGGGCGGCGCGGGCGGCGTCCAGCAGAGCACCGGCGACTTCCTCTTCCACTGCCACATCGCCAAGCACTACACGTCGGGCATGTGGGGGCTGTGGCGGGTGTTCGACACGCTGCAACCGGACCTCGTGCCGCTCGGTGACCGTCCCGCACCGCCCGCCGCGGTGGACTCGGCCGGGCTGCTCGGCAGGACCTTCCACGGCACCACCCTGACCAAGGACAACCTCGACGACTGGATCCGTCCGCAGCTCCCGCCGTCCGGGATCCCGCAGGGCGGCCAGGACCCGACCGTGTGGGACTGGAAGGTCGCAGGGACCCCGACCGCGCCGGTCTACCTCGGCGCGCCCGCCGACCCGACGGTGTTCCCCGACTCCGTGCAGGTGGTGCAGGGGCAACCCAACCTGCTCGCCGTCGACGTCGGGCACCTGGTCGGCTCGCGCCCGGCGATCTTGTTCAACCCCCTCAACGGCAGACCCGCGTACCCGTTGCTGCGCACCAACATCGGGAAGCGACCACCGTTCACGCCGGCGGGCCACTCGGGAGCACCGTGGCTCGGCGCCAACAACTACCAGGCATCCACCGACTCCACCGACCCCTGGGGCGGACGCGACGACGCCCTCTGCCCCCAGAACCGACAGCTGCGCACCTACAACGTCGTGGCCATCGGCAAGACGATCCCGCGCAGCCCGACCGTCAACGACCCCGACGGCAAGCTCTTCGTCCTCGCCAAGGACAAGGCGGCTACCCTCGCGGACCCAACCCGCTCCGACCCCTTGGCGATCCGCGCCAACACCGGCGACTGTGTGGCGATCACCCTCACGAACGAGATCCCCGATGCCTCGGCGTTCGACAAGTTTTCCAAGGCCAGCATGCACATCCACCACGTGCAGTTCGACGTCCAAGGCTCCGATGGGGTCTCGGCCGGCTTCGCCTACGAGCACAGCGTCCGTCCGTACACCGTCACCGACCCGAAGCTCGTCGTGGCCGCCCACGAGGGCGACACGGTCCTGAGCCTGTCGTCGGTGGCCAAGTTCAACGGAACCGACGCCAACGGCCTCCCTTCGCACCCGTGGCTCGCCGTCGGCGAAGGGCTCGAGTCCATCGAGGTTCACCAGGTCGCGTCCGTGGACACCGCTGCCGGCACGGTGACCCTCACGAGTCCGTTGCGCTCCGACCACGCGTCCGCGGAGTCGGCGGGCACCGAGTTCATCCAGTACCGCTGGTACCCCGACGTGACGCTGGACAACGTCTTCTGGCACGACCACGTGGACGGCATCCACGGCTGGGGCCACGGCCTCGTCGGCCAACTCATCGTGGAGCCCTCCGGCTCGACCTACCACGACCCGGTTACGGGCGCCGAGGTCGACTCGGGGACGGTGGTCGACATCCACACCTCGAACCCCCTGGTCCCGGGCGTCGTGGACGGCAGTTTCCGCGAGCTCGTCCTGTGGACGATCAACGACAACGACGCCTCGGGCTGGTCCACGCTCAACCTGCGTGCCAACCCCCTCTCGGCGCGGCTCGACAAGGCCAACCAGTTCAGCTCGTGGAAGTACGGCGACCCCGTGACCCCACTGCCACGGATGTACCCCGGGGACCCGCTCGTCGTCCGGTCCATCAGCGTCTCCCCCACCGTCGACTCGCTGCACTTCGTCGGCGGCCGCACCACCCAGGAGGTGCGCGAGACCAGGGCGAGCATCGTCGACACCGTGCACGCCGGCGTCAGCGAGCGCGACAGCCTCGTGATCGGCGGCACCGACCCCGCGCTGGCGCTCCCCGCCGGCGACTACCTCTATGCCAACGGCACCGAGCTGCGCACCCAGCAGGGCGCCTGGGGCATCGTGCGCGTCCTCCCCGGCCGGGTCGGCTCCCTGCGCCCGCTCCCCGGCAACACCCCGGCCACGGAGTACACCGAACCGACGTCGACGGGGGCGGCACCTCCTCCGACGACGTCCCCGGGCAACCCGTGCCCGTTGGGTGCCCCGACCCGGCAGTTCGACCTCAGCGCGATGGACCGGTCGGGCAACGTCTCGGGCGGCCGCACGGCATACGTCCCCAACGAGGACGTGGCGTCGATCAAGGCGCGGCTCAAGGTCCCGGTCCCCCTCGTGATGCACGTCGTGGCAGGCGAGTGCGTCACGGTGCACCTCACCAACCTGCTCGGCAGCCCGGTGGGGTTCGCCGTCGGGAAGATGCATCGGGAGGCGGGCTCGGGCGGTGTCAACGTCGGGTTCTCGACCGACCAGAACACCGCGCCTAACGCCACACGCTCCTACGTCTACTACGTCCCGGAGCACCGGGTGGGATCCGCGGTCGTCAGCGACCTCGCGTCCAACGGTCGCCTCAAGAACGGCCTCTACGGCGTCATGGTGGTGGCCCCCGCCTCACAGGTCCCGGGGCTGAGCACCGAGTTCAGCGACCCGGTGACGGGGGAGGCCAAGAGCCTCGGCGGCCAGGTCATCGTGCACGTCCCGGGTGGCTCCCCGCAGGACTACCGCGACTTCACGGTGACCGTCGCCGACAACGACGCCCAGATCGGACAGGACTTCATGCCGTACCCGACCAGCGCCACTGCTGGCCGCTCCAACATCAGCTATCTCGCGGCCCCGGTAGGTGACGGCGCCACGTCGTTCAGGAACCCCGGCAAGGTGCCCTACCTCACCGCCTTTGCGGGCGATCCCGAGGTGGTCCACGTCCTCATGGCACCGGGCAGCGAGAACAACCACGTATTCAGCCTGGGCGGCTTCCGCTGGGAGCAGGAACCCCTCGTCGGCCGCTCCCCCTGGCTGACCGCGCAGGGTATGGCGCCGTGGGAGACCTATGACCTGAATGTGGTCGGCGGAGCCGGAGGGACCGCCGAGGTGCCCGGTGACTACTTCTACGGTGATCTCCGGCGGCCGTTCACCGCGGTCGGCATCTGGGGTCTCCAACGGGTCCTGTCCCCGTCGACCGCCACCTGCCCGATCCTGCTCGTCGACGGAAGCACCTGCTGAGGCCGTCGTGACACAGCCCGAGGCTGTCGCACCCGGTGACGGCACACCACGGTCCGGCGAGACACCTCCGTCACCACCCGTAGGAGATCTCGTCCCCGTGGGGGGTCGTCATCGCCGCAGACCCGTCTTACGATCGCCAAAGACTGCCGACCGCGAGCTCGCGGTCCGGCGGCTCGACGGCCAACCCAGCGGGGAGGACTGATGGCCGAACCAGACAAGCGGAGCGCGCCCCGCGTGGTGCGGATCCCGGTGCGCCGCCCGCTCATCGCGGCGGTGACCGTCGCGGCACTCGGCGCTGCCCTGCTCGCCGGCGGGGGCACGCAGGGTGCGTCGAGGGCGTCGGCGCCACCAACGGCCTCCGGCCAGGGCTCGACGTCCGGCGTCGACGGCTGGGACGTCTCCTCGCGCGACCTCGTGGTTGGTGACCGCACCAGCAGCATGCTGGCCGTCGACCAGGTGCTGGCCGACCCGCGGCAGGTCTCGACCCTGGCCGCAGCCCTGGAGACGGGAGCCGGCATCCCGCAGTCGGGCACGTTGGCGACGGCCACCGACATCCCGGACGTCCTCTGGGCCGCCTACCGGTCGGCCCGCGCCTCGGCACCGGCCGCCTGCCGGCTGCCGGTGCAGCTCCTCGCCGCGATCGGCCAGGTGGAGTCGGGCTCCCTGGCGGGACGTGGCCTGGACAGCCGGCACCGGGCGGTGCCAAGCGTCGTGGGGCCGGTCCTGGACGGCAGGGGCGTCGCAGCGATCCGGGACACCGACGGCGGGCGGTATGACGGCGACCCTGTCTGGGACCGTGCGGTCGGCCCGATGCAGTTCATCCCCTCGACGTGGCAGCGCTGGGGCCGTGATGGCAACCACGACGGCATCAGCGACCCGCAGAACGTCGAGGACGCTGCATACTCCGCGGCTGCATACCTGTGCGCCGGGGGGCGCGACCTGGCGACGCCCGCCGGCCTGCGGTCGGCGATCCTGTCCTACAACCACTCCGCGACGTACCTCGCCGACGTGCTGCTCCTCATGAAGACCGTGACCCCCGGTGGCCCATTCCCGCGCTCGGTGGTGACGGTCTCGGTGGTGCTGCGTCCGCTGGTCGGACCGCCTTCGGGCCCACCCGTGCGCGCCGCCTCGTCGGGCACTGGCTCGTCTCGCACCGGCGCGTCGGGCACGGGCCCGAGGTTGCTTGGCACGCCCAGCAGCTCGACCACGTCGAGCGTCACTTCCGGGACGACCAGCTCCTCCCCCACCAGCTCGACCACCACCACGACCCCCACCACGGTCACCACGACCGCCGCCGGGCCGACGAGCCCACCGGTCACGACGACCGCAACGACCACGACGCCGCCCATGACGACGACCGGCCCCACCACCTCGACCGGTCCCCCCACCACCACGACGAGCACGACCACCAGCACGACGACGACCTGCCCGGTAACACCGAGCACCGATGGGACGACGACCACCACGACGACGACGACCACCACCACGACGACGACCACCACGACGTCGACCACCACGGATCCCACCGTGACCAGCACGACGACCACCCCCGACCCGTGCGCGTCCCCGTCGTCGACCACGACGTCGGCCACCGGCGCCGGCACGGCAGGCCCGGTCGCCACGACGACAAGCATCGAGGGACCCACGGCGGGCTGACGGTCACCTGGGGCGAACGGTCACCTCGGCCCGAGCACCTGCACGGGTCGAGGACCCGCGCCCGTCAGTCGACGATCTCGAACCGGACGGTGCTCGTGCTGATGGTCGCCTCGGTGAGGCGCACCCGCACCCGTGTCCCGAGGTCGTTCTCACCGGAGGCGTTCGCAAGGACGGCCGGCTCCTGGACCTGGACGACGGCGCGACCCTTCTCCCGCTGGTCCACGACCATGGCGTCGAACACCTCTCCCACGCGGTCCTCCAGGGCAGCCGCCTCGACGGCGTCAGCGCACCCGCGCTCCACCGCGCCGGCCACCTTGTCCGAGGCCGCCATCACCTCGGGCAGCGACGGGAGTGCCTCGCGGGCCCAGGCGGGCACGGGCGCACCGGTGCTGATCGCCTCGCAGATCGCCAGGCCGAACCGGTCGACCAGCCGCCGCAGCGGCGCGGTGACGTGCGCATAGGCCGCCGCCACGGCTGCGTGCTGCGACTCCTGCGGGACCGACCCGTCGAAGGGTGTGTAGCCGGCACCGCGGAACAACGCCGTCGCCTCGTGGATCAGGGCCAGGTGCTTCGGGTTGGTGCGGTCCAGGGTGCGCAGGAACTCGCCGTACGGCACGTCCTTGCGCCACTCGACCCCCAGCGCCCGGCTCGCGTGGCGGAACCGTGCGATCGCGCCCTCGTCCGGCGCGGGCATGGTGCGCAGGATGCCGACCTTGGCCCCGAGCATCAGGTCGGCTGCCGCCATACCGGTCATCAGCGAGATCTGGGCGTTCCAGTCCTCGGCGTCCAGCGGCGGTCGGAAGTGCAGGCGGTAGTGGCCGCCCTCGTCCTCGGTGACCTCCTGCTCGGGCATCGGCAGACTCGCTCCACCGCGCTTGCGTTCGAGCTCGATCCGGCGGGTGCCGACCTCCTTGAGCAGCTCGAGCCGCTCGTCGGCGCCGCCGGCGTCGATCGCCTTCTGCACCTGGTCGTAGTCGAACCTGTCGGTGCTGCGGACCATGGCACGGTAGAGACTCGTCGCGGTGGTCGAGCCGTCGGCGGCCAGGCGCAGGTCCCACACGAAGGCAGGACGCACCTGCTCCGGCAGCAGGCTAGCGGCGTCCTCGCTGATCGACGGCGGATGCAGAGGGGTGCGGTGGTCCGGGGCGTAGATGGTCTGGCCACGCCGGCGGGTCTCAATGTCGACGGCACCGCCCGCGCGGACGAACGCCGGGACGTCCGCGATCGCGTAGCGCACGCGGTAGCCCTCACCGTCGCGCTCGATGTGCAGCGCCTGGTCGAGGTCCATCGAGCCGGGCGGGTCGATGGTGAGGAAGGCGACCGCCGTCTCGTCGCGCTCGGGCAGGTCGGGTGACCCCGCCGCCTGCTTGGCCTCCACCTCCACCTCGGATGGGAACGCCTCCGGCACCGCGTTCTGGGCGCGGACCGCGTCGAACCGGGCCTGCAGCTCCGCGGACTGGGTGACGGCCTGCTCGGCCACCGGCTTCTCGACCTGGATTCGTCGCATGGGCATTGCGTCAACCTATCCAGTGGACCGGCGCGGCACCCGTCGGACGAGAGACCTAGGCTGACCCGGTGCTGATCCTGCTGCCCCCGTCGGAGTCGAAGACGGGCCGCACCCGTGGTCGCCCCGTCGACCCGGACCGGCTGAGCTTCCCCCAGCTCACCGACACACGGCGCGCTGTCGCCGCGGCCGTCGCCACGGTGAGCGCCCACCCCGACGCCGCGGACGTCCTCGGTGTGAGCCCCAACCTCACGCGGGAGATCGCCCGCAACACCACGCTCCGGACGGCCCCGTCGTCCCCGGCCTCGCAGGTCTACTCGGGAGTCCTCTTCGACGCCCTGGACCACGGCTCTCTCGACGGCGCCGCCAAGCGGCGCGCCAACCGGTGGCTCGTCGTCGTGTCCGCGCTCTACGGCGCCGTGCGCCCCACGGACGCCATCGCCCCCTACCGGCTCTCCATGGCCGTGAACCTGCCCGGTGTCGGCCCCCTCGCCAGCGCGTGGAAGCCCGAGCTCTCCGAGGTGCTCCCGGAGGCCGCCGGCCGCGGGCTCGTGGTCGACTGCCGCTCCAGCACGTATGCCGCCGCGTGGACTCCGCAGGGCCCGCTGGCCGACCGTTGGGTGCAGGTCCGGGTGCCGGGCGCCACCCACATGGCCAAGCACACCCGCGGCCTGGTGGCCCGGCACCTGTGCGAGGTGGGCCGCGACGTGCGCAAGGTCCCCCAGCTGGTCGACGTCCTCACCGACGCCTTCGAGGTCTCGCTGACGCCACCACCGAGGGCCGGCCGGCCCTGGGTGCTCGACGCCACGGCCCGCGCATGAGGGCGCTGGTCTCGTGAGCGGCACCGAGCTCGCCGACCTCTTCTCCCGTGTCGCACCGGTCCTGGTCTTCTTCGTGGCCATCACGGTGGTGGCCGAGATCGCCGACGGCGCAGGCGTGTTCGACGTCGCGGGCCACTGGACCTCCCGGGCCGGGCGGCACCGGGTGCTCCTGCTGTGGCTGCTGTTTGTGCTCCTCGCCGTCGTCTGCACGGTGTTCCTCAGCCTCGACACGACCGCGGTGCTGCTGACGCCCGTGGGGCTCGCGATCGCCGCGCAGCTGGGCATCTCGCCACTGCCGTTCGCGATGACGACGCTCTGGCTGGCCAACACCGCCAGCCTGCTGCTGCCGGTCTCCAACCTGTCGAACCTCCTGTCGTTGCACCACTTCGACGAGCTCGGGGTCGGCCACGCGGGGTACGTCCGCCTGGCGGCCGCGCCGGCCCTGGCGGCCGTCGTGGGCACCCTGATCGTGCTGTGGGTGTTCAACCGCAAGGACCTTCGCGGACGCTACGAGCCCGACGCCCCTCCCGAGCCGCACGACCCCGTGATGCTCCGCATCGCCGGCGGAGTCTGCCTGGCCGTTGGTCCGCTCTTCGCCTTGGGGCTCTCCCCCGCTTGGGTGTCGTCCGTGGCTGCGGTGGTCCTGGTCGTCACCCTAGGCGTGCGCGACCGCCGGTCGCTGAGTCGGCTCTCCGTGCCGTGGCAGATGGCCCTGGGCGTCGCAGTCCTCTTCGTCGTCATCGACGTCGCCCTGCGCCACGGCCTGCAGCCCGTGCTCGAGTCGCTGGCCGGCTCGGGTACGGCGCCCGCGGACCTCGCGCGCGTTGCCGGCAGTGGTGCGCTGACCGCCAACGTGGCCAACAACCTGCCCGCCTACATCGCCCTCGAGTCCGTCGCCTCCGACGCCCCCCAGCGGCTCATGGCCCTGCTCATCGGTGTCAACGTCGCACCCCTGGTGACGCCGTGGGCGTCCCTCGCGACGCTGCTCTGGGCGCAGCGGTGCCGCGCCCGCGGCCTGAGCGTGAAGCCCTGGACGCTGGCCGTCCAGGGGCTGGTGTGCGCCCTCGTGGCCGCCGGTCTCTCGGTCGCCGCGCTCGCCCTCGCGGGCTGACGCTCCGGCCACTGGACCGTTGGTTGCTAGCACCGTCGCCCTGCCTACGTCACCGAGTCCTCCAACCGCCTAGAGGAAGTACCGAGCGTGAGACTGGCGATCGAGACGTTGCAGCAGGCCGGCTCGGCCACCTGTGTAGCTTCGTCCGGAAGCCATGCCCGGATGACCCTCACCCTGGGTCTCATCGGTCTACGCGCTTTGTTCGAAGGTCGCATCTACCCCGCCGAGGACGTGCACCGGGGCAAGCCCGCCCCGGACCTGTTCCGGCTGGCCGCAGATCGGATGGGGCGCGCCGCTGTGCAGGCGTCGTCGTCGAGGACAGCCCTTGCGGGGTTCAGGCAGCGCTGTCCGCTGCACTGCGCTGCATCGGGTACGCGGGCCTGACGCCTGACGCCCGAGGCCGCGCTGCAGGACGCTGACGAGGTCATCACCGACATGGCGTACCTGGCGCCTGCCATCGAACGCTGTGGCTCAGGCAAGCCTCAACGTTGACCCGTGACCTCACACCCATGGGCGGAGGTTCCCCATTCCACCGCGAGGCGGCTTCGCTCCTCGACGGTGGTGACCGGATGTGCGCCACCGGCGTCAACCTAGGCGGCTCGTCAGGTCTGTTCCTAGGTAGACCGTGCGACCGTTGCGCACGGCACCGGGAGGGAACCCCATGAACCGCACGAGCAGTCTCCGCGCCGCAGTCGTGGCCACCGTGTCCGTACTGGCGTTGATAGCCGCGCCGACCACCGCCAGCGCACAGGCCCCACCGGGCCCGGTCGACGAGTCGAGGCTGGTTCCGACTCTGAGCCCGACCTTCACCCCGTGGACGTGCAAGGCGGAGCAGACAGGGCCCGTGTGCACGGGGAGCCGACACCTCACGTTCGACTGGGAACTCACCGACTTCCCGTGTGCCGTGCCCGTGTACAACGCCCGTGACGAACGCCGTCGGCAGACCCGGTTCTACGACTGGAACTACCTCAACTACGACCGTTCATTCCAGAGCAATGACGTCGACTGGTTCAGCACCTCACCGCAGGGGCCGGCCACGGGGTCCATTTCGACGACGATCCGCTTCCAGGAGCACTACGGCGTTCCTGGTGACGACGCGACGCGCACGATCACCACCGACGGCGTGCTGTACGACATCCGCTCGGCCCAGGGAGCACCGTTGTGGCGCGCAGTCGGCACCGTGATCGAGCCGCCCGGCGTGGTGGGCACCTTCACCGGCCACGTGACCGACCACGGCGTCAGCATGCGGTACGTCGATGTCCCGTTCTCCGAGGTCCTGCCTGACGACACCTTCGTCTCCTTGGTGTGCGAGGCCGCCACCGCCACGCCGTGAGGACTCGGCACGTCATGACACGCTCGCCCATTCGGGGGTGGTGCTACGCCTGCGCCCACTCCAGGCTGAGTCGGGGTTCTCCACCTACGTTTGGGGGATGCGATGCAGGCGGATGACCGACGTGACTACGAGTGGGTCTTCCGCGCCAGCTTCACCTCCATCACCCGCACCGTGTACCTGATCGTCCACGACCAGGCTGTGGCAGAAGAGGTCACCCAGGACGCCTTCATCAAGCTGCTCGGGAACTGGAGCTCCATCGCGGGTTACGACCGACCCGAGGCGTGGGTCCGCAAGGTGGCCATCCGGATGGCCGTGCGTCATGTCGGTCGAGAAGCGCGCCGCCCTGTGAAGGAGGCCAGGGCCCAGCCCTTCCGGCCAGCCGTGGCTGCGGCGCCGGATCCCGACGTTTTGCGGGCCGTCCAGCAGCTGGCTCCCATGCAGCGTGCCGTCGTTGTCCTCCACTACTTCGAGGACCGGCCCGTCCTCGAGATCGCCCGCACGCTGCAAGTGTCCGAGTCGACCGTGAAGCAGCACCTGTACCGCGCCCGCTCGCGGCTCGCGCAGTCTCTCGGAGAGGAGGTCGGGTCCGATGTCCGTTGACGACCGCCTGCGCACGGGACTGACCGCCAATGCCACTGCCCTTGCCGAACCGAACGTCGAGCTCATCCTCGGCAAGGCCCTCGCCGCCCACCGACGCCGCCGGGCACTGCGCTGGGCCGCCATCGCTGGAATGACAGCGGCAGCCTGCGCAGCCGTGGCGCTGCCCGTGGTGTGGCACGGGAACGAGACGCTGGGGCCGCCTGCCGGCCGCACCTCAACCACGTTTGAGGGTGGGTATGCCGGGCTCGTCACCACGGTGCCCGGCGCGCCGCAGGCATCCGGCCGTTGGGCGCTCGAACTCGATGCGAACGGTCAGTTGGTCGCGACCGCACCCAATAGATACGGCAAGGGCGTGCCTGAGGCGATCGGCGCGGTCGACGGTCGGCACCTGCGAACCGAAGTCTTCAATGAGAACCTGTGTGAGGGCCGTGGTTCCGGGCGCTACACGGCAAGTCGACGCGGGGATCACCTCGTATTCCAGCTGGCAAGTGACCCCTGCGCAGCGCGCGTCGCGTTCTTCACCACGACGACGTGGATCTCCACCGACGTCTTTGCCTACACCGGACCCCGGATCCCGGAAGCCCGGTGGGCGCGGGACGTCACGGCCAGCCAGCTGAACGCCCTCGGGTTCCACCCCGATGCCGCGTGGCTGGCCTCCAACGGGTTCACCGACGGGAGGAGCCGGTTCGTCATCGAGTTCGCCGGAAGTCGGTGGTTCATCTTCGTCGAGACTGACCAGGGCGGCCTCGAGATCGGAGACCAGGGCACTGTCACCTACGACGCTCTCGGCCGATGGGTTCAGAACGGCGCCACGGCCATCGAGTGGTCGATCCAGGGCGACACCCTCACCACGCGCAACGTCGTTCCCGTCGAAGGGCTACGGCCGACTCCAACCAGCGCGGAGGAACGAGCCGTACTCGAGGGCATCTGGCAGCGGATGCCCTGACCCGCGTCCTTCTGCGCCGTAGGTGTTGCGCTCAGACACCGGGGCGCGCCGCTCTCTCGTGCGCCTGTCAACCACTCAGGGTCACGAGAGTGATCGAGCGACGATTTTCTCAGACCTGTTCGGGGCGCTTGCGACTCGGTAGCGTGCCGTCGATGAGGATCCGCAAAGTTGGGCGCTGGGCCTATGTTGCGGTCTTGATCGCGGTGGCCGTCGGCTGCGTCGCATTGGGCATCGCGGTTGCCAACTTGGCCTGGGATTGGTGGGGTGAGCCATGCAACTGCTCAGACCTCGGTCCACTCGGCCGACTTGGCACATACTGCAGCGATACGTGCATCTCGGTTGGTCCACTGTCTGTCAGCCGGGTCTGGGGCGCTCCACTGCTCCTGCTCGGACTGCCGGCGTTGGGTTCCGCCCTGGCGGGGTCATTGATGCAAAGGGCTGAACGTGCCAGCGCCCCGGAGGACTGATCGCCCCCACCGCCATATGCCGACTGACTCGGTTGGGCGACCAAAGGGGCGGTAGCTGCGTGGCGTCCAGAAGCGTGACTTACTTGGCGGTACCGAAGGTCCGTCCCTTCGCCACCTGACGCGTGGGACGCCGGTGAGTTGTTGGGCCAGCCCGCCACCGCTCACCTTCGCAAGGCCCCGATTCCGTCCAGCAGCAGGTCGAGACCCACGTCGAACTCGTCGGCGAAGTCATACCCGGCGTCGACGACCTCCGTGATGATCGCGTCGAGGTTGGGATACGGGCTGGGCCCCTGGTGCTCCCGAGCGTGATCGGACTTGGCGCGGCCCGGGACTCGACCAGACCGAAGGCCCAAGGGTGCCGACGCAGGACCAAGCGCTCCGAAACCGACCTGGTGCGGAGCCCGACTCACCAATCCTCACCTTCGAGGAGGGCCATCTCGCGGAAGACCTGGTCCACCAGGGCATCGAGCAGCGCGTCCTTGTTCGCGAAGTGAAGCCGCCATGCCCTCCACGCCGAGGGGCCGCCCGAGGGCCCGCATGGACAGTGCCGACAACCCACCCTCGTCGGCGAGTGCCATCGCCGCCTCGAGGATGCTCTGAACCGTCAGCGAACCGCGGTGTAGGGGTTGCCCCTGATTCATCCCTGACTCCACTGTGCTCACGGGTGCCGACCTTTTCCGAGTAACTACCGTGCTTACGGCGTAATAGCTCCGTCGAGAAAGGACCTCTAGTGACTGCTATGACATCAGCCGCGGCGCCGTCGAGCGCCTTCCCTGTCCGCACCGGGCGCCCGGCGCGTGCGTTGGCGAGTCGCTGGATGGCGCGGGGTCGGAAGCCCGCACGTCGGGCCGCGCCTGCGGAAGCCCGTCCCCTGAGAGCCCCTGCACCGAGGCGCCTCTACCTCATGCTGTGGGCAGCTGCCCTGCTCACGCCGGCCGTCTTCCTTGCACCGGCTGGCCTCGTCTCCAGCCGCGGCTACAGCGGGGAGTCCGAGCTCGTGGCGGCCTCAGAATCGGCCTTCCTCCACGCCGACCTGTCGGGTCCCGTGGCTGACTCGCAGGCGCTGGCCGAGCTGACCGCCTTGTGGCGGGAGTTCCACCTCCTCAAGGCGGTCATCGCCGGCCTGCTGGTGCTGGCTCTCGTGGGGCTGGCCTCGACAGTGCGCTGTCGGGTGGAGGCCGCCGGACGCGGTCGTCGCCGGTGGCTCCTGCTGTCGGTCTACAGCGGGGTGATCGTCTGGCTCCTCGGAGCGCTCACCGTCCTGCTCGCGAACGTGCAGGGCGCGGCCGCTCCATTCGCGTCAGTGGCGTCGCTGCTGCCGGCCGCCCATGCAACAGGTGAGCTGGAGGTGGTTCTGAGCCACCTGCGGGAGGTCGTGCCGTCCGGGACGCCCTCACCCGCTGGAGGCATCGCGAGCCAGCTCCTGGGCGACTTCACGCTCTACCATGCGGTGTTCGCGGTCCTGGCTGCTGCGACGGGCAGCTTGCTCTCCGCCGTGGCCCTGCGCGCGGTCTGGCGCCGATGGCGTCTCCGTGGGCCGGACCGGTCCCCACAGCAGACGTGGCTCGTCCAAACCATCTTGTATGGCGCTTCCGGAGGCCTCTTCCTGTTGCTGGCACTGGCGAACGTGAGCACGTCGGTGCACCCGGTGCCCGCGCTCCTGGCCTCCCTCGGGGGCGGCTGACGGCGCGCGTCGTTACTCAAGGGTCACCCACCCAGCCGTCGCGCATGGCGCGAACACCACGAAGGCGATTACCTGGTCGGGCGTCATTTCGCCGCGAGACAGGCGCTAGCCATGGTGGCGGCGCGCCCTGCTGATCAGGAAGCAATCGACGATTATTTGTCGGCATCCGCTGAGAGACTCACTACATGCCGAGGTCGCCGCGCATCGAGCCTCCCGGCGACGTGGTCGCCCGAGTTGCCTCCACGGCTCTGGCACTCCCCGAGGCCTATGAGGAGGACGCCTGGACCGGCGTGAGGTGGCGGGTCCGGAGCAAGACCTTTGCGCACGTCCTGGTCGCCCAGGAGGGCTACACATCGGCCTACCGCGACGTCACCGGTGTGACCGAGCCAACCACCGTGCTGACCTTCCGGTCATCTGGCGACGAGCTGGCGGCCCTGACCCATGCCGGACCGCCGTTCTACCAGCCACCATGGTCGCCCACCGCCGTCGGCATGGTCCTCGACAAGGACACCGACTGGGACGAGGTGGCCGAACTCGTGACCGAGAGCTACCGGTGTAGCGCTCCTCAGAGGCTGAGGGGGCGGCTAAGAGGGTAGGTGCATGCCATCTGTAGGGCCCAAACACCCGTGACCGCCGGGTGGTGCGTCGTGATCACGCCGGGGAACGTCACCCCTCGCCTACGTCCTTGCGCCGCGAGCAGGGCGGTCGGGTATGTACGCGGCGGTCAGCTCGGCAACAGCGGGCACGGCAGAGGGTCGCCACGAATGGGGTTCGAGGCGCACGATGAGAACGTGGAGACTTGGGACGCCCTGCGGGCGAGACGAAATGTTCGGCATTTCACTGAGCAGCCAATCCCCGACGAGGCGCTCGACCGCATCCTCGAGGCCGGGCGGCGTGCCCCGTCGGCGGGTAACTGGCAGCCCTGGGATTTCGTGCTCGTCACGGATCGAGCGCAGCTGGTCGAGCTGGCGAAGGTCTGGCAGGGGGCGCAGCATGTCGCCGGAGCGGCTGCCGCGATCGCGATCGTCGCTCCCGAGCCGAAGGACGCTCGGCAGTCAGAGCTGCTCCAGTACGACCTCGGCCAAGCCACCTATGCGATGACCATCGCCGCCGCCGACCTGGGTGTCGGCACAGGCCATGCCGCAGCCGCTGACCAGGACCAGGCCAGGAACGTTCTGGGGTTTCCTGAGGGACGATTCCTGGCCTACATGCTCTCGGTCGGTTATCCGTCGGACAAGCCGTTGGCCGTGATCAACCGGCTGAACCGACGCCCCTTCGACGAGGTCGTGCACCGCGGAGCGTGGTGACCGGCGCGACGCCGCAAGCAAGGCCGACGTCATGGTCGAGCATCAGCAGGAGCAGCTCGCCCGGTGCACCATCGTCATCAATCCCAGGACCAAGCTGACCCGCCAAGATTCGGCTCGCCGTTGACGTGCGAAAGGTCAGCGGCCGCAGCGACTTGCACCTCCGCCCCGTCGACGTCCGGTGTCAGCCAGGGAGGCCGCGGAGCAGGTCGTCGATGACGTCCTGCGGGTCCTCGAGCCCCACCGAGATACGGACCGTGCCGTCGGTGATGCCGACTGCGGCCCGCGCCTCGGGCGTCAGACGGCGGTGCGTCGTGGTCGCCGGGTGGGTGACCATCGACTTGGCGTCACCGAGGTTGTTGCTGATGTCGACCACCCGCAACGCGTTCATCAGGGCGAAGGCCTCGGCCTTGCCGCCGTCGAGCTCGAACGTCACGACCGTGCCGCCACCGAGCATCTGCCGCTGCGCCAGCTTGTGCTGGGGGTGCGACGGCAACCAGGGGTAGAGCACCGTGGTGACCGACGGGTGGGCGTCCAGCGCCTGCGCGACGGCGAGGGCGTTGGCGGCCTGCTGGCGCACACGCAGGCTCAGCGTCTCCAGGCCCTTGACGAGCACCCACGCATTGAACGGCGACATGGCCGGACCGGTGTGCCGCATGAGGTTCTTCACCGGCCCGTTGACGAACTCGGACGTCCCGAGCACCGCGCCGCCCAGGGTGCGGCCCTGCCCGTCGATGTGCTTGGTGGCGGAGTAGACGACGACGTCGGCGCCGTGGTCCAGCGGCTTGGAGAACACCGGGGTGCCGAAGACGTTGTCGACCACGACCTGCGCCCCGGCGGCGTGGGCCAGGTCGGACACCGCCCGCATGTCGACGAGCTCCTGCATGGGGTTGCTCGGGGTCTCGAAGAAGACCGCCTGCGTCGGCACGGACAGGGCCTCGCGCCACTGGTCGAGGTCGGGCCCGTCGACGAACACGGTCTCCACGCCCCAGCGCGGCAGGATCTCGTCGAGGATCACGAAGCACGACCCGAACAGTCCCCGCGAGGAGACGACCCGGTCCCCCTGGCCCAACAGGGCGGCCAGCGCTACGAACACCGCCGACATGCCCGAGGCCGTGGCGAAGCACGCCTCGGCGCCCTCGAGCTGACGCAGCCGCTCCTCGAACATCGACACCGTCGGGTTGCCGTAGCGGGAGTAGATGAAGTGGTCGACCTCGTCCTTGAACGCCGCCTCGGCCTGCTCGGCGCTCTCGTAGACGAACCCCGAGGTGAGGAACAGCGCCTCGGACGTCTCGTCGAAGTTGGTGCGGCTCAGTCCCCCGCGGACTGCGACCGTGTCCGGGCGGAACGACACGGGCTCGCTCATCCCTGCCTCCACGGCAGCCCGGAGTTCTTCCACCCGGACACCGCGCGGTGGCCCTGGTCGTCGTGCGGACCCTCGAAGCCCTCGGTGATGTTGTAGCTGGGCTCGAGGCTGGCCCCCGTGGCCGCCTCGGCCGCCGCGACCGACCGGACGCCGGAGCGGCACAGGAAGTAGATCGGGGCGCCGTCGGGCAGGCCCGCGTCGCGCAGCTGCTCGACGAAGTCCCCATTCACCGCACCGTCCGGGAAGCGTTGCCACTCCACGCAGACGACCTTCTTGCCGACGGCGGTGAGGTCGGGCAGACCGACGTAGTTCCACTCGGCGCTGGTGCGCACGTCGACGAGGACGGCGTCGTCGTCGGCTGCCAGCGCGGCATACGCCTCGCGAGGCGCCACATCTCCTGCGTAGCTCATGGGCCAAGGGTAGGACGGACCGCCACATGGCGAGACGACCCTGCCACATGGTGGGCGGGTCGTCTCGGGCGTGACCGACCTACGTGCGGTTGGTGAAGGCCACCGAGACGTTGCCGTCCGGCCAGACCTCGAGCGCAGTGAGCGAGCCGGGTGCCGCTGCCAGCCGCCAGATCTTGTCGTGCGGGATCCCCAGCACGTGCGCGAGGACCACCATGATCGGCTTGCGGTGGCAGACGACGACCGTGGTGCCGCCCGCGGCGACCACCCGCTCGAACGCAGCCAGGACACGCTCGGCCAGCTCGAGGTGGGTCTCCCCACCGGGACGGGCGTATGCCGCGTCGCTACGCATGCGCGCCAGCTCGGCGGCCTGCTCGCGGGCGAGGTCGTGGACGCTCGCGCCGTCCCAGTCGCCGAAGGCCTGCTCGTCCCAGTCGGCGTCCTGTTCGGCGTCGACGCCGATGGTGGCGCCGACGGCGGCCCCGGTCTGCACCGCGCGAACCAGCGACGAGGTCACCACCCTGGCCGATGATCCGGCCAGGAGGTGGGCGACGGCAGCGCCAGCGGCGCGCGCCTGCGCGCGCCCGGTCTCGTTGAGCGACGGGTCGGACCCGCCCCGCCCGTCGAGGCGTGCGTGCGTGGTGAAGTCGGTGACACCGTGTCGTACGAGGACCACGCGGGTCGGGGTGCCCTGACCGGCTGTCGGGACCGGTGCTGCCGTCCCGGGAGCCGGATCGATGATCTCGTCCACGAGCTCGGCGGCCGACGGGTCAGGTCCGCCCACAGCGCCGGGCTCGGACTCGGGCTCGGGCTCGGGCTCCCCCACCATCCGGTCGATGGTCCGGCCGTCCATCCCCTTGTTGGACAGGGCGTCCGCGTCCTTGTTCTTCTCGCGCGGGATCCAGGTGTAGGACACCGAGCCACCACCGCGGCTGATGAGGCCGGCGAGCTCACGGGCCTCGAGGGCGAGCCTGCGCATGTCCTCGTGCTTGATCTTCCAGCGCCCTGACATCTGCTCCACGACGAGCTTGGAGTCCATCTTGGCCTCGATGTCGGCGGCCGGGTCGATCCGCTGGGCAGCGCGCAGGCCGGCGATCAGGCCGGAGTACTCCGCGACGTTGTTGGACGCCTTGCCCAGGGGCGCAGCACCCTCCCAGAGGACGCGGCCGGTGGAGGGGTCACGGACGAGGGCGCCGTAGCCGGCGACCCCGGGGTTGCCCCGGGAGCCGCCGTCGGCCTCGACGACGAGCGGTCGACCCACCGCTCAGAGGCCGGACTCGGAGGTGCGGACCAGGATCCGGCGGCACTCCTCGCACCGCAGCACCTCGTCGTCGGGGGCCGCCTTGATCCGGCTCATCTCCACGTTGTTGAGCTCGAGCTGGCAACCGCCGCAACGCCTCTGGCGCAAGGCTGCTGCTGCGAGCCCGCCCGTCTGGGTGCGGATCTTCTCGTAGAGCGCGACGAGGTCGGCACCCACGCCCGCCACCGTGTCGGCGCGGGGGGAGGCGACCTTGGCCGCCTCGGCCTCGAAGTCCTTGAGCGCGTCGTCCCTGGCCGCCGTCGCCTTCTCCAGCTCAGCGGTCAGTGCGGTCCGTTCGGCCTCGAGGCGGGTGACGTCCGCCTCCGCCCCCTCGGCGCGCTCCATGATCTCGATCTCGACGTCCTCGAGCTCGCCCTGGCGACGGTGCAGGGAGTCCAGCTCGTGCTGGAGCGCCTGCAGGTCCTTGGCGGTGCCGGTGCCGGCGTCGAGGCGGGCCTGGTTGCGGGCCGCGCGGTCCCGGACGAGCTGGACGTCGGTCTCGGCCTTGGCCACCTCGCGCTGGATGTCACCCAGCACGGTCTGGGCCCGGACCAGGTCGGAGTCCAGTGCTGCTGCGCGCTGCTCGAGCACGAGCAACGCGGCGCGCTGGGGCAGGTTCTTGGTCGCGTGGGCGATCTGGTCGAGACGGGTGTCGATCGCCTGCAGGTCCAGGAGCCTCCACTGACGGGACGGGTCGGCTTTCAGGACGTACCTCCGGGCGGCTCGGCACCGACGACGAAATCCCAGGGGTCGGTGCGCAGTGTGGAAATGTGCGTCTCCACTCTAGAGGCCGCAGGGTCTGCGTCGGCAAGCGCGGCCTCCAGCCGCCGGGCAGCCCCGGCGAGCCAGAGCGACTCGGTGGCCCAGTGGCCCGCGTCGACGAGGTACGGCGCCCCGCCCCGGGCCTCCTCGCGGGCCTCCAGGACGGGGTGGTGCCGCAGGTCGGCGGTGACGAAGACGTCGGCTCCCGACGCCCGGACGTGGTCGAACATGTCGTCGCCCGCGCCGCCCATCGCGGCGACCCTCCGCACCTGTGCGTCCGGCGGTCCCGCGACCCGGACGCCGCCCGCCGAGGGCGGCAGGGCGGCATACAGGGCTGCCGTGAACGCGGCCAGGCTCGTGGGGGCGCGCAGGTCGCCGACCCGGCCGAGGGGCTGCCCCTCGACGACCGCGAGCGGCTCGGTGTCGGTGAGCCCGCAGGCGGTCGCGAGGGCGTCGTTGACGCCGGGCTGGGCGACATCGGCGTTGGTGTGGGCGACGTAGAGGGCGATGTCGTGCACGACCAGCGCCGTGACGCCGGCGCCCTTGGCCGTCGAGGTGGCCACGCTGTGGACGCCCTTGAGCAGCAGCGGGTGGTGGGTCACCAGGAGGTCGGCGCCCAGCCCGCGGGCCTCCTCGATGACGGCCAGCGTCGGGTCGACCGCGAACAGGACCCGCTCCACCCGTTGCTCCGCGTCGCCGGTGACCAGGCCCACCTGGTCCCAGGACTGGGCGGTGGATGGCGGGTAGAAGCCGTCGAGGACCCGGACGACGTCGGCGAGGCTGGGGTGCACGTGGGCCCGGCCGGGCTCGAACCGACGACACCCGCGGTGTAAACGCGGTGCTCTACCAACTGAGCTACAGGCCCCTGCGCGGGCGGTCGCACCGGCCGCGCGGCGCCATTGTGTCAGGCCAGCTGGCGCAGCGCCTCGTGGTAGCCGGTGAAGTCGCGCGCCTGGCCGATCTCGTTGACCAGGGACCAGCGGATGACGCCCTCGCGGTCGATGAGGAAGGTGCCCCGCACCGCCGCCCCGGCGCCCTCGTGGAGCACACCGAAGGACTGCGCCACGGCGCCGTGCGGCCAGAAGTCCGACAGGAGCGGGAAGAAGTACCCCTCCTTGTCGGCCCAGGCCCGCTGGGTGAACATGTGGTCGGTGGAGATGCCGAGCACCTGGACGTCGTCGGAGACGAAGGCGCCGAGGTTGTCGCGGATCTCGCAGAGCTCGCCGGTGCAGATGCCCGAGAAGGCGAACGGGTAGAAGACGACGACGACGCACTTGTCGCCCCGGAACGAGGACAGCGTGACGTCCTGTCCGTTCTGGTCCTTGAGGGTGAAGTCGGGTGCGGTGTCGCCGACAGCGAGCGGTGAGGTCATGGCTGGCAGTCTGCCAGCGAACTCACCGGCGGGCCGACTTGGGGGCGACGAGCCTCGTCGCGGTCCAGTCCTCGCAGGCGTTGATGGTCCCGGACGTGTGGAGGCCGCCGGTGGTGGCCGCCTCCTCGATGTCACTGGCCTGGACGTGCCCGGGTCGTCCTGCCTTGGGGGTGAGGATGACGATGAAGGCACCGTCAGCCAGGTTGGTCAGGGCGTCGACGACCGCGTCGACGAGGTCGCCATCTCCCTCGCGCCACCAGATGAGGACGGAGTCGGCCACATCGCCGTAGTCCTCGTCCTCGAGCTCGGTGCCGGTGAGGTCCTCGATGGCGAAGCGGAGGTCGTCATCGACGTCCGAGTCGTAGCCGAATTCCTGGATCACCTGACCTGCGGTGAACCCCAGACGGTCGGCCCCACCGTGCGGCGCCGCCTGTGCGGACGTGCTCACGTGCCTTCTCCTGTTCCTCGCCGTCGACCTCGGTGGTCGTGGACTGTGGCGCACAGTCCACTCTGTCCGGGCCGATTGCGCAACCAGCTCCACGGAATCGCCGCAGATCAGTCGACATGTGGACCGCCGTCAGCTCGACCGGCGGGCCAGCCCGGACCGCTCGACCTGCTCCTGCAGCAGGACCTCGGCCGCGTGGAGGTCGAGGTGGGCCACGACCGGGCTGACCGGTCCCGGGGTCGACACCAGGTGTACAGACGCGACGCCCTGCGAGCGCTGGAGCGGACCCTGCGACACCTTCAGCGACTGCACGCGAGCGTGGGGGACGAACTGCGCCACCCGCCACAGCCGTCCGCGCCGGGTCACCAGGACGTCGGGGGCGACGGTGTAGCCCCGACGTCGCCACCCGACGGGGTCGAGCCTTCGCGCTCGGGTCGTCGCTGCGGTGAAGCCATAGGTCGCGCCCTCCCCCAGCATGGCGGCTGCGGCGACGTCGCGCGTGGCCCCCGGGAGCACCAGCACGAGGACGGCCAGGACCTCCTCGAAGGTGCCCACGGGCAGCAGCACGGTCTCGGTGGCGTCCTCGTCGTGCCCGGCTCCGGCGACGTTCATCCGCAGCCGCCACCACCCGGTGAGCCGCCAGGGCAGCGGCTGGCTGACCTCGACGGCCTGGATCCGGTGCAGCGGCACCGTGGTCGTCCGCAGGTCCGTGAGGCCGTGCCTGATGCGCAGCCGGTCACCGGTGTGCAGCAGCTCGAAGTTGCACTCGTGCAGGAGCCGCTTGACCTGGGTGCTGCCGAGCCCCAGGACGGTCGGGCCGAGCCACGCCACCATCCCACCGACGCCGGCGACCAGGAACCCGAGCAGGGCGGGCACCGCCAGGACGAGGAAGACGCTGTGGCCGTTGTAGAGCACGGACTGGACGACGCGGGCGTTGGGCACGAGCACGACGCGACGACCCGGGGCAGCCACCGGTGTGCTGTCGGGTGTGATGTCGGTAGGGCCGGCGGACGCGGACGCGGTCGTCGCCGTGGACTCGGTCGACGCCGTGGACTCGGTCGACGTCGTCGATGCGGTGTCGGCCGTGCTGGCGAGCGTCATGAGCTGCTCGCGGACCTCCTGGGCCCGGGAGTCGGCGAGGAACGACAGCTTGAGCTGGGAGTTTTTCCCGCCCGCGGACTGGACCACGACCTCCGAGAGACCGGTGAGGCGGGCCAGCAGGGGGCGACCGACGTCGACGGCCTGGATGCGGTCGAACCGCACCTGCCGGTGCTGGCGGAAGACGAAGCCGGTGCGCAGCTCGATGAGCGTGCTCCCGACGCGGTAGCGCGAGAAGCGCCACGACAGCCAGGCCCCGGCGACGATGGCCAGCAGCACCCCCAGCACGACCAGCGCGGCCCAGCCGAGGTGACCCTGGGTCGGGTCGTCGCCACCGGCACCGAAGAGGGTGTCGAGCTGTTGGGAGACCAGGTAGGCGACGACCGCGGTGAAGGCGAGACCGCCGCGCAGCAGGGGCGACAAGGGGTGCAGGTGCGCCCACTGCTCCTCGCCCGCCGGCACGGGGTGGCTCACAGGCCCGCCCGCTGCGACTCCCCACGAGCGGCCAGCCGCTCGCGCAACCGCTCGGCCTCGCCCGTGGGGAGGCCCGGGATCTGTCCGCCACTGTCCGGCGAGGCGGTGTGCAGCTCGACGGTAGCCATGTCGAACCGCCGCTCCAGCGGTCCGGACTGCACGTCGACGTACTGCAGCCGGCCGTACGGCACCGAGACGACCGAGCGGAACAACCGGCCACGGCGTACGACGAGCTCCTCGAGGCCCTCGGCCCAGCTGATCGCCGAGACCTGGCGCCCGACCAGCCACCAACCCCACAGCCCGGCGGCGGCGGCCAGCGCGACCCCGACCCAGAACCAGGTCCAGACGAACACCGCCAGGACCGCGAGGACGACGAGGAGCGGGGCGAGCACCAGCACGAGCACCAGGTGCCGCGCGGTGGCGAGACGCTGCGACACCGGCTGCCACGGCATACCGGTGTCGTCGTAGAGCCGGACCGAGGCAGCGGCCGGGCGACTGCCGAGGGCGCTCCCCCGATCCGGTTCCGGAAGGGGCTGCGGGGGCGTGGTGCTCACGCCCTCAAACCTATCCGCCGAAGAGCTTGGCGGCCTTGAGAATCGTCTGCCACAGGCCGTAGGCCAGTGGGGTGCCGACCACCAGCCAGGCCGCGGTGACGACGAGTGGGCTGGTCGTCACGGCGGAGTGGCCCGAGTGGGTGGTGTCGGGGGCGGTCGAACGAGTGTCGCTCATCGCAGTGCTCCTTCGTCGACCTTGGCATCCGCCAGTCCAGGCTCGCCCGTGGCGCTGCTGGACCTGGCCGATCGACAGGTGCACCGCGAGCGCTGCCGGCGGGATGAGCCACGTGCTGTATCCGGGTCCGGCCACCGAGCGGCTGCGGTCGAGCATCGACATGCACATACCTTCTTGTACGCGGCACATGCCCCACAGCAGGACGAAGTGGGGCCAGGAACCGCAGGAGACGCTCCCCCTGCCGGCACCCAACCGCGCGGCAACCGGGAGCCGGTCACCCTGGGAGCAGGGCGGACGAGCTGGCGGGGCGACTGGGCCGGGCACGCGCGGGCCGGGCGCGCGGGCCGGGCGAGCGGGCGGTCGTCGCGCCGCATACCGTGGCGCCATGGGCAGGGTGACGCAGCGAACTCCGGCGATCCGTCTCGAGGTGACCGCCGACGGCGTGGTGACCCGGTCGCGACCCGACACGGTCGCGGTCGAGGAGCCGTTGGAGATGAGGGTCGACGGCACGTCGATCTCGGTGACCATGCGCACCCCGGGCGACGACTTCGACCTCACCCTGGGCTACTTGCTCACGGAGGGCGTGCTGCGGCACGGCACCGACGTGGCGCAGATGATGCACTGCCTGGACGAGGACGAGAACGGCTCCCCCACCTACAACGTCGTCGACGTGACCCTCGCGCCCGACGTCACCGTCGACCTGTCGCGCAGCGAGCGCAACCAGTACACGACCAGCGCGTGCGGGGTGTGTGGCAAGACGAGCATCGAGGCGATCACCACCCACCGCCCGTATGCCGTCGACACCGACGCCGTGCGCCTCTCCCCCGCGGTCCTCACTGGGTTGCCCGACGTCCTGCGGACGCGGCAGAAGGTGTTCGACAAGACCGGTGGCCTGCACGCCGCAGGGCTGTTCACCCCCGAGGGCGAGGCCCTGGTGGTGCGCGAGGACGTCGGCCGGCACAACGCCGTCGACAAGGTGATCGGCTGGGCCGGACGCGCGGGACGGCTGCCCCTGGCCGGGCACGTCCTCGTCGTGAGCGGACGCGCGAGCTTCGAGCTCGTGCAGAAGGCCGTGATGGCCGGCATCCCGGCGCTCGTGGCGGTGTCCGCGCCGTCCTCGCTGGCGGTCGGGCTGGCCCGGGAGGCCGGCCTGACGCTCGTCGGTTTCGCCCGGGCACCGCGGCTGACCGTCTACGCCGGTGAGCACCGGCTCGACCTCGGCTGAGCGTCCATCTCGGCCCGGTTCACGCATATATCTGCGCCCGCGCTCCGGATACTGGCCAGTAGCCCGGACCGGGTTGTGACCGACGCCTCCAGAGGGGGGAAGATGGAGCCCGGTCGCAGGCAACCCCGCGACCGTGGCGCGAGAAAGGACCCACGACCGTGGCCGCACGCGAGGAAGCCGGACCCATTCTCAACGGCATCCCCAGCCAGCTCCCGGACATCGACCCCGATGAGACCCAGGAATGGCTCGACTCCCTCGACGGAGTCATCGAGGAGGGCGGACGCCAGCGGGCCCGCTACGTGATGCTCAAGCTGCTCGAGCGCGCTCGGGAGATGCAGGTCGGGGTGCCGTCCCTGACGGCGACCGACTACATCAACACGATCAGCCCCGAGGCCGAGCCCTGGTTCCCCGGCGACGAGGAGGTTGAGCGCCGCTACCGCGCCTACCTGCGCTGGAACGCCGGCGTCATGGTGCACCGCGCACAGGCTCCCGGCATCGGTGTCGGTGGCCACATCTCCACGTACGCCTCGGCCGCCACCCTCTACGAGGTGGGCTTCAACCACTTCTGGCGCGGCGCGGACCACCCCGGCGGTGGCGACCAGGTCTTCTTCCAGGGCCACGCCTCCCCCGGCATGTACGCCCGTGCGTTCCTCGAGGGTCGTCTCTCCGAGGACCAGCTCGACGGGTTCCGCCAGGAGCACAGCCACGTCGTGGCCGGTGAGCCGCTCGCGCTCCCGTCCTACCCGCACCCGCGCCTCATGCCGGACTTCTGGCAGTTCCCGACCGTGTCGATGGGCATCGGCCCGATGAACGCGATCTACCAGGCGCAGTTCAACAAATACCTGCACAACCGTGGCATCAAGGACACCAGCCAGCAGCACGTCTGGGCGTTCCTCGGCGACGGCGAGATGGACGAGCCCGAGTCCCGTGGCTTGCTGCAGCTCGCAGCCGGCGAGGAGCTCGACAACCTCACCTTCGTCATCAACTGCAACCTGCAGCGCCTCGACGGCCCGGTCCGCGGCAACGGCAAGATCATCCAGGAGCTCGAGTCGTTCTTCCGCGGTGCGGGCTGGAACGTCATCAAGGTCGTCTGGGGCCGTGGTTGGGACCCGCTCCTCGCGGCCGACCGCGACGGCGCCCTCGCCAACCTCATGAACACCACGAGCGACGGCGACTACCAGACCTTCCGCGCCAACGACGGCAAGTACGTGCGCGAGCACTTCTTCGGCCGCGACCCGCGCACCCGCGACATGGTCAAGGACTGGTCCGACGAGGACGTCTGGTGGAAGCTCAAGCGTGGTGGCCACGACTACCGCAAGGTGTTCGCCGCCTACCAGGCCGCGATGAACCACAACGGCCAGCCGACCGTCATCCTCGCGAAGACGATCAAGGGCTACGGACTCGGCAGCCACTTCGCCGGCCGCAACGCCACGCACCAGATGAAGAAGTTCACCCTCGACGACCTCAAGGGCCTGCGCGACAGCCTGAAGATCCCAGTCAGCGACGAGCAGCTCGAGAAGGACCCGTACCGTCCGCCGTACTTCCACCCCGGTGCGGACGACCCGACGATCCAGTACCTGCGCGAGCGTCGCGAGAAGCTCGGTGGCCCGCTGCCCATCCGTCGCGTGCAGCACGAGCCGCTGAAGCTGCCGGACGCGTCGGCCTACGACATCGTCAAGAAGGGCACCGGCAAGCAGCAGGTCGCCACGACGATGGCGTTCGTGCGACTGCTCAAGGAGCTCATGCGCGACAAGGAGTTCGGCAAGCGCGTCGTGCCGATCATCCCCGACGAGGCCCGCACGTTCGGCATGGACTCGTTCTTCCCGACGATCAAGATCTACAACCCCCACGGGCAGAACTACACCTCCGTCGACGCCGAGCTGATGCTGGCCTACAAGGAGGCCAAGGACGGCCAGATCCTGCACCTCGGCATCAACGAGGCGGGCTCGATGGCGGCATTCACGGCGGCCGGCACGTCCTACGCCACGCACGGCGAGCCGATGGTCCCGATCTACGTCTTCTACTCGATGTTCGGCTTCCAGCGCACCGGCGACTCGATCTGGGCAGCTGCCGACCAGATGTCGCGCGGCTTCCTCATCGGCGCCACCGCCGGTCGCACCACCCTCACCGGTGAGGGCCTGCAGCACGCCGACGGCCACAGCCCCATCCTAGCGGCGACCAACCCCGCGGTCGTGTCCTACGACCCGGCGTTCGCCTTCGAGATCGGCCACATCATGCAGGACGGGCTGCGCCGGATGTACGGCGACAACCCGGAGAACGTCATCTACTACGTGACGGTCTACAACGAGCCGATGAGCCAGCCGGCCGAGCCGGCGGACGTCGACAGCGAGGGCATCCTCAAGGGCATGCACCTGTTCGCCCCGGGCAGCACCGAGGGCGTGGGCGACGAGGCACCGCGCGTGCAGCTGCTCGCCTCCGGTGTCGGGGTGCCGTGGGTGCTCGAGGCCCAGGAGCTGCTGCGGGGCGACTGGGGCGTCGTCGCCGACGTCTGGTCGGTGACCTCGTGGACCGAGCTGCGTCGTGACGGTCTCGCCTGCGACGAGCAGGCGTTCCTGCACCCCGACGAGGAGCGTCGCGTCCCCTACGTCACCCAGCGCCTGAAGGACGCCCGCGGCCCCGTCGTCGCGGTCTCGGACTACATGCGCCAGGTGCAGGACCAGATCCAGCAGTGGGTGCCCGGCGACTTCGCGTCGCTCGGTGCGGACGGCTTCGGCTTCTCCGACACCCGCCCGGCGGCTCGTCGCTACTTCCACATCGACGGCCCCTCGGTCGCAGTGCGGGCGCTGCAGATGCTCGCCGCGCGTGGCGAGATCGACGCGGACATCCCTCGTCAGGCGGCGTCCCGCTACCGCCTGCTCGACGTCACGGCCGGCACCTCGGGCAACGCGGGCGGCGAGAGCTGACCTTCGCAATTCCCTTGTGACACAACAGGTATGCCGCCTGCTCCCCGTGAGCAGGCGGCATACCTGTCGCTGGGGCAGGATGGACTCATGACCTCCCCCTCCCCCCGGAACCCGCGCCGCCGCGTCGCCGTGACCGGCTCCTCCGGCAAGCTCGGCCGCACCGTCGTCGCCCACCTCGCGGAGAGCGGCTACGACGTCCTCGCCCTCGACCGGACCCGACCGGAGTCGACCACCACGCCGTTCGTGGCGGTCGACCTCACCGACTACGGGCAGGTGTTCGAGGCGCTCTCGGGCGGGGTCGACGAGCACACCACGCCGGTCGACGCCGTCGTGCACCTCGCGGCGATCCCCGCCCCGGGCCTGACGACCAACGCGGCGACGTTCGCCAACAACTCGGCCGCGACCTACAACGTCTTCGCTGCGGCGCGCGCCCTCAAGGTGCGCAGCGTGGTGTGGGCGTCCAGCGAGACGGTGCTCGGCCTGCCGTTCGACACTCCCCCGCCCTACGTCCCGGTCGACGAGGACTTCCACCCGCGTCCGGAGTCGACCTACTCCCTCAACAAGGCGCTCGAGGAGGAGATGGCAGGGCACTTCTGCCGCTGGGACCCCGAGCTCACCATGGTGGGCCTGCGGTTCTCCAACGTCATGGACGTCGAGGACTACGCCGCCTTCCCGTCCTTCGACGCCGACGCGACGCTGCGCAAGTGGAACCTGTGGGGCTACATCGACGGCCGTGACGGCGCCCAGGCGGTGCGGCTCGGCCTCGAGCGGACCGAGCCGGGTGTCGAGGTGTTCGTCATCGCCAACGCCGACACCGTGATGACCCGGCCCAGCGCCGAGCTGGTGGCCGAGGTCTTCCCCGACGTCGAGGTGCGCAAGGAGCTCGGCGAGCACGAGACCCTGCTCGGCATCGACAAGGCCCGGCGGGTGCTGGGGTACGACCCTCAGCACTCCTGGCGTGACCACGTCTGAGAAGCCCTGTTGACACCCTCCGGCACGAGGGCCGGTGTGCCGCGGTTGTGGGCGTCATACAAATAGACTCCCCGTATGACGCCCGCGACGGTCACGACGTCCCCTGCCACCCTGCAGCGGGTGGAGCGGGCGGCCGGTGAGCTGTCCAGCGGTGCGACGCGACGGATGGAGGCGGCGCACGACTGGTACCGCGCCCTGTCGGCGGAGGACCGTTCGTGGGTCGGGCTCGTCGCCCAGGCCGGTATCGCGGCGTTCATCGCGTGGCTGCGCGAGGGCGGGGACCACATCCCGGTCACGGCCGACGTGTTCGGCACGGCGCCCCGTGAGCTGACCCGATCGATCACCCTGCGCCAGACCCTCGACCTCGTCCGGTCGGTGGTCGACGTCGTCGAGCAGGACGCCACCGCCCTCGCCGAGCCCGGTGAGGAGCAGGCCCTGCGCGAGTCGGTGCTTCGCTACTCGCGGGAGATCGCGTTCGCCGCAGCCGAGGTCTACGCCCACGCCGCCGAGGCTCGTGGCGCCTGGGACGCCCGCCTCGAGGGGCTCGTGGTCGACGCCGTCCTGCGGGGTGAGGCCGACGACTCGATGCAGTCACGGGCGGCCGCGCTGGGCTGGGGCTCCACGACGAGGGTGGCGGTCATCGCGGGCAGCACACCGGCCGGTGGATCCGCCGGGGTGGTGGACGGGCTCCGCAGGGCTGCTGAGCGGGTGGGCGTGGACACCCTCGTCGCCGTCCAGGGCCGCCGCCTGGTGTGCATCCTCGGCAACGTCGACGACGCGATGGCCTCGGCCCGCGAGCTGGGCGACCAGTTCGGCGACGGCCCGGTCGTCGTGGGTCCGACGGTGCCCCACCTGTTCGCCGCGGGCCGCTCGGCCCGCGCGGCCCTGGCCGGGCACTCCTGCGCCCAGGCCTGGCCCGAGGCGCCCCGTCCGGTGGCCGCCGACGACCTGCTCGCCGAGCGCGTGCTCATCGGTGACGCACCAGCGCGAGCCCTCATGCTCGACCGGATCTGGCACCCGCTGTCGACCGGTGGCGGCGGGCTCCTCGAGACGGCTGCGTCCTACCTCGAGACCGGAGGGGGGTTGGAGGGCACGGCGAGGGTGCTGTTCGTGCACCCCAACACGGTCCGCTACCGCCTGGGCAAGATCGCCGACCTCACCGGCTACCAGCTGACCGACCCCCACGACGCGCACACCGTGCGGATCGCCCTAGCACTCGGGCGGCTGAGCCGTCCGGGGCCGTCTGCGGTCCGCTACACCCCCACCTCCTGAGGCCGTGGCGTCGGTCACGTCGTCCGAGATCGATTGGAGGAAACCTCCAAAACGGGCGCGTGATGTTCGTGCGGAACGGTCACGCCTGATGGGTCCGCGGACCGCAAGGGTGGAACCGTGCTCGCAATCGTCTGCCCCGGACAGGGCTCCCAGACCCCCGGCTTCCTCGCGCCCTGGCTCGAGCTGGCCGCCTTCCGCGAGCGGCTGGAGTCCTTGTCCGACGTCGCGGGCCTCGACCTCGTCGCCCACGGCACGACCTCGGACGCGGAGACGATCAAGGACACCGCGGTCGCCCAGCCCCTCATCGTGGGCGCCGGCCTCGCGGCCGCGGCGGTGCTGCTCCCGAGCGGGCCCGCCGGCACCGTCGGCGTCACCGCCGGCCACTCGGTCGGGGAGATCACCGCGGCGGCATTCGCCGGGGTGCTGTCCGACCACGACGCCATGGTCCTGGTCCGTGAGCGTGGCGCCGCCATGGCCGCTGCGAGCGCGCGGACGCCCACGGGAATGAGCGCTGTCCTGGGAGGTGACCCGGCCGAGGTGGCCGCGGTCCTCGAGCGCCACGGGCTCACCGCGGCGAACGCCAACGGCGCCGGGCAGACCGTCGCCGCCGGCACCCTCGACCAGCTCGCCGCCCTGGCCGCCGACCCGCCCGCCAAGGCACGCGTCATCGCGCTCCCGGTCGCCGGCGCCTTCCACACCCACCACATGGCCCCGGCCGTCGAGGCGCTCGGCCAGCTCGCGCAGGGCTTCGACGTCAGCGATCCCGGCGTCACCCTGCTGTCCAACCGCGACGGCAGCGCCGTCACCACCGGCGCCGAGGTCGTCTCCCGGCTGGTCCAGCAGGTGAGCAACCCCGTGCGCTGGGACCTGTGCATGCGGACCATGGTCGAGCAGGGCGTCACCACGCTCATCGAGCTCGCGCCGGCCGGCACCCTCGTGGGACTCGCCAAGCGCGGGATGCCCGGGGTCACCACGGTGGCAGTGAAGACGCCTGACGACCTCGTGGCGGCCCAGCAGCTCATCTCCGACGAAGCGCAGAAGGCCTGACATGACGACACCCGCCCCCAAGGGCACCGGCACGATCACCGCTCCGAGCGGCGCCACCTACTCGCGCATCCTCGGGGTGGGTGGCTACCGACCCGAGCGCGTCGTGTGGAACTCCGAGCTCGTCGAGGCGATCGACTCCTCCGACGAGTGGATCCAGGAGCGGTCGGGCATCAAGAGCCGCCGCTTCGCCGCGAAGGACGAGTCCGTCGTCGACATGTCCGTGGCCGCCTCCCACGAGGCCCTCGCGATGGCCGGCCTCGAGGCTTCGGCCATCGACGCCGTCATCGTCGCGACGGTGACGCACCCCTACCAGACCCCTGCGGCTGCACCCATCGTCGCCGACCGGCTCGGCATCCAGGCCGCGGCGTTCGACATCTCGGCCGCCTGTGCCGGCTACTGCCACGCGATCAGCCTCGCCAACGACATGGTGCGTGGCGGCAGCGCGCGCCACGTCCTGGTGATCGGTGTCGAGAAGCTCTCGGAGTTCACCGACCCCAAGGACCGCGGGTCCGCCTTCATCTTCGGCGACGGCGCCGGCGCGGCCATCGTCGGCCCCTCGGACACGCCCGCCATCGGCCCGACCGTGTGGGGCTCCGACGGCGCGCAGTGGAAGGCCATCTCGCAGCGCGACTCCTGGGTCGACGTGCGCGACAAGGACCTCGGCTGGCCCGCCATCGGCATGGCCGGCCAGACCGTCTTCCGCTGGGCCGTCTGGGGCATGGCACCGGTCGCGCTCAAGGCCCTCGACGCCGCTGGCGTGCGTCCCGAGGACCTCGACGCGTTCATCCCCCACCAGGCCAACATGCGGATCATCGACGCGATGATCAAGCAGCTGAAGCTGCCGTCCGACATCGCCGTAGCCCGTGACATCGCCGACACCGCCAACACCTCCGCCGCGTCCGTCCCCCTCGCGACCGAGCGGATGCTCCGCGAGGGCGCGGCACCCCGTGGCGGCCTCGCGCTCCAGATCGGCTTCGGCGCCGGTCTGGTGTATGCCGCGCAGGTCATCGTCCTGCCCTAGCGGCACCCACCACTCCCGCGGGCCCGCGGGTGCAGCACCGGGCCGAACCACCCAACCGACACCCGTCGAACAACCAAGGAGCGCAAGCACATGGCACAGAGCGAGCAGGAGATCCTCGAGGGACTTGCCGAGATCGTCAACGAGGAGACCGGCCTGGACACCGACTCGGTGCAGTCCGAGAAGTCCTTCACCGACGACCTCGACATCGACTCGCTGTCGATGATGACGATCGTCGTCAACGCCGAGGAGAAGTTCGGCGTGCGCATCCCCGACGACGAGGTCAAGAACCTCAAGACCGTCGGCGACGCCGTGTCCTTCATCTCCAAGAGCCAGAGCTGATCCAGTTCTGACCCCAGCGTGACCCGCGGCTGACACCGCACCGCACCACACGTGGGGTGGCGCGCCCGCGCCATACCCGGCACGCAGGCCGCCACCCCGCAGCAGCACCCTTCCCTCCACCCTCACGAAGGAGCACCCAGACATGACCGCCGAACGACGCGTCGTCGTCACGGGCCTCGGAGCCACGACCCCCGTGGGCGGCAACGTCCCCGACACCTGGGACGCGATCCTCGCCGGCCGCTCCGGCGCCCGGACCATGCCCTACGAGTGGGTGGAGAAGTACGACCTCCCCGTGAAGTTCGCGGCGACCCTGAAGACCCCCGCCGAGGAGGTGCTCAGCAAGGTCGAGGTGCGCCGCATGGACCCCAGCGCCCAGTACGCGATCATCGCCGCCCGTGAGGCGTGGGCCGACGCCGGCGCCCCCGAGGGTGACCCCGAGCGCCTGGCCGCCTGCATCGGCACCGGCATCGGTGGTGTCTGGACCCTGTTGTCCCAGTGGGACAACCTGCGCGAGAAGGGACCGCGTCGGGTCTTCCCCCTCGCCGTCCCCATGCTCATGCCGAACGCCTCGTCCGCTGCCGTCTCGCTCGAGATCGGTGCCCGTGCCGGCGCGCACACCCCGGTGTCCGCCTGTGCCTCCGGGCTCGAGGCGATGGGCTACGCCTACGACATGATCCGCGCCGGTCGGGCCGACATCGCCGTGGCCGGTGGCACGGAGGGCGCCGTGCACGCCCTGCCCATCGCCGGCTTCGCCGCGATGCAGGCCCTGTCCACCCGCAACGACGACCCGGAGCGCGCCTCACGGCCCTACGACACCGGGCGCGACGGGTTCGTCCTCGGTGAGGGTGCCGCGGTGGTCGTGCTCGAGGAGTACGAGGCCGCCAAGGCCCGCGGCGCCAAGATCTATGCCGAGATCGGCGGGGTGGGCATGTCCGCCGACTCCCACCACATCGCTGCCCCCGAGCCCGAGGGCGCCGGCGCCTCCCGCGCCATGGTCGAGGCCGTCCAGCGGGCCGGGCTCACGCCCAAGGACATCGTCCACGTCAACGCCCACGCGACGTCCACCCCCGTCGGTGACGTGGCCGAGTCCAACGCCATCCGCCGCGCGTTCGGTGACGACGCGGACGGTATGCCGGTCAGCGCCACGAAGTCGATGACCGGGCACCTGCTCGGTGCCGCAGGAGCGCTCGAGGGCGTCCTGACGGTCCTCGCCCTGCACCACCGTCTTGCCCCGGCGACGATCAACCTCGACGACTTCGACCCCGCGATCAAGCTCGACGTCGTGCACGGCGAGGCCCGCAAGCTCCCCTCCGGCGACATCGCCGCCCTGAACAACTCGTTCGGGTTCGGCGGCCACAACGTGGCCGTCGTGTTCACATCCGTCTGACCTGACCGAGGTCTTGTTGCGACCTCGTCATCCGTTTGGTCCGATTTGGGCGCGGTCACCGCTGCCTGGTCCAGCTCGTCGCTACCTTGAGCGCGCCGGGTCGGATCAGGGGGTAGCGCATGGTGGGGTCAGCTGCAGGTCGGGGCTGGGGCGTCGAACGCATCCAGGTCGTCGACGACCTGCTCGCGTCCCGGTTCCGTGACGCCCTGTGGGCCCACACCCTGCGCAGCCCCGTCGTGCTCCGACGCCTGGCGGCCGTGATGGTCGTGGCCGCCGTCACGGCACTAGCCGGGGCCTGGCTGCATCCCCATGGAGCTGCCGGGAGCTGGTGGATCATGGGTGCCCTGCCCGCCGTGGGTCTGGTCGCCTACGCGACGCTCGTGCTCCTCGCCATGCGTCGCAACGAGGCGTGGTTGGCCCGAGAGGTCGTCCGGGGGCGCTTCATCGCCGTCACGGTCGGGCAGGAGAGCCTGCGGGTCAGGGACCACGACTCGTCGGTCGAGTACGCCTACTCGCTCATTACCGGGGTCCACCAGTACGGCGACGTCGTCGTGGTCGAACACAGCCCCACCCACTGGACCCTGCCCCTGGAGCTCTTCGACACCCACGAGCTCAGCGTCATCCGTGCGCGCGCAGGCCGCCGCTTCCTGCCCTCCTTGGGCACCGTCGAGCACCCGCTCGAGGTGGGGGTCGACGCCGTCCCGCCACGCTCACACCGACGGGGCCGCGTCGTCCGCTGACACGGTCAGCCGACCTTGTGCAGCCACCTCACCGGAGCACCGTCACCGGCATACCGGAAGGGCTCGAGCTCAGCGTCCCAGTCCGCGCCCAGAAGCTCTTCGAGCATCTCGGCCATCGCCTCGGGAGAGCCCTGGGAGAGCCGCAGCACCTCCCGCAGCCGGTCCTCGTTGACCACCGCGTCCCCAGCGGCGGAGGTCCACGTGTGGTGGATGCCGAGGGCCGGGGTGTGCGACCAGCGTGAACCGTCTGCGCCCGGGCTGGGCTCCTCGGTCACCTCGTAGCGCAGCTTGTCCCAGCCACGCAGCATCGAGGCGAGCTTGGCGCCGGTGCCCTGCGGCCCGGACCACGCCAGCTCCGCCCGGACCAGTCCGGCGCCCGCGGGCTGGGCCGTCCAGTCGAGGGACAGCTTGCGGTCGAGCGCAGACTCCAGAGCCCAGGTGATGTGCGGGCACAGCGCTTTGGGGGTGGAGTGAATGAACACCACCCCGCGAGTCGTGACACGCGGCATCGCGACAGACATCCGGGCCTCCTTGGGTGTGCGAGGGACGTCTTCCCCACGAACCTGCGCACACATCTCGAACTCGGCGTTTGCCACGATCTTCAGTTGGGCTTGCTGGCGCCCATTGTGCACCACGCCTCACTTCGGCACCAGCGTTATCACCAGTCTCGTCCGGCACGACTTCCCCACACGACGGGGATGAGCGGTCACCGTGCACCGCGGACAGGTTGCCGAGCAGCCCTTGGGCCGCCTCACGCATCCCCTTCTGCCGAGGGACGGCCGTCCTTCAGCTCGAACACCGTCGCGCGGATCCGGGCGATGACGTGGTCGATCCCGTCGGCGTAGCCAAGGACCTTGCGCTTGTCCTCGATGCCGGGGACCCGGTGGACCAGGCCCTGCAGCCCGATGCCGATCGTGAAAAGCTCCCGGATCACGTGGTCGTGCAGGTCGGCGGCAATCCGTTCATGGTCCTCCATCCGCGTCAGCGCCGCGTGCGTGTCCCGCGCCTGAGCGAGCTCCAGCGCTCGGCCGGCGTGCCCCGTGAACACGGCCAGCTGCTCCATGTCCGTCTCGGTGAACGACCCGTGACCCGCGACCCGGCCCACGCTCATGACCCCCACGACCTCGTTCTGGACCAGCAGTGGCGCGCACACCATCGATCCCACGACGATCCCCGAGTCCTGGAAGCCGTAGAGGCCGCCGTCGCCCACCTGGCTCGCGTAGTCCTCCAACAGCACGGGTTTGCCCGAAAGGATCACCTGGCCGACGGCCGTCTCGACATCGACGGGGGCACCCATCACCCTGTCCGCCAACAGCCCCACGGCCGCCTTCACGCTCCACTGACGCGAATCACCCTCACCCGTCGACAGCACCAGGTTGGCCAGGTCTGCTCCTGCCCCCTTCGCAGCGAAACGCACGACCAGCTCGAGGTGCTGGTCGGAGGTTCCGGCGAACAGCTGCTGGGTGACCTCGGCCGAGGCGGCCAACCACTTCCGGTTCTGTTCGGTCTCCTGGTAGAGCCGAGCGTTCTCGATGGCGCTGCTGGCGGCGGAGGCGAAGGCCGCGACCAGCTGTTCGTCCTCGGCGGTGAACTCGCCGCGCAGGGACTCGATGAGGTACAACGTGCCGAACACCCGGTCGCGGATCCTGATGGGGGCGACCAGGAGGGAGTCGGGTGGGGGGTCGACCCCTGGATCTCCGGCGCCGGCCGGGGGCCCCGGCATGTCGACCGGCAGGTGGTGCTGCGGATACCTGAGGACGGTGTCGGGCGCGACGCCACCGCCTGGCCACACGGCCATCCGCTCCACCATTCCGACGTCCGGGCCCTCCGCGATGAACTGGGCAGGTGCACCGTCGTGGCCAACCACACCAAGGGCTGCGGACCGGGCTCCCACCAGCTCGCGTGCTGCCGACACGATCTGACGCAGCACCACGGCCATGCTCAGGTCGCTGGCCACCGAGGTGCTCGCTCGCAACAACGCCCGAAGGCGTCCCTGCGCTTTGAGGACGCTCTCCGCGTGGTCCTTCAGCAGCCCGATGGCCTCCTCGAGCTGCAGCCTGGGCCCGTCCGGGAAGCTCAGCTCCGGTGAGCTCCGCGCCGATCCGTCTGGCACCGTGGGCACCGGGCGCGCGTCCTCCACAGTGGGGGTCAGGGTGACGGTGGCGCCGACACAGACACCGTCGGACGCGTACCGTGAGGAGACCGACACGTCGAACGAGCGCGGCCGGTCCGGTGCGTCACCGGGTATCCGCACGGTCACCGGCACTGTGAGCTCGCCTGCGCAAGCGGCGCGGATCGCAGCGGCCACCCGCGCGGCGCCGGGGTCGCCCGTCGCCGACTCGCAGACTGCCAGGTACGAGGCCCCGATCCCGGTGCGAGCCGGGTCTCCTCCGTTCTCACGGGCAAACGCCGACCAGGCCTCGTTGACCTCGACGATGACGCCTGCCCGGTCCAGCACGGCGACCGCGACCGACTGGGGATCGGTCTCGTCGAGGGCCTCGGCCCCTCCGGCCGCCCGGCTCAAGGAGCGGCCTTGCGCTCCGGTTGCACGGGCACCGCCACGACGGCACGTCCGGATGAGCTGCAGACCGGTGAACTCCGCCGGACGACGTTCTGCTTCGGCACGGACACACCCCAAGCCCCGGAACCAAGCGACAACCCATGCACCTGTTGCCCCGGCCTCTATCCAGACCGGACATCAAAACCGTACTCCCTCGCTTTGGTCAGGGGAAGCGAGTTGCACGTGCGCACGTTGGGCGAGCAGGGGCTGGGACCAACGCGTGGATGCTCTCGATCGCCTCCAGTCACCCCGTTGGCACGGCGGCGCTACGCGAGCTCGGCGACAAGGAGCACCGCAACGCCGAGCCAGGCCAGCAGCATCCATGCGAGCAAGCCGCGCTCGGCCTCGTCGTTCCGGCGGCTGTCACGCAACCCGACCACATACCCCAACACACCGCTCACGATCGCCAGACCGCCGAGCACCTTCAACCAGCCCATGCTCCAAGCGTGTGCCCGGACCTGACACCAGTCCAGTGCCGGCCGACTGAACCGTCTGTGAGCTGCCACGGACGCACGACGCACGGTCGCACGGACGGGCCGTGCTTGGGAGGGGGTCGGTCAAGAGGGGCCAGCGGGGGAAGGTCAGTGACCGAAGGTCTCGAGCAGGACCTGGCGCTCAGCCGCCGTGAGGTTGGTGGCGATGAGCTTGCTGTGGATGCCCCCGAAGCGCTCGCCGACCTTGTCGAGGTCGCCCTCGTCGGTGACGACGAAAAGCGCAGACGAGCCGGGCGTGACCTTCGTGCGGATGGTCTCTAGCTGCTCCTTGGAGATACCCGCGTCCTGGGTCATCTTGCTGTACGCCCCGAGCGCCGCACCGGCGACGCCGCCCACGACCGGGACCAGGAAGAGCGACCCAGCGACAACGCCCCAGAGTGCACCCCACCCGGCACCACGCCGGGTGTCGTCGTGGCTGTGCTTCGACGTGGGCCGCTCGGCGCCCTCAGGCCACGAAACGATCGCATGGTCGAGGATCTTGACCCAGCCCTTGCGCGCGCAGTCCTTGAGGATGTCCGAGCCACGCTCCGCCCCGTCGGGGTCGTCGAACTTCCACACCGTGAATGTCGTCATGCCGTTCTCCTTGCCTTGGTGGGTGGCCAGGTTCGAAAGGCGGCGAGACCGCGAGCATCCTGGGCCGTTCCTGACCGTAGGCCGCCGAGCCACAGCCGACATCGTCCGCTGTGGGCGACTGACAGACACCCGCGCACGTTCCACGACGCGACCTTCCACGCGGCTCGCCCAGGAACGCTGTCCGCAGCACCGCTGGCGCTCGCCCGGAACCCTCGAACAGCACCTACTACGTGGTGCGGGCGACGACGTGGCGCCCGTCCAGGGGGTCCACCTCCAGAGAGGCCAGCACGACGCCGCTCGCGCCGGCCCTCGCGAAGGTTCCCTTGCGGTGAGGCAGGAAGGCGACGAGGTCCTCCCGAGCAACGGTGCTGACGGTGACGGGATAGATGTTCGTGAACTGCGGCAGGAACATCTCGCCGTATCCGGCCCAGTCCTCCCGACGCGAAGCCGACTCGAAGTCACCGAAGAACTGCGCGATCTCCTCGGTCTGACCGGGACTCTGGTTCGCGGTCATGTCGTCTCCTTTTCCAGTTCGTCACCGATCCGCGTCAGGACCGGGAGCGCCGTCGCCAGGCTGGCGAGCTCGTCGTTGGTCAGCGTGCCGATGGCGCTGTCCAGGGCGGCAGCGACCCGAGCCTGGGACTCGATCACGAGATCTCGAGCCTCCCGACGCTCACCCCTCGAGGTGTCACGACGAGGCAGGCGGCGCGTCAGCGGGCGCGCTTGCCGAGGCGCGCGCGGACCGCGAAGCGTGCGCAGGCGATGACGACCGCACCCCCGAGCACAGTGGGCCACGTCAGGTGCTCGCGCAGGATGATTGCTGCCCACAGGATGCTCAGCACCGGTTGGACGAGCTGCACCTGGCTGACCTGGGACATGGGGCCGACGGCCAAGCCGCGATACCAGGCGAAGAACCCCAGGTACATGGAGACCACGCAGAGGTAGGCGAAAGCGAGCCACTGGACCGGCGTACCCCTCGGGATCTCGTTCATGACCGAGACGATCGTCAGGGTGACCATCAGGGGCCCGGAGAGGACCAGCGCCCAGGACACGGTCTGCCACGCGCCGAGCTCCCGGGCGAGCAGTCCGCCTTCGGCGTACCCCATGGCGGCGGCCACGACCGCACCGAACAGCAGGACGTCGGCCCAGTGCAGCGACCCGAGACCACCGTTCTCCAAACCACCGTTCTGCAGGGCCGCGAAGCCGACCACTGCGGCAGCGCCCAATGCGGCGGACACCCAGAACGAGGTCGCCACCCGTTCCTTGCCTCGCAGCACCGCCATCACTGCCGTGGCCGCCGGCAGCAGCCCGATGACGACCGCGCCGTGGCTGGCCGGAGCGGTGGTCAGGGCGTACGACGTCAGCAGTGGGAACCCGACGACGACACCACCTGCGACGACCGTCAGTCGCGCCCACTGCACTCGCGAGGGCAGTGACTGACGGGTGACCGAAAGCGCGACGACCGCCAGCAGGGCCGCGACCACGGCGCGGCCGGAGCCGATGAACAGGGCCGAGAGGCCGTCGTGCGCAGCGACCCGTGTGAATGGCACCGTGAACGAGAAGGCGGCAACCCCTACCAACCCCCAACCCAGGCCCGATCGAGCGGGAGGAGGGCTGGATATCACGGGAGTCAGTTGATGAGTAGCGCTACTCTGTTGCTTCATGACCAACGATAGCGCAGGTCGTATCGTCGACGCGCTCCGTTCCTGGATCGCCTCCGCAGCGCCCGGCGCGCGACTCCCGTCCAACAGGGCACTGATGGCCGCACACGGCGCCAGCCCCGTGACCGTGCAGAAGGCGATGCGCCAGCTGGACGCGCTGGGACTCGTGGAGAGTCGTCCGGGCGTGGGCACGTTCGTACGGACGACCCGCCCGTCGCGCAGCGCGGACTTCGGATGGCAGGCAGCAGCGATGGTGGCCCCTCGGCCACGGACGAGCGGCCTCTCGTCGACGCAACGGGTATCCGTTCCTGACGCCATTCAGCTGCACTCTGGCTACCCAGCCAAGGACCTGCTGCCGGAGCGCCTCGTCCGTTCCGCCTTGGTCCGAGCGTCACGGACGGAGGCTGCTGTGACGCGCTCACCGACAGCCGGCTCGCCGGAGCTGCAGTCGTGGTTCGCGAGCCAGATCGCTGCAGCCGCTCCTGTGGACGTGTCCCCGCCGGCCGGGCGTGACGCCCTCATCATCGCGGGAAGCCAGAGCGGGCTCAGCTCGATCTTCCGCGCTCTGGTGGGAACGGGACAGCCGCTTCTCATCGAGTCCCCCACCTACTGGGGTGCCGTTCTGGCAGCCGAGCAGTGCGGAGTCATTCTCGTGCCCGTCCCCTCGGGAGCCGACGGACCCGATCCGGCTGAGGTGGACCGGGCATTCGCCACGAGCGGCGCCCGCGCGTTCTACGCCCAGCCGACGTTCGCCAACCCCACCGGCGCGCAATGGTCCCGGGACACCAGCGAAGCCGTGCTGGACATCGTCCGACGTCGGCGCGCCTTCCTCATCGAAGACGACTGGGCGCACGACCTCGGCATCGATTCGCGGCCCGAGCCGCTGGTCGCGCACGATCACGACGGTCACGTCATCTACCTGCGGTCCCTGACCAAGTCCGTCTCGCCCGCTCTTCGTGTCGCTGCCGTGATCGCACGCGGCCCAGCGAGAGACCGGATCCTGGCTGACCGTGCCGCCGAGAGCATGTACGTCAGTGGAGTCCTCCAAGCGGCCGCTCTCGACGTCGTCACCCACCCCGGGTGGGCGAGGCATCTTCGCGGTATGCGCCAGCAGCTCAGGAGCCGCAGGGACCACCTCCTGGACGCCCTCCGGCTGCACGCACCAGACCTCCGGGTCGAACAGGTGCCGCGCGGTGGCCTCAACCTGTGGGTCCGGCTCCCGGACGGAACCGACGCCCACCAGTTCGTCCGCGACTGCGAGACACGCGGCTTGGCCGTTGCCCCCGGCACCGAGTGGTTCCCTGCCGAACCATCGGGGCCATTCATCCGCCTCAACTTCTCCGCCGAGAATCCCGAACGCTTTCCAGACGCCGGCCGAATCCTCGGCGAGGTGACCAGAGCCACGGGCTGACAGCGGTGCGGATCGCGGGCGGTCGCGCCGGTTCCGCACCCGCGGCCACAGACGAGCAGGCAGGCCGCGCCGCCCCTGGCGAGGGACGTTCGGCACTGGCCGTCGTCCGACGCGCCCCGCTTGGGTGGTCACACAGGCCCGCAGATCGCTGAGCCATGCACCGGGGGGAAGCAACCATGACCAACACGCAGATGCTCCTCGTGGCCGGCTACCCCGACGTCGACGTCGCCGAGACCGAGTTCCGGGCTCTGGCCGACAAGGTCGGATCCAAGAAGCTCTCGAGCCAGGGGATGATCCTCGTCGGCCGGGACGCCGACGGAAAGCCTCGCCTGATGGACACCGGGAACGACCTCGGTCGTCGTGGCGCGGGTTGGGGCGGTGGCGCTGGTGTCCTGGTGGGGATGTTCGCGCCCCCGATGCTCGGGGCGGTGGCGGTGGGCGCGGCGGCCGGGGCCGTGGTCGGCCACTTCGCCGGGCACAAGCTCACCGCGGCCGTCCAGGAACACGTGGGTGCTGCCCTCAAGGCCGGCACGGCCGTGATCATCGGCGTGTTCCCCTCCGACTCCCGCCTCGAGGTCGAGCGGGCCCTTCCGGGCTCACCCGTCAAGTCCGTGGTCGAGAGCGACGAGCGCGGGATCGACGAGCTCAAGGCGAGGCTGACCGAGGCGATGGGCAAGTTCTCGCCCGACCGCAGCGTCCTGCCGGTGCCTGACCACGCCTTCAGCGGCGTCGGGGGTCGCACGATCGACGAGTCCGAGGGTGACTGGAGCATCGTGGCTCCCACGAAGGCGCCCGATGGGGCGCCCAACGTCCTCGTCGTCCTCATCGACGACGCGGGCTTCGGTGGGCCCGACACCTTCGGCGGTGGGATCCGGACGCCGAACCTGACTCGCGTCCAGCAGCAGGGCATCACCTACAACCGCTTCCACGTGACGGCCGTCTGCTCACCGACGCGGGCCGCGATGCTGACCGGTCGCAACCACCACCGGGTAGGCATGGGTGGGATCGCGGAGTTCCCCGCACCGTTCCCCGGATACACGGGTATCCGCCCACGGTCCTGCACAGCGCTGCCCCGGATCCTCAAGGAGAACGGATACGTCACGGGCGGGTTCGGTAAGTGGCACATCACCCCCGGTCACGACATGGGAGCGGCGGGGTCCTTCGACCACTGGCCGACGGGCTGGGGGTTCGACCACTGGTGGGGCTTCCTGACCGGTGCCGCCGGCCAGTACGACCCGATCATCACCCAGGACAACTCGACCCTCGGCGTTCCAGAGGGCGCGGACGGGAAGCTGTACTACTTCCCGGACGACATCACCGACAAGGCGGTCGAGTGGTTGCACGCGGTCCGCGCCCAGGACGCCGAGAAGCCGTGGTTCGTCTACTACTCGACGGGCGCGACCCACGCGCCGCACCACGTGGCCAAGCAGTGGGCCGACAGGTACAAGGGCCAGTTCGACGACGGCTGGGACGCCTACCGCGAGAAGACCCTCGAACGGCAGAAGGCGCTCGGCGTCGTCCCGGCCGACACCGAGCTCACCGACCGGCCGGCGGCGTACCCGTCCTGGGACAGCCTCAGCGACGTGGAGCACAGGCTGTACGCGCGGCAGATGGAGGTTTTCGCCGGCTACTCGGAGAACGCCGACTGGAACGTCGGCCGGATGCTCGACGCGGTCGAGGAGATGGGCGAACTCGACAACACCCTGGTCATCTACGTCTGGGGCGACAACGGCGCCTCGATGGAGGGCACCCTGACCGGCTCGTTCAACGAGACCACGTTCTTCAACGGCGTGGTCCTCGACGCCGAGGAGCAGTTCACGATGATCGACAAGTACGGCGGCCTCGAGGAGCTCGGCGGCTTCCACACCGCCCCGCACTTCGCAGCGGCTTGGGCGCACGCGAACAACGCGCCCTTCCAGTGGGGCAAGCAGATGGCCAGCCACCTCGGTGGGACACGAGACCCGATGGTCATCTCGTGGCCGAGGCGGATCGCCGGCGGCGGCGGCCTGCGCACGCAGTTCACCCACTGCATCGACATCGTCCCCACCGTCCTGGACGTCATCGGGCTCCCGCAGCCCACCGTCGTGGACGGCATCGAGCAGGAGCAGATGGACGGCACCAGCTTCGCCTACACGTTCGACGCAGCCGAGGCGGAGGAACAGCACACGGTGCAGTACTTCGAGATGTACGGCAGCCGTGCGATCTACAAGGACGGCTGGTGGGCCTGCACCAAGCTCGACAAGCTGCCCTGGGACTTCAGCCCGGCCACCTTGTCCAAGTTCGCGCCCGGCAGTGGCTGGGACCCCGCGCAGGACACCTGGGAGCTGTATTACCTGCCCGACGACTTCGCCCAGGCCCATGACGTCGCAGCCGAGCACCCCGAGAAGGTCGCGGAGCTGGTCGAGCTCTTCTGGTCCGAAGCCGAACGCAACCGCGTCCTTCCGCTCCTCGGCGGGTTCGCGGTGTTCTTCGGGATGCTGCCCCCGATGCCCACCCAGACCCGGTTCGCGTTCGCCGGCGACGTCCAGAACATCCAGACCACGCAGATCCCACGGATCATCGGTCGCTCCTACGCCATCGAGGCCGACGTGCACGTCCCCGACGACGGTGCCGAGGGTGTGCTGGTGGCCTTCGCCGACTTCATCGGCGGGTTCGCACTGTGGGTCGACGAGAAGGGGCTGCTGAACCACACCTACCAGTACCTCGGCATCGACACCTACCGGCAGACCTCCACCGAGCCGATCCCCACCGGCGACATCACCCTGAAGATGGTGTTCGACGCCGACGAGTCAACGCCCGGCACCTCCGGCCACGCGACCCTGTGGGCAGATGACAAGAAGATCGGCGAGGGAGACATCCCGCACACCATCTCGCTCATCTTCACCACGTACGCCGGCATGGACATCGCGCGCGACAACGGCGGAGTCGTCGACCTCGACTACGAGGACCGGGCGCCCTATGCCTTCACCGGCACCGTCCGCAACGTCGTCTTCGACCTCGCGCCACACGCGCACGACGACGAGCTCAGCCTCCACGAGTCAACCGCCCAGGGCGCACTCGCCCACGGAGCAGCCGGCTGAGCCGCCGCCGTCGACAGATCCTGCGTGGCCCACCGAGACAGGAGACCCACATGGACGTCATGGCCATCGTGGTCGCCGCCGCCGCGCTGTTCGCCTGGGGGTTGCTCTCCAACCGCCTGGAGAACGCCGACGTGACTGCGCCGATCGCGTTCGTCGTGGTCGGTCTGGCCGTGTCCGGGCTGGATCTGGTCCACGGCCCCTCGGGACCCGAGGCCTTGACCCCGCTCGTCGAGCTCACGCTCGTGTGGGTGCTGTTCTCCGACGCGGCGCGACTGCCGCTGCGGGGTCTGCGTGTCGATGCGGGCCGATACCTGCGCCTGCTGGCGGTCGGTCTGCCACTGACCATCCTGCTGGGCTGGGGGTTGGCCGCCTGGTTCTTCCCGGGACTCGGCACGTGGCTGGCCCTGTTGGTCGGCGCGGCCCTCGCCCCGACCGACGCCGCCCTCGGTGTCCCGGTCGTGACCAACCCGGTCATCCCCTCACGCATCCGGCAGCTCATCATCGTCGAGAGCGGCCTGAACGACGGGATCGCGACACCGGTGGTGATGCTGGCGATCGCCGGTGCAGCAACCGCCGCGGGACTCGAGCACGCTGACGGCGCCGGGCATGCCGCCCTCGAGCTGCTCATCGGCGCTGCGGTGGGCGCCGCCGTCGGTGGCCTGGGCGGTCTGGCGCTGCGGGTGGCCCGACGCCGCGGGACCGCGGCGGAGTCGTTCACCGGCATCGCCGTCCTGGCCCTGGCGCTGGCGGCATACGAGTGCGCCCTGGCGCTGCAGGGCAACGGCTTCGTCGCCGCCTTCTGCGGCGGTCTGACGTTCGGTGCCTGTGCCGGCCGCCGGGGACCGGCCGAGCTGGAGTTCCTCGAACAGATGGGCACCCTGCTCGCGTCGCTGGTCTGGATGGTGTTCGGCGCCGTCGTCGTCCCGATCATGCTCGGCCGCGTGGACGCCACGATCGTGGTCTATGCGGTCCTGAGCCTCACGGTGGTCCGCATGCTGCCCGTCGCGCTCGCCTCCATCGGTGCGGGGATGGACCGCTCCACGATCCTGTTCGTCGGCTGGTTCGGACCCCGCGGCCTGGCCTCCCTGGTGTTCGCGCTCCTCGCCCTGGAAGCGCTGGGGACCCGCGCCGACGAGGCGGTGACCGTCCTCGCCCTGACCGTCCTGCTCAGCGTCGTCGCCCACGGGCTCACTGCGGCACCGTTGGCCCGCCGCTACGGCGAGCTCGCAGCCTCCACCGGTCCTGAGCCCGGTGGGCCGGTCGAGGTCACCCCGCTGCGCAGTCGGATCAGCCGATGACCGAGACCGGGGCCATCGCGGGTCAGCCCCTCACCGGTGGGTCCCGACACCAGTTCCACGTCATGGTCAAGCCGACGGGTGCCGTGTGCAACCTGGACTGTGAGTACTGCTTCTTCCTGTCCAAGGAGATGCTGTATCCCGGCAGCAGGTTCCGGATGGCCGAGGACCTGCAGGAGGCATACATCCGGCAGCTGCTGGAGGCCCACCCGGACGCGGCGGAGGTGGTGATGGCCTGGCAGGGCGGCGAGCCCACCATGATGGGCCTGGGCTTCTACCGGAGGGCGATGAAGCTCCAGGAGCAGTACAAGCGTCCGGGCCAGAGGGTCCTGAACACGTTGCAGACCAACGGAACCCTCGTGGACGACGAGTGGGGCGCCTTCCTTGCGGAGAACGACTTCCTGGTCGGGATCTCGATCGACGGGCCACCCGCCCTGCACGACAGGTACCGGGTCGACAAGGGCGGCAAGCCCACGTCCCACCGGGTGCTGCAGGGCCTGGAGGTGCTCAAGAGGCACCACGTCGAGTGGAACGTGCTGACCACGGTCCACGCCGGCAACGGCGATCACGGTGACGAGGTCTACCGCTACCTGCGCGACGAGCTCGGCGCGTCGTTCATCCAGCTCATCCCCATCATCGAGCGCGCGACGCCGCAGACCCTGCAGGTCGCGAACACGGGATGGGGCGCAGGGGTGCACGGCCGACCCCTGTACGTCCAGGAGGGCTCACTGGTGACCCATCGCTCGGTCTCTCCCGAGCAGTACGGCCGCTTCGTGATCGACGTGTTCGAGGAGTGGGTCCGCCGCGACATCGGGACGGTGTACGTCCAGGTCTTCGACACCGCGCTGGCCTCCTGGTACGGCGAGGGCGGTGGTATGTGCGTCCACGCGGAGACCTGTGGGTCGCAGCTGGCACTGGAACACAACGGCGACCTCTACTCGTGCGACCACTTCGTCGAGCCAAAACACCTCCTCGGCAACATCGGCGACCGGACCATGCTCGAGCTCGTCGCCCTGCCGCAGCAGCGGAAGTTCGGACAGGACAAGCGCGACACGCTGACCCAGTTCTGCCGCGACTGCGACGTACGTTTCGCGTGCAACGGGGGGTGTCCCAAGGACCGCTTCGCCACGGCTCCGAACGGCGAGTCCGGCCAGCACTACCTGTGCCCGGGGTACCTCTCGTTCTTCCACCACGTCCGCACGCCGATGGAGGCGATGGTCCAGCTCCTGCGGCAGGGCCGTGCGCCCTCGGAGCTGATGGCCGTCTATGCCCGCGACGACGCGAACCGGGGCCGCAACGAGTCCTGTACCTGCGGGTCGGGCCGGAGGTGGGGCGAGTGCCACGGATCGGTGCGCGATGACAGACCCCAGCCGGACCACTGACCCCCAGCCGGGGCGCCGCCTGCTCGACGGTCTCCGGGCCTGGTCCCGGTCGATCAAGCCTGAGCGCAAGGACTTCGGCAAGGACGTCGTCGCCGGGTTGCCGGGCGCGATCAGCAGCGTCCCTGACGGCATGGCCTCCGCGGTGCTGGTCGGGGTGAACCCGGTGTACGGCCTGTACGCGAGCATCGCGGGCCCGACCGCCGGCGGCCTGACCTCCAGCACCCGACTGATGGTGATCACCACCACGACGGCCGCGGCCATCGCGGCCGGTTCAGCCGTGTCGGGGTTCGACGCCGAGCAACGACCGCAAGCGCTGTTCCTCCTGACCTTCCTCACCGGCCTGGTGATGGTCGGCGCCGGACTGCTCAGGCTGGGCCGCTACACCAGGTTCGTCTCCCACTCGGTCATGACGGGCTTCCTGACCGGCGTGGCCGTCAACATCATCTGTGGCCAGCTGGGCGACCTGGCCGGCGCCTCCCCCCACGGCGCCAACTCGTTGGCGAAGGCAGTCGACGTCATCACCCATCCGGACAGCATCGACCTCGCGTCACTGCTGGCGGGTCTGGGTGCGCTGGGCATCCTGTTCGGCCTGGCCCGGACGCGCCTCAACACGGTGAGCGCCCTCGCCGCCCTCATCCTGCCCACCCTGGCGGTCGCTCTCGCCGGCGCCACGGCCGTCATCCGCGTCGGCGACAGCGCAGCGATCCCACGTTCCCTGCCCGTGCCCGCTCTGCCCGACCTCAGCCTTCTCTCGGTCAGGCTGTGCCTCAACGCGTGCGCGATCGCTGTGATCGTCCTGGTCCAGGGCGCAGGAGTGAGCGAGTCGGCGCCCAACGCGGACGGGCGGCCATCGGACATGAACCGGGACTTCGCGGCCCAGGGGTTGGGCAACCTCGCCTCGGGCCTGCTGCTCGGCCAGCCCGTCGGAGGTTCCGTGGGACAGACCGCCCTCAACGTCTCGGTCGGCGCGCGGACCCGCTGGGCGGGGATCTGCTCCGGCCTGTGGATGGCGGTGATCCTCGTGCTCTTCGCCGGACTCGTCGGCAAGGTCGCCATGCCCACCCTGGCGGCGGTGCTCATCTTCGCGGCCGTGGGGTCGCTCCACCCGGATGCGCTCGCCACGATCTGGCGCACTGGGCGTCTGTCCCAGACCGCACTGGTGACCACGTTCGTGGCCACGTTGTTCCTTCCTGTCGCGGTGGCCGTCGGCGTAGGGGTCGCGTTCTCCCTGCTCCTGCAGCTCAACCAGGAAGCGATGGATCTCAGGGTCATCGAGCTGGCGCCCCGCGATGACGGGCTGTTCGAAGAGCGGCCGGCGCCCAAGGTTCTGCCCAGCAACCAAGTGACCATCCTCGACGCCTACGGCAGTCTGTTCTTCGCCGGCGCCCGCACCCTCCAGGCGCGCTTGCCCGAGGTCGGGAACGCGCAGAGACCGGCAGTGGTCCTCCGCTTGCGCGGCCGGACGTCGCTGGGTGCGACCTTCTTCCGGATCCTCGCCACCTACGCCGAGCAGATCGGTGCCGCCGGAGGTCGTCTCTACGTGTCCGGACTCGACCCGGACCTGGCCGCGCTCCTGGCCCGCACCGTCCCGGTGACCGTCGAACCACCGGACCGCGTCTTCGGAGCCACCCCCGTCCTGGGCGAGTCCACCTGGGCGGCCTTGCACGAGGCGCAGGCCTGGGTCGTCCACAAGGTGGACTGAATCGAGATCCCCAGCCGGTGGGATGGCCTCATACGGACGACTGGTGGGGCAGGTCGGGCTTGAACCGACGACCGACGGATTATGTGACGTCCCGAAGGCGCAGGTCAGACCCTGTTGTTGTCGTTCTCGTGCTTAGTTGGTGGTGGTTCGATGACACCGTCAAGGGGTCATTGTCAAACTGGTGTGCCACCCCTGCGCCACAAACGCCCAACCCCATCACGCGGGTCTGCGCACCTACCTCGACCCCAAGGCGCTGGGAGGCGACCGGCTGCGATGCCGGTGCGGGAGTCGGCCAAACGGGTCTGAAGACGGCCGTCGCGCGGATGGTGAGGGCTGGGGCTTTCGGCACCCAGGCACGCGCCGGCCCCTGCCGTCACCAGCGCAGTAGGAGGTGATGGTTGCTCGAGCTGAGAGCAGCGTTCGGGACTGGACCGATCGCTGCTCTTTGGCGTGGGGCGTGGGGTGCGGTGGGGTGCGCGAGGACGGCGCGCCAGCGCCGCCCGCAGCGCGGGGCCCCATCGCGGGGTCCCACGCCGCCGCGGCGAAGCCGCGGCCTTGAGCCAGTGAAGAAACTCCTCACCGATGCACCGCTGTGCCAACGCGAGGGTCGGGCAGAACGTCCTCTCATGCCTGCGGGTTCAGGCGGTCAACGCAACGCTTCCGCTAGTGATTCTGATGGTGTCTTGAAGCCCAGGGTTTGTCGAGGTCGGTTGTTGAGCTCTGCGGCGATGGCGTCGAAGTCGGTTTGGGTCAGGGTGCGGAAGTCGAGCCGGCGGGGCAGGTACTGACGCAGCAGGCCGTTGGTGTTCTCGTTGCTGCCGCGTTGCCAGGGCGACTTGGGGTCGCAGAAGTAGACCTGAACACCGGTGGCGATGGTGAACTGCTGGTGTTGGGCCATCTCGTGTCCCAGGTCCCAGGTCAGGGTCTTGGCCAGCGACTTGGGCAAGGTGGTGACCGCGTCGGCTAGGGCGTGCGCGACGGCGTCGGCGCGGTGGTCCCCTCGGGGCAGGGCGACCAGCATCAGGTAGCGGGTCTTGCGTTCGACCAGGGTCGCCACCGGGCTCATTCCCTTGCCGAAGACCAGGTCACCTTCCCAGTGCCCGGGCACGGCCCGGTCGGCGACCTCGGGTGGGCGCGCGGAGATGTTGACCGTGTTCGGCCTTGATCCGCGACCATCGGGGGTGCGAACTCCTTTGGGGCGGCGCAGGACCCGTCCGGTGCGCAGGTATCGGGTGAGCTCCTTGTTCAGCGCGCCGCGGGGCTGGACGTACAGGGCGCGGTAGATGCTCTCGTGTGACACCTGCATCCGTGGGTCCTGAGGGTAGGTCCGTTTTAGCCAGCCGGCGATCTGTTGGGGTGACCACCGCTGGGTCAGCTTGTCCTCCACGATCGCACGCAGCCGCGGATCCTTGGCCAGCTTGCACACCTTGGGCCGTGTTGCCCGCGCCCAGGCCCGCTGGTCGGCTCGCACTGCCCGGTACCCGCGTCGGCCACCGTTGGCGTTGACCTCCCGGCTGACCGTCGACGGTGCCCGCCCAACGCGGGCGGCGATGGCCCGGATCGACTCGCCTGCGGCCAGCCCGCGGGAGATTTCCTCCCGGTCCGCCAAGCTCAACCTGTCAGCAGCACGCCTGCGCGGGTCCGGCCGGATCCCACCGCAGCGGATCAGGTACGCCCGCACGGTTCCGGTGCACAACCCCAGCGCACGAGCGGTGGGCTTGGCAGCCTCACCGGCCTTCAGCCGCACCCAGACCTGGTCGATCGCCTGCGGCGTCAACCTCTCGTAGTCGCCATGACCCACGACAACCTCCTCGACACAGTCGAATCAAGGAAGTGTTGCGCTGACCCCGTGAGACCGCCCCTGCGGGGCGTTGCCAATGTCATCAGTGGAGAGACTTGGGCCCGCGCCGGAGTACATTTGGAGGTCTCGAAGGGACTGTCATGGGAAAGCGAGTCAGATGCCTGTTGCGCAGGCACACGTGGCAACGAAAGCTGACCGAGGACAACCAGCCGTACCGGGCGTGTGTCCACTGCGGTGCCGAGGACACATGGGGTGAGGGGCGGCGACCGGGCGTGCCCGAGATTGGCCCTTGACGTCGAAGGGCGGTCTAGCACCGCCCCGCTTCACGTCGAACCTCCGCACATGCCGCGGAGCGCGCGGTCGACCATGCCGACGAGCGGTCGTCCAAGGCAAGGCGGTGACATGATGCGTTCGTGGCTGTGAAGGTCGGAGGGATGTACGTCGGAGGACGGTCGCGGGACGACAACGCCGTCTGTCGAGAGTTGCGCGACCTCGTGGGTCCTGTCGACTTTGAGGACTATGTCGTAGACCTCTGCTTCATGACCTACACGGCAGGCGGCCTTGGTTCGGAGTACGCCGCCGGAGTCGGTATCGCTCCTGGGATGGTGGGGCGTAAGCAACGTCGTTTCATCGTCAATCTCGAGGTGCCGCCCGCACTCCCAGACCTGACTGCATATCGCAGGTGGATGGACGAAGCGCTGAGCGAGGTCGCCGACCTCGTCCGCAACTACCTGCCCACGAAGTCCAAGACCTACCCAGCAGAGCGTCTGGCCTCGGAGGTCGACGACCTCCGGACTCGGTGGGAGTCCTACCGCGAGGCGGTATAGAACGTCCTCTCCTGCCGCTCTCCGCGCGCTCGCGTCGACGAGGGCACGGCGAATCGCCCTCCTCCGCTTGTGGCGCCTGTAAGGATGACCCTCATGACGCCTTCTGCACGAGGAAGTGCCTGGTCTCGTAGTAGTCGACGACGCCGTTCAGTCGTCGTCCTCGTGCTGGTGGTCGGTGTCACGTTGAGCGTCGCCTTCTTCTCGGCCGGCAAGGGACCTGCGGCGAGCATGGCCCTCGGCGTCACGGGTATGGCCCTCGCTCGTCTCGCGATCTCGACCCCTTAGAGATTCCAACGTCCGGATCTGCCGCTGATCGGCCTCATGGTTGTGGGAGTCTGAGTCGCGTGCCAGACGATCTGAGCGTGCAGCTCCGGCGGGTTGGTGACCGTCGCAGCGGCCTGCTCCGGCGTCTGCGCCCCGAATACCAAGTTGTCATCTGTCGTGCAGGAGCCGAGATCCACCGGTCCGTGACGATCGTTCCGTCCACGGCGCTGGTCAGCGAAGGCAAGGTCCACACCACCGACTCTTACGACTGGGTGCGCGCTGCGGACGACGCGTTCCTCCGAAGAGATCCTTCGTGGATCACGGACCCTTTCGAGGAGCGGGGTCCGTAGCGGCTATGGAACCGCACTGTCATGCCGCAAATGGCGCGGTCTTCCGGATGAGGGCGTCAGCCCATTCCGTAGCGGAGCAGCGTTTCGTCGATCTGTGAATCGCTGGCGGCCCAGTCCCACGAGCGAAGTTCTACCAACCGGACCAAGCCGAGAAGTGCCACAGGGTCGGCGGCCACGTACTCCTCCGGGCCTCGGTGAGCAACGATTGAGTCGCCGCTGACCTCGACGGAGAACCCGAGTGACTGGAGGGCCAGGAGCGCCGGAACGACTGTGTTCCCCGCTTGCACGATGCGTTGATGCATGACCCGAACCATCCCACTCGATCCCGACACGAGCATCCGCACATGCCGCAGTGAGTGAAAGAGCGAGCCTGCCGTCTCCGGGTGGTGTGCGGGACAACATTCGCTTGATCCGCCCCGGCGCGTCTGCGCTTGGTGCCACACTCCAGTTCCATGACGCGTGCTCAGAACACGACCCTCTGGGGCCTTGCGTTGGTCGTCGGCGCCTTCGTGCTTGGCAGGGGGGAGAACATGCTGCCCTGGGCGGTGGGAGCCGCGGGGGTGGTCGCCGCCATCGGCGGTGGACTCGTCGCCCTCAACGAGCGTGATGCGGCACAGCTTGCCGCACGGGAGGAGAGCGGGAATCCCGACGCCGAGGGGGCGTGACACGAGCGATCCCCGCCCCGCCGTCACGGCAGCGCCAAGACAACGTGAGGTGACTCTGCTCGAACGAATGCAGCACCTACGGGGTAGGCACTGATTCTCCTTTCTCCCTAGCTGGCACGCCCGCTCATGGCACCCCTTTAGGTCAAGACATGGCGGGGGCGAGAGTTCTACGCTGGTTGATGGCGGGTCCGGGAAGTGGCTTGTCCGAAGTGCCGGTGTGGGGTTGTGAGCCGGTCGCGCTGGAGTCAGAGTCGTTGCCCCGTTGCCCTCCCGGGCCCGTCGCCCTGTTCTGGTCGCGCCTGTTCTGGTCGGCGACCATGCGGGCGTACACGATGTTCGACAGGCGCCGTTTGAGCGATCGCATCGCCATCAACGAGGGTGTCCCGCCGGCTTTGCGGGCGTCGTAGAACTCTCGCCCCGGTGTCGGGTTCCGCAGCTGGACGACGGCCATGATGTGCAGGGTCCGGTTGATCCGTCGGTTGCCCGCCCGGGACAGGCGGTGGCGTTGCTGGGCTCCTGATGACGCGTCCAGTGGCGCGGTGCCGTTCCAGGACGCGAACCGGTCCTTGTCGCGGAAGCGGTGGATGTCGCCGACGTCGGCCAGCAACCGTGCCGCGCCGGTAGGTCCTATCCCGGTCAACTCCAACAGTGTCGAACCGCGCTCGATGACCAGGGCGGTGAGCTCTTTCTCGGCCGCCTTGATCTTGCGATCGATCCCCTCGAGCTCGGTGATGAGCTCGACGACGAACCGTCGACGGGTCTTGCCCACGATGTCGCGCGGCTTGACCGTCGCGACCAAAGCGCGGGCCTGACTGGCGGACAGGAACTGCTTTGCGCCGCCTGGGATCAGTTCCAGCAGAAGCCGATGCAGCCGGTTGATCGTCTGGGTGCGTGCCCGGCCGAGCTCGTCGCGGCGGTCGACCATCAACGCCATGACGACCAGGTCGTCCTGCACCAGGACAGGGCGCAGCCCCGGCTCGGGTGGGGCGTACAACGCGGCCAAGGCAACGGAGTGCGCGTCGACCGGGTCGGTCTTGCGGGCGTTGCCGGTGGCGAAGATCCGCACCTGAGCGCTGAGCTTGGCCGGGACGTCCACGACCCGTTCCCCGTCGTGCACGAGTCGGTGGGCGATGTGTCGTCCGATGCCGTTGCAGCCCTCGACCGCCCATACGCGGTCAGGATGAAGCCGACCAGCAGCAAGCAGTTCGGCATACCCGGCCTTGTCCGTCCCGAACCTTCCCACCGCCACCAGCCGCCCGGTCTGGTCGATGACCTCGATCGTGGCCGAGCGCTTGTGCGGGTCCATCCCGATGATCACACCCATCCTCTTCCTCCTTCACTCGCCAACTGACGTGAAGCGGGGAGGGCATTGCTACTTCGAGCAGAACAAACCCCTTTCGAGCCTCTCCTCGCGCGGTGCCCGACGAGGCCGCATGCCATGAGAGAGCCACACCAATGACACCGGTGGGCAGCCGCAATAAGAGCGTCTCGCCGAGCACCTAGACCGAGTCTGGCCGGACACCGATCCTGCGACCAGTCTCTAAGTAGCCGCGATCCGCTCGTGCCGAGGGTAGGTCCGCTCATCGTGCCATGGCTTCTTGCCCTTGCTCATTCTTGCATCAGGTCGCTGCCAGTGAGGTCGTGCCACGGCACCAGGCCACCTCCAAGGGGACAAAGCATCCCTCTCCCACGGACTCGACGGCAAGGTCCGCACCGTTACCCCGGAATGCCCAGCGGGGTCGGCGGCGATCCGCGATAGTGGCGTCGTGGGTTTGGTACTGAGGCTTCTCCAGCGGCTCGAGAAGCGCACGGAGGCATGGCCTACGCCCACGATTCCGGAGGGTCCGGTGAAAGAGGTATGGGCTGAGGTGCTCATCCGCGCCTCGTGCCAAGCTGTGTGGGACCAGATCGAGGCACCGACCGCGCAGACCCATGTCGCCGACCCGGACTCCACCAAGGAGGTCTCGCTCGCCGGACCTTCACCCGGGGCCGGCGGAGCCAGCAGCCTTATGTTCCGGATGACCGACCACGGCCAGCTCAGCGTCTTCCCCTCCACGGTCGTGGCAGAGGAGCCCCCTCACGAGTCGACTCGCCACATCACCATCCCCAGCGTGGACGTGGTCGACGTGCTCGAGCGCCACACCCTCACGGAGGTGCCGGAGGGGTGCTCCTATCGCGTGGCGATTGTGTGCCACTCCGGTCGCTCCCAACATCTCTCAAACAGTTCCGTGTCGATGATGCAGGAGGCCCTCGTCGAGTTCGCCGCCAAGGTCAGGTTCCTCGCCGAGGGTGCACTCGATCGACCCACGTAGCAGGGCGGCTATTCCTCGGCGCGCGTTCCCACATGACCACGGCATGGATTCATGAAGTCAGCCGGAGGGCCGCAGACGCCCGCTCATGCCCGCTTACCGGCGATCGCTCCACACTTCGTCGAACACGTCCTGGGAAGTCGCCCAGGACGACCAGTCTTCAGACTCATCGAGCTGCACCCTGCCCAACTGCCCGAACTGGTCTTCCTGGCGGTCGGGGCCGTAGCGCAGGACAGGGCCGGCGTCGTAGACCTCGATCTGCCGTAGGGGCCATCCGTCCTCGCCGACTTCAAAGTAGTACGTGGCTGCACCCCACGTGTCGTACTGATCGCCGCGGCTCTCGTCCCAGCGCCGTCTGAAATACCGGTTGCCCACCGCACGAGTCTGCCCGACAGTGCACGCTCATGCCGCGATCCGCGCGGTCTCACCGAAAGGCGTGCGGTGGTGCCGAGCATCTGGCAATGGGCCGTTTCTACCGCCTCGGGCGCGGCCGGCCCGTAGTCTTCCCACCGGTCGGGCCTGAAAGCCACTTGAGGGGAACTATGGCTGTAGAGATATCGGTTGCTGAGCGGATATTCGATGGTCTGTATCTCAAAACGGTTCGGGCCTCCGATGGTGAGATACGAGACATCCCTTCTGGGCAACTGCCCGAGCCATCAGACGAGCTCCTGATGACGATCGGTGAACCTTCCTTCGTAGTGCGTCTGGAGAAGGAGGTTCACGAAGACGCCGACGTCCCTGATGCGATTGGCTTCGCTCTGCGTCAGGTCGCACATCGGCTACATCACGTCATGCCTGACGGTCGAGAGGACGCGGACGATGAGGGCCCGGTCGAATGGGTCCTGGGCCCAGCGGTCCATGATGGGGGCGTCGTTCTGTGGCTCGATACCGACGGCACTGGAGCTGCCAGGGCGATGATCGACGGAATCGTCAAAGTCTTCGTTGAGGAGCTCGCCCCTTTGGGGGTGCAAGCTCATGTCTGCGCCGGCCCCCCGTACCCAAGCGCGCTGGTGCCCGCTTGGATCAGTGGGGGCGAACGTCAGCGCCAATGAACGCCTAGCGGGGCGGCACGCCCGACTAAGGACAGGAGGGTGGAGATCGAGCGGCGAACGTCCGCTCATGCCGCAGTGCGCTCGAAAGTCGGTAGTCCTTCAAGGGCGTTCGAAGCTAGCGTCTCCGGCGAGAGGTCGAAGGCACGGTAACAGGCCGGGACCCCTGGGTGCGATCCGGGCCGGCCGACCTCAATACGCACTCATCTGCCGCGATCCGCGTGGCCTTGCCCATGGGCGGACGTCGTGAAGATGGAGTCGACTGGAGCAGGTCCTACAGCAGTTACTTGACGGAAAGTTTGGGTCTTGGCTTTCGTCGGTGGCGAAACGGTGCCCTTGGAGTAGCGATCGTGCGTTCATGCCGCGATCCGCGCGGCCGTGCCGATGAGTGTGCGTTCGATGAGTCATTTCCGGCGCTATGTACGGGTACGTTGCGGTCATGCCGCTCCCCATAAATCAGGCTCTTGAGGCAATAGAGACGGGCATGCACAGTCTCGGGCGGACCTTCACTGCTGGCCTCCTCAGGCCCGGCCTCCCACCCGAGCAGACTCGCACTGACCTTGGTGAACGAGGGCTGGTCCCATCCGACGAGCTCGTTGAACTGTATGGATGGCACGACGGGACCGACGCGCTCGAGGGAACGACGCTGGATGACATGCACCTGTTCCCGGGCTTCTACTTCGCCTCTCTGAAGGAGGCGCTGACCAACTACGACGCCTTCCGAGACGACCGTCGGTGGAACCCGGATTGGCTACCGGTCTTCGCCAACGGCGGCGGGGACTTCTTGGCCGTCACGTGTTCCGAAGAACCAAACACCCGGGGCGAGGTGATCCACTTTCGGATCGAGGAATCAGAGCATCCAGTCGAGTTCGCATCTGTCTCACGCCTTCTCAACACCGTGGCCGCCGCCTACCTGGAGCGCGTGTACTTCATCGACGAAGACGGCTACCTGGAAATGGACGACTCGGTCTTCTCCGAAGTCGCGAGACGACTCAACCCAGACGTCGCGTGGTGGCAGGACTAGCACTGCAGTCGCACGGATCTGCCGCGGACAGGGCGGATTAGGCGGGGTGGAACGCCTCGGGCCGCTCAGCAAGCTGCCGCCGGAATGCGTCCTCGAGCGCTTGGTCAGAGGGAAGCGCATGTTCGTATGAGTCGTCAGCGCTCTCTTCCAGCGCGTCGGCGGCATCTTCGTCCTCCATGTCGGTGTCACCGATCTGCTGCGCCGTATCCTCCATGAAACGAGCCACCTCAGGCAGAGCGAGCCACACGAAGCCGTTGCGTGCGCGGCTCAACTCTTCCTCCGACAGCACCTCGAACGCGTGCAGCACTCCGCCGTTCATGGCCAACCCGTGGAAAGCCAGAGAAGCCGCCAAGGCGATGTCGCCCTCTCGCGGTGCATTTCCTCCGCCACGCGTCGCCCTGTTCCAGATCTCGTCCGCGTCGTCCATGGGAGCAGGCTCCATGTTGGCGCTGCGCCACGCAACCGCTGCCAACGGAACATCCGCTCATGCCGCGATGCGCTCGTGCCGATGAGCAGACATAGCAAGTCCAAGACAGATAGCCGGCAGTCACCGCTCCTCCACGGCGACTGCTTGGCCGTGGAGCCCTGGTTGCGCAGTCGCGCCGGCTCTGCTTCTTCAGGGGAGGAGGGCCGAGCAGAATGTCTGGCCGAGCAGTTGGGGGTGTGGCCCCTTGATGACTGCGATGCTGCCGTCGGGGTTGAACTCGACCCGTCCCGCGTCGTGCTGGACTATCCCCCCGGGTCCGCTGATGTGGACCGTTGAGCCGACGAGGACCGATGACCCGTCGGGGTAGTAGAACGCCTGCCAGCGGTCCCTCTCGTTGATGAGGTGACCGTTCGCGCTGATGGCCGCGACGTAGTTCCAGTGAGCCAGAACTCGGCTGGTGCTGCCGTCGGCGTTGCGAAAGACCTCGAAGCGCGCTGCGTCGGTCTGAGTGACGTCGACCGCGAAACCCTCTGAGGCGCAAACCTCGGTGTCGGTGAAGGTCTCTGTGATGGAGAAGCTGCCTTGGTCAGGTGGCACGGCCTGAGCCGCGGACTGCGCACTCAGGGCGCCTGCGGCGACGAGGCCCACCGCCGCGACTGCTCGCATCCCCTTTCGGGGGGTGTTGGTTCGGTTCCACATGATGGTTGCCTTTCTGGGGGGCGCGGCCGGTCTGACGCAGCGGCGCAGGAGGGTGCTTGCCGTGGTATTGCGGCCCGACCGGGCGTCGCCTTACACGGTGCGGCTGGCAGTTCATTTGGTTTGACGCGTTCGACTGTGCTCGTCGCGGCCGCGTCGCGGATCCGGGCTGGCACCCGTTCTGGTCCGGGTGGACGCACGGGCGCCAAATCCGTGTTTGTACGGAGGCCCGGCGAGGTCCTTGGCGCCTACGCTTCTGAGGTGACGTGGCCACGCCGGCTGAGCGTGCTTGCTGCCTGCCTCACCGCGGCGGTCCTCTCCACCACGTGCGCGGTCGCTTGGTCTCAGCCGACCGCGCACAACGTGCTGGTGGCGGGCGTGGCCTCGGTGGTGGGCGGGCTGTCCACTATGTGCGGCTGCTGGGTCGCCGTTCGCCACGCTCAGAACGCGCTGGGCTACCTGCTGGTGCTGCCCGGTCTGCAGGCCGCGCTGATTGCGCTCGAAACGGTGGGCGGATCAACAGGTTTCGTCCGTGTTCCCGGTAGCGACTACGTGGTCGCCGCGTCGCAAGGCGCGTGGGTGTTCATCTACGTCGTGGTCGCAGTGCCGCTGTTGTTCTTTCCTTCGGGGCACCTGAGCTCACGCTTCGAGCGGGTACTGCTTGGTGTCCTCGTTGGTGACGCAGTGCTCTTCACCGTGGTCTCAGCCGTGGCGCCCGGCCCGTTTCTGGCGCCGAACGAGCTGGCGCCGCACGTGTTCGGAACCCTGCCGCCCGCTGTGGCGGATGTCCTGGTCGTTGCAGCTTTGGTTGTCCTACCCGTCACGTTGGGGGCCGTGGCGGTGCATGTGTTCAGACGTCACCGCGGCGCCGTCGGCGCGGCGCGACGGCAATTTCGGTGGTTGGCGCTGTCGGCGGGACTGCTGCCACTGGCCCTGCTCGGTGGGTGGGTGAGCTACCTCGTCGTTGGCAACGCGGACGTCGTGCTGTTGGCAGGTCTGCTCACGGCCTACGTCACGCTGCCGGCGCTCATGGCCACCGCTGTGGTGCGGCCCGAGCTGTTCGATCCCGCACGGTTGCTCGCAGGAGCCACGACGCACATGGTGGCGACCGCGGGCCTGCTGACGGTGTTCACCGGGGTATCTGCCGTCGCGGGTCTGGTCCTGGCGCAGGGTGCCCCCGAAGTTGCCCTGGCTGCCACGGCCGCATGCGTCCTGAGCCTTGGCAAGCTGCACCGGCCCCTGCAGCGGTCGGTCGACCGGTGGCTCTACCCTGCCCGTCAGGTCGCTTTCGCCGCAATCACCGCCTTGGAGAGCGACATCCTCACCGGAACCGGCGAACCAGAGGAGCTCCAGCACCGGCTTGCTCAAGCATTGCGAGACGAAACCTTGACGGTGCGGTACCAAGCCACCAGCCTCGGACAAGACGCCGAGCTTCACACGCCCCAGCCGGTTCGGTCGGGCAATCGTTCCACCGAGGTCCGTCTCGGCGACCAAACGGTCGGGACGCTGACAGCCCGCGCCGATCTGTCCGCCGAACTGCTGCGCGACATCGCCGACCGGATGGCCTCCTTGGTCGAGCTGGGCCGGGTCCGCGTCGACCTACGCCGCGCCCTACAAGACGCCGACGACAGCCGAGCACGGTTGCTCAGGGTCGGCTACCAAGAGCGCGCCAAACTCGAACGCGACCTGCACGACGGCGCCCAACAACGGCTGGTTGCCCTGGGCATGGCATTGCGACTGGCACAACGACGCCTCTCACGCGGCGTCGACGTCTCCGAGGTCCTGGACGCGGCAGTCGCCGAGCTCGGCACCGCAGTGGGCGAACTACGCCAGCTGGCCCACGGCATCCGGCCCAGCTGTCTCGACGACGGCCTTGAGCGCGCCTTGGGGAGCCTGGTCGCAGCTGCCCCGCTTCCGGTCACCGTTCACGTCGAAACCGTCGACCTCGACAAGGATCTGGAGACAACCGCGTACTACGTCGCCTCCGAAGCCATCGCCAACGCGATCAAGCATTCCGGCGCCGACCGCATCGCGCTGCACGTCAGCACCGACCACGGTCAGCTACACGTCAAGGTCGCCGACAACGGCGCCGGACAAGCACGAGCCACCCCGGGGTCAGGACTCACCGGGCTCCGCGACCGCGTCGGCGCCCACGGCGGCCGCCTGCTGATCAACAGCGGGACCGGGCAAGGAACAGTCGTCGAGGCGGTCTTGCCATGCGCATAGTCATCGCCGAAGACTCCACCCTCTTTCGAGAGGGACTCGCGAGCCTGCTGCTCGATGCCGGACACGACATCGTCGCCAAGACCGCAGACGCGCCCACCCTCCTCAAGGCAGTCCACCAGCACCGACCCGACCTGGCCATCATCGACGTCCGCATGCCACCAGACGGAACCGACGACGGTGCCAGAGCCGCCGCCACCCTGCGCATCGACCAACCGCACCTCGGCATCCTGATGCTCTCCCAACACATCGAGAGCAACCACTCGGTACACCTGGTGGCGCGCGGCGGCTTCGGATACCTGCTCAAGGACCGGGTCCTGGACGTGGACGACTTCCTCAGCGCCCTCGAGCGCGTCGCCAAGGGTGGCTCCGCCCTGGACCCCGAGGTAGTCGCCCGACTCATCGGAGCGGGCACCCACACCGCCCTGGACACCCTCACCTCCCGAGAACGCGACGTGCTTGCCCTCATGGCGCAGGGCTTGGCCAATATTGGCATCGCCAAACGGCTCTGGCTCAGTTCGCGGACCGTGGAGACCCACGTCGCCAACATCATGATCAAGCTCGGACTGGACGACAGGACCGACGACAACCGACGAGTGCTGGCCGTCCTGAGGTTCCTCCGCCTCAATGGTTGAGCGGGCAGCGCAGTGACCGCCGTGGGTGGCTAAGGGTCTTCACGGACAACAGACGCGGTTGTCGGTTCTACGAGAAGTTGGGATGGATTCAGACCGGCCAGTCGAGCCACAGCACGTTCCCGCCATACGCCGAACTCCTGCGATAAGAACGCAACGTCGCTCCCGCGTGAAACGCCCGCATCTGCCGCGGAGCGCTCGATCCTGCTCACCGAAGAGCTAGGCGTCGCGATTGCTCAGACCTCTCTCAGATGCCGCCAGAATCCGTCTGAAGGCGAGTACGAGGCACACCATCAGCACGATCGCGCCGATGATCTGCGCCACTTGCTACCCCGGCCCGCTGCCAAGTGCAGCGTGACTCACCCACAGCAGCCCAACGACGATTGCGCTAGCAGCAAGCAGGCCGAGCAGTGGGCCAAGGACGGCCCGCGCATCGGCTCCACGTCGTTTCTCCGGGTGCGCCATACCCCCATGCTGGCAGCCCGCACGTGCGTCCGCTCATGCCGCGTTCCGCTCGATCGTGCCGATGAGGGGATGGGGACGTGTCCGATGGCTATGGTCGTCGAATGACGAGGGCGACGACTATTCGACTGGGTCTCGGCGCTGGCGCGCTGGGCGTCATCGGAGGCGTGCTCGCGGTCCTAGGCGGGAGCCCCAAGGGCTGGATTGGTGTTGCCTGTGGAGTAGGCATAGTCGCCGTGATGCTCAGAGAGGGACGGCGCAGTCGGGGTTAGAAGCTCGGCTTCGCCCTCTCGTGCCGGGATCCGCGTCCCACGTTCGAAACTTTCGTGCTGCGGACCGGGATGGGCGGACCCATCTCTACTAACGACTCTTGATGCCCCTGTAGCGGAGCGCCGTACGTACCCCGTCAGCACCGCCAGTAATCAGAGTCGCATTGATATAGGCCGTGGTGCCGTGGCGCGAGCCATGCCGCCGAGACCTATCAGGACCCCGTAGGTGGAGAAGAACTTGGGTCGCGCCACTCACGAGATTTCGTGTGGAGCTTGCTTCGACGTCGCGCCAGGCAAAGGTACGGGCGGGGCCGAGTCTCGCTCGATCCACAATTCCGTCGTCACCCACTTCAACGTAGACGTGCGCACCTTTGGCCAGGAGCGCGAGAAAGTAGAAGGTGCAAACCCCGAAGAACACCAAACCGATCACAAGAACCCCGTTCCTATCTCCGTGCACCCACAGGGCTATCCCGACCAGCTCCAGGATCACGCCGCAGGCAGCGAGACCCACGAGCCTTCCCCAGTTGACCGGGAATCGAACTGAACCGTCGGAGCGTTTTGTGGGACGGAATGGGATCGATAGGGCCTGCGGGTGCCAGATCGACGCGATGACGGTGTCCACCAACCCCAACAGCAGCCCGATTGCCCCCACAGGTACGAGCCACGTGGCGTCGGCCCAGGTGGTTCCAACAGAGACAGCCAAGAGGCCGAGTAGTCCCACAGTCAAACCGCCGAACGAGTGCCGCCATCCGACCAAGTCGGTAACACCGGGGCGTGCGTATAAGGATCGAATCAACGCCACTGCGCCACTCTGTGGCCCGTCGCAGCGACCATGATCGGTTGGGTGCCTCGTATTCGCGCCGCTGCCACTCCTCGATCCTATGACCAAGATCTTTCAAGGCCGCCCAGTCGCTCGGGGCGGAGATGTATCCGCTCATGCCGCGGAGCGCGGGGTCGATCATGCCGATGAGCGGTCGTCGTCAGAGCCTGCTGAGCTGCGCCATCGTGCGGTGGATCGGCCAGAACATGGAGGGCGGCAGCGGGGTGCCGAGCGACGCGGCCTCCAGATAAGCCAGGTGAGCGCACCATCCGACCCGGTACGAGTCGGCGAAGTCGCCGAGCTCGCTGTGCCTCAAGCGCAGAACACTCATGCCGTCGGACTCATCGAGTTCAAAGGCAACTCGCGAGGGTGGCTCATCGGGGAACTGCCAGGTGAAGTCGAGCCTCTTCCCTTCCACGCACGCAATGACTCTGGATGAACACAGGTAGCCGTCGCCGTGGTCGACCACGAAGTGGGAGTCGCTTCGGACTGCACCGTCGACGAGCCGGCCAGCCATTCATCGAGCACATGGGCATCGGTGAGGCACTGCCATACTCGAGCGCTCGAAGCGTGGATATTCCAGGTGATAGTGACAGCAACCGCTTCGTCGATTCGCGCCAAAGGCATGGCGATGAGCCTATGGGTTGGCCCCACACAAGCGGGAACGTGATCGAACGCCCCTTCACGAAGTGAACGTCCCCATCTGCCGCGAGTCACGCGTTCGTGCAGAGACGATCGACGTTCGCTTCCGTCGAAGCACGCCACCCAAATGTGTTCCCACCGTAGGCTCCGGCACGTGAGGTCGAGACGGGCGAGGGCGACATTCGTGGTGGCGGCGGTCTTGGTAGCCGCGACGGTTGGTGCCGGGGTGCACCGTTCCGTGCACTGCCGCCTTGATGCTGGTCAGGTCCCTGCATCGCCGATCCCAGCAACGTGGACCCGAGGTCAGCCTCTGAGGGGCGTCACGATGTCTGAGCCCATCTACCGACGCGGTCAAGGATGGGAGTGTGTTTGGGGTCTGGGAGGAGTCGACCGTTGATTCAGTAATCGAGTTCGGACCCGCAACCCACGCCGAGCTCCGTTCGCTTAGATCAACTCGCACCTGCCTGGCAAACGTCCGCTCTTGCCGCGTTGGGGACAGGTCCAGTGTCTCGGGGCGACGCGCCGATCGTGCGGCCTCAAACGTTTACGGCGCTCGCAGGATGGTTGCGGAGTAGATTTCAATTGACGCGTGCAGCGCTCGTCTCGGGGGAGGTTGTGGCAATGATCTCGGTCATCTTGTATGGCTTGTTCGCGCTGGGAGCCCTGGCCTTCGTGGGGGTGATCGTCCTCGGCGTGGTCAACAGGGTCCGGGGACGCGACAACGGGGAGTGGCAGGACGAGCCCTCGGCCGACGACCCGCCGAACGTCCGCCCCGGGCCTGGATGGGGCAACGGGGGATCCTGGAACTAGTCGCCCACCCACACCCGCCTGTTGAGCCGCGGGCCGGTCCACCTCGGCACGGTCTTTATGACGGACTCAGGACCAATATCGACGTTCTGTCGTGGCCCAGGGCCACCCGCAGGCAGAGATTCACTCATCTGCCGCGTATCGGGCGCGGCCCGAAGCCTGCTGAGACGACAGGTCTACTTCAGAAATCGTTGTCCGTGAGGCGAAGTTCGACCCACTTCTCGGCGGCCTCGTCAGCGGGCAGCCAGGCGAACTCGTAGCGGCGCGGCGGACCTTGCTCCGTGTCCTTGATGGTCCTGCCGAACCAGCCCCGGCGGTCCTTGCGTGTGCCCTGCTCGTAGTGGTCGAAGTAGCCGGCATCCAGTTCGCTCACCGTGCACCAGTGCGGGCCGTAGTCCTCGAAGGAGCGCTCCTTCGTCCCGTCCAGCCAGACAACCACGAACCACGGCCAGGGTGCACGAGCCGGGAACTTGATCTCCCCGACGACGCTGGCGAGATAGCCGCGGACTTCGCCGCTGACCCTGAGGGTTCCGACACCTCGGTCGTAGGCCCGGAGTGCCGGGTCAGGCAACTCGTAGCACCGCATGTCGCTGAGCATGCCACTCGGATCCGCCCGACCATGCCGCGATCCGACCGCTCATGCCGCGGACAGTGCGGAGCGTGCTCGCTAGCGCGGGCATGAGCTAACGGTTAGGTGCCTCTTGTGTGCGTCGCCAACTGCGCACGGTCCACACTCCGAGCGCGACCAGCAACAGCACGCCGCCCACGATCAGCCATCGCGGTCCGGGCGGCTCTGGAGCACGTAGCCACAGGATGTCGAGGATGAAGAGCGCGACGAACGGGAGCACCACGAGCGCCCTGTACTCCCATGCCGAGAACATGCGGTCAGAGTAAGCGATGTCGCTGCCCCTCCCCTGCAGCGAGTATCCGCTTCTGCCGCGATCCGACCGCTCGTCGGATGCCTATTGGCCCCGCGATGCCAGACGATTCAGCCATGACCGCCACAGCGACGGATGGGTCCGTCGCCAGTTGCTCAGCTTCATCACTCGCGCGGCACCGACAACCTCCGCCAGGGCCGTCCGCTGCTTGTCCGTCAGCCAGGTCACGTATGACATGCCTTCGTCCGAGAGGCTGGCGATTGCAACGTTGTCGGCGTACCAAAAGGTCGCATCGCAACCCTCCTGCGTGAGCTCGGCATCGAGCCGGCACTGCCCTTGTAGTCCTCGAACTGCACCGCATCCACCGGAACCACCAAGAGTCGTCCGGTGAGCGACATGCCGGATCCCCGCTTGCGTCGTTGGTAAGGGTTTGGTCAAGGATCGTCGGTCGCCCTGACAGTTAGTGGACTAGGCCCGATCCGGCTGGGACTGTCGTAGAGCGGACAGACCCCCGACCAAGCCGGTCGGTGTCACGGGAGGCGTTGGAGGACAACAGGTTCCGTTCGCAGGCACCAAGGCCGGCACGTGTGTGACCCGTGCGCCGGTCAGTCATGCCAGGGGTGACCCAAGTACCGGGTGTGCCGTGCGGACGGGTCACAGAAGTTTTCGCTCGCACGGCACACCCTTCATCGGGAAAGGGGGCCACCAATGCGCACGACCAACGACACCGTCTCGGGTCGAAGGGTGCCACCCCCGCCGGAGGAACGGGCCCTGGAGTTCCCCGACCTAGCCCCGGAGGTCGAGGCGCAGCTCGTCGCCAGACTGATCTCCCCAGACTTCCGCGAGTGGTCGACCACCGTGGCCCGGGTCGGGTCGTGCGCACACCCGGTCCGCCTCGTGGGCCACACGCGAACCTTCGACAAGACCACCGGCGAAGTCATCCGCTCCTACTCCTCCCACCTCGACGAACCAACCGGGATCACCTACAAGCGATGTGGCAACCGCCGAGCCTCCGTCTGCGAGTCCTGCTCACGTCAGTACGCCGCCGACACGTTCCACCTCATCCGGGCCGGGGTCGCCGGAGGCAAGGGTGTCCCCACCACGGTCGGTGACAACCCTTTGGTGTTCTCGACCCTCACCGCCCCCTCCTTCGGCCCCGTGCACGGCACACGGGCGAATGGTGGTCGGTGCCGCCCCCGCCGCGACGACGGCACCCGCTGCCCGCACGGGCGCCGCACCTCGTGCATGAGCATCCACACCGATGGCGATCCCAAGGTGGGGCAACCCTTGTGCGTCGACTGCTACGACTACCCCTCCCACGTCGTGTGGCAGTGGTGGGCGCCCGAGCTGTGGCGCCGCTTCACCATCGCCCTACGCCGGCACGTCGCCGCGTACCTCGGCGTCCCGGCAACTGGCTTGGTCGACCGGACGACGGTGCAGTACGCCAAGGTCGCCGAGTACCAGCTGCGCGGCGCCGTCCACTTCCACGCCCTGATCCGCCTCGACGGACCCAAGACCCGCGAAGGGTTCGCCCCCGCCCCACCCACCCTCACCGCACCGGTTCTGGCCGACCTCGTCGCCCATGCCGCGGCCGCTGTGCGGTTCACCGCCCCACCAGTCCACCCAGGCGACCACACCCGGACACTGGCGTTCGGTGTCCAGGTCGACACCCGCCCGGTCCGCACCTCCCGCAGAACCGACGACCCCGACCGCGAGCTCACCCCCGAGCAGGTCGCCGGCTACCTGGCCAAGTACGCCACCAAGTCAGCCACGGACACCACCACCACGAACACCGCCCACCTGCGCCGACTCCACGCCACCGCAGGACGACTCGCCCGCTACGCCACCGACACAACTCCCGTCCAGTCCGCGGGGACGGCTGTCGTTGATGAGCCCGGCCCCTACGACCTCCTCGGGAAGTGGTCCGCCTCCCTTGGGTTTCGAGGCCACTTCGCCACCAAGTCCCGGCGCTACTCCGTGACCCTCGGCGCCCTTCGCCGAGCCCGGCAACGAGCCCGGACCCGTATCGCCGAAGCCAACCGCACCGGGCGGCACCTCGACCTGCGCCAGCTCGAGACCGAGCTTCTCGCCGACGAGGACGACGACACCACTCTCATCATCGGCCAATGGGCCTACGCAGGAAGCGGCTGGGCCAACGAGGGCGAGACCGCCCTCGCCGTCGCTGCAGCCTCACGCGCCCGCGAGTACGCCCAAGAGCGAGTCCAGCGCAGATACGAGTGCTCACCCGATTAAGGAGAAGCTGATGAAGGACAGACCGGACCAGGGTTGGTCGCCCAAGGTCCTACCGATCGCACCAAACGAGCCTCTGTGGACGATCCATGACGTCTCGGTCTACTTGGGCGTCCCGACCGGCACGCTGTACCAGTGGCGCCATCGCGGGATGGGACCGCCCGCCGTGCGGCTCGGGAAACATCTGCGCTACCAGCCGGCCGCAGTGCGGGCTTGGGTCACGGAGCAGGTGGCCTGAGCATGGCCAGCATCACGAAGGACTCACGCAATGGGCGGTGGCTCGCCCGCTGGCGTGACCCACAGCACCGGCAACGCAAGAAGTCGTTCGGCAGGAAGGTGGACGCCGAGCGCTTCCTCGCGGCCCTCCTGGCTGAGATGAACCGTGGGAACTACCTCGACCCGGCCGCGGGAAAGGTGACCGTCGGTGAGTTCGCCAAGGTGTGGGTTGCGGGGCTATCGCACCTGAAGGAGTCCACCGCTGAGCGGTACCGAGGCATCGTCCGCAACCACGTCGAGCCGAAGTGGGGAAGTACCCGCCTGTCCAACGTGGCCCCGTCGGACGTGGCGGCCTGGATCGGTGAACTGACCGAGGGCGGATCGAGCCCGTCGACCACACGTCAGGTGCACAGGGTGTTCTCCCTAATCATGGATCTGGCTCTGCGCGACGGTCGGATCAGCCGCAACCCAGCCGCTGGGGTGCGCCTGCCCCGAGCGGTGCGGGGCGAACCACGATTCCTCACTCCGCCGGAACTTGAAGCCCTCGTCCGCGCGTCGGGCAATGGTGGTTTGGCCATTTGCATCTTGGCGTTCACGGGCATCCGTTTCGGAGATCTCACCGCCCTGCGCGTCGTGCGCGTCGACCTCACCCGACGCCGGCTGCACATCGCCGAGAGCGCCTCGGAGATTGGCGGCCGACTCGTGTGGAGCACGACCAAGAACCACCAGACCCGATCAGTTCCCGTCCCACCAGGCCTCCTCCCCCTGCTCGAGGAGGCTGTCGCGGGCAAAGAGCCCGGCGACCTCGTCTTCATGTCACCCCTCGGAGGTCCCCTGCGGCTAGGCAACTGGCGTACTCGCGTCTTCGACCCGGCGTGTGCCCAAGCTGGAATCGTCGGTCTGACTCCCCACGACCTGCGGCACACGGCCGCCTCTTTGGCCATCGCCGCAGGGGCGAGTGTCAAGGCGGTCCAGCGGATGCTTGGACATTCGTCGGCCGCCATGACCCTCGATGTCTACGCCGGGCTGTTCGGTGACGACCTTGACTCAGTGGCGGCCCTGCTCGATGCGCATGTGCCACAAATGCGCCACAGCGGCGAAATCACTGCCGCCCCGGGAGGCCGAAATGACGCCGCGTAGGGCATAGACCTCGACAAACGCTGTGTGGGGCAGGTCGGGCTTGAACCGACGACCGACGGATTATGAGTCCGCTGCTCTGACCGACTGAGCTACTGCCCCGGCACCAGCTCGGCCTGCACCGGCTGGGCGCCGCGAGCCTACCCGCAGCTCGGCGGAGCGGGACATGGGCTGCCCCCGCCCTCGACGTGGGACAGACCCGGGAGCCGGGGAGCGGCCGGAGGACAAGCACGCATACGGCTCGGGGACAAGCCCTGAGCAACACACTCGCCCGAACGTCCAGAAGTCGTCGCCGAAGCGCCTATCTGGGAGGTCCGCGCAGGATCGGCTTGGCTAAATTATGGGCTACCCCGTGCAGGACTGCTGTGGCCGACAGCGGGGCGCCGTGAGGCGAAACCCGTTGACCCAAGAACCGATCGGACCGTATGCGCGACCAGGTGACGCCCCTGCGCCTTCTTCCCGGGGAGGTGCAGGCCCAGGACACGAGGGTGGTCCTGGTGCGCGAGGTGCTCGCGGGTGAGTCGGTCTCGTGCGTGGCCGGTCGTGGCGACGTGGACCCCGTCGTGCTCCACCGCTGGGTCCAGCAGTTCGTCGACGCCGGCACCCGGGCCGTGACCAATGCGCCGGACGCACAGGCCGCTGCGCAGAGGGACCGCTTCCTGGCTGCGTTCGCCCACGAGCTGCGCACTCCCCTCGCGGTGGGCCGCGGCTGGCTGGACGTCATCGCCGATGGTGACCTCCCACCACAACAGCTCGACTCCGTCATGGGACGCCTGCAGAAGGCATACCTGGCCCTGGAGAACCGGATCAACGACGTCGAGCTGCTGGTCGCAGCGTCCCTGGGGCGGCTCACCATCCGCCGCGAAGCGGTGGCTGCTTCTGCGCTCTTCGAGGCGTCCGGCCTGCACCCGCAGTCCCCCTCCCACCACCCGGCCTTCGTCGATCCTGACCTGTTCACCCGTGTCCTGCGCGACATGTGGGGCGCCGCCAACCTCGAGCCGGCGCCGAGCACCGTCCAGGTCGAGAGCCACGAGACCACGACCTGGACCGAGTTCCGCGTCACGCGCACCGGATCGCCGTTGTCACCTTCGCGGCTGCAGGGGCTGTTCGAGCCCTTCGACCTCGATGACGACACCTCCGGAATCACCTTCGGCCTCTACCTCGCCCGTGCCCTGACCGTGGCCCACGGCGGTGTCATGGGCCTGGAGCAGACCGACGAGACCCTGGTCCTCTGGGCCCGGGTGCCCCGACCCGCCAACCACAGCACACCACCGATGAAGGGAACCTGAGATGACTTTTCGACTAGCCTGCGGGGACGTCATGCCGGGGTGCAACGCGCACTTCGAGAGCAACGACCGCGACAGCCTGATGCAGGAGGTCGCGGCGCATGCGTCCGTCGACCACGGCCTGCACACGATCGACGCGGCCACCGCGGACACGGTGGCTGCACACATCCGCGCCGCCTGAGCCACTCCAGCCCGGGGGTGGGCAGGCGCCAGCACCGCCCAGCATGCGAGATGTCCCGGTTCATGACAGCTCCTGGAGTATGCAGTTGCCCCGCGCTGGGCAAAGGTCCGGTCAAGGCACTGCTGTCACCGCAGGGGCAGGCGTAGCGTTGTCTGTGTCGGAGGGCCTAGCGCACCCCCACTCCAAGCGGCGAAGCCCCCCGACACCGTCGAAGGTCCTGGCTTCATCCGCCGCGGACCCCGGCTGCGGCCGACACCAGGGGTAGGTCGCACGTCAAGCGCCTCCGCCACTCCCGCTCTGGGACAGGCGGAGGCGCTTTCGTCGTCAGCGGTCAGCAGGCGGTGACGCGATACAGCGTGAGCCGTCCACCATGGGCAACCGGCTCGAACCCCGGCGTGTTGGCGACGTCCAGGCCTCCGTACCGAGCTTGGCGCCAGTCGCCCTTCCAGAACGACACGGGCCCGGCGAGCACGTAGCCCAGCCGCAGGCGCCGCACCGCGGGGCACACCTCACGGTCGCTCCCGGCCGCGGACAGGTGCAAGGCCACGATGGTGCGGTCCGGTCCCCAGCTGCCCTGCAGGTGGGGGTACAGCATCGTGCGGTCACCCAGTGGCGCTGCGAGCACCGAGCCGTTCCAAGGGTTTCCCGCGACGGTGGTGCCAGCCGGCACGAGCTGGGGCAGGCGCTCCAGCAGGGCCTGCTCGTCGGGTCCGACGATGTCGTGACTCGAGTACCAGGTAGCGACCACGCTGCTGTCGGCCCCCGAGTAGACCCCACCCGAAACGACCGCCAGCGCGACGGCCGCACCGACGACTGCCCACTCGCGACGCCCCCGACCAAGAGCCCCGAGCCGAGCAGTGACACCTGACACGAGCGACTCCAGCCCCAGTGCCGCCAGCGGCACGGCCAGCACGCCGACCAGGGCTGCGAGGCGGAAGGGGTCGTCGTACCACGGCCCGCTCAGGGCCCGAGCGACGGGACCGTCGCTGCCCGCGACGAGGACGAACAGGGCGCCGGCAGCGACGTGCGCCACCACCAGCCAGCGCGTCGAGGTCCGACGCCACGCTGCCACCAGCCCGACCAGGACCAACAGGGAGGCCAGCCAGGGCACGGGCGTCCTCATCGGAGCCGACAGGATCCACTCCCCCGCGGCCTGCGCCATGGTCTGGCCGGACGGCCAGCTGATTGCCCGCGTCGTGTCGAAGACCGGCGACCACACGACCAGCCACAGCTCCACGGCCACCACGCCCACCGCGCCGGCGGCGACGACGAGGCGCCGGGCAGTACTCGTCCTCGGCGCAGAGACCCACTGCCAGCCCGCGACGATCGCAAGGACGGTGACCAGCAGCCCGGCACTCAAGATCGCGTTGGGATGAGCGAGCAGCACGCCCGGCAGCAGGGCGAGACCGACGACTCCCGCACGGAGCCGCCCCGGGTCGCTCACGGCCGGCTCCCCGTCAGGCCCAGGCTCCTGGACACCGCGCTCGGGGACCCTGAGCACGCTCACCGCACACGCGAGTACCGCCGGGATGAGCACCGTGGCGAGGGCGTTCGGCCACAAGGTGCCGTAGGACAACAGCATGAGCGGGCTGGCGGCGAAGGCTCCGGACAGCACCCCGCCCGCAACCAGGACCCCCGGACGAGCACCGATGGCCTGCCGGATGAGCAGCACGCAACCCCAGGGCCAGACGATCCCAGCGATGACCACCGACACGGCACTGGCCGAGACCACCACCCCTGCACCACTGAGCTGGTCGACGAGGATGGTGACGTCATGCCAGGCCGCCGGGTAGAACCCCATCGACCGCCCGGGGGCCGCGACCGTGCCCAGTGCGAGGGAGGAGGCGTCACCGGTCTGCAGCGCGTGCCAGACCGCGTTCAGGTGGAACACCGCGTCGAACGTCTGGGGGAACACTTCGGGCTTGCCGATCCCCCGCATCACCGCAACCGCCGCGCACACGCCGCCGACCACGGCGCCGGCAAGACCGGCAGCGTCGGCGCCACGGCTACGGGTGATCGGCTGTCTCTCTCGGAGGCCGAAGGCACGGGCTGCCACGAGAACACCGCCGAGGGCCGCTGCCAGGACCACGGTCCCGACGGCGACGACCAGGACGCCGAACGGCACGCCGACGAGGCCTGCCACGACCGCGGACACGGAGATGACCGTCACCGACAGCGGCGGTGCCAGGGCGATGGCCGGTATGCCGCGCAGCCCCGCTACGAGGGACACCACCAGTCCGGGGAGCACGAGGACTCCAGCGGCAGCCACCAGGGCCGGCCACGCCGCGTACCAGGAGCTCAACCTGCCACCCGCATGGCGGCCACGGCTTCTCCCACCGAGGCGTCCACCATCATGTGGCCCCGATCGAGCACGACACCGCGGTCGCAAAGTCGCTCGACGAGGGGGAGGTCGTGGCTGACGACGACCAGGGTGCGGCCCTCGGCACGCAGCAGCTCGATCCGTTCGAGACACTTGGCGCGGAACGCCTCGTCACCGACGGCAAGGATCTCGTCGACGAGGAACACGTCCGGCTCGGTGTGCACGGCCACGGCGAACGCGAGCCGCAGGAACATGCCCGAGGAGTAGAAGCGCACTTGGGTGTCGAGGAACTGGCCGATGTCGGCGAAAGCGACGATGTCGTCGAACCGCTCCTCGATCTGGGCGCGCTCGACGCCGAGGATGGAGGCGTTGAGGTAGACGTTCTCCCGGCCGGTGAGGTCGGGATGGAAACCGGCGCCGACCTCGAGGAGCCCCGCCAGCCGCCCACGCACCCGGACCTCCCCGCTGTCGGGCGTCATGACCCCGGCCACCAGCTTGAGGAGGGTGGACTTGCCCGACCCGTTGCGGCCCAGCAGACCGACCGCCTCGCCCTGGGTGATCGTGAGGTCGAGCGGGTGCAGCGCGGTGAACTCGTCGCGCCGAGCCCGGCCCTGGAGGGTCCAGACGACACTCTCCTTGAGGGAGTGTGTGTGTCGGAGGCTGAAGTGCTTGGAGACGCCGTCGATCTCGACGGCGGAAATCGGGGCGCCCATCAGAGCTCCTGGGCAAAACGGCCCGACAGCCTGCGGAACACCCACTGCCCCAGGGCCAGGAGGGCAATAGCCACAGCGAACGACACCATGACACGCGTACCCAGGTCCGGTGGGAGCGATGCCGCGTTCCCCGGTGACGCGTTGGCCCACGTGCCGCGGTGCACGAGCTCGACGGCGACCGTGAGGGGGTTCGACTGGTAGATCGCCAGCAGCACGGGGTAGGGGCCGAGCAGGTCGGCGACCCGTTGCCACGGGTACAGCACGGGACTGGTCCAGATGATCACCATCAGCACGAGGTCGACGACGTTCTCCACGTCGCGGAACAGCACGTTGACGGCGGCGAGGAGCAGGCCGAGCCCGAGCGACAACAGGGCGACCAGGGCGAGCGCCGCCACCAGGGCCAGCATGCCCACGGGGTCGGGCGCCCACCCAGCGACGACCGCGCCGATGAGCAGGACGAGCAGCTGCGGGCCGAGGTGGACCCCTGCGACGAAGAGGCTGGAGACGGGGAACAGCTCGCGCGGCAGGTAGATCTTACGAACGAGGTCGGCGTTGGTCACGATGGAGCGGGTGGCGTTGCCGACCGCCTCACCGAACACGGTCATCACGACGAGGCCCCCGAAGAGGTAGACCGCGTAGTCGCCGATCGCGTTCTGTCGCAACACCAGGCCGAGGCCGACGAAGTAGACGCCGAACTGCACGGCGGGCTTGACGTAGGACCAACCGAGCCCCAGCACGGACGCCCGGTAGCGGACCCGCAGCTCCTTGCGCACGAGCAGGCTGAGCAGGAACCGACGGCTGGCAACTTCGCGCAAGCCACCGCCGCGACCCTGCACGACGAGCGGGTCAGCCGCCGCAGACGGGAGCGCGACCGTCACGGCTCGTCACCGTGATCGGGTAGCGGGAGGTCGAGCGTCTTGCGCCACGCGTCGACGCCCACGAGCTCCGGCAGGGCTGCGCGGTACTCGGCTGCGAGCCGCGGCCACTCGCGCAGCAGGCGCTGGTGGACGGCCGTGGCGCGGCGGGTGGCCGCCAGGACCTGGGCCCGGTCGCGGCGGTGCCAGGAGACGCCGGTGCCGTCGGTGGTCGAGACGAGAGCCGAGTCGAGCCTCGAGAGCGTCCACCAGCCGGCGTCCACTGCAGGGACCTCACGCTCGGGGCGCCGGCGCGACGACTCGGACACCGGGGTGAGCTGGCGCGCCATACCGAGCGCGGCGGTGACGAGGGTGGCGAGCTGGCCCACGGGCTTTCCGGTGCTGGGGTCGCGGCGGCGCGGCTTGCCGGGTCGGACCTGGGCGAAGGACGTCGGATCGGTCGCCACGCGAGCGTCGTCGAAGGCCGCCCGGGCCGCCCGCACCTCGGCGAGGGTGGTCCCCAGGCTCGAGTGAAGGCCGTCCGGTCCCTCAAGGACGTCGAGCAGCGCCCGCTCGCGCAGGTGCGCCGCGGAGTACTGCATCGCCATGAGGTGCTTGAGCTGGATGGCCAGGCTCTCGCGCACCATCCGTCCACCGTGCTCGAAGGGCGTGTGGAGCAGGGCGGCGACGAACCGGTTGCGTGCGTGGAAGTACGCCTGCCAGTCCACCGAGTCGTCCTTGTCGGTCCACGGCACGTGCCACACGGCCGCACCCGGCAGCGAGACCGTGGAATACCCGGCAGCCGCGGCCCGGAGGCCGAACTCGGCGTCGTCCCACTTGATGAAGACCGGCAGGGACAGACCCACGTCGCGCAGGACCGTGGTGGGTATGAGGCACATCCACCACCCGTTGTAGTCGGCCGAAGCACGGCGGTGCAGCCACGGGGTCGAACGCAGGTTGGACTCCGACAGGTCGTGGTCGTGCTGCGTCGCTGCGGCAGGAGCCCACCGGAACTGCCACGGCGCCACGCGCTCGGCGAAGGCGTGCAGGACCGAACGCTCGTACATGGAGAACATGTGACCACCGACGACGGTCGGGGTCCGGGCGAAGTCCGCGAACGTCACGGCACGGGCGACACCCTCGGGCTCGCACACGACGTCGTCGTCGAGCAGCAGGACGTGGTCGCTGCGGCCGACGTCGAGCGTCTCGAGCATGGCCCGGGCGAACCCACCCGAACCGCCAAGGTTGCCCTGCTCCACGACCCGCAGACGGCTGCCCAGGGCCGCCGATGCCGCGTCGAAGCCTGCGTCATCGCGCACCGGCTGCGTGCCCTGGTCGACGACGAGCACCTCGTCCACGACACCGTGCAGCTCCTGCGCCGAACCGAGCTGCTCGAGCAGCGCGGTGCAGTAGGCAGGGCGGTTGAACGTGGTGATGCCGACGGTGACCGAGCCGTGGGGCGGTTCCTCGGCCTCCGGGCGCAGATCACCGGACACCCAGTCCGCCTGCTCCAGGACGAGGTCGCCGCGACCGGCCACGAGGTCGAACCAGTACCAGCCGCCGTCACCGAAAGCGTTGAGCGGCAGGGTCACCCACTCATCTGCCGATCCGCTCAGCGAGCGTGACGTCACCCGGGCGACGGCCCCGCGGGCCGACGAACGATAGACCATGAGGGTGCCGTCTCCGGACGTCCTCACCCGGAGTCGGACTCCGGCCAGCACGCTCCACCGACGCCAGTACCCAGCAGGGAAGGCGTTGAAGTAGGTCGCGAACGACGCCCTCTGGCCGTGACCGAGCGAGTACGAGCGTCGCCCCAACACCTGGTCCGGGTTCTGGTCGTACGTGACCGGGACGACCGCGGCGCCACCCTCGGTCGCCACCGGCACCTGCTGACCATCCACATAGAGGGGCAGGACGTCGAGGTCGCCGTCGGTGGGGAAGACCACCCGGGCCAGGACCCGCTCCGAGCCCGTCATGCCGAAGCCCCCATCCGCGCGGAACCGGGCACCGGGGCAGGCGCCACATCTGACCCACGGCTCGCAGCCGCGCCGTTCAGCAGGCCGTCGAGGTCGTCGACGAGGCGCAGCGCCGAGGCGATCGCCATGTGCATGTCGAGGTACTGGTACGTGCCGAGACGGCCACCGAACGCGATGCCCAGCTCCCGCTCCTGCTCCACGAGCTCGCGGTAGGCCAGGAGTCGCGCGCGGTCCTCGGGGGTGTTGACCGGGTAGTAGGGCTCGTCGCCCGGACCTGCGCTGCGCGACCGTTCACGGACGATGACCGTCTTGTCCTCGCGGTAGTCACGCTCGGGGTGGAAGTGGCGGAACTCCAGGATGCGCGTGAAGTCGACGTCGCTGTCGGCATAGTTCATCACCGGGGCCCCCTGGAAGTCACCCGTGGGGAGCACCTCCCGCTCGAAGTCGAGCGTGCGCCAGCCGAGCGCGCCGTGGGCATCACCGAAGTAGCGATCCACCGGCCCAGTGTAGACGACCGGCACCTGCCCCCGGACGGCGTCGCGCGACAGGTCGTGGCCGGTCTGGAGGAAGTCGGTCTCGAGGTGCACCGAGATGCGCGGGTGGTCGGCCATCCGGCTCAGCCACGCGGCATACCCGTCGACGGGGAGTCCTTCGTATGTGTCGTTGAAGTACCGGTTGTCGTATGTGTACCGGACCGGGAGGCGGCTGATCACCTCGGCGGGCAGGTCCTTGGGGTCGGTCTGCCACTGCTTCGCGGTGTAGTCGCGGATGAAGGCCTCGTAGAGCGGGCGACCGATGAGCGAGATCGCCTTCTCCTCGAGGTTCTGCGGCTCGGCGTCGAGCTCGGCCGCCTGCTCGGCGACGAGCTCGCGTGCCGCGGCGGGACCGAGGTTGGAGCGGAAGAACTGGTTGAGCGTGCCGAGGTTGATCGGGAGCGGGTACACCTCGCCGGCATGGACCGTCCAGACCCGGTGCTGGTAGGACGTGAAGGCCGTGAAGCGGTTGACGTAGTCCCAGACCCGCTCGTTGGACGTGTGGAAGAGGTGCGCGCCGTAGCGGTGCACCTCGATGCCCGTGTCGGGATCGGTCTCGCTCCAGGCGTTCCCGCCCGGGTGGTCGCGCCGGTCGACGACGGCGACGTCGAGCCCGCGCTCTGCGGCTTGCTCGGCGACGGTGAGGCCGAACAGCCCTGCACCGACGACCACGAGGTCGGCCCTCATACGTCCCTCCTCTCACGGCGGAGGTGGCGGGCCGGGGGAACCGTCCCTCCCAGGACCTCACGGTCGACAGTGTCGCCGACGGTCCCAGTCGGCTGGGTGAACCTGTTGCGGTACAACGCCGTCCGCAGACGAACCGGGATCACCCGGTAGCCGCCGCGGACGACGACGTTGCGCACCATCTGCGTGGAGGTGGTGAACCCCTCGCGGTGCAGTCGCCGCTGGAGGCCGAGCTCGGAACGCAGCAGCCGCGCTCCCCCACGACGCTGGTACGACCCGGCGTCAACGCGGTAGAGCACGAGCGGGTCGGCCACATTGGCCACCACCGCACCGGCCTCGATCATCCTCGTGAACAACCAGTAGTCCTCGAGCAACGGCAGCTCGCGGTAGCCACCGGCCTGCAGGACCGCGGACCGTCGATAGACGACGGTCGGGTGGTTGAACGGGCTTCGCAGCCGGGCCTCGGCAGCAATCTGCGCCGGATCGGTGGGGGGGATGCGCAGCAGGCCGTCGGTGGGAGTCGCCTCGCCGAACTCGCGCATCCCGGCTCCGACGAGGTCCGCCCCGGCCTCGATCATGGGCAGCTGAACGGCGAACCGGTGCGGCAGGCTGATGTCGTCGGCGTCCATCCGGGCGACCACCTCGTGCGAGCAGGCCGACAGCCCGCACTGCAGCGCCTGGGCCAGGCCGACGTTGTGCTTGAGCTGCAGGCGTCGCACAGGCACGGGGCTGGAGGACTCGGCTCGCTCGAGCGCTGACGCCAGCTCCGGCCCGATCTGGCCGTCCTGGACGACCAGGACCTCCGAGGGTCGGAGCACCTGCTCGTTCACGGTGCTCTGGAAGGCCCTGACCAGGTAGTCGGCGCGGTCGCCGCGGTACACGGGCAGGAGCAAGGAGAAGGGAGTACTCACGATATCTACGTTAAGACGCCCACCCCAAGGGAACCTGAACAGAAAGAGTCCTGCGGGTGGACCAGCGACAAAGGGCGCATTCCGGCACTCCAGTCGCCATCATCGGTCGCCAGTTGTTCACCTGGCACCCAGCATCCCTTCAGCCTTCACGGTCTACCGTTGTGAGGGTGAGCAGACGACCTCATGAGCGGTCACCGTCCGTCGTGTGCGTCATCGTGACGTGCGACCGGGCCGAGCTCCTGCGCCGCTGTCTCGAGTCCGTCGCAGCCCAGCACCACCGCCCCGACCACATCGTCGTCGTCGACAACGGCAAGGAACCAGGGGCCGCCGAATCGCTTGCTGCGACAGGGATCCCGCACACGCTGCTCACCAGTGAGACCAACCTCGGCGGTGCCGGCGGCTACGCGTACGGCGTGTTGACCGCACGCGCGCTCGGCGCCGACTGGGTGTGGCTCGCCGATGACGACGGGCTCCCGGGATCTCCGTGGACCCTCGGTCGGCTGCTCGCCTGCGCCGCGGACCACGAGCTCGACGTGGTCTCCCCGCTGGTCGTCGACCAGGACGACCCCGACCGGCTCGCGTTCCCCCTGCGCAGAGGGCTGAAGTGGGTCCGTCGCCGCGCCGAGCTCGGCACCGAGGTCCTGGTGCCCAACGTCGCCAACTTGTTCAACGGCGCGCTCTTCTCCGCCCGAGCGCTGGACGTGGTGGGCATCCCGGACCCGCGCCTGTTCGTGCGCGGTGACGAGGTGGAGATGCACCGACGGCTGCGCCGCAGCGAGCTGCGGTTCGGCACCTGCTCGCCCGCGACATACCTGCACCCGCAGGGGCACCACGACTGGAAACCGCTGTGGGGCGGCCGGTTGACGGTGCTGGTCCCCGACGACTCCCTGCGGCGCGACCGGACCTTCCGCAACCTGGGCTACCTCACCTCACAGCCCGGCCTGCGGTGGCGGCGCTGGCCGGACGAGATCCGGTACGCCTGGTACTTCCTAGGGCAGGAACGCGACCTGGCGGGGTGGACCCGGTGGCATCGGCTGAGCCGCGCCGGACGGCACGAGATCTTCGAGGCAGGACCCGAGCGCTCGACCTCTCGGCACGTTGCCGTTGCATGACGGTACGGGTGCGGGTGCTCACCTGAGGGGGGCAAACCGGTAGGTTGCCGGACATGACGGAGCCCCTCGTCGTCCTCAAGGACGTCAACAAGCACTTCGGCGACCTGCACGTGCTGCGCGACATCAACCTGTCCATCGGCAGGGGCGAGGTCGTCGTCGTCATCGGGCCGTCCGGCTCGGGCAAGTCGACGCTGTGCCGCACGATCAACCGCCTCGAGACCATCGAGAGCGGCTCGATCACCATCGACGGCAAGACCCTGCCCGAGGAGGGCAAGGAACTCGCGCAGCTGCGCGCCGACGTCGGCATGGTCTTCCAGTCGTTCAACCTCTTCTCGCACAAGACGATCCTCGACAACATCACGCTCGGCCCGGTCAAGGCCCGCAAGACGCCCAAGGCGCAGGCCGAGAAGCGGGCCATGGAGCTCCTCGAGCGCGTCGGCGTGGCCCACCAGGCGCAGAAGTTCCCCGCCCAGCTGTCCGGCGGCCAGCAGCAGCGCGTGGCCATCGCCCGGTCCCTCGCGATGGACCCCAAGGTCATGCTCTTCGACGAGCCCACCTCGGCGCTCGACCCCGAGATGATCAACGAGGTCCTCGACGTCATGGTGAGCCTGGCCAAGGAGGGCATGACGATGGTCGTCGTCACCCACGAGATGGGCTTCGCCCGCAAGGCCGCCAACCGCGTCGTGTTCATGGCCGACGGGGCGATCGTCGAGGAGCAGGAGCCCGAGGCGTTCTTCACCGCGCCCGAGTCGGAACGCGCCAAGGACTTCCTCAGCAAGATCCTCACTCACTGACGCACGACCACTGACCCACGACCACTGACCTGCTCGACCGCGGTGCAACCAGCACGGCGATCCACACCCAGGAGGAAAACATGAAGGTTCGTCAGATCGGAGCCGTCGCCGCCGCATCGGTGCTCGCGCTCAGCCTGACCGCGTGCAGCGACAGCGCCAAGGACGGTGGCACCGGAGGTGGCAGCGGCAAGGCGTTCAAGGTCGGCATCAAGTTCGACCAGCCCGGCCTCGGTCTCAAGGAGGGCTCGAAGTACACCGGTTTCGACGTCGACGTCGCGACCTACGTCGCCAAGGAGCTCGGCCACGCGGCCGGCGACATCCAGTTCGTCCAGGCCCCCTCGGCCCAGCGCGAGACCCTGATCTCCACGGGTCAGGTCGACATGGTCGTCGCGACCTACTCGATCACCGACAAGCGCAAGGCCCAGGTGTCCTTCGGCGGCCCGTACTTCATCGCCGGTCAGGACCTGCTCGTGCGAGCTGACGACACGGCCATCAAGGGCCCCGACTCGCTCACCGGCAAGAAGTTGTGCTCGGTGACCGGATCGACCTCGGCGCAGAACGTCAAGGACAAGGTCCCCGGCGTGCAGCTGCAGGAGTTCGGCACCTACTCCGAGTGCGTCACCGCCCTGGTGTCCAAGGGCGTCGACGCCCTGACCACCGACAACACCATCCTCGCGGGCTACGCAGCGCAGGACCAGTACAAGGGCAAGCTCAAGGTCGTCGGCGCCCCCTTCTCCGAGGAGCGTTACGGCATCGGCCTCAAGAAGGGCGACAAGGCCACCTGCGAGAAGGTCAACACCGCGATCGCGAAGATGATCTCCTCCGGCGAGTGGCAGAAGGCCGTCGACACCAACCTCGGCCCGGCCGGGTTCAAGGTCGACGCCGCGACCAACCCGCCCAAGCAGGACGCGTGCGCCTGATCCACTGAGCACCCTTCCGGTATGCCGCCCGCCCACCGGCGGGCGGCATGCCGGAGCCTCGGGGTGGCACGGCACCACCGTCCGCCCCTCCCACCGCAACGGAAGGTTCCCTGCATGGGTGACATCCTGAGTACCTACGGGAGCGACATCCTCGGAGCGTTCCTCACGACCATCAAGCTCGCCCTGGTCGCCGGGGTCGGATCCCTGGTCCTGGGCACCCTCGTCGCCGTGATGCGGCTCTCCCCGGTGCGCGTCCTGCGGCTCCTGGGTTCGAGCTACGTCAACGTCATCCGCAACACGCCGCTCACCCTGCTCATGGTGCTCAGCGTCCTGGGACTGACCTACATCCTCGGGTTGTTCCTGGACCGGGGCGACGTCACCTCGAACGCCTTGCGGTGGTCCGCCGTGATGCTGTCGGTCTACCACGCAGCGTTCGTCTGCGAAGCGCTGCGGTCCGGCGTGAACACCGTGCCGGCCGGTCAGGCGGAGGCGGCGCGCTCGGTGGGGCTCACCTTCTCGCAGAGCATGCGCGAGGTCATCCTCCCGCAGGCCTTCCGTGGTGCGGTGGCCCCGCTCGGGTCCAACTTCATCGCCCTCATCAAGAACACCACCGTCACGGCGGTGATCGTCTCGGCGGAGGCCGGCGGCCTGATGCAGAAGATCATCGAGAACGAGACCGGGACCATCGGCGTCTTCCTCATCTTCGCCATCGGCTTCGTCATCCTCACCCTCCCCCTCGGGCTGTTCTTCACGAGCCTGTCGCGACGCCTGGCGGTGAAGCGATGAGTGCCAACGTGCTGTTCGACGCGCCGGGGCCGCGCGCGCGTCGGCGGCACGCGATCCTGTCGGTCGTCGGTGTGCTCGTCGTCATCGGCCTCGTCTACGTGTCCGTGCGCAAGATGCAGGACGCCAGCCAGCTCCACGCCGACATGTGGAAGCCGTTCGTCACCGACCGTTCGGTGTGGCGGGACTACCTCATCCCGGGGCTTGTGGGCACCTTCAAGGCCGCCCTCATCTCCATCGTCCTCGCCGGAGCCTTCGGCCTGCTCCTCGGCATCGGCCGGTTGTCCCAGATCGCCCCGGTCCGATGGGTCAGCAGCGTCGTCGTCGAGTTCTTCCGCGCCGTGCCGGTGCTGATCATGATGATCGCCAGCTACGGCCTCTACTCGCGCAGCGGCGTCTTCCCGCCCGAGACGGCGCCCCTGGCCGGTGTCGTGACGGGCCTGACCCTCTACAACGGGTCCGTCATCGCCGAGCTCGTGCGTTCGGGCGTCTACTCGCTGCCGAAGGGCCAGTCGGAGGCCGGCCTGTCCGTCGGGCTGACGCCGTCCCAGACCCTCCGCTCGATCCAGCTGCCGCAGGCCCTGACCGCCATGCTGCCGGCGCTGATCGGGCAGTTCGTCGTCATCCTCAAGGACTCCGCGCTCGGCTACACCATCACCTACCTCGAGCTGCTCAACTGGTCCAAGACCCTCGGGTCGGCGTTCGCCAACACGCTGCCGGCCTACCTCGTGGCAGCGGTGCTGTTCATCATCATCAACTACCTCCTGACGCTGCTGGCGTCGCGCGTCCAGCGCCGGCTCTCCCGCCGTGGACGCGCTGTCGTGGCGACCGCGGGTCCGGTCACGGGTGCGGTGCCCGAGGCCTCGACCCTGGGCGGCGAGGGCGTCATCAACACCGACGCCACCCAGCGCTGAGCCGCTTCATGACGAAGGCCCCGGACCAGGTGGTCCGGGGCCTTCGTGATGCGCTCCCCCGGTTGGACTCGAACCAACAACCTGCCGATTAACAGTCGGCTGCTCTGCCAATTGAGCTACAGGGGAAAGTGCTTCGGCGGTGACCCGCCGTTGGCGCTGCGCAACCATAGCAAAGGATGCACGCCGATCTGAAAACGGGAGGCCGTCGGCGATCCGGGCTCAGGAGAGGCCGACCTGCTCGCGCAGGTAGGCCAGCGCGGACTCGGCCGTGGCGGCCACCTCCGGATCGTCGGCACGGGCGCCTCGACCGAGGACGACCTGCTCCACGAGACCCCCGCCGCCAAGGTCCTGGCGGATCACGGCGCGCGCGGTGCGGCGCGGTCCGAGCTCGATCTTCTGCGTCAGGACCACGCTGGCCTGCACCCGTTCGCGCAGGGTCTCGGGCAGCAGGGTCGTGTCGCCCAGCACCCACTGGCTCGGCCTGGCGCCGTCGACCCAGGTGACGGTGAGCTGCGTGAGCTCGGCCGACCAGGACCCGGAGTCCACCTCGTGCCAGCCGCGGGCGAGGGTGCGCTCTCCGGCCGCGTCCACGGCATACAGGGCGTGGTTGGTGGCCACCAGGGTCGCTCCGGTGGGGTGTCCCTCGACACCTGGCCCGGCGCCGAGGAGCACGGGCGCCCAGGACAGGACGCGCTCACCGGAGCCGAGGTCGATGGCGTCGCGGACCTCCGACGGGAGCCGGGGCGCGCGCCGCAGCGAGATCGCCATCAGCTGGCCCGGTCGCGCAGCTGCGCCAGCTCGCGCTGCAGGTCCTGCAGCTCGCCACTGAGCGCTCGAGCGGTCGCGGGGTCGTTGTGCGGGTCGGCGGCCATCCGCCGCATCGCCGACATGGCGTCGCCGATCTTCCTCGTCAAGGCAACCTCCTGGACCCGCACGAGAAGCGAGTCGATGTAGCGGCGCTCGGGCAGCCCCGTCGCCTTGTCGAACCGGGTGGGCAGCGGGGCGACCGAGAGCTCGGACACCAGAGACCGGACCGACAGTGGCGCCGCCTCCGCCACCGCGTCGGCCCAGGCCTGGGTCGACGCGCCGCGCTGCGGGCCGCCAACGCCGCGCACCCCGTCGAAGATCGCGCGGTGGGCCGGGGCCGTGAACGCGTCGGGGACGATGGCGTCGATGTCGGAGGTGTCGAAGCTGTCGGGGTACTGCAGGAGCGTCTGGAGCAGCTGGCGCTCGGCGAAGACGACGGGATCGCGCAGGTCCGGTGCCGGGAGCGAGGACCGGACCTCCTCGATCGACGGCTCGGGGACGATGTCGGCGTCCGGACGTTGCTGGGTCCGGCCGCCCTGCCCGGCCGGGGCGTCGGCCTCGGCCTTCGCGTCACGGGCCGCCAACCGCTGCGCCCGGCCGACCTCGGCCTGCACCTGCTCCACCTCGACGCCGATCCACCCCGCGACGGTCCGGATGTACTCCGGGCGCATCGAGCTGTCACGGATGCTGTTGACGATCGGCGCCGCGGCCCGCATGCCCTGCACCCGCCCCTCGGCGGTCGACAGGTCGAACCGGGCGATGGTGGTGCGCACCGCGAACTCGAACATCGGCACGGCGTCGTCGATGAGGTGGCGCACCGCGTCGTCGCCCTTGGCGATCCGCAGCTCACAGGGGTCCATGCCGCCGTCTGCCACCGCCACGAACGACTGCGACGCCCAGCGCTGGTCCTCACCGAACGCGCGCATCGCGGCCTTCTGTCCGGCGGCGTCACCGTCGAAGGTGAAGACGACCTTGGCCGGCGCGAGGTCGGCCTCGTCGCGCATGATCCGGCGCAGCATCTTGATGTGGTCGACGCCGAACGACGTGCCACACGTCGCCACGGCACCCTCGATGCCGGCGAGGTGGCAGGCCATCACATCGGTGTAGCCCTCGACGATGACCGCCTTGCGCTCCCCCGCGATCGACTTCTTCGCGGCGTCGAGGCCGTAGAGGACCCGCCCCTTTGTGTAGATGGGTGTCTCGGAGGTGTTGAGGTACTTGGCGGCGATCCGGTCGTCCTCGTAGAGGCGGCGGGCACCGAAGCCGACGGTGTCGCCGGTGATGTCGCGGATGGGCCAGACCAGGCGGCCGCGGAACCGGTCGTAGAGCCCGCGACTGCCCCGACCGGAGAGCCCGCCGAGGGTCAGCTCCTCGTCGGTGAACCCTTTGGCGCGCAGGTGGCGCGACAGCTCCTCGCCGCCTCGCGGGGCGAACCCGACGCCGAACCGCTTCGCCGCCTCGCTGTCGAACCCGCGCTCGCGCAGAAAGTCACGACCGATCCGCGCCTCGGGCGAGTTGAGCAGGGCGTGGTGGTAGAACTCCTGCGCCACCCGGTGCGCCTCCACCAGCCGCGAGCGCCGCCCGAGCGACTCCCCGGTGCCGGGGCGGCCACCCTCCTCGTAGGTGAGCTCCATACCGAGCTTCTGCGCCAGCCGCTCGACGGCCTCGCTGAAGGTGAGGTGCTCGACCTTCTGGACGAACGAGATGACGTCGCCACCCTCGCCGCACCCGAAGCAGTGCCAGGCGCCCACGGTGGAGCGGATGTTGAACGACGGGGTCTTCTCGTCGTGGAACGGGCACAGCCCCTTCATCGAGCCCGGACCCGCCGGGCGCAGCGTGACGTGCTCGCGCACGACGTCCTCGATGGACGAGCGCTCCTTGACGAGCGCGACGTCCTCGGCCTTGATCCGACCCGGCAACTGGCCCTCCTGTTCGCCGCCGAGTCTAGGTGGTGGCTCCTCCCCCCGTGGGGGTCCCCCACAGGGGGACCTTGTCCCCGGGCCGGGTCACTGCTCCCGCAGCGAGACTGGCTGCATGCCAGCCGAACGAGGCCGCGTGGTGCGTCGCGCCCTCGAGGCATGCGCCGCCGTGGTCCTCGCCGTCGCCCTCATCGCCTTCGCCCTCCCCCAGACGGCCGGGGCCAGCTGGACCCAGATCGGCAACGTGCTGTCGGGGGTGCGCCCGTACGAGTTCGCCCTGCTGGCGCTCGTGTGGCTGGGCGGCCTCGCCCTCCAGACGATCGCGCTCGCGGCAGCGCTGCCGGGACTCAGCCACCTGCGGGCCTTCTTCCTCAACATCACGGGCAGCAGCGTGTCCAACCTCGTGCCCCTGGGGGGAGCGGCTGGCACGGCCGTCAACTGGTGGTCCTGTCGTCGGTGGGGTTTCTCGACGGCCGCCTTCGTCCGGTGGGCCATGGTCACGAACATCTGGGACGTGCTCACCCGCCTGCTGGTGCCGGGGTTCGCGCTGGCGTGGCTGGGCTACCTGGGGCTGGGTGACGACGAGGTGCTCCTCGGGGCCACCCTCGTCTCCGCCGGCACCGCGCTGGGTGCGGTCGGGCTCACGGTGGGGCTGCTCCGCACCGACACCGGGGCCCGTCGGATCGGCGCGGGTGTCGACCACCTCGCCGCCGCGCTCCGGCGGCCGCCGAGGGACAGGGAGCACCAGGCGGTGCAGGTCCGTCGTGACCTCGCCGGTCTCGTCGCCACCGCCTGGGTGCGCCTCACGGTGGGCAAGGTCCTGTATGCGTTGGCGCAGGCTGGCTTGCTGTGGCTGTGCCTCGAAGTGGTCGGGACCTCCCCCACCCCGGCCGTGGTCTTCGCCGCCTTCGCCGTCGAGCGCGTCCTGTCCCTGGCCGTCATCACGCCGGGTGCCACAGGGTTCGTCGAGATCGGCATGACGACCTATCTCGCGCGCATGGGGACCGACCCGGCCACGGCTGCGGCGGGCGTGCTGCTCTACCGGTTCTTCGTCATCGGGATGGAGGTGCCGGTCGGAGGGATGCTGCTGCTCCCGTGGTCGCTGCGGCAGCTGGTCAGCAAGAAGGCACGTGAGCGGGATCTCGCCACCGCGATTTCAGACGTGCCGGGGCGAGCAGTAAGGTAAGCCTTGCCTTCTCCCCCACCTCGCTAGGAGCTCCTGACCGTGATCCGCCGACGGACCGTCCTGGTCGCCCTCGCGGCGAGCGCCACCACGCTGGCGCTCACTGCCTGCGGCGGCGGCACCCTCGAGGCCGGCAAGAACCTCGACCCCGACAAGCTGACGATCTACAGCGCGCAGCACGAGAACCTCACCCAGGCGTGGGCCACGAAGTTCCAGGAGACCACCGGCATCAAGGTGCAGATCCGCTACGGCAGCGACTCCTCCATGGGCGCGCAGATCGTGCAGGAGGGAGCCAGGTCGCCGGCCGACGTCTTCCTCACCGAGAACTCGCCCGCGATGACGACGGTCCAGAACGCCAAGCTGCTCGCGCCGGTCGACGCGAGCACGATCGCCCAGGTGCGTGACGCATACGCCCCGTCCACCAAGCAGTGGGTCGGCATCGCGGCGCGCTCGACGGTGCTGGTCTACAACCCGTCCAAGATCACCTCGGCCGAGCTGCCGAAGTCGATCATGGACCTGCAGGACCCCAGGTGGGCGGGCAAGTGGGGCGCGGCCGCCGGCGGCGCCGACTTCCAGGCCATCGTCAGCGCGATCCTCGCGACCCAGGGTGAGGCCAAGACGGCCGCCTGGCTCAAGGGCCTCAAGGACGGCGGCAAGGTCTACCAGAACAACATCGCGGTGATGAAGGCCGTGAACGCCGGGCAGGTGCCCGTCGGGATCATGTACCACTACTACTGGTACCGCGACCAGGCGCTGACCAAGGCCGGGAGCGCCAACACCAAGCTGCTGTACTTCCGCCACCAGGACCCGGGCGCGTTCGTCAGCGTCTCCGGCGGTGCGGTGCTGAAGTCGAGCAAGCACGCCGCGAACGCCCAGAAGTTCCTCGCGTTCGTCACCAGCGCCGCGGGCCAGAAGATCCTCGCCACCAGCGACGCCAAGGAGTATGCGGTCGGCAAGGGTGTCGCGTCCGACCCCGCCCTCGAGCCCCTGGACAGCCTGGAGGCACCCAAGGTCGACCCCTACACGCTCGACGGTCCCAAGGTCATCGAGCTGATGACCGCAGCGGGCATCCTCTAGGTGTCGACGCAGGTCCCGACCCCGGTCACCCCCCGTAGAGCGCGCTCCTCACGGCGCGGGGGGTCTCCCTCCGCACCCAAGGCGGTCGTCGCGGCGAGCCTCGCCGTGGCGGCGCTGTGCGTGCTCCCGCTGGTCGTCGTCGCGTTCACGGCGTTCGGCACCGGCGTGGGCGCGGCATGGGACCTGCTGTGGCGCCCGCGGGTCGGGGAGCTGCTGCGCAACACCGCCTCGCTCGTGGTCCTCACGGTGTCCCTCACGACGGTCCTGGGGATCGCCGCGGCGTGGCTGGTCGAGCGGACCTCGTTGCCCGGGGCGAAGTACTGGCGGGTGCTGCTCGTCGCACCGCTCGCGGTCCCGGCGTTCGTCAACAGCTACGCCTGGACCACGGTGCGCCCGGCACTCGAGGGCCTGAACGGCGCGGTGCTGGTGACCACGCTGTCCTACTTCCCCTTCGTCTTCCTGCCCGTCGCCGCCGTCCTGCGCGGCCTCGACCAGAGCATGGAGGACTCCTCCCGGTCCCTCGGGCTCGGGCCGTGGCCGACCTTCTTCCGGGCCGTGCTCCCCCAGCTCCGACCGGCACTGCTCGGCGGGATGCTGCTCGTGTCGCTGCACCTGCTCTCGGAGTTCGGTGTGCTGGCGATGCTGCGCTTCCCCACCTTCACCACCGCGATCCTCGAGCAGTTCCAGGTGGCGTTCAGCAACAGCGCCGGGAGCGTGCTCGCACTCGTGCTCATCGCCCTGTGCCTGGGCCTGCTCACGGTCGAGCTGCTGCTGCGCGGGACGATGCGGCACTCACGGTTCGGCCGGGGTGCGGCCCGCCGTGCGCTGCCCGCCCGACTCGGTCGCTGGACCGCCCCGGCCCTGCTGGCGCTGACGCTGCTGACGGTGTTGTCGCTCGGGGTCCCGCTCGGCAGCCTCGTCTACTGGTTCGTCGCCGGCAACGCCACGCCCGACGTGCCCGAGCTGCTCCGGACCCTCGGCAGCACCCTCGGCCTCGGCCTCGGCGCCGGCGTGATCACCGTCGTGGCCGCCTTCCCCATCGCCTGGCTCATCGCCCGGCGCCGCAGCTGGCTCTCGGTCCTCCTCGAGCGTGCAACGTATGTCGCGTCGTCACTGCCCGGAGTGGTCATCGCCCTGGCGCTGGTCACCGTCTCGGTCCACTACGCCAACGCGATCTACCAGACCAGCATCGTCCTCATCGCGGCATACGCGATCTTGTTCATCCCCCGTGCGATGGTGAGCATCCGCGCTGCCATGGCGCAGGCCCCCGAGGAGCTCACCGACGCCGCCCGCGCGTTGGGGGACAGTCCTTTCCGCGCGTTCGTGCGGGTGCTGCTGCCGCTGACCCTGCCCGGCACCCTGGCCGGGTTCGCCATGGTGTTCATCGCCGTCTCGACCGAGCTGACCGCCACGCTGCTGCTCGCCCCGACCGGGACGCAGACACTGGCCACCGCCTTCTGGAGCGCGAGTGAGAGCATCGACTACGCGGGTGCGGCACCGTATGCCGCCGCCATGGTGCTCGTGTCCGCTCCCCTGACCTACCTGTTGCTGCGACGTCCCGACGAGGAGCCTGCCCTGTGACCACCCTGCGCGTCAGTGGTGTCGACGCCTCCTACGGACCGCGACCGGTGCTGCACGGGATCGACCTCGTCGTGCCCTCCGGGACGACGACCGCGATCCTCGGCCCCTCCGGGTGCGGCAAGACCACGCTGCTGCGCGTCGTGGCGGGGTTCCAGACCCCTGACGCCGGGACGGTGCAGCTCGGTGAGCAGACCGTCGTCGGACCCGACACCTGGGTCGCCCCCGAGCGCCGGGGCATCGGCTACGTCCCGCAGGAGGGCAACCTTTTTCCGCACCTCTCGGTCGGGCACAACGTCTCGTACGGGCTGCCGCGTGCGGCTCGCCGGTCCGGTCACCGCGTCGCCGAGCTGCTCGAGCTCGTGGGCCTGTCCCCCGACCTCGCCGGCCGACGTCCCGACCAGCTGAGCGGTGGCCAGCAGCAGCGCGTCGCCCTCGCGCGGGCGCTGGCCCGCCGACCGGCGGTGGTGCTCCTCGACGAGCCGTTCTCCTCCCTCGACGCCGGCCTGCGCGCCTCCACCCGCCAGGCCGTCGCCGACGCCCTCGCGCACGAGGGGGTCACCGTCGTCCTGGTGACGCACGACCAGTCCGAGGCGTTGTCGTTCGCCGACGAGGTCGCGATCATGCACGAGGGCCGGTTCGCCCAGGTCGGTGCACCGACCGAGGTCTACGCCACCCCCGCCGACCGCCATGCGGCCGCCTTCCTCGGCGACGCGGTGTTCCTGCGCGGCCGGGCCGAAGGTACTTCGGTCGCAACGTCGCTCGGCACCATCCCCGTCCACCAGCCCGCACCTCCTGGCACGGTCGACGTGCTGCTGCGGCCCGAGCAGATCCAGCTCGGCACCGTGGCCGAGGGCCGACCCTGCGCCGAGGTGCTGTCCACGACGTACTTCGGCCACGACGCACTCGTGGCCCTGCGGTTGCAGGCCGACCACACCGTCGTCACCGCGCGCATCCACGGCACGGACGTCCCGGCCACCGGCTCGATCGTGGGTCTCAGCGTGGTCGGCGAGGCCCGCGCCTTCAGCCCCGCCTGAGCCTCAGCACCAACGCTGGTGCAGGGCCAGCGCCCGGACGTCGGTGAGCGAGGCGACCTGGTCGACGATGACCCGCAGGGCAGCGGCGTCGTCCTCGGCGGCCTTCCAGTCGGCCAGCAGGTCCGGGTCGAGCCGCCCCGGCGGATCCGCCTGGTACGCCTCGACGAGCGAGCGCACCACCTGCCGCTGACCAGCCATCACCGTGACCCGTTCCTGGGCGTGCATAACGAAGTGGGCGGCCACGGCCTTGAGGACCGCGCACTCCGCCCGGGTGTCGTCCGGGACCACCAGGTCTGCTGAGTACCGGGTCAGTGGCCCGGTCCCGTGACGCTCGCGTGTGGCCACTTCCACAGCGAGGACGAACCGGCCGATCAGCCGAGAGGTCATGTCCTTCAAGGCAGCCCGGTCGCTGCGCGTCCCGTTGTATGCCGCCGGCACGGCTCCGCTGGCCAGCACGCGTTCCAGCGCGGCCCCGAGGGCATCGGTGCCGAGGTCTGCGGCGTAGAGGCCGGTGGCCACCGCCAACACGCTGTCGACGTCGGCCCCGTCCCGCAGGCGCCGCACGTCCAGGCGGCCAGAGGCGATCGCGTCCTCGACGTCGTGGACGGAGTAGGCGACGTCGTCGGACCAGTCCATGACATCGGCTTCGACGCAACGCTCACCGGACGGCCGGCCGTCGCGGAACCACTCGAACACGGGCAGGTCGTCCTGGTAGACCCCGAACTTGCCGGTCGGCCCCACGGCGACCGGTGCGGCGCCACGGGCCCACGGGTACTTGGTGGCGGCATCGAGGGTGGCCCGGGTCAGGTTGAGCCCGGCTGGGCGGCCGTCGGGGTGGATCCGCTTGGGCTCCAGGCGGGAGAGCAGCCGCAGGGTCTGGGCGTTGCCCTCGAAACCACCGATGTCGGCGGCCACCGCATCGAGCGCCTGCTCGCCGTTGTGGCCGAAAGGCGGGTGACCGAGGTCGTGGGCCAGGCAGGCGGTGTCGACCACGTCCGCGCTGCACCCGAGCGCGGCCCCGAACTCGCGGCCGATCTGGGCCACCTCGAGGGAGTGCGTCAACCGGTTGCGGACGAAGTCGTCGTCACCGGGTTGGACGACCTGGGTCTTGGCGGACAACCGTCGCAACGACGCGGAGTGCACCAGGCGGGCACGGTCCCGGGCGAAGTCGTCGCGGTCGGCACGCTTGAGGACCGGGTCCTCACGGACCCAGCGCTCACGGTCGACCTCGGTGTACCCCACGCGGGGAACTCTAGGCGTCGCCGTCCCCCGGGGCTCGTGGCCCTGCAGCATCGGCTGCCGCGGCAGCGCGCTCGACCCATCGGGGGACGTCACCGTACCGCTGCGAGGGGATGAGCCGGCCCCGGGCGCTGTCGTCCACCAGCTGCGCCATCCGCTTGTCCCGGGTCACCTCCTGCTTGGCGGTGAGCACCCAGTTGACCGCGATCTTGCGGTACGACGCGGTGGCGACCTCCCAGAAGGCGGCGGCGCGGGGATCACCCGCGAGCTGCGCGGCATACGCCTCCGGGAGCTCACGCTCACGCGTCTCGTAGGCATAGATGCCCGAGCGCTCGGGCCTGCGTCGCTCGTAGGCGGCCAGGCCCGGCGGCTGCATCCGCCCCTCGGCCAGGAGGCGCTCCACGGTGGCGATGTTGACGCTGCTCCAGGTGCTCTGGGCCTTGCGTGGGGTCCACCGCTGGCGCACGGCGTCCTCGTCGATGCGCTGCGCGACCGAGTCGATCCACCCCCAGCAGAGCGCCTCGACGACGGCCGCCTCCCAGGTCAGGCCCCGCTCGGGCACGTGCTTCTTGTAGAGGCCCATCCAGAGCTCGGTCTCACTGTCGTGGTGGGCAGCGAGCCACGCCCCGAACTCCTGCGGCCCGGAGAAGAACCTCGCCGGCCGCTCCGGGGTCCCGCCCGGCGTCCCGATCATGGGGAAAGCCTGCCACGCGGTTCTGACGGGGGCCCGTCCCCGGCGGCCGCCGGGCCCTCGCGGCGGCCCGTTCCCCACGGCGGCCGTCCCAAACGGTGGCCTTCGCCACAGCCTGCGTGCAGCTGTGCGAATTGCGAGCGCCCTGACCGCGACGCAGGCTGGAACCATGAGCCATCTGAGTGGAAAGACCATCGCCTTCCTCGTCGCCGCCGAGGGCATCGAGCGCGTCGAGCTGACCGACCCCTGGCAGGCCGTGACCGACGCCGGGGCCACCCCGGTCCTGCTGTCGCCCGAGTCCGGTGAGGTGCAGACCTTCGACCACCTCGACAAGGCGGAGACCCGTCCCGTCGACAAGACCGTGAAGTCCGCCTCGGTGGAGGACTACGACGCCCTCGTCCTGCCCGGCGGAGTGGGCAACCCCGACGCGCTGCGCACCGACGAGGACGCTGTCGGCTTCGTGCGCGCGTTCGTCGCCTCGGGCAAGCCCGTCGCCGCCATCTGCCACGCGCCGTGGACCCTGATCGAGGCCGACGTCGTCAAGGGTCGCACCGTCACCTCGTGGCCGAGCCTGCAGACCGACCTGCGCAACGCCGGGGCCACCTGGGTCGACAAGGAGGTCGTCGTCGACGGCAACCTCATCACCAGCCGCAACCCCGACGACCTGCCCGCGTTCAACAGCCAGCTGCTGGAGTCGATTGCGCACGGGGCGGCAGCCCAGGAGGCCTGAGCCTCCCAGCCCGTCCCCCAGCCCGCGTTCGAGGTGAACATGCCGACGATTCGTCGGTGTGTTCACCTCGACCCGTATGGAGTCAGCCTCCGGAGACGGAGAGCTCGGCCTCGGCGACGACCGCGCGGGCAGCGTCGTTGAGCTCGCGCGAGTCGAGCCATCCCTCGGGCAGCGCCACGTGCCGCGGCGACCCGGCTCGCCCACGCTGTCCCTCGGCGGCCTCGCCCGGCCATGGCGCGTCGGCCTCCATGGTCGCGATCAGCGTGTCCAGCGCCTCGAGCGAGTCGACCAGCGCGAGGGAGTGCCGCACGGTCGACCCGGCCGGGAACCCCTTGAGGTACCAGGCGATGTGCTTGCGGATGTCGCGGCAGGCCTTGTACTCGTCGCCGTAGAAGTCCACGAGGTACTCGGTGTGGCGACGCATGGTGGCGGTCACCTCACCGAGGGTGGGCTCGGCCCGCGCGGTCGTCCCGGCGAACGCTGCGGCCAGGTCGCTGAACAACCACGGACGGCCCAGGCAGCCGCGCCCCACGACGACCCCGTCGCAACCGGTCTCCGTCGTCATGCGGATGGCGTCCTCGGCCGACCAGATGTCGCCGTTGCCGAGGACGGGGATCGTCTTCACCGTCTCCTTGAGCCTGGCGATGGCGCTCCAGTCGGCCTGACCGGAGTAGGCCTGCGACGCCGTGCGGCCGTGGAGCGCGACGGCTGCCACTCCGGCGCGCTCCGCGGTGAGGCCCGCCTCGAGGAAGGTCAGGTGGTCGTCGTCGATGCCCTTGCGCATCTTCACGGTGACGGGCACGTCATACGGGCTCGCCTCCCGGACCGCGGTGGTGACGATGGCCGTGAACAGGTCCCGCTTCCACGGCAGGGCAGCGCCGCCGCCCTTGCGGGTGACCTTCGGGACGGGGCAGCCGAAGTTGAGGTCGATGTGGTCGGCACGGTCCTCGGTGACGAGCATCCGCACGGCCGCACCGACCGTGGCTGGGTCCACGCCGTAGAGCTGGATCGACCGCGGGGACTCGTCGGGGTCGTGCTCGATGAGCCGCATGCTCTCCGGGGTCCGCTCGACGAGCGCGCGCGAGGTGATCATCTCGCTGACGTACAGCGAGGTCGCCCCGCTGGCGCCACCCTGCTCGAGCCCGTCCCGGCCGTACTCGCGGCACAGACGGCGGAAGGCCCGGTTGGTGATGCCGGCCATCGGCGCGAGGACGACGGGCGACTCGATCGTGTGGCGGCCGATCTGCAGGGGCGGCAGCACCGGGGTCGCGGTGGGGCTGGGCTGGGGGGCGGTGGTGGCGGTCATGGCGCCCCTAGTGTCCCATCTGCTGCTTGACTGGCCGAATGAGTGCCCTCGTCAGCGCCGCCGAACTGCGAGCCGAGCTCGCGCAACCCTCCCCACCCGTGCTCGTGGACGTCCAGTGGATCCTCACCGGAGCCTTGGGGCCGGCCGGGCGTGAGCGGTATGCCGCGGCGCACCTTCCCGGCGCAACGCACGTCGACCTCGACACCGAGCTCGCCGGTGCACCAGGACCGGGAGGTCGTGGTGGACGCCACCCGCTGCCGCAGGCGACCGCGGTCGAGGCGGCGCTGCGCCGTGCGGGCGTCGAGGATGACAGCCGGGTCGTGGTCTACGACCAGGGGCCGGGGTTCGCCGCAGCTCGGGCGTGGTGGGTGCTGCGCTGGGCCGGGGTCGGCGACATCCGGGTCCTCGACGGCGGGTTGCTGACGTGGGCCGCCGCCGGCGGTGAGCTGACGGACGCCGTCCCGGAGACGCTCGCCGGCAGCTTCAGTGCGCGACCCGGATCCCTCCCGGTGCTCGATGCGGAGGGCGCCCTCGGCGTCGCCCGCGAGGGAACCCTGCTCGACGCCCGGGCCGCGGAGCGGTTCTCCGGTGCGACCGAGCCGATCGACCCGGTCGCCGGTCACATCCCCGGCGCGGTCAACCTCCCCACCACGGACAACACCGGCCCAGACGGCCTCTTCCGCTCGGTCGAGGAGCTGCGGTTCCGCTTCGCCTCGTTGGGGATCCGCGCCGACAGCCCGAAGGTCGGTGTCTACTGCGGCTCGGGCGTCACCGCAGCGCACGAGCTGCTCGCGCTCCACGAGGCGGGCATCGACGCCGTGCTCTACGTCGGGTCGTGGAGCGACTGGGTCAGCGAACCGACCCGCCCGGTCGCGACGAGCTGACCTGAACCGCGACCGAGGTGGCGCCCGGGGGTCGCCGGGATCGGGTCGGGGCACCTTCGCTAGCTTCCGCCACTGAATGGGTTGTCCTTGCTGAACCCTGGGTTGGCGTCGGCTCGGTACCGTTTCGCGCTGGGGTCGAAGCCGTCGTTGGGCCCGGGACTCTCGACAGGCTCCGGTGACACCCCGTCCCAGTACGCATACCCGTTGAGGCGGCCGAACGAGGCCTCGGTGTCGAGCGCTCCCTGGGCGAGGCGCCGGGCGAACTCTGGGTCGAGGCTGTCCAGCCACGCCCGCGCGTGCCTGTGGCTGCCGGCGGCGATCAGGTGCGCGATCTTCCTGGTCTCCCCCACGTCGGTGTGCCTGCCGGTCGCGAACGCCTCGGACAGCCCGCGCAGCAGCTGCTCCCGGTCGGTCTCGGACAGGCCGCTCACGACCTCCTCGTGGATCTGCTCCAGGGCATCCAGCGTGACGGTCGTGAGGAGGTACCGGTACTGGCGCACAACGACGTCCTCGTCGGCGATCTCGACGGCGTGGTGCTTGCCGCGACTCCACACCGCTCGTCCCGGTGCCATGCCCTCAGCCTAGGCAGCAGCCCCGGGGGCCACCAGAGACATATGGGGCGGGTGGCACCGGCCCGTCAGAGCCAGCCGAACTCGTCGGCGATGCGTACTGCGTCGGCGCGGTTGCGAGCCATGGTCTTCCCGATCGCGGAGGAGAGGTGGTTCCGCACGGTCCCCTCGGACAGGCTGACGTGCCGGGCGATGTCGGCCACCGAGCCGCCGTCGCGGGCGGCGATGAGCACCTCGGTCTCGCGGGCCGTCAGCGGTGAGTCGCCTCCCGAGAGGGAGTCGGCCGCGAGCGCCGGGTCGACCACGCGGAGCCCGGCGTGCACCCGTCGGACGGCTTCCGCCAGCTGGCGCGCGGGGGTGTCCTTGACGACGAACCCGCTCGCACCCGCCTGCAGCGCCCTGCGCAGGAAGCCCGGGCGCCCGAAGGTCGTGACGATCAGCACCCGCACTCCGGGAAGGGCCTCGTGCAGGGCTGCGGTGGCGGCGATCCCGTCGAGGCCGGGCATCTCCACGTCGATCAGGGCCACATCCGGCGAGGTCCGGCGAGCGGCCGCCACCACCTCGTCGCCCCTTCCGACCTCGGCCACGACCTCCATGTCGGCCTCGAGGCCGAGCAGGGTCGCGAGGGCTCCACGCACCAGGGCCTGGTCGTCGGCGAGCAACAGCGTGATCATGCGTCCACCCTCTCGCTCGTCCCCGCGCTGCCGGACACCGGGCGGGTCGCAGCCCGCACCGACAGCTCGAAACCCTGCGGATCCAGTGCCGTGGTACGCAGCCGGGCGCCTGCCGCCTCCGCCCGCTCCCTCAGGCCGATGAGACCGGTGCCGGCTGCGGGGTGGGTCGTGACGTCCCGGGAGCCGTTCGCCCGTGTCGCCCCGTTGTCCGTCACGGTGATCCCGTGGTCGTCCAGCGTGACCCGGCACGTGGTGGCCCCGCTGTGCCGGATGACGTTGGTGACACCCTCGCGCAGCGTCCAGGCGCAGAGCTCGCGCAGGTGGGTGGGCACCGCGTCGGCCGCGGTCGGCAGGTCGGCCTCGATCCCTGCCGCCGCCAAGGACGACCGGGCCCTGGCGAGCTCGGCCGGCAGCGACATCTCCCGGAACCCGGCGACGGCCTGGCGCACGTCGGCCAAGGCGTCCCGGGCGAGCCGTTCGAGGTCGGCCACCTCCGCCCGCGCGCGCTCGGGGTTGACCTCCAGCAGGCGGGCCGCCAGCTCGGCCTTGACCGTGATCACGGTGAGGCTGTGGCCCAGGATGTCGTGGACGTCGCGGGCCATCCGGTTGCGTTCCTCCTGGATGGCCAGGCGGGCGTTCTCCTGTCTCGCCTCCGACAGCGCCCGCTGGCGCTGCGAGGCGATCATGCCCCCGGTCACGGCCGCCATCGCCAGGACCATGGACATCGTGATGCTCGCGTCGTGCCTCCAGCTGTCGACGTGGAACGTGAGGAACTCGTAGAGCACGACGAGGGCGACTCCGAGGGCCAGCCCGATGCGCAGCCGGAACGTCCACAGCCCGGACACCGCGAGGAAGACCCAGGTGCTGGCTCCCTCCTGGCCGACGGCGACGGTGGACGCTGCCGCCAGGACCGCGAGCCCGATCCACCCGGCAACCCCGGTGCGGGTGAGGAACCACCGGTGGACCGCCGGGGTGGACTGCCCCCACACCGCCTCACGGAGGTGGGAGAAGTGCGCGACGTACACGATGACGAACAGGACGAGCACGACCAGGGCGGTGTCACCGCGCAGCTCCCGTCGGTGCTGCCAGGCCATCGAGAACGCGTCGGAGAGGAAGACCAGCCAGATCCCCGCGAACGCCAGCCCCATCAACCGGCCTGTCCATCCCTGGTCGGGCTCGCCGGAGAACACGCGCGGGCGCGGCTCCACGAAGCCCTCCCTGGTCCCGGATGCAGTCACGGGAGCCACCCTCTCAGAGTCCACCGCCGACGCGGCGGCCAACGCGGCTCTCAGACCCGCGAGGTGTCCCGGCCGAAGCGCCATACCGCCCCTCCCACGAACACCACGAGCCACACCGCGAGGTTGAGGACAGCGGCCCAACCGGGGGCGTCACCGGTGAGCGGGGCGTGCACGATCTGGTTGAGCCCGTACATCGGCGTCACCTTGGCCACCTGCTGGAAGACGCTCCCGAGCTGGTCGAGCGGCACGAACAGGCCGCCCAGGAAGGCGAACAGGGCCAGCACGGGACCTAGCACCTGCATGACGTTCTCGCTGGGCAGGAGGTAGCCCATGAAGACGCCGAACGCTGCGAAGACCAGGGAGCCGACCCACACGGCCAGCGCGGTCTCCACCCAGAGCGGACCATCCATGTGGGCACCGGCGAGGCCGCCGGCCAGGTAGGTGACGGTGACGGAGACCGCGCCGAGGAGCATCGCGACGACCACCTTCACGACGATGTATGCCGTGGACGTGAGCGGGGTGAGGCGCAGCTGCCTGCTCCATCCCTGGCTGCGCTCCACGGACACCATCGCCCCGGCGCTGGTCGTCGACAGCATCGCCCCGTAGAGGGCCATGCTGATCATGATGAAGGCGGCGACGTTCCCGTGGCCGGCGTTCTCGTCGGAGTACGACTTGCCGGTGCCGAAGAGGAGGAAGAAGGCGACCGGCATGACGACGGAGAAGACCAGCGTCCGCCGGTTGCGCAGCAGCCTGCGGACCTCGAGCCGCAGCAGGGTGCCGTTGAAGCCGCCCAGGGGCGGGACGCTGCGCTGGGTGCGGACGTCATCGGTGGTCGCGGTCATGGCTGGTCCTCCTCGGAGGTCAGGGTGATGAAGGCGTCCTCGAGGCCACGCGTCGTGATCTCCAGGTCGCGAGCCGTGGTGTCGGTGAGCAGGTGGCGCGCGACGGCGTCGCTGTCGGTCGAGGTAACGAGCAGGGTGTCGCCCCGGAGCTCGGCCGTCTCGACGCCCGGCAGATCCTTGATCCGTTGCAGCACAGCGAGATCCGCATCGATCAGAGTTGCCCGGATCGTGCGTCCGGAGACCAGGGCCTTGACCTCGGCCGCGGTGCCGTCGGCGACGACCCGGCCATGGCTGACCAGCACGATGCGGTCGGCGTAGGCGTCGGCCTCCTCGAGGTAGTGCGTCGCGAACACCACGGTGCGCCCTCGAGCGGCGTCCTCGTGGATCGCGTTCCAGAAGTCTCGACGGCCGGTGACATCCATGCCGGTGGTGGGCTCGTCGAGGACCAGCAGCTCAGGGTCGGGCAGCAGGGCCATGGCGAACCGGAGCCGCTGCTGCTGGCCGCCCGAGCACTTGCCCACGCGGCGGTCGCCGATGTCGCTGATTCCGGCCCTGGCCAGCACCTCGTCGACCGGACGGGTCCCGGCGAACAGGCTGGCGGTCAGCTGGAGCGTCTCCTTGACGGTGAGGTCGCGCAGCAGTCCCCCGGACTGCATGACCGCGCTGACCAGCCCCTGCCGGACGGCGGTGGTCGGGTCGAGGCCGTGCACCCGGACCTCACCGGAGTCGGGTCGGCCCAGGCCGAGGAGCAGGTCGATGGTGGTCGTCTTGCCCGCACCGTTGGGTCCGAGGACAGCGACGACCTCTCCCGGTGCCACGACGAGGTCGATGCCCCGGACGGCGCGCACGCTGCCGAAGCTCTTGGTGAGCCCGGTGAGCCGGATCGCCGGGACAGGGTTGACGGCCCGCTCGCTGGGCAGTCGTTCGGCCTGCGTCGATGACATGCCCCTACCGTGCCGGTGGGACGCGGCGCGCACCCGCGATGCTCGTCACGACCTCGCCATGACGTCTGTCAGGAACCGGGGGTACGGGAGGAAGATGGCGCCCATGAGCAGATACCGGAGCCGCACGGAGGTCGAGGTCGAGGTCGACGGACACCTGTGGCGCCGGGTGGCGGACCTCTCCGACTCCGGACCCGAGGATGCCCACTACGTCCTCGCCCGCAGCGATGACGGCGCGAGCGTCGTCGAGTTCGGCGACGGTGAGCACGGTCAGCGCCCGCCGGCCGACAGCTCGCTCGGCGTGCGGTACCGCAACGGCAGCGCGTACTCGTCCGTGCTCCTGCAACAAGGCCGCGTGGTCATCGACGCCGATGTCGCCGAAGAGCCGTCCGGCGCGACCGCCGGCGTCCACCGTGGGACCGTGCTCGACAACGCGGACCCGCTCGAACAGCAGCGACTGCTCGTTCGGGTTCCCGACGTCAGTGGAGACGAATCACTATGGGCTGCAGCGTGTCTGCCCAGCACCGCCACCCAGGAGGTTCCCGCTGTCGGCGACGGTGTGTGGATCGCCTTCGAGGCGGATGACCCGTCAAGACCGGTCTGGCTCGGTCGGCGCACCACCGGCTGACACCACCGGCTCACGTCAACCAGCTAGTAGGTCGCGCCCTTGCGCCAGGCCATCTCCTGCAGCTCGAACGAGTTGCCGTCAGGATCGGCGAAGTCGGCACCCTTGACGCCACCGCCGAAGTCCCGGATCTCGCCGACCTCCACCCCGCGGCGGAGCAGCTCGGCACGCACCTCGGCGATGTCCTCCACCACCAGGTGCACGCCCCTGATGGAGCCGGGCTCCCCCTTGTACACGTCCAGACCGGTCCCGAACCCGATGGAGCAGCCCGAGCCCTCCGGCGTCAGCTGGACGACCCGGATGCCCTCGGCGGGCTGCACGTCATGGTCCTTGGTGAAGCCGAGCTTGTCGGCGTAGAAGGCGATCGACCGGTCCACGTCCGACACCGGGAGTGGGATCAGTTCCAGCTTCATCTGCATGGCAGTCGAGTCTCCCTCGTGGCCGGTCATCGTCCGCGCGATCATTCCACACGACCAGCCTTCCCTGCCGTCCCGACGAGCGGGAGACTGGGGTGGTCCCCGGAGGCGTCTCATGAGCTCGCGCGCACGGCCACCCACGTCCCACGTCGCTCCCGGCCGCGCACGGCCGGGCTGGCTCATGTCTGGCGGGACGGCCGCGCTGGCGGCGCTGCTGCTGGTCGGCGGCTGCTCAGGGACCGCGACGCCAACGCCGAGCGACAGAGCCCCGACGCGCCCCGCGAGCTCATTCCCCGGCCGGCCCGTCACGCCAGACCCCGACAAGATCACCTCGGCCACCAGGACCTACCTGACGAACATCTACTCTCCGGCGATCTCGAACGTCCGGGCCGTCCTCGTCACCGTCGACCACAGGGCGCTCGTGCAGCTCTACCGGTCGAGCACCCCGGCCCGGGCTCATGACGTGCACTCGGTCACCAAGAGCGTCATCGCCACGCTCGTCGGCATCGCCCTGTCCGAGGGACGGCTGCACTCCCTCGACGACACGCTCGCGACGTTGCTGCCCCAGCACGCAGCTGAGATGAACTCCACGGTCCGCGCCATCACCCTGCGCCAGCTGCTCACCATGACCGCCGGGCTGCCCCCGGACCAGGCCAACGGCAATGCACCAGCCTCGATGTCAGGGGCGGACTGGGTGGGCAACATCCTGCGTACCGGCACCGTCGCGCCTCCGGGTCGGTCGTTCGCGTACTCGAGTGCCGGGTCGCACCTGCTCTCCGCCATCCTCACCCGGGCCACAGGCATGTCCGCGTTGGACTACGCCAGGTCGCGCCTCTTCGGACCCCTTGGGATCGACAGCCGCCATGCGGTGGAGCCACGTACCGAGGACAAGGGAGCGATCGCCGCATACGACAAAGCGGACTTCGCGTGGCCGAAGGACCCGCGCGGCATCCAGCTCGGCTTCGCCGCGTTGAAGATGTCGCCACGCGACATGGCCAAGCTGGGCCAGCTCTACCTCGACGGCGGGCGGTGGAACGGCCGACAGGTCGTCCCCGCGCAGTGGGTGAAGGCGTCCACAACCGCCCAGGTGGGCACCCGGGGCGATCGCGCCGCACTCGCGGAGAGCTACGGCTACCAGTGGTGGGTCACCCAGGAGAGGGGGCACCACGCGTTTGCCGCCTTCGGGTTCGGGGGGCAGGTGGTCGAAGTCGTGCCCGATCTGCGCTTGGTGGTCGTGGTGGCCACCGAAGCCATCGAGCCCAACCTGCGCTGGGAGCACGTGCGAGGCATGATCGCCGACGCCATCGTGCCCGCTGTCGGTGGGTGACGGCCTGACCCGTTCCGTCGCGCGGGCACTAGTCTCGGCGGGTGAAGATCGAGGAGCTGGACTTCGGGGACACCCCGTGGGGTGAGATCAGCCTCCGCCGACGCTGGGACCGCGTCACCGAGCGCGACGTGCACGAGGTCAAGCTCGGCGACGACTTCCTCATGTCCAGCCAGTTCACCACCGGTGAGCGGGAGCTGGCCCGGATCGGCCTGTCGGCCGTGGCCGGAACCTCGCTGACCGTCCTGGTGGGCGGGCTCGGGCTGGGCTACACGGCGCTGGCGGCCCTGGAGGACGGCCGTGTCACCGAGCTCACGGTGGTGGAGGCCCTCCCGGCGGTCATCTCGTGGCACGAGCGCGACCTGCTTCCCGACACCGTGGGCCTGGCCGCTGATCCGCGGGTGCGCCTGGTGCGAGACGACTTCTTCGACCTGGTCCGGGCAGGCCGCGCCGACCGCACCTACGACGCGGTGCTGGTGGACATCGACCACGCCCCCGACTGGCTGCTGCGCGACGACCACGGCGACCTCTACACGGTCGAGGGCTTCGCCAGGGTCGCCGCGATGCTGACCGGCGACGGCGTGTTCGCGCTGTGGTCCGACGAGCCGCCCGACCCCGAGGTGGTGCGGCGGATGGGCGGAGCCTTCGCGAGCGCCGATGCGCACGTGGTCACCTTCCCCAACCCGCTCACGGGTGGGGAGTCGGCCAACACCGTGTACCTGGCGACCCGGCCGGCCAACAGGTAGGCCGGCTCCGGGGCTGCGGCCGATCTGCCTTCGTCAGCCCGCGGCCCCTGGGTCCGGCAGGACGTCACGCCACGAGTGCTGCGGGTCGTAGCCGAGCAGCCCACGCGCCTTGTCGATGGAGTAGAACGTCTCGTCCCGCCCCATCTGACGACGCAGCTCCACCCCCTCGTAGAAGCGGTCGCGGACCTCCTGCGTGGTCGCGGCGACGGACAGGTCCGCGTTGGCGACGTTGAACACCTCGTACCCCAGCCCGTCGACCTCCAGGCACCGCTGCACCATCTGGCCGAGGTCGCGGGTGTCGATGTAGGCGAAAATGTTGCGCCGACGCAGCGCCGGGTCGGCGAGGAAGTCCGGGAACATCTCGGCGTACTCGTGCGGCTCGATGACGTTGTTGATCCGCAGGCCGTAGACGTCGGCACCGGTGCGCGCCTGGAACGACCGGGCCGTCACCTCCCCCGCCACCTTCGACATCGCGTAGGCGTCCTCGGGAACCGTCGGGTGGTCCTCGTCGACAGGCACGTAGAGCGGGCGCCGCTCGCCCTGGGCGAAGCAGATCCCGTAGGTCGTCTCCGACGAGGCGAACACGACCTTGCGCACCCCCAGCCGGGTGGCGGCCTCCAGCACGTTGTAGGTGCTGAGCACGTTCGTCGCGTAGGTCCTGGCATCGGACGTGAGCAGGATCCGCGGCACCGCGGCGAAGTGCACGACCGCGTCGTAGCTGGGCTTCTCGGGCAGGTCCAGCTCCTCGAAGGTGGCCAGCCCGGCCATGGCCGAGTAGGTCTCACCGGCATCGGTGAGGTCTACCCGGAGGTCGGCCACCTGGGGGTGGCCCAAGGGGGCGAGGTCCGCGTTGGTGACGTGGTGCCCCTGCTCGGCGAGGTATGGCGCGACGTGCCTGCCGGCCTTGCCGCTGCCCCCGGTGAAGAAGATGCGCATGCCCCGATCCAACCATCCCGCCGCTCCGCCCGACTCGGCGATGACGGTCACGCCCTGCAGGTCAGGACCTGAGCACCTTGTCCATCGCCTTGCCCTTGGCCAGCTCGTCGACCAGCTTGTCCAGGTATCGGATCTTCTGCATCAACGGGTCCTCGACGTCCTGGACCCGCACTCCACAGACGGTCCCGGTGATCAGCGACGCCTTCGGGTTGAGCCGTGCCTGGGCGAAGAAGTCCTCGAAGGTCGTGCCCGCCTCCAGGTGGGCGCGCAGAGCCGGCTCGTCGTACCCGGTCAGCCACTCGACCACCTGGTCCAGCTCGGCCTGGGTACGGCCCTTGCGCTCGACCTTGGCGACGTAGTGCGGGTACACCGAGGCGACGCTCACCGTGAAGATCCTGCTCATACCGGCGACGGTACCGCTGACGTGGCGCGCCTCCACAGAACGTGACCTCCGCCCCTGGTGCCCCGATCGCACCGGGTCGACGCTGGAGCGGTCGACAGACGTCGGCAAGGAGGTGCCCGGTGCACGAGACCCGAACGCGAAGCGCGTCCCACCCCAGCCGAACGGTGCGCTGGGCCTGGGTCTGCATCGGCCTGGTCCCGGTCGGGCTCGTGGGCTCGATCGGTGTCCTGCTGGGCCTCGCCTCGCTCCTGGGCGTCGACCTCGCGCCGGCGAGGGGCACCGCCCACCCGAGCCTGGCCCAGGGACTGCTGCTCGTCGCAGCCATCAACGTCGTTGCGCTGGCGGCTCCGACCGCTGCGGTCGTCCTGGCCGTCCGCGCCCAACGCGCGGGTCAGGGCACCGCGCCCGCTGCCACGGTGGTCGCCACCGTCCTGCTGGTCATGACGATCCTGGCGTTCACGCTGCTGGTGAGCACTGCCGGACTGGTCGGTGCCGCGGTGGTGGCCGCGGTGCTGGTCGGCACCCTGCGCCAACCACGCGCCACCGGCCCTGGGCACTAGCCTCGGCTGCCCACGGCGAGAGCCAGGGCTCTCGGGTAGTCGACGCCGCCGCCCTGGTCGAGCCGCGTCACGTCGTACACCCGGCCGGTCTCGACGTCCCAGGCCAGGACCCACGACCCGTCGTACCCCGTCGACCGGAACAACAACGTCGACGGGTCCGCCCAGGCCAGCACCGTGCAGCACCCGACCGACCGCCCGGTCCGGCCGTCCGGAGACTCCGGCGCGAGCAGCACCCTGCCGGAACGCGTCTCAGCATCCACCGCGACCAGGCCCTGGTAGATCGGGCCGTTGCCGCGCACGATCACCGATGAGGTCACGAGCTGGTCGAGCATCGCGCCGCTGGCCGACCAGCGACCAGCGGAGACCGCTTCCCCCACGAGCTGCGTGACCGGCAGCCCGACGCCCTCGGTGATGGGCGCGGGCATCGTCGCGGCGACTGCCCGCGCACCACCCCGCGTGAGGTCGAGCGTCCACGCCCGGGTGGTGGAGCGGGCGGCGACCGTGCGCCCCTGCCCCCAACCGGCGACCTGGAGGTCCTGGGCCGGCACGGCATACCGGTCGACCTTCCCGGTGGCCAGGTCGAGGCGCACCACCGCGCCCGGCTGGGGGAAGACCACCCACTGCCCGTCGGAGCTGATCGCCTTGGGCCCCAACGGAGCTCCTTGGTTGCCATCGGCGTCACGGGTCGGCACGAGGTCGAGGTTGTCGACGACGACCTGCGTGCGGTCCTTCGGCACCAGGACTGCGCGGTAGTGCGTCCCCGCCCTGCGCAGGTAGACCGCCACCACCGAGGGCGGGGGTGCCCCGAGCGTCGACAGCCTCACCGCGCGACCTCGAGGGTCGATCGCCGAGGGCAGTCCCGCGTCGTAGTCGGGGAGCTCGTCCTCGGCACCCTCCAGGGGCATCGCCGCATACATCGTGCCGTCCGGCAGCCGCTTGACCGGCGCCGTGGTCGCCGTCGTGGGGACCGGCACCGGCGGGTCGCTGCTGCGGTCGACCCCTCGGGCCACCGCGAGGACCACCGCGACGGCCGCCACGCCGGCCACCGCCGAGAAGAGCCGACGACGCCGTACCCGTCGCCTCGACAACGCAGTCCCCCAGGCCCGCTCGGCAAGGTCGATCTCGACCACCGCCTGGCTGGCTACCTCGAGCTGCTCACCGAGGTCACGGGTACCTGCCGCGCCGAGGAGCGCCACCGCCGCCTCCGTCTGGCGCGTGACGTCACTGACGGACTCCCCCAGCACCTCGGCGGCACCAGCCTCGCTGCGCTGGTCGACATGGCGCAGCACCACGAGCGCGCGTTGCTGGGGGCTCAGCGCGTCCAGCGCCCGCAGGAGGTCGCCCGAGCGGTGGTCGGCCGCCGCATCGGCAGTCGCGGCCCCCGCATGGGCCGCCAGCTCCGCTGCCAGCGACTCGCGGCGGGCACGCTTCGCAGCGGCGATGGCGTCGCGGTAGAGATGGCGCCGGACCACCGTGTCCGGGTACTCCTTCACCCGCGACCAGCGCCCGGCGACCGTGGCCAGGGCTCCCTCGACGACGTCCTGCGCCGCCCGCTGGTCGCCGCAGACGAGGTATGCAGACCGCAGCAGCCCTCGCTGCCGCGCCCGCACGTAGCGGGCGAAGTCGGCATCCACCTCGTGCTGCATGCCACCTCCGTCGGCCCGCCTGCACCGACGGACGTCAGCGCGGTGCGTGGGTGTTCGTCACCCAGTAACCCACGGATGGGTCACGGCCGTCGAAGGACAGGCGTCAGCAGCCGAGCAGGCGTGCCCCGAGGTAGGACTCGACCTGGTCGAGCGAAACCCGCTCCTGGGCCATGGTGTCGCGCTCCCGGATCGTCACTGCGTGGTCGTCGAGGGTGTCGAAGTCCACGGTGATGCAGAACGGCGTGCCGATCTCGTCCTGGCGACGGTAGCGGCGGCCGATGGCGCCGGCATCGTCGAAGTCGATGTTCCAGTGCTGGCGCAGGGTGGCCGCCAGGTCGCGCGCCTTGGGCGAGAGGTCGGCATTGCGCGACAACGGAAGGACTGCGGCCTTGACCGGGGCCAGTCGCTTGTCGAGCTTGAGGACGACGCGCTTGTCGACGCCACCCTTGGTGTTCGGGGCCTCGTCCTCGGTGTAGGCGTCGACGAGGAAGGTCATCAGCGAGCGTGAGAGACCGGCGGCCGGCTCGATGACGTAGGGCGTGTACTTCTCACCGCTGGCCTGGTCGAAGTAGACGAGGTCGGTGCCGGAGTGCTCGCTGTGCGTCTTGAGGTCGAAGTCGGTGCGGTTGGCGATGCCCTCGAGCTCGCCCCACTCGCTGCCCGCGAACCTGAAGCGGTACTCGATGTCGACGGTGCGCTTGGAGTAGTGGCTGAGCTTCTCCTGGGCGTGCTCGTAGTGGCGCAGGTTGTCGGGGTTGATGCCGAGATCCGTGTACCACCGGGTGCGCTCGTCGATCCAGTACTGGTGCCACTCCTCGTCCTCACCCGGCTTGACGAAGAACTCCATCTCCATCTGCTCGAACTCGCGGGTGCGGAAGATGAAGTTGCCCGGCGTGATCTCGTTGCGGAAGCTCTTGCCGGTCTGCGCGATGCCGAACGGCGGCTTCTTGCGCGCCGACTGCATGACGTTGAGGAAGTTGAGGAAGATGCCCTGCGCGGTCTCGGGGCGCAGGTAGTGCAGGCCGGACTCGTCCTCGACGACACCGAGGTAGGTCTTCAGCAGGCCGGAGAACTGGCGCGGCTCGGTCCACTGGCCCCGGGTCCCGCAGTTGCCGCAGGCGATGTCGACGAGCTTGACGTCGTCGGGGTCGGCGATGCCCTTCTTCTCGGCGACGGCCTCCTGGAGGTGGTCGGCACGGAACCGCTTGTGGCACGACAGGCACTCGACGAGTGGATCGGAGAACGTCGCCACGTGGCCGGAGGCCTCCCACGTCTGGCGGGGCAGGATCACCGAGGAGTCGAGGCCGACGACGTCGTCGCGGCTGGTGACGGTGCTCTTCCACCACTGCCGCTTGATGTTCTCCTTGAGCTCCACGCCCAGCGGGCCGTAGTCCCAGGCCGACCTCGTCCCGCCGTAGATCTCGCCACAGGGGAACACGAACCCCCGTCGCTTGCAGAGGGAGACGACGGTGTCAACGGTGGAGGGTGCGGCCATGCGCGCAAGGTTACTGTGCGGCCTCCCACCTCTCGACGGGGTGTGCCGTGCGGCCGCTGGAGCACCGCGCCCCAGCCACCATCTAGGGTTTCCTGCGTGTCCTCCCTGCGTGAGTCCATCCAGCGAGCCAGCCTCCCCCTCGTGGAGCGGCTGAACGCGCTCCCCCGTTTCGTGCCCTTCCTCGTCATCCTGGCGCTGATGCTCGCGGGCCTGTTCGTCCCCGGCTGGGGCTGGCTGCTGCTGCTGCTCGTCGTCCTGTTCCTGCTGTGGACCCTCTACCTCGCCTGGCCGACGATGGACTCCACACAGCGGATGATGCGCCTGACCATCGTGCTCATCGCCGTGGCCATCACGATCACGCAGGCGTTCCCGCGCAGCTGACGACGACCTCTGGGTCTCAGTGTTTTGACAATGGTTCTCATTCGCGATGAGAATGGTCGTCATGACCTCCCGACTCGTCGGCCTGAGTGCCGCCGTCATCGCCGTCGCCGCGGTGTCCGCCTGCGGGTCGACCGGCGGGTCGGGCTCCGATGACGGCAAGGTCTCCGTCGCCGCCGCCTTCTACCCCTTGGAGTACGCCGTCTCCCAGATCGGCGGGGACCACGTCCGGGTCCAGGCCCTGACCAAGCCGGGCGCCGAGCCGCACGACCTCGAGCTCAACCCTCGGCAGGTCGGCGCCGTCGCCCTGGCGGACCTGGTCGTCTACGAGAAGGGCTTCCAGCCCGCGGTCGACGACGCCGTCAGGAGCGAGGCCCCCCACACCGCCTTCGACGTCGCCCCCGCCGCCCGCCTCGACCTCCTCGCCACCGGAGACGGCCACGACCACGCCGGCGAGTCCGACCAGCAGCACTCCGACCACGCGGGAGCTGCGAAGGATCCGCACTTCTGGCTCGACCCGATGCGCTACGCGGACGTCGGGGACGCCATCGCCACCGAGCTGGGCAAGCGGGACGCGGCCAACGCCGCGGCATACACGGCCAACGCCAAGGCCTTCCGCGCCCAGCTGACCACGCTCGACGGCGAGTTCAGGGCCGGGCTGAGGTCCTGCAGGATCAAGGACCTCGTCACCTCGCACGCGGCGTTCGGCTACCTCTCCGAGGCGTACGGCCTGACCCAGGAGAGCATCAGCGGCCTCACGCCGGACACCGAGCCCAGCCCCTCGGCCCTGGCGGACCTCTCCGCCCACGTCCGGGAGAGCGGTGCGACGACGGTGTATGCGGAGACGCTCGTGAGCGAGGACGTCGCCAAGACCCTGTCACGTGAGACCGGTGCCAGACTGGCCGTGCTCGACCCCATCGAGGGCATCACCACGAAGTCGGCGGGTCAGGACTACCCCAGCGTCATGCGGGCCAACCTGGCGACGCTCGAAGCGGGACAGGAGTGCTCATGACCGCACCGATCATCGAGCTGCGCCGGGCATCCTTCGGCTACGCCGACCAGACCATCGTCCAGCCGGTCGACCTCACCGTGGCCGCCGGCGAGGTGGTCGCCGTGCTCGGTCCCAACGGTTCGGGCAAGTCCACGCTGGTGCGTGGGCTGCTGGGGCTCAACGACCAGCTCGGCGGTGAGGTGCGGCTGTTCGGTCAGCCCCGCGACTTGTTCCACGACTTCTCCCGGCTGGGCTACGTCCCGCAGCGACACACCCTCTCGGCCTCCGTGCGTGCGACCGTCGAGGAGATCGTCGCGGTGGGCCGCCTGTCGCATCACCGCTGGTGGCGCCCGGTCGTCCGCAGCGCCCAGGACAGCGCCATCATCGACAAGGCGCTCGACGTCGTCGGGCTCTCGGATCGCGCCCGCGCCGACGTCTCGACCCTCTCTGGCGGCCAGCAGCGGCGGGTGCTCATCGCCCGAGCCCTGGCGTCCGACCCCGACGTCCTCCTGATGGACGAACCCACAGCGGGGGTCGACGCGGCCAACCAGCACGTGCTCTCGGACGTCCTGGCCCGCCTGGCCGCTCGCGGGACGACGATGGTCATCGTGACGCACGAGCTCGCAGCCCTGGCCGGCATCGTCACGCGCATCGTGCTGGTGCAGGGTGGGCAGATCGCCTTCGACGGCACACCGGACGAGTTCGCCTCCCGCACAGGCAGCTTCGCGCCGGACCACCACCACCATCACCCCGACGACGAGCCCGACTCCAGGCGCACCCGCCTCCAGGGAGCCCCGTCGGCGGGTCCGCTCGACCCTCGTGAAGGAGCGCGTCGATGAGCGAGATCCTCTCCCTGGACTTCATGCGACTGGCCCTCGTCGCCGCCCTGCTGGTCGGCATCGCGGCACCCCTCGTCGGGGTCTTCCTCGTGCAGCGGCGACTGTCCCTCATCGGTGACGGCATGGGCCACGTCGCCCTCGCCGGTGTCGCGGTCGGCCTCCTCACCGGTCAGGCACCGGTGCTGACGGCACTGCTCTTCGCCGTGGCCGCAGCGGTGGCCATCGAGCTGATCCGCAGCCGGGGCCGCACCAGCGGCGACATCGCCCTCGCCGTGATGTTCTACGGCGGCATCGCCGCCGGTGTGGTGATCATCGCCAAGTCGCCGAGCAGCAGCCCGGCCAACCTCACGGCATACCTCTTCGGGGCGATCACGACCGCGGACCAGAACGACCTGTGGGTCTTCGCCGCTCTCACCGTCGTCGTGCTGCTGGCCACGTGGCTGCTGCGGCCGTGGTTGTTCGCCGTCGCCAACGACGAGGAGTACGCCCGCGCCAGCGGTCTGCCGGTGACGGCCCTCAACATCGCCCTGGCGATCCTCACGGCGGTGACGGTCGTCGTCTCCATGCGGGTCGTGGGGCTGCTCCTCATCAGCGCCCTGATGATCATCCCCAACGCCACTGCCCAGCTCCTGGGCCGCAGCTTCAAGGCGTCGGTCCGCTGGGCCGTCCTGGTCGGGGTCCTGTCCAGCGTGGGCGGGGTGATCGCCTCGTACTACGCGGAGACGCCCTCGGGGGGAACGATCGTCCTGCTCGCCATCGGTGCGTTCGTCGTCGTCGCCACGGTGGGCGCCCTGGGCGCCAAGGCCAGGGCAGCCCGTCACCGCCTCGCCGAACGCCACGACCACGAGCACGGACCCGGCTGCGGCCACACGGCCCTGGCCCATGACGACCACGTCGACTACGTCCACGACGGCCACCGGCACGCACCGCACGAGGGCCACTACGACGAGCACGCCCCCGATGGGCACGACCACGGCGATCTCGCACCGAAGGAGACGGCACCGCGATGACCGGAGTCCAGGAACGCACCCCCTCGACCGCCCCCGATGCCGTCGAGGGCGCCCGTCGGCCCACCCGCCAGCGGGCTGCTGTCGCGGCGGTGCTCGCCGACACCGGCGAGTTCCGTTCCGCCCAGGAGCTGCACGCGCTGCTGCGCGACGGCGGCGACAAGGTCGGGCTGGCCACGGTCTACCGCAACCTCCAGGCGATGGCCGCGGACGGCGAGATCGACATGCTGCGCACCGACGAGGGCGAGGCGGTCTACCGCGCCTGCTCGACCGGGCACCACCACCACCTCGTGTGCCGCGACTGCGGGCGCACCGTCGAGGTCGAGGGCCCGACCGTCGAGGCCTGGGCGACCAAGGTCAGCACCCAGCACGGGTTCACCGACGTGCACCACACCCTCGAGATCTTCGGCACCTGCGCCGACTGCTCGCACTAGTCAGCTGGTCGGGAGGTCCACCGCGCCGCCGTACCGGCGGTCCCTCTCGGCATACGTCTGGATCGCCTGCCACAGGTGCCGTCGGTCGTAGTCGGGCCAGAGCGTGTCCTGGAAGACCATCTCGGCGTACGCGCTCTGCCACAGCAGGAAGTTGCTCGTGCGCTGCTCCCCCGACGAGCGCACGAACAGGTCGACGTCCGGCATGTCCGGCTCGGGCAGATGACGAGCGATCGTCTTCTCGTCGATCGACCCCGGCTTGAGCTTGCCGCGCTGCACCTGCTCGGCGATCCGCTGCACCGCGTCGGCGATCTCCGCGCGGCCGCCATAGTTGACGCAGAAGTAGAGGGTCAGCCCGGTGTTGTCCTTGGTGAGCTCCTGCGCCGTCTCGAGCTCCTTGATGACCGATCCCCACAGCCGTGGCCGGCGCCCGACCCAGCGCATCCGCACGCCCCACTCGTGGAGCTGGTCACGCCGCCGGCGGATGACGTCGCGGTTGAACCCCATGAGGAAGCGCACCTCGTCGGGGCTGCGCTTCCAGTTCTCGGTCGAGAACGCATAGGCCGACAGGTGGGTCACGCCGATGTCGATGGCCCCCGCGACGACGTCGAGGAGCGCGGCCTCACCGGCCTCGTGGCCCTTGGTGCGGGCAAGACCCCTCTGGTTGGCCCAGCGGCCGTTGCCGTCCATGACCACAGCGACGTGGTGGGGCACGAGCTCCCTTGGGAGAGCTGGGGGTTGGGCGCCGCTCGGGTGGGGGAACGGCTTCGCGTATGCCGCGCTCACGCCTGCGCCGCCTGCGCCGCGGCGTGCGCCTGGTCGACCTTGGTGACGGCGGCGAGCGCCTCGTCGAGACTCGTCGTGGCGGCGGGCGGGACGTCGGCCTCGGCCGCGGTCAGGGGCACGGCCGACCACGTCACGCGGGAGTGGGACGGGTTCACGGCATCAGGGTCCCGGCGGTCCACGAGGCGCAACGATCGCACACCACGCTCCAGGTGCCACTGCAGGAACGCGCTGGCCAGACCACTGCCCTCACGACGGTGGCGCCCGCTGGAGGCATCGGCGATCGACCAGTCCCCCGCCAGCAGTGCAGCGAGGAGGGCCAGCGTCTCGGGCGCCGGCGCAGCCGAGCCCGGCGGGCGGCATACCGAGCACACGGTGCCTCCGGAAGCGAGGTTGAACGCACGGTGCGGACCCGGTGCGCCACAGCGCGCACAGTCGTGGAAGCTCGGCGCCCAGCCGGCGACCGCGAGCGCCCTCAGGAGGTAGGCGTCGAGGACGAGACCGGGGTCGTGGGCACTCTCGGCCATGGAGCGCAGGGCGCCCTGGAGCAGGAGGTACTGCTGCAGGTTGGGCTCGCGCTCCTCGGTCAGCCGGTCAGCCGTCTCGAGCATCGCGGCGGCCGCGGTGTAGGTCGTGTAGTCACGGGCGAGGACGTCGCCCCAGGAGGCCAGCGACTCCGCCTGGGTCACGGTGTCGAGGTTGCGCCCCTCGTAGCACTGGACGTCGACCATCATCGCCGGCTCGAGGCGGGCGCCGAAGCGGCTCTTGGTGCGACGGACGCCCTTGCCGACGACGCGGACCTTGCCCAGCCCCCGTGTGAGGAGGGTGACGATGCGGTCGGCCTCGCCCAGCTTCTGGGTGCGTAGGACGATGCCTTCGTCGCGGTACAGGGGCATGCACCCATTGTCTCCCACCGAGCGCGGGAGCCCGGGAGGCGGTGCCGTCGCCGCACTGGTGCCGTACCCTCGCCGCCCATGACGGACTGGCGGCGGGACAGGGTGGGCGCGGCCCTGCGCGGTGAGAACCCCACGGTGCTGCGGCGGCTGGAGGCGGGGTTCGCCGTGATGGGTGACGTGCAGTTCCTCCCCGGCTACTGCGTGCTCGTCACCGACACCCCGGGTGTCGACCGGCTCACGGACCTGCCGCGACCCCGCCGGATCGAGTTCCTCGCCGACATGGAGCTGCTCGGCGAGGCGGTGCAGAGGGTCTGCGCGCGGCGCGACCCCGGGTTCCGGCGGATCAACCTCGAGATCCAGGGCAACCACGACGCCTTCCTCCACGCGCACGTCTGGCCGAGGTACGAGTGGGAGGGCCCGGAGCACACCTGGCGCCCGGTGGCGCTGCACCCGATCGAGCGGTGGCGGGCACCGGAGCCCGACACCGTGCTCGGCCCGCAGCACGACGACCTGCGCCGGGAACTCGTGGCCGAGCTGGACCGTCTCGTCCAAGGCCTTGGGCCACGGTTGTCCTGACCCGCCGCGCCCCCCGGCCCGGTGACCTCAGGTCGGAGTCGGGAGTGTCCGAGCGAGGTGCGCGAGGAGGGCGTCGACCGCCGGCGACCGCCCCTCTGACCGGGCGATGACCGACAGCTCCCAGACGAGCTCCTCGACGAGTGGCAGCACGACCACGCCACCGGCATGAGCGTCGTCGGCAGTCTGTTGCGGGACGACGGCCACGCCGAAGCCCGCTGCGACGTAGTCGGGCACGGTCGACAGGTCGGGCACCTCGAGGGTTACCCGACGGCGCAGACCTGCCGCCCGGAACCACTCGTCCACGACCTTCCGCGTGCCGAATCCCGTTGGCATCTCGACGAAGTCGTCGTCCAGCAGGTCACTCATGGCCACCGAGTCCTGGCCCGACAGCGCGTGAACCCCCGGCAGGAGGGCGACGAACGGCTGACGCCTCAGCACCCTCGCATGGACGCCGCTGAGCTCGTCGAGCGACAGCCCGCAGAAGGCGACATCGACTCGGGAGCGGCGCACGTCGTCGACGAGGCCGGTCGACCCACGCGGCGACGTGCGCATCGACATCTCGACGCCCGGGTTGGTGCGGCGGAAGGCTCCGAATATCTCGGGGAGTCCCAGGGACTCGAGGTTGGTGAGCATCCCCACGCGAAGCGAGCCGGTGACCGTGCCGGTCGCCCGTGCCCCGACGCTGCGCATCTGCCCCACGGCCTCCAGCGTTGTCCGCGCCGTCGCCAACAGCTCGGCGCCGGCCCCGGTGAGGGCGACGTGACGGGTCGACCGGGTGAACAGGGCCGTCCCCACCTCGCGCTCCAGCACGGCGATCCCCGACGAGATGGTCGACTGCACGGCGTGGAGGCGCTCTGCTGCACGGGTGAAGCTCAGCTCCTCTGCGACGGCGACGAAGTACTCAAGGTGCCTGGTCTCCATAGCAGCATCATTCATCAGTCACGTCGATTGATGCGACTGACAATGCTCGTTGGACACGATGAATGCCCAGGGCGCACGCTGGACCCATGACGACGACCAGCCAGCTCCCCACCGGCGTGTCCCCCGACACCGCCTCGAGGGCCCGCCACCGCCGCGGGTTCTGGATCGTGGTGGGCGCCTTCACGGTGCTCATGGCGTTCACGACGCTGCCGACCCCGCTCTACCCGCTCTACCAGCAGCACGACGGCTTCCCCACCTTCGTCATCACACTCATCTTCGCGGCCTACGGCCTTGGGGTCATGAGCGGGCTCTACCTCGCCGGGCACGTGAGCGACTACCTCGGTCGGCGCCGGGTGCTCCTGGCCGCGACCGCCGTCGAGCTGGTCAGCGCGGTGCTGTTCGTCCTGCTCCAGGACACGGGCAGCCTGCTCACGGCGCGCTTCCTCTGCGGACTCGGTATCGGCGCCGTCACTGCGACCGCCACCGCCCACCTGGCCGAGCTGCACGCCGTCGGCCGCCCCGACGCCGACGGGCGCTTCGCCTCGGTCGTCGCCGGCGCCGTCAACACCGGGGGGCTCGCCCTCGGGCCACTGGTCTCGGGCCTGCTGACGCAGTTCCTCCCCCACCCGCTGACCGTGCCGTATGCCGTGTGGATCGCCCTGCTCGCCCTGGCCTTCTCGGCGCTTCTGCTCGCACCCGAGACGGTCGAGCGCCCGGCCGTTCGACCGCCGTACCACCCGCAGCGCGTCAGCGTGGAACCCGACGCGCGGCCGCACTTCTCCGCCGCAGCCGTCGCCGCCGCGGCGGCGTTCTCGGTGCTCGGCGTGTTCACGTCACTGACGGCCAGCTTCGTCGGCGGCACGCTCGGGCTGCACTCGCGCCTGCTGACCGGATCCATCGTCTTCGGCGTCATCGGGGCCTCGGCGGTCTCCCAGATCGCTCTCGGGTCACGCGACGTGTCCGACCGGCTGAGGACGGGCATGGCAGCCATGTCGGTCGGCCTCCTCCTCGTCGCCATCGGGGCGTGGACCACGTCGCTCCCGGTCTTCACCGTGGCCGGTGCCCTGGCCGGCGCCGGTGTGGGCCTGGTCTTCAACGTCGCCATCACGACCGCGGCGACGGTCTCGTCACCCGAGAACCGCGGAGAGACGCTCGCCGGCATGTTCCTCGCCGCCTACGCCGGGATCACGGTCCCCGTGGTGGCAGCGGGCGTGGCCCTGACCTTCTTCAGCGCTCCCGCAGTCCTCGTCGTGTTCGCCGCGATCGTGCTCGTCGCCGTCATGGTCTCGACCACGCGGTTGCTCGCCCGGTCCGCCACGTAGCTCCGCGCCACATAGGACAGGTGTTCGAATGCGGGTTATGCTCTCCCCATGGCCATGGCACTGCAGGGGTCCCTCCTCGACACCGCCGACGAGATCGAGCTGCACGGGCTCGACACCCGCCTGACCCGCACCGAGCTCAGCCGAGGCGCCTGGGTCGACTACCGACCCGGCTGGCTGGGAGGCGCCGAACAGCTCTTCGACGCGCTCCACCGTGACGTCCCCTGGTACGCCGAGAAGCGCGAGATGTACGACCGGATCGTCGACACCCCTCGCCTGCTCAAGTTCTACGCCGAGGGTGAGCGGCTCCCCCACCGCATCCTCACCGACGCCCGCGACCAGCTCAGCCACTGGTATGCAGCAGAGCTGGGTGAGCGGTTCGTCAGCGCCGGCATGTGCCTCTACCGCGACGGCCGCGACTCCGTCGCGTGGCACGGCGACCGCATCGGGCGTTCCAAGGACCAGGACACGATGGTCGCGATCTTGTCGATCGGGTCGGCCCGGTCCCTGATGCTCCGCCCACGGGGCGGCGGCGAGTCGATCGGCTTCTCACTGGGCCACGGCGACCTCATCGTCATGGGTGGCTCGTGCCAGCGCACCTGGGACCACGCCATACCGAAGACCAAGGACGCCGTGGGGCCACGCATCTCGATCCAGTTCCGCCCGCGCGGGGTTCGCTGACGGTACCGACGTGCAGTGGGGTCAGGTGCCCGAGGGCACCCGCCGGGGTACCGGCGGTCGCCGCCCACTGCACGTCGGTGCGTTGTCAGCCCTGCTCGCGAAGCGCGCGGTTGACCGCAGACAGCACCGCGGTGAGCGAGGCCTTGACGATCGAGCTGTGCAGCCCGACACCCCACAGGACCCGGTCGCCGACGGCGCACTCGACGTACGCAGCCGCGCGGGCGTCACCACCGGATGACAGGGCGTGCTCGGCATAGTCGAGGACCCGCACGTCGACGCCCACCGTCGACAGGGCGTCGATGAAGGCCGCGATGGGGCCGTTGCCGGAGCCCTCGATGGTCACCTCGACGCCGTTGTCGAGCATGGTGGCGACGATGCGGTCGGCACCGCCGGCCTGGCTCTCCAGCGCATGGCTGATCGGGGTGAACCGTCCCCACGCGTTGGCCGCGCCGTCGACCGCCGGCAGGTACTCGTCCTGGAAGACGCTCCACAGCTGGGCCGGGCTGACCTCGCCGCCCTCGGTGTCGGTCTTGGCCTGGACGACGCCGCTGAACTCGATCTGCAGGCGACGCGGCAGGTCGAGCTGGTGCTCGGCCTTGAGGATGTAGGCGACCCCGCCCTTGCCGGACTGGCTGTTGACGCGGACGACGGCCTCGTAGGAACGGCCGACGTCGTGCGGGTCGATGGGCAGGTAGGGGACGCCCCAGACGAGCTCGTCGATCGGCTTGCCGGAGGAGGCCACCTGGCGCTCCATGTCCTCGAAGCCCTTCTTGATCGCGTCCTGGTGCGAGCCGGAGAACGCCGTGAAGACGAGGTCGCCGCCCCACGGGTGCCGCTCTGCGACGGGCAGCTGGTTGCAGTGCTCGACGGTCCGGCGGATCTCGTCGAGGTCGGAGAAGTCGATCTGCGGGTCGATGCCCTGGCTGAAGAGGTTCATCCCGAGGGTGACCAGGTCGACGTTGCCGGTGCGCTCACCGTTGCCGAACAAGCAGCCCTCGATGCGGTCGGCGCCGGCGAGATAACCCAGCTCGGCCGCCGCGACACCGGTACCACGGTCGTTGTGCGGGTGCAGGCTCACAACGATGGAGTCGCGCCGGTCGAGGTGGCGGACCATCCACTCGATCGAGTCGGCGTAGACGTTGGGCGTCGCCATCTCCACGGTCGCCGGGAGGTTGATGATCATCTTGTGGTCGGGCGTCGGGTCGATGACGTCAGCGACCTCGTTGCAGATCCGGACCGCGAACTCGAGCTCGGTGCCGGTGTAGGACTCGGGGCTGTACTCGTAGTAGACGACCGTGTCGGGGATGGTCTCCTCGAGCTTGCGGCACAGGCGGGCGGCCTGGAGGGCGATGTCGACGATGCCGTCCTGGTCGAGCCCGAAGACGACGCGACGCTGCAGCACCGACGTCGAGTTGTAGAAGTGCACGATGGCCTGCTTGGCCCCGCGGATCGCGTCGAAGGTCCGCTCGACGAGGTGGTCGCGGCACTGCGTCAGCACCTGGATCGTCACGTCGTCGGGGATCATGTCGTCCTCGATGAGCATGCGCACGAAGTCGAAGTCCGTCTGGCTCGCCGAGGGGAACCCGACCTCGATCTCCTTGTAGCCCATCCGCACCAGGAGCTCGAACATCCGCTTCTTGCGGTCGGGGCTCATCGGGTCGATGAGGGCCTGGTTGCCGTCGCGGAGGTCGACGGCGCACCACCGCGGCGCCTTCTCCAAGACCTTGGTCGGCCAGGTGCGGTCGGGAAGGTCGACCACGATCTGGTCCTGGAAGGGGACGTACTTCGCTACCGGCATCCCTGACGGCTGCTGGGGATGAATCATGTTCTCTCGCCTATCGATTCGTTGCTGGGTGGTTCAGTCAGAACCTCAGCCAGGGCAACGCTACTCCGCGACGAGGGGCGGCTGATCGGTCAGGCCCCGCCGCGGCGGCGAAGAAGGAGGCGCGAGAAACGCACACATGGAGGGTATGCCGCGTGCGCGCCATACGTCCATCGCGCCTGCCCCTCGGCCCACGATCCGGACGCTCACCGCGCGCCCCAGCCCTCGTCGAAGATGCCCGAGTAGGCGTTGAGCGCCGGCTGGCCCCCGAGGTGGGCATAGAGGACGGTCGAGTCGCGCGGGATGTCCCCGGACGACACGAGGTCGACGAGGCCCGCCATCGACTTCCCCTCGTAGACGGGGTCGATGATCATGCCCTCGAGCCGCCCGCTCAGCCTGATCGCCTCGATCGTCGACTCGACCGGGATGCCGTAGAGATCGCCCGCCCACCCCTCGAGCACGCTGACCTCGTCCTCGCGCAGGTCGCGACCCAGGCCGATGAGGTCGGCAGTGTGCTGTGCGATCCGACGCACCTGGTCGCGCGTCTTGTCGATGGTCGCGGAGGCGTCGATGCCGATCACGCGGCGCGGGCGGCCGCCGGCGTCCTCGAGGGCAGCGAACCCGGCGATCATCCCGGCGTGGGTCGAGCCGGTCACCGTGCACACGACGACGGTGTCGAAGAAGACGCCGAGCTGCTGCTCCTGCTCGACCACCTCGTACGCCCAGTTGGCGAAACCGAGCCCACCGAGGTGGTGCTCGCTGGCGCCGGCCGGGATGCCGTAGGGCGTGCCGCCGGACTCCTCGACCTCTCGGAGCGCGTCCTCCCACGACGAGCGGATGCCGATGTCGAAGCCGTGCGGGTCGAGGCGGGCATCGGCACCCATGATCCGCGACAGCAGGATGTTGCCCACCTTGTCGTTCACCGGGTCGTCCCAGTCCACCCACTTCTCCTGGACGAGCCGGCACTTCAGCCCGAGGTGCGCGGCGACGGCGGCGACCTGACGGGTGTGGTTGGACTGGTATCCACCGATCGACACGAGGGTGTCGGCGCCCGAGGCGAGGACGTCCGGGACGATGTACTCCAGCTTGCGAGTCTTGTTGCCACCGAAGGCCAAGCCGCTGTTGACGTCCTCGCGCTTGGCCCAGACCTGCGCCCCACCCAGGTGTTCGGTGAGACGGGCGAGGCGGTGCACCGGGCTCGGCCCGAAGGTGAGGGGGTGGCGCGGGAAGTCGTGGATGGACACGGTCAGTCTCCTTGTGGCGCAGGGCCGTTGCGGTCGTCGTGGTGTTCGGCATGGCCGGGGTCGAGGTGCATGGTCGCGAGCAGGGGTGCGAGGGTCTGCCACGTCTCGAACGACACCCGAGCGGCGCCCTCCACCTCGCCCCGCTCGCAGAGGCCGATGAGCTGTGAGTGCAGGGAGACCGACCTTCGCCCCGCCAAGGAGGCGAAGCGCAGTCGCTCGACGCGGCGCAGGACCGGGGTGAACTGCTCGAGGACCGCGGAGACCGCGGCGTTCGCCGCTGCCCTGACCGGTATGGCGTGCAGCTCGTCGTCGGCCTCGAGCGCCGCGTCCGGGTCGCCCGCCGCCAGCGCCGCGGCGAAACGGTCGTTCGCGGCTCGCATCTGGGCCAGGTCCTGGGCGGTCAGGAGGTCGACCGCCTCACGGACCGCCAGCTCGTGCATGGCGGCGACCACCGCCTGGGCATCCCTGACGGCCGTGGTGTCGAGCGGGGCCACGACGGTCGACCGTCCGGGCTGCGCGATGACGAGCCCCGCCTGCTGGAGCCGGAGCAACGCCTCGCGCACGGGGGTGCGGCTCACGCCGAGCCAGGCCGCCAGCTCTCGGTCGTACAGCTGCTCCCCGGGCTGCAGGGTCCCGTCGACGATGGCGTCGCGCAGTCGGCGGTGGACGTCGTCGCGCAGGAGCGCACGTGGGGACGAGGACCTGCTTGCGGGAACCGGCACGCGATATATTGCATATCGGCATGCTGGTCCTGTCAACCGGTCAGCACCACGTCGTCGAGCTGGGCGAGAGTCCGCGTCGTGATCACCGGCGAGCGCACCAACCACAGGGCCGACAGCGACCCGCCGACGGCGGCCACGACCATCGTCGGCGCGATGCCGATCCAGCCACCCATCAGCCCTCCCAGCACCGCCCCGGCCGGCCGGATGCCGTAGTTGACCGTCGAGAACGCTCCGGTGACGCGGCTGCGGACCCCGTCCGGGGTGACTGCGGTCTGCAGGGCGTTGAGGGGGATGTCCAGGCACATCACCCCGAGGGACGAGACGAATTCGACGAGGGCGAGGACGCCGGCCCGCGACCATGTTGGGCCCTGGGCCAACGGCATCAAGGCGAACGGAGCCGAGAACACCACCGCGCCCACGGCGATGGTGCGGCCGATCCCGATCCTGCGGGACAGCGGCCCGGCCAGGACCGTCCCCAGCAGCCCGCCGGTCGCGCCGATGCCGAGCGCGAGGCCGATGAGACTGGGCGAAAGGCCCAGCTCGCGACTGGCGTACAGGATGACCAGCGTGCCCGCCATGAGGTTGAACAGGTTGATCGTCGTGGCGCACGCCAGGCTGGCGCGTAGGTAGGGGTTGCGAAGCACGAGCCCCATGCCCTCCCGGGCCCGCGGCCAGAGCCCGGACGCGTCTGCGGCCTCCACGGGGAGGTCGGGCACCTTGACCCGCCCGATGAGGACGGCGGAGACCGCGAACGTGACGGCGTCGACGAGCATGGCGATCGGGGCGGTCACCGCCTGGATCAGGCCGCCGGCGACCGCGGGCCCGGCGACGAAGGACGCCGAGCGGGTCCCGCTGAGGAGGCTGTTGGCCTCGACGAACTGGTCTCGCCGGACGAGTCCGACGAAGAAGCTGGGGTAGGACGTCTGGTAGAGCACCTGCCCCAGCCCGGCGAGCAGGGCGACGAGGAACAGCTGGGCCAGGGTGATCGCGCCGAGCCAGTGCGCCACCGGGAGGCTGAGCAGGACGAGGCACCGCAGGGCGTCGGCGATGATGAGCAACCGTCGCTTGCGCACGTGGTGGTCGACCCAGGTGCCGACGAGCAGGGACAGCAGGTTCGGCGCCCAGACCGCCGCCGTGAGCAGACCCACGGTCGAGGCACCGACGTGCAGGGAGGTCACGGCGATCAGGGGGATCGCCAGCTCGGTGATGCGGTCGCCGAACTGCGAGATCCCCTGCCCTGCCCAGTAGGTCGCGAACCTCCGGTCCCGCCACAGGGGTGCCGAGCTCACTCCTGGTCCTCCGCTCCGGGGGTGGCCGCCGCAGGGAGGACGTAGCGCAGCAGCCGGACGGCGCGTGCGTCCGGCACCGTCTCGCCGGAGGACTTGCGCAGCACGTATGGCGCGAGGACTTCCTCGATAGCCGCCTCGATGCGCTCCACCTCGGCGGCGGTCGCGACGATCGTCGTGTTGGACAGCCCTGCCGCACGCCGCCACACGTCCTCGAGCAACGGCTCCACCTCGTGCGACCACTGCTCGGGCAGGTCCCGCGCCTGGTCGAACATCATCCGTGAGAGCAGTGCGGCGGCATCGCGCCCGGCGTCGTCCGAGGGCGGGGTGAACCGGAACCCGCGCCCCACGGCCTCCCACCAGCGTTGCCGTCCGTCCGACTCCACCGCGGCGTCCCTGACCAGCCCGTGCTCGGCCAGGTGGCGCAGGTGCCAGCTGGTCACCGAAGGCGTTGCGCCCACCTCGGGTGCGAGGGCGGTCGCGGTGCTGGGGCCGGCCTTCTGCAACCGGCTGAGGATGGCCAGCCTGGTCGGGTGGGCCAGTGCACGCATACCGCGTGGCGTCAGCTCGACGTCGTCGTACGGGTTGGCCATCGCGCACCTCGATGTGAGAGAACCATTTCGAGAGAACACTCTCACGTTTTCCCACTCGCGACCAGACCCGAAAAGCACGTGCAGGCCGTCGACCGCATCGCCACCATGGTCGGCATGAACCTCCCCGACGGCCTCACCTGCCGACCCCTTGAGATGTCGGACGCCCACGCGATGTACGAGCTGTTCGCCGCCGCCGAGGTCGCCGACACCGGTGAGGTGGCCATCGAGCCCGAGGACATCGCGGGCGACTGGCAGCGGCCGAGCTTCGACCTGGCGCAGGAGAGCATCGGGGTCTTCGAGGGTTCGATGCTGGTCGCGGCCGCCGAGGTGTACAAGGCGCGCCGGGCCGAGGCCACGGTGCACCCCGACCACCGAGGACGCGGGATCGGGACCTGGGTGGCTCGGTGGGTGGAGGACTGCTCGCGACGTCGCGGAGGCACCCTGGTCGGCCAGACCGTTCCGGTGGGCAGCTCGGCCGAGCGCCTCTACCAGTCGCTCGGCCACCGCACGGGGTGGAAGTCGTGGGTATTGGTCGTGCCGGAGGGCGCCCGCATCGAGCCCCAGCCACTCCCCCGCGGCTACACGGTCCGCGACCTGGTCACCGGTGAGGACAAGCACGCCGCCTTCCAGCTCGTCGAGGACGCATTCAGCGAGTGGCCCGACCGCCAGCCGACGGCCTTCGGCGACTGGGCCGCCCGGACCGTGCTCCGCCCGGGCTTCGAGCCCTGGCAGATCCGCTTCGCTGTCGACCCGGGAGGCACGCGGGTCGGGGTGGCGTTCACCATCGTGGCGGAGGGATGCGGCTACGTCGACCAGCTCGCGGTGCGTGCCGACCACCGTGGCCGAGGTCTAGCCCGGGCACTGCTCGTCGACGCGTTCGAACAGGCTCGCGAGCACGGCGCCACCCGCAGCGAGCTGTCCACGGACTCGCGGACGGGCGCGCTGCCGCTCTACGAACACGTCGGCATGCGGGTCACGAAGAGCTACCAGCACTGGATGACGGACGTCTGACGCCGAACGCGAGGCGTGCGCACCGGCACTGTCAGACCCCCGCTCTAGGTTCGTACACACGTTCGGATCCGAAGATCGCGGAGGAGGCTCGCATGGACGCGCCACAGGACTGCGCACCACCGCGCGAGTCGGCTGCGTGCACCTTCCCCGGACACGCCCCGTTGCCCTCGTCAGGTGTGCACTTCGGTGCAGGTTCTGCGACGGCTGCCCAGGTCGAGGTCGCCGATCCGGTGGCCCTCATGGCCGCGGTGGCTCTCCTCACGCCGACCCAGATCGAGGAGCTCAACGAGGCGGAGGCCGAGGCCTTCGTGATCGCCTGCGCGAGGGTCACCAGCGCTGTGCACGCACGCCAGTCGTTGGCGATGGACACCTTGGCCGGTCGCGTCGAAGAGCGGTTGGAGCGCCAACGGCACGAGCAGCCGCCGCCCTTCGGCGTGCCCGGAGCAGACGTGCACGGGACCGTCGCTTCGATGTTGGCTCCGTCCCTGCACTGTTCGACCCGCGCGGTCGGCAAGCGGCTGGAGGCCGACCGATGGCTAGTCTGTGCAGCCGAGTCGACGTTCTCGAGCCAGTGGCAGGGCGATCTCGAGCGCTTCCGTGCGGACGTGGTCGCCGACGCCAGCGCCGATCTCGACCCGGCGCTCAGGGAGACGTTCGAGGCGCTCGTGCTAGAGACCAGCCTCGACGAGGTGACCGGTGAGCTCACCCTCGTCTCCCCCGAGGTCCGCCAGCTCAACCGCGCAGAGCTGTCCCGCCGGGCGCGAGCCGTCGCCCGCGAGCTCGATCCGCAGAGCGACGAGCGTGCCGCGCGACGCGCCCATGGAGAACGACGCGTCGTGGTGACGCCGGACCGACGGCGACCGGGTAAGTCGCGCTGGCACGTCCTGCTGCCGTCCCAGGTCAGTCACGAGGTCTTCGCTGTCGTGGACACCTTGGCCGGTCAGTACGCCCGGGCCCACCCGGGTACTCCCATCGACGGTCACCGCGCCGACGCGTTCGCCGACCTCGTGCTCGGCAACGCCCAGGTGCAGACCACGGTCGAGCTCGTGGTGCCCGTGCTCGCCGCCCATGGACCTGACGACGGTCGGGTCGGCGCTGAGGGCGTGGCTGGGACCAGCAGTCCCGCTGCGCCAGACGCTGCTCCTCCATCGGTAGCGCGTGCTTCCGCTGCGGGCGATCCGCTCGAAGAACTGGCGCCACTCATGGCGAGGATCAGCAACCCCGGCGATGCGGCCGTCACCGACCCCGCTGAGACCACCGTCGCCAACCCCGCCGATGCCAACCCCGCCGATGCCAACCCCGCCGATGCCGGTTTGACCAGCTCGACGACCGAACCCGTGCGGTCGACCGGCGAGGTGCACTGGGTACTACCGGGCTCCGTCGACCTACCTCGCCATGGCGAGCTGCTGCCGTCAGCTGTCGCCGAGCTGTTGTCGCGGCCGGAGACCTTGGTGCGTCTGGCGAGGCTGGATCCGAATGGTTCGATCGTGCAGGACCCGAAGACGTATCGACCCAGCGCTTCGCTGCGACGACGCCTGCGGTCGCGCGACGGCACCTGCCGCTTCCCCGGTTGCCACACCCCGGCCGCGCGGTGCGACCTCGATCACGTGGTCCCCTATCCGGCAGGGCTCACCGAGCCCACCAACCTGATCTCGCTGTGTCGCACCCATCACCGCTTCAAGCACCACGGTGGGTGGCGGGCAGTGTTGCGCCCCGACGCCACGGTGGCCTGGACCGTCCCCGACGGGCGCACGCACGTGGACCGGCCACGGCCACTGCGGATCACGAGAGACCTCGACCTGACGGACCACGCCGATTCCCAGGTGGCCTTCGACGTGCGTCGCGGTTGGGTGCCGGGCCTGCCCGTGGGGATGTCGATGGATGACCTCGCCCAGCAGGAGGCGCTCCTCCCCGACGAACCACCATAGTCGACACCGTCTCTCGAGCCGCCCAGGGCGGGCACCACGCGTCCGCCCGCACGGTTCCGACGAGAGCGCGCCCCCTCCCGGCTGGAGCAACACCTGGCGACGGTACTGCTGTCAGCAGCGTGAGTCGGAGGACTGAGGCGGAAGGCGTGAGCGAAGGCATGAGGTCGAGCTCCGACGAGGGTCAGCGACGCTTGAGCAGCTCCTCGGCAATCTGCACGGCATTGAGCGCCGCACCCTTGCGGAGGTTGTCCCCGACGACGAACAGCACGAGCCCCTTGCCCGCCGGAGCAGCCTGATCAGCACGAACGCGCCCGACGTAGACGTCATCGCGCCCGGCGGCGTCCAGCGGGTTGGGGACATCGGCGACGACGACGCCGGGCGCCTTCGCCAGGAGCTCGAGGGCCTCCTCAGGGCTGATCTCCCGGTCGAACTCCGCGTGGATCGCCAACGAGTGCCCCGTGAAGACCGGCACCCGCACGCACGTGCCTGAGACCAGAAGATCGTCGATGTGCAGGATCTTGCGCGACTCGTTGCGGAGCTTCTGCTCCTCGTCGGTCTCGAGCGACCCGTCGTCGACGATCGACCCGGCGAGCGGGATCACGTTGAACCCCACGGGCACCGCGTAGACGTTGGGGGCGGGGATCGCGACCGACCGCCCGTCCAGGGCCAGGTCGGCCGGCTGGCCCGCGGCATACCCGCCGCGCAGCTGACCATCGAGCTCCTGCACGCCCTTGCCGCCGGAGCCGGACACGGCTTGGTATGACGCGACGGTGAGACGTACGAGACCGGCTCGGTCGTGCAACGGCTTGAGCACCGGCATCGCAGCCATGGTGGTGCAGTTGGGGTTGGCGACGATGCCCTTGGGGATGGTGTCGAGGTCATCGGCGTTGACCTCGCTCACGACCAGCGGGACCTCGGGGTCCTTGCGCCAGGCGGAAGAGTTGTCGATGACGACGGCACCGGCGGCAGCGACCTTGGGGGCGAGCTCCTTGGAGGCCGCTCCCCCGTTGGAGAACAGCGCGATGTCGAGACCGGAGAAGTCAGCGGTCGCCGAGTCCTCGACGGTGATCTCCCCACCGGCCCACGGCAACGTCGTTCCGGCAGAGCGCGCCGACGCGAAGAAGCGGATCTCGTCGACGGGGAACGCCCGCTCGGCGAGAAGTGCACGCATGACCGAGCCGACCTGCCCGGTGGCTCCGAAAACACCAATTCTCATGGGGCCAAGGATAGGTCGGCTCGGTCGTGCACCGGATCAGCGGCTCACGATGTGGCAGAACCTGCACGCACATCGGCAGTCTCGAGCTCGCCCTGCGCACCGCTGCCCGTCACCGGGGCGCTCGGGACCAGGTCGCCGACACCCTCGCCGGGAGCGGACTCCTCGAACGTCAACGTGAAGTCGTCGCCGTGCTCGGTGACGCCCGCGACGACGGCCTGTTCGACGGCGGCCACCGCGTACGCGCGCCGGACGATGAGCGGGTCGTTGCTGAGGTCCTTCACCAGAGCGATGGCCAGCCCGATCATCACGATGAGGAACGGCAGGGCCGCGACGATGGTGATGTTCTGCAGACCGGACAGTGCGTCCTCGCCTCCGACCAGGAGCATGACCGCGGCGACGGCACCGGTGGCGGCTCCCCAGAAGATGACGGTCTTGCGGCTCGGCGCGAGGGTGCCACGCTCGGACAGCGTGCCCATGACGATCGAGGCGGCATCGGCGCCGGACACGAAGAAGATCGCGACGAGGACCATGACGAGCACCGAGGTGATCGTCGACAGCGGCATGTGCGAGAGCATCTCGAAGAGGGTGCCCTCGGTCGACCCGGCACCGGCGAGGTCAGTGCCACCGCGCTGCATGTCGATGCCTGCGCCACCGAAGATCGCGAACCACACGAGCGACACGACGCTCGGCACCAGGAGGACGCCGGTGACGAACTGGCGGATGGTGCGACCACGCGAGATGCGCGCGATGAACATGCCGACGAAGGGCGTCCAGCTGACCCACCAGGCCCAGTAGAAGATCGTCCAGCCCGCGAGCCACGTCTTCATGGCGTCGCCGCCCGCAGCGTCGGTGCGCGCGGACATCATCGCGAGGTTCTGGAAGTAGCTGCCGACCTCGGTGGGGATGAGGTTGAGGATGAAGACCGTCGGTCCCACGACGAAGACGAACACCGCGAGGGCCAGGGCCAGCACCATGTTGATGTTGGACAGCCACTGGATCCCCTTGGCCAGCCCGGAGACGGCCGAGAGGATGAACGCCACGGTCAGCACGGCGATGATGGCGACGAGCACCATGTTGCCCGCCTTGCCGATGCCGGCCACGATCGTCAGGCCGGAGCCGATCTGCAGGGCACCAAGGCCGAGCGAGGCGGCAGAGCCGAACAACGTGGCGAAGATCGCCAGCATGTCGATGACGCGACCGGCCGGACCGGCGGCGCGCTTCTCACCGAGCAGCGGTGCGAAGGCCGAGCTGATGAGCAGCGAACGACCCTTGCGGAAGACGCCGTACGCGACGGCGAGGCCGACGACCGCGTAGATCGCCCACGGGTGGAGCGTCCAGTGGAACAGCGTGGTGGCCATGGCGTTCTGGACGGCCTGCGGGTTGCCGGCCGCACCGGTGCCGGGCGGCGGCTTGACGAAGTGCGAGAGCGGCTCTGAGACGCCGTAGAACATCAGGCCGATGCCCATGCCCGCGGAGAACATCATCGCGATCCACGAGACCGTCTTGAACTCCGGCTCCTCGTCGTCCCGGCCGAGCGGGATGCGCCCGTACTTGCTGGCGGCGAGCCAGATGACGAACAGCACGAAGCCCGAGGCCACGAGTGAGAACAGCCAGCCCATGTTGTGCACGACCCAGCCGAGGCCGGCACCCGAGGCGGAGCTCAGGGTGTCGGTGCTGAGGAATCCCCACAGCACGAACGCGATCGCGATCGCCGCGGTGACGCCGAAGACGATCGTGTCGACCTTCTGTGGTTCCTCCGCGGGGTGCTCCTCGATGACGGGGTCGAGGGCGGGGTGGGGTGTGTCGAGGGCGTCGTTCGCGCCGGTGGCCGAGCCGGGTGCGGCCGGGCCGGTCTTGGTCAGTGTCGTGTCCACGTGGTGTAGGCGCCCTCTTTGGGGAGGGCGACGCTCCTTCGCTGTTCTGGGTTAGTTGCGTATCAAAACCGTCGTTGGTCGACCGCCCACTGTGCCGAGAACATGTTCGAACAGCAAATCACCCCAGCGGGATTCGCTGGTGCTACGCACACTTCCGTTGCACCACAACAACTTCCGGTATGCCGTGAGTCACGACACACCCCCGCCTCGGTGAGCCGGTGGCTCAGAAACCGAGGCGCTGCAGCTGCTTGGGGTCGCGCTGCCAGTCCTTGGCGATCTTCACGTGCAGGTCGAGGTAGACCTTCTGACCGAGCAGCTCTTCGATGCCCTGACGGGCGGTGGTGCCCACCTCACGCAGCCGCGAACCACCACGGCCGATGATGATGGCCTTCTGCGACGACCGTTCGACGAACACGTTGACCCGGACGTCGAGCAGCGGCTTGTCGGCCGGACGGCCCTCACGTTGGACCATCTCCTCGACGACGACCGCCAGCGAGTGCGGCAGCTCGTCGCGAACCCCTTCGAGCGCGGCCTCGCGCACGAGCTCGGCGATCATGACCATCTGCGGCTCGTCGGTGAGGACGCCCTCGGGGTACAGCGGTCCGGGGGACGTCGGGAGGTAGCTCGACAGGACCTCGGTGACCTCACCGACCTGCGACCCGTCCACGGCCGAGCAGGGGACGATCGCGTCCCACGAGCCGAGCTGGTCGATGGCGATGAGGTGCTCGGCAAGGCGCTGGCGGTCGACGCGGTCGGTCTTGGTGGCGATGGCCACGACCGGCCGACGCTTGCCCTGCTGGATCTCCTTGAGCTCACGGGCGATGAACCCGTCGCCAGGACCGATCTTCTGGTCCGCGGGCAGGCAGAACCCGATGACGTCGACCTCGAGCAGCGTCTCCCGGACGACGTCGTTGAGGCGCTCCCCGAGCAGGGTGCGCGGCTTGTGCAGCCCGGGGGTGTCGACCAGGACGAGCTGGGCCCGTTCGTTGGTGACGATCCCGCGGATCGTGTGCCGGGTGGTCTGGGGCTTGGAGGAGGTGATCGCGACCTTGTGCCCGACCATGGCGTTGGTCAGGGTCGACTTGCCGGCGTTGGGACGCCCGACCAGACAGGCGAACCCGGCCAGGTACGGCTTCTCCCCCGAGGCTGACGCCTTCGCATCGGACGTCGCGTCGACGGCATACCCCTCGGACGGACCGGTTCCACTCGTGGTCATGACACTCCCTCGCGCTCGGGTTCCACCGTAGTGGGCCCGGCGGGCTCCCCGTGCCCACCCTCGGGGTGGGCGGCGATGCGCTCGACGATCACCGAGGCGATCCGGTGCCTGCGCCCGGCCATCCGCTCGGCCGTCAGGGCGAGGCCCGACACCTCCGCGCGCGAGCCCACGATCGGCACCCGGCCGATGCTCTTGCCGATCAGGCCACCCACGGTGTCGACCTCGTCCTCGTCGATCTCCACGTCGAACAGGTCGGCCAGGTCGTCGATGTCCATGGTGGCCGGCACCCGGACCCTGCCGTCGCCGAGGTCCTCGGCCCCCGGGGCCTCGCGGTCGTACTCGTCGGCGATCTCGCCGACGATCTCCTCGATGATGTCCTCGATGGTGACCAGGCCGGCCGTGCCGCCGTACTCGTCGACCACGACGGCGAAATGGCTCTGGTCGCGCTGCATCTCGCGCAGCAGGTCGTCGACCGGCTTGCTCTCGGGGACGTAGTGCATGGGGCGCATCTGGGTCGTCACGGGCAGCGAGCCGGCCTCGTGGTCGGCGTTGACGCGGCGGGCGACGTCCTTGAAGTACAGCAGCCCGAGGATGTCGTCGGACCCTTCGCCGACCACCGGGATGCGGGAGAACCCGGACCGCAGGAACAGCGACATCGCCGAGCGCAGCGACTTCTCGCTGTTGACGGTGACCATGTCGGTGCGGGGCACCATCACCTCGCGGGCGACGGTGTCGCCGAGCTCGAAGACGGAGTGGATCATCTCGCGCTCGCCCGCCTCGATCACCGAGCTCTCCCCTGCCAGGTCGACGAGGTCGCGCAGCTCGGACTCGCTCTGGAACGGCCCGTCACGGTAGCCACGGCCCGGCGTGACGGCGTTGCCGAGGGCGACGAGGACGCGGGCGACCGGACCGAGGACCCGGCGCAGCCAGACGATCACCGGAGAGGCGATGAGGGCGACGGCATCGGAGTGCTGTCGCCCGAGGGTGCGCGGTGAGACCCCGACAACGACGAACGACACCAGCGCCATGACGCTGATCGCGATGAGCAGCGGCTTCCAGAAGCCGTCCACGAGGTCGACGACGCCGAGGGTGATGAGGACCGCGGTGGTGGCCTCGGCCACGACCCGCAGGAACGCCGTGACCGACAGGTATGCGGCGCTGTCACCGACGATGCGCATCAGCGACGTGGAGCCGGGCCGCTTCTCGTCGAGCAGCTCGTGGGCGCGGACCCTGGACATCCGCCAGAGCGCGGCCTCGGCCGCGGACAGCAGGAAGGCGACCGCGATGCTGAGCAGCGCGGCCAGGACGAGTCTGGTCATCTCGGCACCATCAGGAGGCGGGTCGGCCACGGCCCGCGAGGAACGTCAGCAACAGCTGGCGCTGGAGCTCGAACATCTCGCGCTCCTCCTCGGGCTCTGCGTGGTCGTAGCCCAGCAGGTGCAGAATGCCGTGCGTCGTGAGGAGCAGCAGCTCCTCCTCGGTGGCATGACCCGCCTCGGCCGCCTGCTTCTGTGCGACGGACGGGCAGAGCACGATGTCGCCGAGGACACCCTCCTCCGGCTCCTCGCCGTCACGGCCGGGTCGCAGCTCGTCCATCGGGAACGACATCACGTCCGTGGGACCCGGCAGGTCCATCCACTGGACGTGCAGGACCTCCATGGCTGCCTCGTCCACGAGGCGCAGGCACAGGTCGGCACCCGGGTGCACCCGCATCTCGCTCATGACGTACTTGCTCAGGGCCACCAGCTCGAGCTCGTCGAGCTGGTGGTCGGTCTCATTGAGAACGTCGACGCTCACGCTGGACCCCCCCTCCACGCTGTCCGTGCGTCTCGCCCTGCTGGTCGTCCCAGCGGCCGTAGGCGTCGACGATGGCGCCGACGAGGCGGTGCCGGACGACGTCCTGCGGGTTGAGGATGGAGAAGTGGATGTCGTCCACGCCGGTGAGGATGTCGCGCACCACCCGCAGCCCCGAGCGGTTGCCGTCGGGGAGGTCGACCTGGGTGACGTCACCGGTGACGACCATCTTGGAGCCGAAGCCCAGTCGCGTCAGGAACATCTTCATCTGCTCGGGTGAGGTGTTCTGCGCCTCGTCGAGGATGATGAACGCGTCGTTCAGCGTGCGTCCGCGCATGTAGGCCAGCGGCGCCACCTCGATCGTCCCGGCAGCCATGAGCCGCGGGATCGACTCGGGGTCGACCATGTCGTGCAGCGCGTCGTACAACGGCCGCAGGTAAGGGTCGATCTTGTCGTTGAGGGTCCCCGGCAGGAACCCCAGCCGTTCCCCCGCCTCGACCGCCGGGCGGGTCAGGATGATCCGGTTGACCTGCTTGGCCTGCAGGGCCTGGACCGCCTTGGCCATCGCCAGGTAGGTCTTGCCCGTGCCGGCAGGGCCGATGCCGAAGACGACGGTGTGCTTGTCGATCGCATCGACGTAGTGCTTCTGGTTCAACGTCTTGGGGCGGATCGTGCGACCCCGCGAGGAGACGATGTTCATCGTCAGCACGTCGGCCGGGCGCTCGGTGGTCTGGGCGCGCAACATGCTGATGGACCGCTCGACGGCGTCGCGGTTCAGCGGCTGCCCACCCTCGATGACGAGCAGCAGCTCGTCGATGGTCCGCTCGGCCAGGGCCACCTCGGCGCTCGGGCCGGACAGGTGGAACTCGTTCCCGCGGACGTGGATCTCCAGCTGCGGGAAGGCGCGCTCCATGGTGCGCAGCAGCTCGTCCCGAGGTCCGAGGAGGGTGACCATCTGGACCTGTGCGGGGATCTCGACGGTGTGGATGGGCATGGGGTGGCCGCCGTCTGGCGTGCCCCCCGGCGTGGTCGGTTGATCGGCTTCAGGCATGGTCCGGCCAGTCTACGGTGCCGCTCAGCCGGGTGGCCACGTCATTGCCCGGCCGCCGAGTACGTGCACGTGGGCGTGGAACACGGTCTGGTGCGCCTCGGCACCGGTGTTGAAGACGGTGCGGTAGCCGCGCTCGGCCAAGCCCTCCTGCTCGGCCACCTCGGCGACCGCCTCGAGCAGCGCCACCGCGTCGGCCGGCTGCTCCTGCACCAGGCCGGCGACGTTCGGCGTGTGGTGCCTCGGGATGACCAGCACGTGCGTGGGGGCCTGCGGTTCGAGGTCGCGGAACGCCACCGTCGCCTCGTCCTCACGCACGATGGTGGCCGGGATCCGGCCGTCGACGATCTTGCAGAAGAGGCAGTCGGGATCGGTCGTACGCGGCGAAGAGGCTGTCGGACCAGTCATGCAACCGAGCGTATCGGCGCGTCAACCTCCAGCGCCCGCTGCGCGTCAAGGGGGCGTGAGAACGTTGAGCGTGGTCAAGCGCAGCCCCAGCGGGGACCCCGGGGCCGGGCGTGGCGGTGAGGGTACCGGTGCGGCCGGACCCGCTGCCGGTGCGGCCGGACCTGCGGGTGCGCCGGCCGCCGACGTCGCCATCGCCGAGCTGTATGCCGCGCACTGGACCGGCCTGGTCCGCCTCGCGTGGCTCCTGCTGCGTGACGACCTCGCGGCCGAGGAGGTCGTGCAGGACGCCTTCATCGCGGTCCACCGTCGCTGGGACTCCCTGCGCAACCACGAGAGCGCTGCGGCCTACCTGCGCCGCGCCGTGGTCAACGGCGCCCGTTCCGGCCTGCGGCACCGCGGCGTCGAGGAGCGGTACCTGTCGCGCGAACAGGGCGAGCCCACGGCACACGGCCGGCGCAGCGAGGCGAGCGCGGAGGACCGCGCCCTCGACGCAGAGGCCGCCAGCTCCATGGTCGTGGCGCTCGGCCGGTTGTCCCAGCGTCAGAGAGAGGTCCTGACCATGCGCTACTACCTCGACCTGAGCGAGGCCGAGATCGCCGACGCCCTCGGCATCTCCGCCGGCTCGGTCAAGGCCCATGCCCACCGCGGCCTCGCGGCCCTGCGCGACCGGATGGAGATGTCGTCATGAGCGACCGGACCGAGTTCCTGCACCCCGACTACGAGCCGGGCGAGTTCGACCGCGTCGAGCGCGAGCTGCGCCGGTCGTTGATCCAGGAGGCGAGCGCGGTCCGTCCCTCCGACCGCCTCGACACGATCCTGCACGAGGCCCGCACCGCCGGTCCGGTCACCGCGACCGGGGGCGCCGGCGTGCGCCGCTGGCTCGTCCCGGCAGCGGCGGCAGCGGTGGTGGCCGCCATCGCCGGAGGGGTGTGGCTGTCCAACGAGGACCCCACCGTGACCCCCGGCCCTCCCGCCGGCAACCCGTCGGTGACCGTGCCGGCCCCGAGCGGCACCGCCAGCACCCCGTCCGGGCCCGCGTCGGCCTCCACCCCCCCAACTACCGCGACGTCGAGCGCCCCGCCTGCGTCCGCCACCGTCAGCCTTCCGGTCTACTTCGTGGGCGCGACGGGCGGGGACAAGGCCGGATACGGCCTGTACCGCGAGTTCGTGCGGCGTCAGGTCGGCGGCAACGGCCCCGCCGCCCGCGCCAAGGCCGCACTGGTGCTCGCTGTGGCTCCTTCGTCCTCGTCCGCCGACGGACCGTACCTCCAGCCGTGGGCCGGGCAGACGATCGGTGACGTACAGGTGACGGACCGGGCGATCACCATCGACCTGGCCACCTCCGGCGACCCTGCGGCGGCGACCGCGAACGGCGGTGCCCGCCTCGCCGTGCAGGAGCTCGTGTGGACGGCGCAGGCCGCAGTCCAGCGGGGCAACCTGCCGGTGCGGTTCACGGTCAACGGCGGGGATGCCACGTTGTTCGGCTCGATCGCCACGGCCGGGCGCACCTTCAACCGGCCCTCCGCCGACAGGCTGTACGAGGACCTCGCCCCCATCTGGGTGACCGCGCCGAGCCGCGACCAGGTGCTGCCGGCGGACAAACCGGTCGCGGTGACCGGTCAGGCGATCGTCTTCGAGGCGACGGTCGCGTGGGAGCTCACCCGGGGTGGAACACAGGTCAAGGAAGGCCACACCATGGCCTCGATCGGTGCGCCCCAGCAGGGCACCTACTCGATTCCCCTGGGAACGCTGCAGCCCGGGAGCTACGTGGTCAAGGTGTATGCGGCGAGCCCCAAGGACGGGTCCGTCACCGCCCAGGACTCGGTCACCTTCACCGTGAAGTAGTGCTCGCCGAGAGTGGGCTCAGCGCCAGCGTGCAGCGGCGCTGAGCACCGCGAGGGCGGCTGGTCCCGCGCTCGACGACCGCAGCACCGTCGGCCCGAGCCGGACCGTCACCGCCCCTGCGACCTCGAGCGCGGCCACCTCCTCGGCCGTGATGCCCCCCTCGGGGCCGACGACGACCAGCACCTCGCCGGTGTCCGGGACCTGCTGCGCCGCCAGGCTCTGCGTCGCGTCCTCGTGCAGCACGTATGCCGCCGTGGCGGCCCCGACGCGGGCGGCCAGGCCCTTGGTGGTGACCAGATCGGCGACCACGGGCACCCGCGACCGGCGGGACTGCTTGGCCGCCGCGACGACCGCCGACTCCCACTTGCGCCGTGCCTTCTCGCCCCGGTCGCCACGCCACTGCACGATGCACCGGGCCGCCTGCCACGGCACGACCTCGTCGACCCCGAACTCGGTGGCGGCCTCGACGGCCTGGTCGTCGCGGTCGCCCTTGGCCAGCGCCTGCACGAGGACGAACCTCGGCTCGGGCTCCTCCTCGACGGACAGCTCGGCGACGACGAGCTCGAGCTCGGCCTTCCCCGCAGCCACGACGTCGCAGGTGGCCCGCAGCCCGCCACCATCGGCGAGCAGCACCCGCTCACCGGGCCCGATACGTCGCACGGTCGCGGCGTGCCGCCCCTCGGCGCCGTCGAGCAGCACCCGGCCCCCGGGGCCCACCCCCGCGAGGAGGGAGGGGGCGACGAGGAAGAGGGGCAGCGTCATACGGGCAGCCTAGGGACGGGATCGGGATCGGGTGGCGAGCCTCGCGGGGGCTACTTGGCCTTGAACGCGTCGCGCAGCTTGCCGAAGAGCCCGGCGTGGGCCGGGGTCATCCGGCCCTCGGGGCGCTCCTCGCCGCGCAGGGCCGCGAGCTGGTGCAGGAGGGCCTCCTGCTGCTCGTCCAGCTTGGTGGGGGTGAGGATCGTGGCGTGCACGATGAGGTCGCCACGGCCCCCTCCGCGCAGGTGGGTGACACCGAGGCCGCGTACGGTCATCGCGTCGCCGGACTGGGTGCCGGGCTTGATCTCGAGCTCGTTGACACCGTCGAAGGTGTCGAGCTTGAGGGTGGTGCCGAGGGCACCGGCCGTCATCGGCAGCTCGACGGTGCAGTGCAGGTCGTCACCGCGGCGCTGGAAGGTCTGGTGCGGGCGGACCGCGACCTCGACGTAGAGGTCGCCGGCGGGACCGCCGCCCTGGCCGACCTCGCCCTCACCGGTGAGCTGGATGCGGGTGCCGGTGTCGACACCGGCAGGGACCTTGATCGTCAGGGTGCGGCGGGTGCGGACCCGACCGTCGCCGGAGCACTCGAAGCACGGGCTGACCAGGACCTCGCCGTACCCCTGGCAGGTCATGCAGGGGCGGGTCGTCATGACCTGGCCGAGGAAGGACCGCTGCACCTGCTGGATCTCACCGCGACCGGCGCACACGTCACAGGTCCGGCGCGAGGTGCCGGGCTGGGCACCGTCGCCGTGGCAGGTCGAGCAGACGACCGCCGTCTCGACGGTCAGCTCCTTCTCGCCGCCGAACACCGCGTCCGCCAGGTCGAGGTCGAGGCGGATCAGGGCGTCCTGGCCTCGACGCTGGCGCGAGCGCGGACCACGCTGGGCCTGCCCGGCCCCGGCGCCGAAGAACGCGTCCATGATGTCGCTGAAGGAGAAGCCCTGGCCGAACCCCGCGGCGGAGCCGGCGTAGGGGTCCGAACCCATGTCGTAGGAGCGCTTCTTCTCTGCGTCCGAGAGCACGTCGTAGGCCTGGGAGACCTTCTTGAACTGCTCCTCCGCCTCGGGGCTGGGATTGACGTCCGGGTGCAGCCTGCGGGCCATCTTGCGGTAGGCCCGCTTGATGTCCTCTGCAGACGCGTCCTTGGAGACGCCGAGGTCCTGGTAGTAGTCGTTCAACGAGATTCCTTGTCAGTGGTACGGAGGGTGGATCGGTCTGCCCTCGCGGGCGGAGGCGTCACTGCGCCAGGATCCGGGAGACGTACGTGGCGACTGCCCGCACCGACGCCATCGTCGTGGGGTAGTCCATGCGGGTGGGCCCGAGCACGCCCAGGCCGGCCACCAGGTCGGAGCCGGTGCCGTACTCGGTGGCGACGACGGAGGTCGACTGCAGCCCGGCGAAGGGGTTCTCGTGCCCGATGCGGACCGAGACGAGGTCGTTGGTCTCGCGAGCGGTGCCCAGGAGCTTGAGGAGCACGACGTGCTGCTCAAGGGCCTCGAGCACAGGGCCGATGCTGAGCGGGAAGTCGGTGCCGACGCGGGCGAGGTTGGAGGTGCCGGCCAGCACGACCCGCTCCTCGCGCTCCTCGACCAGGGCGTCCTCCAAGGAGCGCACGACGGCGCGCACGAGGTCGCGGTCGTCCGGTTCGAACTCCTCCGGCAGGGACTCCAACGAGGCGGCGGCGTCGACGAGCCGCTCCCCCACCGCACTGGCGTTGACCTTGGCGCGGATGAGCCCGAGGGTCGCCTCACCCTCGCTCGTGGACAGGTCGTGGGTGGTCTCGATCACCCGCTGCTCGACCCGACCGGTGTTGACGATCAGGACGACCATGAGGCGGGTGGCTCCCATCGGCACGAACTCGATGTGCCGCACCGAGGACCGTGTCAGCGACGGGTACTGCATCACGGCCACCTGGCGCGTCAGCGAGGACAGCAGCCGGACCGTGCGGGCGACGACGTCGTCGAGGTCGACCGCCCCTTCGAGGAACTGCGAGATCGCCGAGCGCTCGGCCGCGGACATCGGCTTGACCGAGCTGAGCCGGTCGACGAAAAGCCGGTACCCCGCGTCAGTCGGCACCCGGCCCGCGCTCGTGTGGGGAGCGGCGATCAGCCCCTCCTCCTCGAGCGCGGCCATGTCGTTGCGGACGGTGGCGGCCGAGACCCCGAGCTGGTGGCGCTCGAGCAGCGCCTTGGACCCCACGGGCTCCGAGGTCTCGACGTAGTCCTGCACGATCGCGCGCAGCACCGCGAGACGACGTTCCTCGCTCATCGGACACCTCCCTGCGGTCGGACTGGAGCAGACGGGTCCGGCGGTGGCGGGCGCCGCCGGATCTGCTGGCACTCATGCTCAGCGAGTGCCAAGTCTACGGTGTTCCCGGCCTCAGGGCCGCACCGGCGGCGCGTCCTCGCGGACGGCGGCGACCACGCGGCATACCCTTCGTCGGTGTCCGACCGATATGGCTCCGATGTCCTCTCCGGCGACTGGAAGGTCCCCCCGCGGGGACGCTCGCGCGAGGTGGAGGCCGAGACCGGCCTGGTCGTCGAGGACGTCGACACCGGCTGGTGCGGCGCCGTCGTGCGCGTCGAGAAGGCCGGCGGTATGCGGGTGGTGCACCTCGAGGACCGCCGCGGACGCACCAAGGGGTTCCCGATGGGGCCCGGCTTCCTGCTCGACGGGGCACCCGTGATCCTCACGCCGCCCACCGCTGCCGCGCGGGCGCGGCTCGCCGAGGCCAAGGCGGCGGGCTCGCGCACCGCGTCGGGCTCACGGGCCGTCGAGGGCGCCAGGGCCAGGGTCGCCAGCGGTTCGCGCATCTTCGTCGAGGGCCGTCACGACGCCGAGCTCGTCGAGAAGGTCTGGGGTGACGACCTGCGCGTCGAGGGCGTCGTCGTGGAGATGCTCGACGGCGTCGACGACCTCGCCGGCGCCATCCGCGACTTCGCCCCCGGCCCCGGCCAGCGGATGGGGGTGCTCGTCGACCACCTGCTGCCCGGCACCAAGGAGGACAAGGTCGTCCAGGCCTGCCGCCAGGGCCCGTATGCAGCGCACGTCAAGATCCTGGGCCACCCCTACGTCGACGTGTGGCAGTCGGTGCGCCCCGAGCGGCTCGGGCTGCAGCAGTGGCCGGTCATCCCCCGCGGCCAGTCGTGGAAGCACGGCATCTGCCACCACCTCGGCTGGCAGGCCGACAGCCAGGCCGACATCGCCCGGGCCTGGAAGCAGATCCTCGGCACCGTGCGGTCGTACGCCGACCTCGAGCCGACCCTGCTGGCCAGTGTCGAGGAGCTCATCGACTTCGTCACCGAACCCGGTCACTGAGCTGTTCGTGCCGGTCCCGACGGGTCCGCGTCGGGGTCGACCCTGACGCAGCCCTGACTCGCCCCTCGCCGCACCCCGAAAGCCCTGTCCGCGGTCGCGGCGATGCGTTTCACTGGAGCTTCACCACCACGGAGGACACCATGACCGACCAGCCGCAGTACCCGCCGCGCGACGACCCGCAGCCCCCGGGACCGCCGCCCGTCTACGGCGCGCCCGCCGCCCCGTTGACGCCCCAGCAGGAGCGCAACTGGGCCACCCTGTCCCACGTCATCCCCCTGATCGCCATGGTCGTCAGCGCCGGCACCCTCGGGTTCGTCGGTTCCCTGGTCGTCTACCTGCTGTACAAGGACCGTGGCCCGTTCGTCCGCCAGCACTCGGCGAACTCGCTCAACATCCAGATCATCACCGGGATCGTGCTGCTCATCTCGTTCCCGCTGATGCTGGTGCTCGTCGGCTTCCTGACCTACGGCCTGGCCCTGGTCTTTGCCCTGGTCGTGCACATCCTCGCGGCGGTCAAGGCCAACAACGGTGAGTGGTACACCCCACCGTTCACCCCGGCCTTCGTGAAGTGACCCGGCTCTAGCGCAGACCCAGCAGTCGCCGCACCACGGTGTCCGCCAACAAGCGGCCCTGCCTCGTCAGCACCACCTGCTGACGGCGCAGGGCCGCCGGCGCGTCCACGAGCTCGTCCGCGATCAGACCGGCCACCGCGGTGCGCCCTTCCGCGTGCAGGTCACCCATCGGCAACCCCTCGACCAGTCGCACCCCGAGCAGGACGCGCTCGTCGTACCGCTGCTCGTCGGTGAGCGTCTCCCGGCCGTGGGCGGGGCTCGTGCCGGCACCCACCCGCGCGGCATACGCGTTGGGGTGCTTGACGTTCCACCACCGCACGCCCCCGACGTGGCTGTGCGCTCCGGGCCCGACGCCCCACCAGTTGCCGTCGGCCCAGTAGCCCTCGTTGTGGCGGCAGCGGGCGTCCTCGCTGGCCGCCCAGTTGCTCACCTCGTACCAGCCGTAGCCGGCCGCGGCGAGGTGCTCGTCGGCGATCTCGTACTTCGTGGCCTCGTCGTCGTCCTCGGGCGCCGGCACCTGGCCGCGGCGGACCTGGGCTGCGAGCTTGGTGCCGTCCTCGACGACGAGGGCGTAGGCCGAGACGTGGTCGGGCGCGAGGTCGGTGGCCGTGCGCAGGCTGGTGCGCCAGTCGTCGAGGCTCTCCCCCGGCGTGCCGTAGATGAGGTCCAGGCTGACCTGCAGGCCCGCGGCCCGGGCTGCGTCCACGGCGCGGGCGACGTTGGCGGGGTCATGGGTGCGCTCAAGGGTGCGCAGCACGTGCGGCACCGCAGACTGCATGCCGAGGGAGACCCGGGTGAACCCGGCGTCGGCCAGCACCTGCAGGCCCTCGGGGGTGACGGAGTCGGGGTTGGCCTCGGTCGTCACCTCGGCGTCGTCGGCCAGCCCGAACCTGTCGCGGACCCCGGTCAGCATCGCCGCGAGGTCGGTGGCAGCGAGCATGGTGGGGGTGCCGCCGCCGACGAAGACCGTCTGCACCAGCGGCGCGCGCCCGTCGAGGACCGAGGCAGCGAGGTCGAGCTCACGGACCGCGGCACCGGCGAACGTCCCCACGCTCGCGCCGTCGTTGCCGAGCTCGGTCAGGGTGTAGGTGTTGAAGTCGCAGTAGCCGCAACGGACCGAGCAGAACGGCACGTGCAGGTAGATCCCGAACGGGCGGGAGGGCAGGGTCGCCAGTGCCGACTCGGGCAGGAGGCCGTCGGCGGGGGCAGGGTCGCCGTCTGGCAGGGCGCTGGGCATGGAGCCATCCTCTCAGCCGGCGCTGAGGCTACCGTCGTCGGCTGCGCCACCTGACGGACGGCGCGGCGGCCGAGAGGCAGGACGCCGGACACCTGCTGGCCACCGGGTCCGCGTAGGGTCCAAGGGTGAGCACCTCCCGCTGGATCGACCTCGACGGCGTCGTCAACATGCGTGACGTCGGCGGCCTGCCCACCACGGACGGGGGCACCGTCGCGACCGGGCGTCTGCTGAGGTCGGACAACCTCCAGGACCTGAGCGAGGCCGACGTCGACCACCTCGTGCAGGTGGTCGGTGTGAGCGACATCGTCGACCTGCGCAGCAACGTCGAGGTCCACATCGAGGGCCCCGCACCGCTGCAGGTCCGCGGGCTCGCCACGCACCACCGCCACTCGCTGTTCCGCGACGACGAGCGGGAGATCACCGCCGAGGACGCCCTCGTCCTCCCGTGGTCGAAGAAGAACCAGCAGGCCGCGGACGCCCGGCCACGACTCGATGACGACTACTGGGCCAGCCACTACCTCGGCTACCTCGCCGACCGCCCCGACTCGGTCCTCGGCGCACTCGAGGTCATCGCCCGGGCTCCGGGCGCGACGATCGTGCACTGCGCCGCGGGGAAGGACCGCACCGGCACCGTCGTCGGGCTCGCCCTGTCCGTCGCGGGGGTGTCCGACGAGGACGTCGTCGCCGACTACGTCGCCACCGGTGAGCGGATCGAGCAGATCGTCGGGCGGCTGATGGCCCGGCCGGCCTACGGCGAGGTGATGAAGGACCAGCCGATGGAGCACCACCGCCCCAAGCCCGAGACCATGTCGCGCATCCTCACCGTCCTCACGGAGCGCCACGGCGGGGCCGGTGGCTGGCTGCAGGACCAGGGTTGGAGCAGCGACCAGGTCGACGAGCTCCGCGGCCACCTGCGCGCATGAGCACCGACGCCACCGGCCGCGACGGGGCGACCGACGACCCGCGGCCGCGCGGACGACGCCGCGCGATGCGCGTCCTGCTCGTCGACGACCGCGACCGCCTGCTGCTCTTCCACGACAGCGACCCGGGGATGTCGCCGGTGCCGCGGTGGTGGATCACGCCCGGGGGCGGCGTCGAGCCGGGCGAGGACGACACCGAGGCAGCCGTGCGCGAGGTGTTCGAGGAGACCGGGGCCCGGGTCAGGACCACGGACCTCGTCGGTCCGCTCGCGACCCGCGTCGTCGTGCACGGCTACACCGACGTCGTCACCACCCAGGACGAGGCGTTCTGGTTCGTGCGCGTCCCGGGGTTCGAGGTGAGCACCATTGGGCACACCGACCAAGAGCTGCTCACCATGACGGCGCACCGCTGGTGGACCCGTGAGCAGCTCGCCACCACCACCGACGAGATCTGGCCGCGCGACGTCCTCGACCTCTGGGCGCTGGCCGAGACCGCCGTCGCCACCGGCGTCACGGCACCACCGCTGGACCTCGGCACCGTCGAGGAGTCCACGGTCCCGGTCTGAGGCGGCACCGCGCCATACCTGGGGACCCGCAGGGCACTCGGGAGTCGCTCCCCTCGCCGGTCGCCTCAGCGAGCCGGCTTGTCGGTCACCCAGAGGCGGATGGTGCCCTCGACCACCGCGGTGCCGTCGGCGCGCGTCGCGACCACGTGCACCGGCACCTCGGTGTCCCCGGACCTGGCCCAGTCGGCCGGGTCGGTGGTGGCCACGCAGGTGATGTCCGTCGTCGCCTTCGCGGCGTAGTCCACCTCCATGCCGCGGGGTATCCAGCGGCGGTGCGCCGGGATGCTCGCCTCGGCCAGCGCGCCCATGGCCGCCTCGAGCCCGTTGCAGATGGCGATGACGTGGACGGTGCCGAGGTGGTTCTGCACCCGACGGCGCTTGCGGATGGTCAGCTCGGCCCGGTTCGGTCGCAGCTCGACGAACCGTGGGCGGGCGGTGCGGAAGTACGGCGCGGCCTGCTCGAAGACGAGCGAGAAGACCGTCCGGCCGCGAGGCAGGCTCGAGAGGCGCTGGTAGAGCGCGTAGGTGTCGACCATGCGGCGATGTTACCGGCCGGTAACCCAAGTTTGGGGGCGCGAAAGTGAGCGGTGGGTCACCTTGTGGCCCCCAACTGCGGACGACCGACAACGAAAACCAAGGCGAGCGCTACTTCTTCGCCTTCTCGCCGTCGTTGGACAGCGCTGCGATGAAGGCCTCCGGCGGGACCTCGACCGAGCCGATGTTCTTCATCCGCTTCTTGCCGGCCTTCTGCTTCTCCAGCAGCTTGCGCTTGCGGCTGATGTCACCGCCGTAGCACTTGGCCAGGACGTCCTTGCGGATCGCGCGGATGTTCTCGCGGGCGATGATCCGCGCACCGATGGCGGCCTGGATCGGCACCTCGAACTGCTGGCGCGGGATGAGGTCCTTGAGCTTGCTGGCCATCATCACGCCGTACGCGTAGGCCTTGTCCTTGTGGACGATCGAGGAGAACGCGTCGACCGTCTCGCCCTGGAGGAGGATGTCGACCTTGACGAGGTCGGCCTCCTGCTCGCCATCGGGTTCGTAGTCGAGCGAGGCGTAGCCGCGGGTGCGCGACTTGAGCTGGTCGAAGAAGTCGAACACGATCTCGGCCAGCGGCAGGGTGTAGCGCATCTCGACGCGGTCCTCGGAGAGGTAGTCCATCCCCCGCAGGGCCCCGCGCTTCTGCTGGCACAGCTCCATCACGGCGCCGATGAACTCGCTCGGCACGAGGATCGTCGCGCGCACGACCGGCTCGGTGACCGAGGAGACCTTCCCGTACGGGTACTCGCTCGGGTTGGTCACCGTGAGGACCTTGCCGTCGTCCATCGTCACGTCGTAGACGACGTTGGGCAGGGTCGAGATGAGGTCGAGGTCGAACTCACGCTCGAGCCGCTCGCGCACGATCTCCAGGTGCAGCATGCCGAGGAACCCGATACGGAAGCCGAACCCGAGGGCCGCGGACGTCTCCGGCTCGTAGACCAGGGCCGCGTCGTTGAGCTTGAGCTTGTCGAGGGCGTCGCGCAGGTCGGGGTAGTCCGAGCCGTCGATCGGGTAGAGCCCCGAGAACACCATCGGCTTGGGGTCGCGGTAGCCGCCGAGGGCCTCCTTGGCCGGCTTGGCCGCGTTGGTGACGGTGTCGCCGACCTTGGACTGGCGCACGTCCTTCACGCCCGTGATGAGGTAGCCCACCTCGCCGACGCCGAGGCCCTTGGCGGGCGCCGGCTCGGGCGAGCTCACGCCGATCTCGAGGAGCTCGTGCGTCGCCCGGGTCGACATCATCGCGATCTTCTCGCGCGGGTTGAGGTTGCCGTCGATGACCCGCACATAGGTCACGACACCGCGGTAGGTGTCGTAGACCGAGTCGAAGATCATCGCGCGGGCCGGGGCGTCCGGGTCGCCGACCGGCGCCGGGAGCTGGCGCACGATCTGGTTGAGCAGCGGCTCGACGCCCTCGCCGGTCTTGCCGGACACGCGCAGGCAGTCCTCGGGCTCGCAACCGATCAGGCCGGCCAGCTCCTCGGCGAACTTCTCCGGCTGGGCCGCAGGCAGATCGATCTTGTTGAGGACCGGGATGATCGCGAGCTCGTTCTCCATGGCGAGGTAGAGGTTCGCCAGCGTCTGCGCCTCGATCCCCTGGGCCGCGTCGACGAGGAGCACGGCCCCCTCGCACGCAGCGAGCGACCGCGACACCTCGTAGGTGAAGTCGACGTGCCCGGGGGTGTCGATCATGTTAAGCGCGTAGGTCGTCCCGTCGAGCTCCCACGGCATGCGCACGGCCTGGCTCTTGATCGTGATGCCGCGCTCACGCTCGATGTCCATCTTGTCGAGGTACTGGGCGCGCATCGCCCGGCCGTCGACCACGCCGGTGACCTGGAGCATCCGGTCGGCCAACGTCGACTTCCCGTGGTCGATGTGGGCGATGATGCTGAAGTTCCGGATCAGCTCCGGCGGCGTTGCGTGCGGCTGCAGCGCGGTGCGGGCCATCGGGGACACGGGTGACTCGACCTCACGGGTGGGACGACGGGGAACGGTTCATCCTCCCACGAGCGGGCCCCTGCCCGTGACGCGACGGTTCGTCCGGCGGGCCGTGAGGCCCGAGGCCAGGGCGATGAACACACCGAGGACGGCGAGGATCGCCCCGAGCCGCGAGGGCCACTCGTAGCCCAGGCCCGCCGACAGGACGATCGAGCCGAGCCAGGCGCCGAGGGCGTTGGCCAGGTTGAGCGTCGAGTGGTTGAGGGCCGCGGCCAGGGACTGACCCTCGTGCGCCACGTCCATGAGCCGCGTCTGGAGCATCGGGACGAGGGCGCTCGGGAGCAGGCCGAGCATGAAGACCGCGACGATCGCGAGCCACTTCGACTCGGCCACGGCCGGGCCGAACAGGGCCAGCATCACCGCGATCGTGCCCATGACGACGCAGATCCCCCGCAGCAGGCCCATCCGCGACACCGGGCCGGAGAGCATGGCGCCCACGGTCATGCCGACGCCGTACACCGCGAGGATCCACGGGATCGTGCCGCTGGAGAAGCCACCGAGCTCGGTCATCGTCGGCGAGATGTAGGAGAACGTCGCGAACATGCCGCCGAAGCCGACGGTCCCGACCGCGAGCGCGAACCACACCTGCGGTCGGCGCAGCGCCGTGAACTCCGAGCGCATCGTCGCGCCGCCGTCGGGCGGGCAGTAGGGCACCCAACGCCACACCGCGAGCACGGTGACGGCCGCGAGCACGGCCACCGCGGCATACGGCCACTGCCAGCCGTAGTCCTGCCCGAGGCGGGTGGTCAGTGGGACGCCCACGATGTTGGCCACGGTGAGGCCGGTGATCATCATCGACACGGCCCAGGTGCGGCGGTGCGCTGGGACGAGCGATGCGGCGACGAGGGAGCCGACGCCGAAGTAGGCACCGTGCGGCAGCCCGGACAGGAACCGTGCACCCATGAGCAGGCCGTAGCTGCTGGCCAGGGCGGACAGGCCGTTGGCGATCGCGAAGCCGCCCATCAGCCACAGGAGCAGACGCTTGCGCGGCATCTTCGAGCCGAGAGTGGCCAGGACGGGCGCGCCGACGACGACGCCGGCGGCATACGCCGAGACCACGTGACCGGCCGTCGGGATGGAGATGCCCACACCCTTGGCGACCTCGGGCAGCAGTCCCATGGTGACGAACTCCGTGGTGCCGATGGCGAACCCACCGATCGCGAGCGCGAGCAGCGCGAGGTTGGTGTGCCGCGAGCGCACGACGGGCTCCATGGACGCGGGGGCGCTGGTCGTCTCGAGGGGAGCGGTCGAGGCTCCAGCGGGCGCGGGCGGGGCGGACTCGATCACGGCGTTGCAACAGATGGTGCGGTGTGGTGCATTCCCTTACGGTCCCAGACGCGTCCGCGCCTCGGTGCCGGGCACCAGCGGTCGAGACATAACATCGACCCCGGACGCAGACCACACATCGAGGGGACCATGGCCGAGCAGCTCCAGGCACCGCACCTGAACCCGGGACCGTACGTCGAAGCACCCGGGCACCGCCGCCGGGTGCGCTCGCACCTGCGCCACCCCCTCGAGAACCTCTGCCTCGTGCTGGTCATCATCGGGTCGTTCGTCGTCTGGTCGTTCTGCGTGTACGAGCTCACCTCGGCGGTCATCGACCAGCGCAGCCCGGACCCGTACGCCGTGATCCTGCTGGCCGCACCGGTCCTCGTGTACTTCCTGCGTGGGCAGCTCTACGCCCAGCAGCGACTCACCGGAGTCAAGATCAGCCCGACGCAGTACCCCGAGGCGTACCAGATGCTCCTCGACGCCTGCGCCCACTTCGGCCTGCCCAAGGTGCCGGACGCGTACGTCGTGCTCGGCAACGGCATGATCAACGCGGCCGCCTCCGGCCACGGGTTCAAGCGGTTCATCTTCCTTTACAGCGACCTGTTCGAGATCGGTGGCGAGGCCCGGCAGCCCGATGCCCTGCGCTTCGTCATCTCGCACGAGGTCGGCCACATCGCTGCCGGGCACACGAGCTACTGGCGGGTCGTGGCGATCAGCGGCGCCCAGTGGATCCCCTTCCTCGGGTCGACGTTGAGCCGCAGCCAGGAGTACACCGCCGACAACTTCGGCTACGCAGTCGTCCCCCAGGGCAGCGCCTCGGCCATGTCCACGCTGGCGGCCGGCAAGTACCTGGGCCGCACCGTGGACGTGAACGCGTTCGCCGACCGCGCCACCACGGAGAAGGGCTTCTTCGTGTGGCTGGTCAACGCCCTGGCCACCCACCCCGTGCTGGTCTGGCGCTCGCACGCCCTGCGCGACCGCCGTCGCCCCGGCCGCCTCCTGTGGCGTCCCAGGGCCTCCTCGTGACGATCGAGGTCGACTACCACTGCACGTCCCGCCGGCCCTCGTTCGAGGACCTGCCGCAAGGGGTACGGCGCCTGCTCGCCGACGCCGCCGGGTGCGCCCTCTCGACGGCTCACCCACCGGTGACCTCCGGGTTCACCGGGGCCTTCGCGGCGCTGCTCGACCTGGCCGACGGCCGCCGCGTCTTCGCCAAGGCAGCTGGGCCGTCGGCCCCGCATGCCAAGGTCGCCATCCCCCGGGAGGCGTCGGTGCTGCGCATCCTCGACGGCCGCATCACCGCGCCCGTCCTCGTCGGCGCCGGTGCCGCGGACGAGTGGGAGGCCATCGTCCTCGAAGCCATCGACGGCCGGCTGCCTGGCGTCCCGTGGACCAGCCCCGACGTCGAGCTGGCGCACGACGCCTGCCTGGCCCTGGCGGCCTTCCCCACCGACGAGGTCACCGGCCTCACGGCCACGTCCCTCGCGGTGGACATCGGCATGGACGTCGATGCCCTGGCCACGCTCGACGACCTCGCGGCCGGCCGACGAGGGTGGCCTCGCGGCATACGACCGCTGCCGGCCGACGTCATGGTGCGCGTCGCGGCCCTGGCCCATCGGGCGGGCGAGCTGCTCACGGGCCAGTCGCTCGTGCACTGCGACCTGCGTCCGGACAACCTGCTGGTCACCAGCGACGGCGTGGCGAGGATCGTCGACTGGAACTGGGTCACCCGTGGCCCGGCCTGGGCAGACTTCGTCAGCCTGTGGCCACTGATGGCCCGCGACGGGATCGACGTCCACGGGCTCGCCACTCGCTCGCCCCTGACCCGCGACGCCGACCCCGACGCGGTCGATGCGTTCCTGGCCGTCATCGCCGGCTACATGCTCACCCACTGCGAGCACCCGACCTTCAACACCACGCTCGGGGTCGTCCGCGACCACCAACGCCTGATGGCGCAGGTGTTCCTCGACCTCCTCGTGGCCCGTCGCGGCTGGACCTGCTGACCGGTCTGAGCGGCTGGCCTGTTGGCCTGCTGGCCGGCGCCCTCGGGACGCCCACCCCGGTACCGTGGCGGCCATGGCGCGACGCGGACTCGGAGCACAGCTGGCACAGATCCTCGGCCGGGCCGTCCGTGACGGCGCCCGCAGCCTGGGACGCGGCGGTGCGAGGCGTGCGGAGCGACCTGCGGCACGACCCTCGGGCGAGCGCCCGGACGGCGGACCCGGACGTACGCAGAAGTCGACGCCACCGATCCCCTCCGGCAGCTATCCCGGCGACTTCACCGGCGTCCCAGACCTGAGGTATGCCGCGAACCCCGACGGCCGTCCGGACCCCGGGGAGATCGTGTGGACGTGGGTCCCCTACGAGGAGGACCACGGCCAGGGCAAGGACCGCCCGGTGCTCCTCGTCGGCCGCGACGGTGGCTGGCTGCTCGCGCTGATGCTCACCAGCAAGGACCATGACCGCGACGCGGCCCAGGAGGCGCGACACGGCCGGCGCTGGCAGGACATCGGCAGCGGGGACTGGGACCGCCAGGGACGTCCCAGCGAGGTGCGGCTGGACCGGGTCATCCGGGTGGACCCTGCTGCGGTGCGCCGCGAGGGCGCCACCCTCGACCGCGCCAGGTTCGACCTCGTGGCAGCCGGAGTACGCGCGGCAGGGTGAGCAGCAGGGTCAGCACGCTCGGTTACAGGCCGCTCGGCTCGGTCTCGAGCTCAGGCTCGCTGGGCGCGACCTCGTGGTGCAGGGGATGCAGGGCGGTCGTCTCCTCCAGCCAGACCAACGCGTCGTAGCGAGCACCCATCACGGTGGGAACGTAGTTGCCGGCCTCCCGACGGGGGTCGTAGACGACTCCCACCGCCCGCTGGCCGGCCGTGCACCCCAGCCACGGTCCCGTGCGGTCGTCGCCGAACACGAGCAGCGCGTCCCGTCCCAGCGCCCGGTGCAGGAGGTCCTCGTGGCTCCCCGGCCGGGCCGCGGGCAGGGGCAGCACCTCCTCGGGCTCACCCCAGCCGCCCGCGGCAACGACCCGGCCCCGGTGCCCGGCGAACCCCACGAGCGCCACACCGTCGTCGCCGTGGCGGTCGCGCAGGAGCTGGCCCACGGTGACCAGTCCGGCGGCGGCCATGTCGGTGGCTCGCGCATCACCGATGTGGGTGTTGTGCTCCCAGACCACACCCTTGGCCCCCGGTCCCAGGTGCCGGGCGAGACGGTCGACCGTGTCGGCCATGTGGCGGTCACGGACGTTCCAGGACAGTCGGTCCCCCCGCACCATGGCGCGGTAGTACGCCTCGGCGCCGGCGACGACCTCGGCATTCTGCGCCGCGTCGAACGCGTCGTCGTCCCGCCCGCGGTCCAGGGCCAGGCGACGGGCCTGGGCGAGCAGGCCCACGACCTCGGGCTGGCACGACGTCGGGACCAGCGCGGTGCTCCACGCATAGCGGTGGGGGTCCCCGCCGTACGGCAGGAAGCACTGCGCTGCCCGCACCGCCGCGGGCAGCGCCTCGGGTGCGTGGGTCCGAAGCCATGTCGTCGTCGTGTGCAGCGAGTCCCACAAGGAGTACACATCCAGGCCGTAGAAGCCGACACGCTGCGCGGGAGGGCGGACGAGGTTCCACCCGCGCAACCAGTCGAGGAAGTCGGCGACCTCCTCGTTGGCCCACATCCACGTCGGCCATCTCTCGAACCCGGCCAGCAGGCCGCGGGCGTCGACCCCCGGGTCACGCCCACGCACCCACCGGTTGATGCGCCAGCAGTCCGGCCAGTCCCCTTCCACGCCGACCCAGGTGAACCCCTTCTCCTCGATCAGCCGTCGGCTCAACGTGGCCCGCCACGAGTAGTAGTCGTGGGTGCCGTGGGACGCCTCCCCCAGTCCGACGAAGCGCTCCGGCCCGAGGCGCTCGACCAGGGGATCGAGGTCGCCCGGCGTCACCAGCGCACGGGCCAGGCTGCGCACCTCGGCCAGCCTCGCGGCTTCCGGCAACGGCCTCGTCCCGGGGCTCACGGCGTCGACCCCTCCTGCACCTCGCCGTCACCGCGGTCGAGGTGGTGCACGAACCAGTCCCGGGCGAGCAGCGCCGCCTCGGCCAGCGTGCCGGGCTCCTCGAACAGGTGCGTGGCACCCGGCACGACCGACAGCTGCCGGGAGCACCGCAGCTCACCCAACGCCTGACGGTTCAGCTCGAGCACCTCGTGGTCCTCTCCCCCCACGATGAGCAGCGTGGGCGCCCGCACGTCACGTAGGCGCCCGGCGGCCAGGTCCGGCCGGCCACCGCGCGAGACCACGGCCGCGACCTGGCTGCCCGGGGTGGCCGCGGCCACCAGGGCGGCGGCAGCCCCGGTGCTGGCGCCGAAGAATCCCACCGCCACCCCGGCAGCCTCTGGACGGCCGGCGACCCAGCGTCGCGCCACCAGGAGCCGCTGCGCGAGCAGGTCGATGTCGAAGACCCGGCTCCGCACGCCCTCCTCGGTCACGGCCAGGAGGTCCATGAGCAGGGTGCCCATCCCCGCCTCGTGCAGCACCGAGGCCACGAACTGGTTGCGGGGGCTGTGCCGGCTGCTGCCGCTGCCGTGCGCGAACACGACGATCCCAGCCGGTGCTTCCGGCAGGTGCAGGTGCCCTCCGAGGCCGAGCCCACCGGGCCCACCGACCGGGACGACGACCTCGAGGTCGCAGTCGGGGCCCGGCCCCGGCGACCGGTCTCGGGCCCGTCGTCGCGCGGTGTCGAGCAGGACGACGACCTCGTCGTCACTGGTCGGGCTGAAGTCGCGGTAGTGCACGCCCACCGCGACCAGTGGCTGGGGCGTGGCGAGGCAGACCACCTGGTCGAAACCCTCGAGCCCGTCCGCCACCTGCGCCGGGGCCACGGGCACACCCAGCAGCACCCGGCCGGCGCCCAGGTGGCGGGCGACCTGGGCGGCCACCCTGGCGGTGGCCCCGGTGGCGACCCCGTCGTCGACGATCACCACGGTGCGTCCGGTGAGGTCCACCGGAGGGCGACCCCTGCGGAACCGGGTGACCTGGTCCTGGAGCACCCGGCGGGCGTGCCGTTCCACCGAGTCGAGCTCGCGGGGAGTCACCTGCGCCCGCCGGACCAGCTCGGTGTCCAGGACCCGGTATCCCCCCTCGCCCACCGCCCCCATGGCCAGCTCGGGTTGGAAGGGAAGGCCGAGCTTGCGCACCACGATCACGTCCAGGGGCAGGCCCAGCGCGGTGGCGACCTCGAACGCGACCGGCACCCCGCCGCGCGGCAGCCCCAGCACCACCACGTCCTGGCCTCGCAGCCAGCCCAACCGGTGCGACAGTCTGCGACCTGCCTCTGCACGGTCGGCGAACACCGTCGTCGACGGCACAGCCGGCTGCGTACTCGTCACACCCGCATCGTGACCCGCCGCGTCACCGGTCGGCAGTGCCCAACGTCCCGCCTCGTGGCGCGGGCGGGGACGACGAAGGGGCCCGGTCACCGCGTGCGGTGACCGGGCCCCTTCGTGATGTCAGGGACTCGATCAGATCGAGTTGGCCTTCTTCGCCATGGCCGACTTCTTGTTGGCGGCCTGGTTGGCGTGGATGACGCCCTTGCTCACGGCCTTGTCGAGCTTGGTCGAAGCAGCCTTGAGGGCCTCCTTCGCCGCGTCCTTGTCGCCCGCCGCAGCGGCCGTCTGGAACTTGCGGATCCAGGTCTTGAGCTCGCTCTTGACGGCCTTGTTGCGCTCGGTCGCCGAGCGGTTCGTCTTGATCCGCTTGAGCTGGGACTTGATGTTTGCCACGTGTGTCTCTCTTGTTTGGTCGGTGATTGCCGTTAGAGGGCGGCAGAAGCATCTCGGGACCGGGCGTGGGGCACCCGTGGTTGAGACGCTCTGGGTGGTGCTTGCATGCGCACACGACCATGCGCGCACGCGACGGGTAAATCTACCAGCGCGGAGCCCGCACCCCCAAAACGTGGCTCCCCGTGACCGCAGCGGTCACTGACCGTTGCGGGCGGAGGTGATGGTGAGGATGGCTCGCTCCACGGCGAAGACAGGGTCGCGACCGCCGCCCTTGACCTCGAAGTCGGCGAGGGCCACGGCCTGGATCGAGTCCGCCAGCCCTTCCGGGCCCCACCCCGCGAGGCCGCGCCTGGCCTTGTCGACCTGCCACGGCGCCATACCGAGGTCGCGGGCCACGTCGGCCGAGCGCCCCCGGCCGGCGGCACCCACCTTGACCAGCTGGCGCAGCTGCTGGGCGAGGACGGCGACGATGGGCACGGGGTCGACGCCGGTGGCGATCGCGTGCCGCAGGAGTCGCAGGGCCTCCCCCGCGTTGCCGGCGACCGCTGCGTCGGCGACGCGGAAGCCCGTCGCCTCGACCTTGCCGCCGTGGTACTTGGCCACGAGCTGCTCGTCGATGGTGCCGGTCGTGTCGGCGACGAGCTGCTGGCAGGCGGCGGCGAGCTCGCGGACGTCCTTGCCGACAGCCTCGATGAGGGCACGCACCGCGTCCGGGGTGGCCTTGCGACCGGCCCGGCGGAACTCGTGCACGGCGAAGTCGGTCTTGTCGCGGTCGGACTTGATGGCCGGCGCCTCGATGACCCGCGACTGAGACTTCTTGATGGTGTCGAGCACCTTCTTGCCGCGCTGTCCGGACTTGTGGGTGACCACCAGGGTGACGTCGGGCTCCGGGGCGGCGAGGAAGGCCAGCAGGTCCTCCTGCAGCTCGTCGGGCGCCTCGTCGAGGTCGGCGACGACGATCGCCTTGGACCCGCCGAACAGCGACGGACTGGCGTGCATGCCCAGGGCTCCGGGCTCATAGGTGGCCGCGTAGAGACGCACGACCTCCAGGTCGGGCTCACCCTGGCGCAGCTCGTCGAGGGTCGAGGTCAACGCACGGTCGGCGACGACCTGCTCCGGCCCGGTGATGAGCACGAGCGCCGGCACGGAGGTCCCCTTGGCGGACACGGTGGTGGTCACGCGCCCAGCCTGCCATGCCCGGGCGACACCCTTGCGCCGCACGGGCGACGCGGGCGGTGCACACCGCGCCGAGCGCCGGGTCACCCGGTTGCCCCACGTCCCCGGCGGATGTGAGGGTGGCCCATGCCCACCTCCGCCGCCACCGGTCCCGGGTCGCCCGCCTCGGCGCCCTCGCCGGTGCCAGCCGACCATGACGAGGTCAGGACCACCCTCGACACGTTCTTCTCGGCCTTCGTGTCCGGGCCGCGTGCCCATGAGTGCGGTGAGGTCCTGCGGCGGGTCATGCTGCCCACCGCTGTCGTCGTACGGACCTGCGGCGGCGAGCCCACGTCATACACCGTCGAGGAGTTCATCGCGCCGCGGATCGAGCTGTTGACGTCGGGTGCGGTGGAGGACTTCCGCGAGTGGGCCACCGACGTCCGCGTGGACCTCTTCGGTGACATCGCGCAGGCCTGGTGCGGTTACGACAAGTCCTGGAGCCAGGGCGTCGAGCACCACCACGGGCGCGGCAGGAAGTCGATCCAGCTCGTCCGCACCGGTCGCGGGTGGCTGATCAGCGCGGTGGCGTGGGATGACGAGCGCCCCGGGCCGGCTGCGCCCGCCCGGGATCAGCCGCCGGGGCAGTAGGCCTCACCGGGGGCGAGGTCCGGGTGGATCGCACCACCCCGTTCCGAGACGGACGCCACCTCGGCGGCCGCGCCGCGCCGTACCGCCACGACCTCGGCGAGGATCGCCACGGCGATCTCCCCCGGCGCCTGCGCGCCGATGTCGAGGCCGATGGGCGCGTGCAGGCCGGCGAGGGCCCCCTCGGTCACGCCGTGCGCGAGGAGCCACTCGCGGCGCCGCGCCTGGGTCTTGCGCGAGCCCATCGCGCCGACGTATGCCGTGTCGGCCACGAGCGCGTCGCGCAGCACCGGTCCGTCCACGTCGTCGTGGTGGCTGGTCACGACGACCGCGTCGAACTGCGGGCCGACCTCGACCTGCCCCGCCGACACCGTCGTGGTCCAGCCCAGCGGCCCGCAGAGCGCGTCGAGAGCCTCGACGACCGGGCCGTCGCCGACGAGCAGCAGGTGCGGGGCGTCATCCATGGGGCCAGTATCACCCGCCTGGCGAAGTACGAGGACTGAGCCTCCCGCTGACTCGCACCGCCGAGGGACACCGAGCGACACCGGACGCGTCCCTGGGCGCCCACACGTCGAGCTGACGGTCCCCGCGAACCGGCGGCCTAGTCGAACTTCATGGCTGCGGCGCCGGTCTCGAGGCCGAGCCCCTTGAGCCGGGCGGCGATGACGTCCTCGGGCAGCTCGAGGCTCTCGGCGAGCTCCGCGAGGTCCAGCCCCAGCTCGACGCCGTCGCGGAGCTCCTCGTCGGACTCCGGGGTCCAGGCGAACCCCTGGGTCACCGCGGTTCGCGACGTGTCCGCGGGCGGCGGGTCCTGCGCGACCGGGCGGGGATCTGCGGCCGGCTCGGCCGGACGTGGGTGCTCGGCCGTGTCCTCGCCCGTGCGGCCCATGGTCGTCCCGGCGACGGCACCGGTCACCCCGCGCAGCGCCGGTTCGTGGACGGCCAGCGGCTCCGCGGCGGTCTCGTCGAGCCGCTTGAGGGCGGCCAGCACGCGGTCGCGGTCGGTCGTCGGCCAGAACGGGGGCAGCGACTTCTGGAGGAACCCGGCATACCGCGCCGTGATCATGCGGGAGTCGAGGAAGGCCACGACGCCCCGGTCGTCGGAGCGACGGATGAGGCGACCGGCGCCCTGGGCCAGGCGCAGGGCCGCGTGGGTGGCGGACACGGCCATGAAGCCGTTGCCGCCCATCCGGGCGATGGCCTGCGAGCGCGCCGACGACAAGGGGTCGTCGGGTCGCGGGAACGGGATGCGGTCGATGATCACGAGCTGGCACGCGGACCCGGGCACGTCGACGCCCTGCCACAGAGTCAGCGTGCCGAACAGGCACGTCTTCGGGTCGCGGGCGAACTGCCGGACCAGCGTGGTGATCTGGTCCTCGCCCTGGCAGAGGAACCCGATCTCGCCGTCGAACCGCTCGCGCATGGCCTCGGTCGCGTCCCGCGCCGCCCGCATCGAGGAGAACAGGCCGAGGGCCCGGCCGCCGGAGGCACGGATGAGCGCCTCGATCTCGTCGAGGGTCGCCTCGCTGATGCCGTCGCGGCCCGGTGCGGGCAGGTGCTGGGCGACGTACGCGATGGCCTGCTGCGGGTAGTCGAACGGGCTCCCGACGTCGAGACCGCGCCAGTCCGGTGCCCCCTCCCCGCGCAGTCCCATGGTCCCCGCGACCGCGTCGAACGTGCCGCCGAGCTCGAGGGTGGCGGACGTCATGACCACGGTGCGGTCACCGAACACCTTGTCCCGCAACAACATCGCGACACTCATGGGGGCGACTCGCAGGATGGAGCCCCGGCGCGGGTCCCGGTTGAGCCAGACGACGTCGAGGTCGCGCTGCTCGAGGATGCGGGAAGAGTTCTCGAAGACCTCCTCGATCGCCGCCTGGGCGACCTTGCGGGCACCATCGGCCTCGACGCCTTTCTCCGGCTTGAGCTCGGTCATCACCTGCCGAGAGGTGTCGCGCACCCGCGCCAGCGCCATGGCCAGGGAGTCCGGGATGCCGCCGAGCTTGCCCTCGGGCAGCTCGTCGAGGACGCCCGCGAGGAAGTCGGCCGCGTCGTCGACGGTCTCGGCCGAGTCGGCCATCCGTCCGGCACGCTTGGCCGCGGCGGTGACCATCGGCCCGGTGATCTCGTCGGTGATCGTCGAGGTGACGCGGTCGACGAGCTCATGCCCCTCGTCGACGACGAGGACGTCGTGCTCGGGGAGCATCTGGCGGCCCTCGAAGGAGTCGATCGCCATGAAGGAGTGGTTGGTGACGATGACGTCGCACTCCTTCGCGGCCTCGCGCGAGCGCTCGACGAAGCAGTCGGCCAGCGCCGGGCACTTGCTGCCCATGCACTCGTGGGCGCTCACGGAGACCTGACGCCAGGCGCGTTCGCTGACCCCGGGGACGAGCTCGTCGCGGTCTCCGGACTCGGTGGTGTCGGCCCACTCGCGCAGCCGGACGACCTCCTGCCCGAGCCGCGAGGCCGCCTTGTCCACCTCGCCGACGCCGAACAAACCCTCCTCGTCGTCGGGGAACCCTCCCTCGAGCTTGTGGGCGCACAGGTAGTTGCGGCGGCCCTTGACCAGGCCGTACGTGGGTCGGCGCCCCAGGATCGGCGTGATCGCCTCGGCCAGGCGGGGCATGTCCCGGTCGACGATCTGCGCCTGCAGCGCGAGCGTCGCGGTGGCGATGACGGCGGGCTTGCCGGTCTTCTGCGCGTGCATGACCGCCGGGATCAGGTAGGCGAGGGACTTGCCCGTGCCGGTGCCGGCCTGGACCAGCAGGTGCTCGTCCTTCTCGATCGCGTCGGCGACCGCGTGGGCCATCTCGACCTGGCCGGGACGTTCGACTCCCCCGACTCCCTGGACGGCGGCGTGCAGGAGGTCGTCGAGGGAAGCCACCGGGACAGGGTATGCCGTGCCACCCACCTCCGGCGCCGGCCGTCCCCAGCCCTCCTTCGCGAGGCAGACCGGACGGTCAGTCCCCTCCGTGGGGCCGCAGCGGCTGCCCGTCGAGCCGGCGCACGAGGAAGACCTCGTCGCGGTCGTCACCCGGTCCTACCCGGATGACGCCCGGCAACCGGCCCACCTCGACATAACCGCAGCGCGCGTAGAACCTCGTCACCCCGGTGCCGCTGCGGGTGCTCAGCACGAGCTGCTCGGCCCCGGCCTCACGGGCCATCCGGTGCAGTCCTGCCATCAGGACCTGACCCAGCCCGCTGCCCTGCCTGACAGGGTCGACCATCACGCGGTGGAGCCACGGAGCATGCCGTCGCAACGGGTTCGGGCCGACGACGCACCAACCCCACCCGACGAGCTGCCCGTCGGGAGCACGCATCGCGCCGGCGAACCCGGCGCCGCTCGCCATCTCCCGCTCGTGCACGGCGAGCAGGGCAGCGACCTCTGACCTCTCCGCGCCCGGGAGGAAGCCGACCGCGCCGCCCGCGTCGTTGACGGCCTGCCAGAGGTCGAGCAGCTCCGCCCGGGTGCCCGCGTCGAGCACGTCGACGCGCGTCACGCGTGGGGCCTCGAACACGGCCGACGCCGTCTCGCCGTCCCGGTCGTCCGAGAGCACGACGCGCCCGCCCGTGCGGACCAGCCCCGCCGACTCGGCAGTCCGGACCGAGGCCGTGTTGTGGTCCTTGACCAGGGCCCGGACCGGGTCGTGGGGCTGCCACTCGGTCGCCATGGCCACCGCCGCTCGCCCGGCCTCGCGGGCGAGTCCGCGGCCCTGCGCCTCGGCGGTGAAGCGGTAGTAGAGGTTGAGGTACCCCTCCTGCTGCTTCACGCCGATCCAGCCCAGCGGCGTACCGGTCCGGAGGTCCTCGGCCACCCAGTAGCCGAACCCGCGCTCCTCCCAGTGGGCGAGGATCGCGTGGAAGAACTCGGCGTTGGTCTCGGGGGTGCCGAGGACGTGCGGCGCGTGCGTGTAGAGGCGGGGGTCGCTGTGGACCGCCGTGTGGAACGCGCGGTCACCCTCCACCGGGCGCCGCAGGCGCAGGCGTGACGTCGTCGTCTCGAAGCAGATCTCGGTCGTCTCGAAGGACATGCCGCCCACCCAACCACGAGAGCCCGACATTGCCGTCCCGGTCGCCTCGCCACGTGGCCTGACAGGATGGGGACCGATGAGCACCGACCAGGCAGCCGCCACCACCCCGTCCCTGCCTGACCTGCTCGACGGTGCCGCAGCCGGCCCCGACGAGGCGTATGACGCGTTCTCCACGTGGGCGACCCGGCGTGGGCTGCCGCTGTACCCCCACCAGGACGAGGCGCTCATCGCCCTCCTCGCCGGGGAGAACGTCGTGCTGTCGACGCCGACCGGGTCGGGCAAGTCGCTCGTGGCGACGGGTGCGCACTTCGCCGCCCTGGCCGGTGACCGGGTCAGCTTCTACACGGCACCCATCAAGGCGCTGGTGAGCGAGAAGTTCTTCGCGCTGTGCGAGGTGTTCGGCGCGTCCGAGGTCGGCATGCTGACCGGTGACGCCTCGGTGAACCCCGACGCGCCGATCATCTGCTGCACCGCTGAGATCCTCGCCAACATCGCCCTGCGCGAGGGCAAGGACGCCGACGTCGGGCTCGTGGTCATGGATGAGTTCCACTACTACGCCGAGCCGGACCGCGGCTGGGCCTGGCAGGTGCCGCTGCTCGAGCTGCCGCAGGCGCAGTTCCTGCTCATGTCGGCGACGCTCGGCGACATGACCGACCTCGCCGACGACCTGACGCGGCGCAACGGCCGGTCGACCGCGCTCGTCACCGGGACCGAGCGCCCCATCCCGCTGAGCTTCTCGTGGGCGATGACGCCGCTGCCCGAGACGATCGAAGAGCTGCTGACCACGCACCAGGCGCCGGTCTACATCGTCCACTTCACCCAGGTGTCGGCCCTCGAGCAGGCGCAGGCCCTCGTCGGGATGAAGGCGGCGCTCAAGGCGGACAAGGAGGCCATCGCCGAGCGCATCGGCGGCTTCCGGTTCACCGCGGGCTTCGGCAAGACCCTGTCGAGGCTGGTGCGGGCCGGGATCGGCGTCCACCACGCCGGGATGCTGCCGCGCTACCGCCGGCTCGTCGAGCAGCTGGCGCAGGACGGGCTGCTCAAGGTCATCTGCGGCACGGACACCCTCGGGGTCGGCATCAACGTGCCGATCCGGACCGTGCTGTTCACCGGCTTGGTCAAGTTCGACGGGTCGCGCCAACGGGTGCTCAAGGCGCGCGAGTTCCACCAGATCGCCGGGCGCGCGGGACGAGCCGGTTTCGACACCAGCGGCTCGGTCGTCGTGCAGGCGCCCGAACACGTCATCGAGAACCACAAGGCGCTGGCGAAGGCCGGTGACGACCCCAAGAAGCGCCGCAAGGTGCAGCGCCGCAAGCCCGCCGACGGTGAGGTCTCCTGGACCGACCAGACCTACGACAAGCTCGTCGCCGCCGAGCCCGAGCCCCTGGTGTCCCGCATGCGGGTCGACCACTCGATGATCCTCAACCTCGTCCAGCGACCCGGCGACCCGGTCACGGCCCTGGCCCGGCTGCTGCGCGACAACCACGAGTCGCCGCGCAACCAGGCACGTCTCGCGCGCCGCGCCATCACCCTCGGCCGCAGCCTGCTCGACACCGGTGTCCTGCACCGCATCGACCCGCCCGGTCCCGACGGGCGCACCATCGCAGTCCGCGAGGAGCTCGCGGACGACTTCGCCCTCAACCAGCCGCTCGCGCCGCTGGCCCTGGCCGCCCTGGACGTCCTCGACCCCGAGTCGCCGACCCACGCGCTCGACATCGTCTCGGTCATCGAGGCGATCCTCGACGACCCTCGCCAGATCCTCATGCAGCAGCAGTACAAGGCACGTGGTGAGGCCGTCGGCGAGATGAAGGCCGACGGGGTGGAGTACGAGGAGCGGATGCAGCTGCTCGAGGACGTGTCGTGGCCCAAGCCGCTGGCCGACCTCCTCGACGCGACGTTCGAGAGCTTCCGACAGAGCCACCCGTGGGTCTCGGAGTCGGCGCTCTCACCCAAGTCGATCGTGCGCGACATGTACGAGCGCGCCATGACCTTCACCGAGTTCGTCGCCTACTACCAGCTCGCCCGCTCCGAGGGCCTGGTCCTGCGCTACCTCACCGACGCCTACCGGACCCTTCGCCAGACCGTGCCCGAGGCGCACCGCAGCGAGGCGTTCGAGGACCTGCACGAATGGCTGGGTGAGACGGTCCGCCAGACCGACTCCTCGCTGCTCGACGAGTGGGAGGCGCTGACCGACCCGGACGCCAACGCCCGCCTCGACGAGCTCGAGCGCCTGGCCGCGCACGGCGGCACTCGTGCGAGTCGTCCGATCACGTTCAACGAGAAGGCGTTCCGTGTCATGGTGCGCAACGCGATGTTCCGTCGCGTCGAGCTCGCGTCGCGGGACCGGTTCCGCGACCTGGCTGCCCTCGAGGAGGCGGCGGCGGCGATCCCCGAGCCGCCGCGCCACGCGATCATGGACGAGGCAGCGTGGGACGAAGCGCTGGGCGCCTACTACGCCGAGCACGACACGATCGGCACCGACGGCGCCGCACGCGGACCGGCGCTGCTGCACCTCGCCCCGGCGACCGGTCCGGCCCCCGGGGAGAACGAACCCCAGGACGACCACCGGCTGTGGCTGGCTCGGCAGACCCTCGAGGACCCCGAGGGCGACCACGACTGGGTCATCGAGGCGACCGTCGACCTCGACGCCTCCGACGAAGCGGGCGAACCTGTCGTCCTGACGACCGCCTTCCGCCGCCTCTGACCCCGCCCCCTCTCCCCCCTGCGACTCCGTGTCTTTGAGGGATTCGGCAGGTCAGGAGGCGTCGGATCCCTCAAAGACCCGGGGCGCACCAGCGAAATCGGGTGGACCGCCGCACCCGTGTCGGGCAGGGTCGTGGACGTGCAGCCTGACGAGATCTGGGACCAGACCGCCGCCGACCTCTACGACAGCCCGGGCCAGGGGATGTTCTCCCCGTCGGTGCTCGGGCCGACCGTCGACCTGCTGGCCGCACTGGCCGGGGACGGCGCGGCCCTGGAGCTAGCGATCGGGACCGGGCGCGTCGCCATACCGCTCGCGGAGCGTGGCGTGCCCGTCTCGGGCATCGAGCTGTCCGAGCCGATGGTCGGCAAGCTGCACGAGAAGGTGGGCACCGAGGCCATCCCCGTCACGAACGGTGACATGGCCACGACGCAGGTGCCCGGTGAGTTCTCGTTGGTGTACCTCGTGTTCAACACCATCTCCAACCTGCTCACCCAGGACGCGCAGGTCGAGTGCTTCCGCAACGCCGCGCGCCACCTCTCCCCCGGTGGTGCGTTCGTCATCGAGCTCTGGGTGCCGCAGCTGCGCCAGCTCCCGCCCGGCGTGCCTGCGACCGTGTTCGCCAGCACGCCCGGGTACGTCGGCCTCGACGACTACGACGTCCTCGGGCAGCGGGTCACCTCCCACCACTTCCGGTACGGCCGTGGCCGCGAGGCCACCCATGCGATCAGCCCGCACCGCTACATCTGGCCGGCCGAGCTCGACCTGATGGGCCGGCTGGCGGGGTTCCAGCTCGAGGCGAGGTATGCCGACTGGGACAGGTCAGCGTTCACCGCGGACTTACGCTCGCACGTGTCGGTCTACCGGCTCACGTGACGTCCGCGGGCCGGATCACCTACTGCGCGTGAGCAGCTCGCGCAGACTCGTGGCGGGACGACCGGTCAGCTGCTCCACCGCGTCGCTCACCCGCGCGACCTCACCGCGGGCGATGGCGGTGTAGGTCGAGACCCACGCGTCGACCTGCCAGTCGGGAGCGCCGTAGGACGCGCGCGAGGCGTACGCCTCCGGGAGGGTCTCGTCGACGAAACATGTCGGCGTGCCCGTGACCTCGGTGATGATCGCGGCGGCCTCGTCCAGCGACAGGGCCTCGGGACCGGTCAGGTCGTACGTGGCGCCGATGTGGGGTCTCGGGTCGGCCAGGACTGCGGCAGCCACCGCGGCCACGTCGTCGCGGGCCACCGCTGCCACCCGACCGTCGCCAGCCGGGCCCCGGATCGCCCCGTCGGTGGCCATGAGCGGCAGGAAGTCGGCGTAGAAGCTGTCGCGAAGGAACGTGAAGTCCATCCCCGAGGCGCAAATCGCCTCCTCGGTGGCGAAGTGGTCGCGTCCCAGGGTGAAGGTGCAGTCGGCCGCCGCGCCCTGGAACGACGTGTAGACGACGTGGCGCACGCCTGCAGCCGCAGCCGCCGCCACGAAGGCCAGGTGCTGACCACGCCGGTCGACGTCCTCGGCCGCCGACACCATGAGCAGGACGTCGATGCCGGACAACGCTTCTCGCACCTCGGGGGTGTCCTCGTAGACGACCCGACGGACCTCGCGGCCACCCGGATCGTCCACGGCGTCGGGACGGCGTGCCAGCAGGACCACGTCCGCCGCGGCCGGGTCGAGGGTCGCGGCGATCCGCCCGCCGAGGGCGCCCGTCACTCCGGTCAGTCCGATCACGTCAGCCATGGTCCGACGCTACCCCCCGGACATCAGTCGAGCGGGAGGGTCATGAACACGCTGAAGTCGTCGGCGGCATACGGGCCGAAGGGACCGCACTCGACGAAGCCCCGTCGGGCGTAGAGGCGGCGGGCCGGCGCGAACTCCTGCGGTGAACCCGTCTCGAGGCTGAGCCGTGAGTAGCTGCGTGCCGAGGCCTCGGTGACCAGGTGCTCCAGGACGAGCGAGCCCACCCCACGTCCGCGGTGCTCGGCGGCGGTGCGCATCGACTTCAGCTCACCGTGCGAGGGGTCGAGCTCGCGCAGCGCGCCGCAGCCCAGCACCTCCTGGCCCTCCCACACGCTCCAGAAGCTCAGGTCCGGCGTGCGCAGGCGGTCGAGGTCGAGCGTGTGCACGCTGTCGGGAGGCGAGTAGCGCCGCATGTCCTCGACGTGGGCGGCGAGCAGCGCCGCCACCTGCGGGGTCTGCAGACCCCCCTCCCGGATCTCCATGCGGTCGGGAGGGTCAGGCGGCGAAGTCGGCGAGCTCGGACGCGAGCTCGGGGTGGACCCGGGCCTTGACGTGCGTGCCGCGCTCGGTGTGCTCGCTGGAGAGCACCTCGGCCTCCTCGTGCAGTCGGCTGACGAGGTCACCGCGGTCGTACGGCAGCAGGACCTCGACGTCGATGTCCGGTCGGGGGAGCTCGTCGGCGATGAGGGCACGCAGCTCGGCGAGACCCGCGCCGGTGCGGGCGGACACGACGATGCAGTGCTTCTCGTGGCGACGCAGGCGGTCGATCACCTCGGGGTCGGCGGCATCGGCCTTGTTGACGACGATGACCTCCTTGACGTCCGCGGCGTCCACGTCGGCCAGGACCGCGCGCACGGCGCTGATCTGGCCCTCGGGGTCGGGGTGTGAGCCGTCGACGACGTGCAGCAGCAGGTCGGCGTCGGCCACCTCCTCCAGCGTTGAGCGGAACGCCTCGACGAGCTGGGTCGGCAGCTGTCGGACGAAGCCCACCGTGTCGGCCAGGGTGTAGAGGCGGCCGTCCTCGGTCTCCGCGCGACGCACGGTCGGGTCGAGGGTGGCGAACAGCTGGTTCTCGACGAGGACACCGGCTCCAGTGAGGCGGTTGAGCAGCGATGACTTCCCGGCGTTGGTGTAGCCGGCGATCGCGACGCTCGACACCTCGTGCGCCTTGCGGCTCACGCGGCGGGTGTCGCGGCTGGTCTTCATCTCCTTGATGTCGCGGCGCAGCTTGGCCATCCGCGTGTTGATCCGGCGACGGTCGAGCTCGATCTTCGTCTCACCCGGACCACGCGAACCCATGCCCTGGCCACCGGCCGCCTGGCCACCGGCCTGGCGGGACATCGACTCACCCCAGCCACGAAGGCGCGGGAGGAGGTACTGCAGCTGCGCCAGCTCGACCTGCGCCTTGCCCTCCTTGGACTTCGCGTGCTGGGCGAAGATGTCGAGGATCAGGGCGGTGCGGTCGATGACCTTGACCTTGACGACGTCCTCCAACGCACGACGCTGGGACGGCGTCAGCTCGGTGTCGCAGATGACGGTGTCGGCACCCTCGGCGATGACGATGTCGCGCAGCTCGATGGCCTTGCCGGAGCCGAGGTAGGTCCCGGTGTCGGGCTTGGCGCGGCGCTGGACGAGACCGGCGAGCACGGTCGAGCCCGCCGTCTCGGCGAGGGCGGCCAGCTCCCGCAGCGAGTTGTCGGCGTCCTCGGCGGACCCTTCGGTCCAGACCGCGGCGAGCACCACGCGCTCGAGGCGCAGCTGGCGGTACTCGACCTCGGTGACGTCCTCGAGCTCGGTGGACAGCCCGGCCACGCGGCGCAGGGCTGCGCGGTCCTCACGGTCGTACTGGTCGCCGTCGTAGCCGTGCTCCTCGCCGTGGACGACGGTGTCGTCCTCGTCGGCGAGCGCAGTGGCACGGAAGTCAAAGATGTCAGAGCGTGGTGTCATATCTCCCTTAGGTTCTCACTGATTGAACGGAAGCGGCGACCCGTTTATGTCCTCGTCCCCGCCGTGGCCCTAGCGTTGCCTCCGATGAGCGACCACGACCACTACTTCACCGCCGACCCGGCGAGCGCGGCGCAGCAGCGATCCCTGTCCGTGCAGCTGGCCGGGCGTGACGTCACCGTCCGCAGCGCGGCGGGCATCTTCAGCCCCGACGGCATCGACAAGGGCACCGCCGTGCTCCTGCGCGAGGTGCCGGAGCCGCCCACCAGCGGCGCCCTGCTCGACCTCGGCTGCGGCTGGGGGCCGATCACGCTCACCCTCGCGCTGCGGTCCCCGGAGGCGACGGTGTACGGCGTGGACGTCAACGAGCGTGCCCTGGACCTGCTGCGCACGACGGCCGCCTCCCTCGACCTGACGACGGTGCACGCGTGCCGGCCCGAGGACGTCCCCCCGGACGTGGAGTTCGCCGCGATCTGGTCCAACCCCCCGATCCGGGTGGGCAAGGCGGTCCTGCACGACCTGTTGCTCACCTGGCTCCCGCGCCTCGCCGTCGGCGGCGCGGCATACCTCGTCGTGCAGAAGAACCTCGGCTCGGACTCGCTCCAGAAGTGGTTGGCCGGGCAGCTCCCCGCGGATGCGTATGCCGTCAGGCGCTTCGCCCTCGACAAGGGCTTCCGCGTCCTCGAGGTCCGGCGCCTCGCCTGAGCACCGCGGACCGGGTCGGGCCATGCGGCGGTCAGGCTGGGCAGTGAGGCGGGATGGTCACGCAGGAGGGTCACGCCTGCGACCGGGAGGCCGTGCGCAGCAGTCCCCACGCCGGGACGAGCCCCACCACGGCGAGCGCCAGGAACGGTCCCACGAGGGCCAGCGACACGACCGGCGAGCTGGGGTCGGCGTGGACACCGAAGGTCTGGTCCACGGCCACGCTCAACGCCTCGATCACCCACATGACCAGGAGCGGTCCCACGACCATGGCGCCGCGCACCTGGCGACGACGGAGCCAGAGTGCTGCCACCGCAGCCAGGGGCAGCCAGATCGCGAGGTCCTGGACGTAGATGGCGTTCGTCTGCACGCCGGTGCCCTCGAGCATCGGCGTGGGGTACGGGCGCAGCGACGGGACGATCGCCGTGAGCCACACCAGCGCGTTCAACGCGGCGACGACCCAGACGTACACGGCGATGGCGCGCACCGGGGCTCGGGCGGCCATGCGCTCGGCGGTCCGCCACACGGGACGGACCGCACCGAGGTAGCCGAGCGACCACAGCGCGCTCCCCAGCAGCGCCTCGTAGACGAGGAAGGCGCCGTTGAAGGGGGTGAGGAACAGCAGGAGGACGGCGTTGTAGACGACGTAGAGCAGGGCGCCGGCCGCGACGAGCGCAGCGGCCCCGGATCCGCGTGAGGCCTTGAGCAGGGCCACGAGCAGCACCGGGACGGCCACGGCGACCAGGACGAGGCTCGTGCCGCGCGCCGAGCCCTGCATCGCCTCCGGCCCGTGGAGCAGGCCGGGGTCGACGAAGGTCCAGGTCCCGGCGACGACAGCTGTCGCTGCGGTGGCCAGGGACAACCGCGCCGCCGCCCGGAACGTGCGATCCGACGCCAACGGGTCGTGGGCTGTCCGGTCGTGGGCGGCGGGCGTTGCGTCGGTGATGGGCGCGGCCTCGACTCGCGGCGGCGTTCTGCGGGCTGCGGGAGTCGGGCTGGTCACGTTCTCCACGCTAGGCGCGCGGCCTCGCTCCCAGCAGGGCCCAAGGTCATGCGGCCGTGTCATGCGGCCGTGTCATGCCGGACGAGAGCGCCCCGGCCTGCCTCTCCCAGACGCCGCCGCCCCCGGGCCTGTCCCTCCTAGACCAGCGTGGTCGTTCCGTCCGCGACCAGCAGCGCCGGACCTGCCAGCTCGACCTGCTGGTCGGGCAGCATGCGCACCTGGAGCCGACCACCGGGCACGTCGACCGTCCAGGAGTCGCCACGGTTGCCGGCCCAGAACCGGGTGGCGAGGGCTGCGGCCGCGGCCCCGGTGCCGCACGACCGGGTCTCCCCCACGCCGCGCTCGCGCACCCGCATCCGGATGTGACCGGCCCCCATGGGGCGGACGAGCTCGATGTTGGTGCCGTGCTCCGGCTCGGGGTTGACCAGCGGGCTGCGGTGCAGGTCCAGCATGTCCAGGTCGACGGCCTCGGGCAGTGCCACCACGGTGTGTGGGTTGCCGAGATCCAGGCTGAGGGCGGACAGCGGCTCGTGGCCGTCGATGTGGACGAGCGCGTCGAACCCCTCGGCCTCGGCGATGCGCGGCTGGGCGAGCCGCCACGGGCCGAGGTTGACCGCGATGAGGTCGGGTCGCTCGAACCGCACCGTCTTGACCCCTGCGCGGGTCGCGATCGCGAACTCGTCTGCCGTCTCCAGCCCTTCACGCCGCAGGTAGGCCGCGAAGACGCGCGTGCCGTTGCCGCACATCTCCGCGACGCTGCCGTCGGCGTTGCGGTAGTCCATGAACCACCGGGCCGAGCTCGCCTGCGCCAGCACCTCGGGTTCGCCTGCGGCAGCGGTCGGCACGATGCGGATCACGCCGTCACCCCCGATCCCAGCGCGGCGGTCCGCGAGCCGGGCGGCCTGCTCCGCGCTGAGCGGGCGGACCCCCTCGAGGTCGGGCACCAGGACGAAGTCGTTCTCGGTCCCGTGGCCCTTGGTGAAGGGGGTCTGGTCAGCCATGTCCGCCATTGTCCCTGATGGCCGCTCGCACCGTGGTCAAGGCCCGCGCGGTGAGGTCGCCGGCATCGGCGCTCCCGGCGTCAAGCCACTGGATCCGGTGGTCGGGACCGAACCACGACTCCTGCCGTCGGGCGAACCGCCGGGTGAGCGCCACCGTCTCCTCCCGGGCCGCGGCCCCGTCAAGCCGGCCGTCCAGCTCGGCCAGGGCCTGGGCGTAGCCCAGGGCGCGCGAAGCGGTCCGACCGCGTCGCAGACCGCGCTCGTCGAGGGCGCGGACCTCGTCCAGCAGCCCCTGTTCCCACATGCGGTCCACCCGGGCGACGATGCGCGCATCCAGCTCGGGGCGCGCCACCCGAAGTCCCACCACCACGGTCGGCTGGACGAACTCTCGCCGCGGCATCGACGCCGAGAACGGACGCCCGGTGAGCTCCACGACCTCGAGCGCACGCACCACGCGGCGCACGTTGTTGGGCTCGATCCGTGCCATCGCGACCGGGTCCAGCTCGCGCAAACGCGCCGCCATGGCTGCAGCGCCGACCTCGGCGGCCTCCGCCTCGAGGCGGGTGCGCAGACCGAGGTCGGTCGGCGGGATCTCCAGCACGTCCAGCGCCGCCCGCACGTAGAGTCCCGACCCGCCGACGACCACAGGGTGGTGGCCGCGGGCCTGGATCGCGTCGAGGTCGGAACGCGACGCGGACTGGTACGCCGCGACCGACGCCTCGTCGGTCACCTCGAGCACATCGAGCTGGTGGTGGGGTATGCCGCGTCGTTCCGACGGCGCCAGCTTGGCCGTGCCGATGTCCATCCCTCGGTAGAGCTGGCTGGCGTCGGCGTTGACCACCTCACCACCCAGGGCCTGCGCGAGGTCGAGGCCGAGGTCGGACTTGCCGGTCGCCGTGGGACCGACGACGGCGACGACCAGGGGTTTCGTCACCGCCGGGCACTCACAGGTCGTGGTCGTCCGGGCTGTCGTGACCGAAGGGGTCGGGGTCGACGCCAGGCATCCAGCTGCTGCCCTGCTTGCCCCAGCCGGCCTTCTTGACGGCCTTGCGCGCCTTCTTGCCCCACTTGTCGCCCAGCCGGTCGACGTAGAGGAAGCCGTTGAGGTGGTCGTACTCGTGCTGCATGCACCGGGCGAACCACCCGGTGGCCTCGAAGGAGATCTCGTTGCCGTGCGCGTCGAACCCCGTGACCGTGGCGGACTCGCCCCGCTTGAGGGGGAAGCTCTCGCCCGGCACCGACAAGCAGCCCTCGACCTCTTCGTGAGGGTCAGGGTCCTCCTGGGCCGGCTTGCTCGAGCTGACGTACGGGTTGACGATGACGCCGCGCGCGGGGACGTCGTCGTCGTTGTCCATCTGCCACGTGAACACGCGCAGCCCGACGCCGATCTGGGGTGCGGCGAGCCCGACGCCGTGGGCGGCGTCCATGGTCTCGAACATGTCGGCGACGAGCTCGGCGAGCTCGGCGTCGAACACCTCGACGGGCATGGCTCGACGGTGGAGCACGGGCTCGCCCAGGATCACGATGGGCCGGATCGTCATGCGGTGGAGTCTTCCAGATCGTCAGGGGGTGGGTCAGCCGCAGGCCGGGGCCGGGCTCGAGGCGGGTCGACCGACCCCGGGCATGCCGAGGGAGACGGCAGGCTTGCCGGGGACCGGCGAGTCCTGCAGGGCGGCCCAGGCATCGCCGCCGGCGGTCCGCCTGACGGAGTAGACCCCACCCTCCAGGGCGGCGTCGGCGACCAGGTGGTGCGGCGCGCCATACGTGACACCGACGGTGGCCAGGTCACCGGGACGGGGACGTTCGGCGCCCTCGGGCACGGTGAAGTGGACGAGGCGGTTGTCACGGGCGCGCCCGGACAGCCGGTGGGTCTCGGTGTCCTTGCGCCCCTCGCCCGTGGCGACGAGCACCTCGACCTCACGGCCCTCGAGCGCACGGTTCTCGGCCCAGGAGACCTCCTCCTGCACGGCGAGCAGGCGCATGTAGCGCTCCTGCACGACGGCCTTGGGGAGCTGGTCGGGCATGGTCGCGGCCGGGGTGCCGGGACGGATGGAGTACTGGAAGGTGAACGCGCTGGAGAACCGGGACTCGCGCACGACCCGCAGGGTCTCTTCGAAGTCTGCGTCGGTCTCGCCGGGGAAGCCGACGATGATGTCGGTGGTGATCGCGGCGTCCGGGATCTGCTCGCGCACCTTGTCCAGGATGCCGAGGAACTTGGCGCTGCGGTAGGAGCGGCGCATCTCCTTGAGCACGCGGTCGGACCCGGACTGCAGCGGCATGTGCAGGCTCGGCATGACGTTCGGCGTCTGCGCCATCGCGGCAATGACGTCGTCGGTGAACGCGGCCGGGTGCGGGCTGGTGAACCGCACCCGCTCGAGGCCCTCGATCTCGCCGCAGGCGCGCAGCAGCTTGCCGAACGCGAGCCGGTCGCCGAACTCCACGCCGTACGTGTTGACGTTCTGACCGAGCAGCGTCACCTCGACGACGCCTTGCTCGACCAGCGCCTTGACCTCGGCCAGGACGTCGCCGGGACGGCGGTCGGCCTCCTTGCCGCGCAGGCTGGGGACGATGCAGAACGTGCAGGTGTTGTTGCAGCCGACCGAGATCGAGACCCACCCGGCGTACGCTGAGTCGCGGCGCGTCGGCAGCGTCGACGGGAAGACCTCGAGGCTCTCGAGGATCTCGACCTGGGCCTCACGGTTGTGCCGGGCCCGGTCGAGCAGTGCGGGCAGGCTGCCGATGTTGTGGGTGCCGAAGACGACGTCGACCCACGGGGCGCGCGCGACGATGGTGTCGCGGTCCTTCTGCGCCATGCAGCCACCGACGGCGATCTGCATGTCGGGGTTCGCGGTCTTCGCCGGGCGCAGCTGGCCGAGGTTGCCGTACAGCTTGTTGTCGGCGTTCTCGCGGACCGCACAGGTGTTGAAGACCACGACGTCGGCGGTGCCCGGGCGGTCGTCCGGCGGCACGCTGTTGACGTCGACGTACCCCGCCGTCTCGAGCAGGCCGGCGAGGCGCTCGGAGTCGTGCACGTTCATCTGGCACCCGTGGGTGCGCACGTCGTAGGTCTTGTGCGTCGTCTGTGTGGTCATCGCATCGACAAGGGTACGTGCTGAACGCAACCGGTATGCCGCGGGTCGCCGTGGGCTGCGCGGCTCACCGTCGACGTCGCGTCAGTCGCGCTGGTGCTCCTCGGCCTGCGCGAGGGCCTCGCGGATGACGGCCATCGACAGGTCGGCGGGATAGCCCTTGCGGGCGAGCATCCCGGCGAGGCGACGCTTCTGGACGAGGACGTCGAGCCCGTGCATGGAGCGCAGCTTCTTGGCGACGAGACGCTCGGCCTGGTCTCGCTCGGCATGGGGGTCGATGGCGTCGAGGGTCGCCCTGGCCGTCTCGTCGTCGACGCCCTTGGTGCGCAGCTCGCGGGCCAGGGCGCGTTTGGCGAGGCCACGGCCGGCCTGCTGCGAACGCACCAGCATCCCGGCGAACGCCTCGTCATCGATGAGTCCGACCTCGGTCATCCGGTCCAGCACGGCCTCGGCGACGTCGTCAGGGCACTCTCGCTGCTTGAGCTTGTCGCGCAGCTGCTTGCGGCTCCTGGGAGCCATCGCGAGCTGGCGCAGGACGATCTGGCGCGCGACGTCGTGGGCATCCGGCTCGGAGTCGCGGGTCTGCAGGTCGCTCTCGGGGTCGCCGGGGATGGGTTGCCACGCCTTAGAGCGACGCGGGCGGCGGTCGGACTCCGGCGCTGCCGGGCCGGACGACACTGCGGCAAGGGCGGCCTCGAGGGCAGCCCTTGCCGCAGCGTGTCGATCAGTCATGCGACATCAGTCATGCGAGATCAGTGGTCGGTCGCTCGAGCCGGGGCTCAGAACTCGACCGGCACCTCGGGGATCGCGTCGGCCGGCTTGTCGACCTGCGGCCCGATGCCGAGCTTCTCCTTGACCTTCTTCTCGATCTCGTTGCCGAGGTCGGGATTGTCCTTGAGGAACTGGCGGGCGTTCTCCTTGCCCTGGCCGAGCTGGTCGCCCTCGTAGGTGTACCAGGCACCGGCCTTGCGGACGAAGCCGTGCTCGACCCCCATGTCGATGAGGCCGCCCTCACGCGAGATGCCCTGGCCGTAGAGGATGTCGAACTCGGCCTGCTTGAACGGCGGGGCCACCTTGTTCTTGACGACCTTGACGCGCGTGCGGTTGCCGACGGGCTCACTGCCGTCCTTGAGCGTCTCGATGCGACGGACGTCGAGGCGGACCGACGCGTAGAACTTCAGCGCCTTGCCACCGGTCGTCGTCTCGGGCGAGCCGAACATGACGCCGATCTTCTCGCGGAGCTGGTTGATGAAGATCGCGGTCGTGCCGGTCGTGTTGAGGGCACCGGTCAGCTTGCGCAGGGCCTGGGACATCAGGCGGGCCTGCAGACCGACGTGGCTGTCACCCATCTCGCCCTCGATCTCGGCGCGCGGCACGAGGGCCGCCACGGAGTCGATGACGATGATGTCGATCGCGCCGGAACGGATCAGCATGTCGGCGATCTCGAGCGCCTGCTCCCCCGTGTCGGGCTGGCTGACGAGCAGGGCGTCCGTGTCGACCCCGAGCTTCTTGGCGTAGTCGGGGTCGAGGGCGTGCTCGGCGTCGATGAACGCCGCGATGCCACCGGCGCGCTGGGCGCTGGCGACGGCGTGGAGCGCCACCGTGGTCTTGCCGGACGACTCCGGTCCGTAGATCTCCACGACCCGACCGCGGGGCAGGCCCCCGATACCCAGGGCCACGTCGAGCGCGATGGACCCCGTGGGGATCACGTCGATGGGCGGACGGACGTCGTCGCCGAGGCGCATGACTGCGCCCTTGCCGAACGACTTCTCGATCTGTCCCATGACGGAGTCGAGAGACTTCGCCTTCTGGTCACCTGTTGCAGTGTTGCCACCGGACATCTTGGCCACCGTTCCTTCTTTCCATGTCGAGTCGGGCGCGCCTGCCTTCGACCCGGTCGCTGTCATCTGCTGTCGGGTCAGACGCTAGGTGTCGCCACCGACAGCCGTCCCGGGCCGATGGGCGGCCTGTGGACGGTGGTCCTGCGGGGTTCCACCTGTGGACGACCATACCGAACATCTGTTCGAAGGCACGTAGGACACGCGCGACACGCCGGATCCCCGCCCCGTCGGCGCGTGCCACGATGACGGCCATGGCCGAGTCCTTCCTCGTCGACGTCCCCGACCTGCACCCCGGCGTCCCCTATGCGTATGCCGCGGCCCCACCGGCCGGGTACAGGCTGGTCTTCACCGCCGGGGCCTGCCCTCTGAATGCGCGCGGCCGGGTGGCCGCGCCGGGCGACGTCGCAGCGCAGGCCGCGCTCGTCATGGACCACCTCGAGACCGCTCTTCGAGCTGCCGGCGCCGAGCTGGGCGACGTCGTCAGGAGCACCGTGTACGTGGCCAGCACGGCCCGCGAGGACCTCGCCACCGCATGGGACGTCGTCCGGTCGCGCATGGGCGACCACCCGGCCCCGAGCACCCTGCTGGGTGTGGCGGTCCTCGGCTGGCCGGACCAGCTCGTCGAAGTCGAGGCCGTGGCCGCCGTGCCGGGAGACGCCCTCCGCTGACCGGGGACCCGGACCGGCGGGACTCGGATCCCGCGGGACTCAGGCGACAGGACTCAGGCGGTAGAACTCAGGCTGGCGGGACTCAGATCCCGCGGGACTCAGGCGGCAGGACCCCCCGGTCGGCGCATCGGCGTGTGCGGGATGCCGTCCTCGACGAACCCCCGGCCGCTCGGGACGAACCCGAACGCGGCATACCAGCCGACGAGGTGGGACTGGGCGTCGAGGACCACGTCCCGCTCCCCCGCCGACTCGAGCACGGAGGTCACGAGCTGAGCAGCGAGACCACGACCACGCCACGCGCGGGCTGTTGCCACCCGGCCGATCCGCAGGGCGCCACCGTCCGCCTCGGCGTCGTCGAGCACCCGCAGGGTGGCCACGGGTGCCCCGCCACGTTCGATCCACGCGTGCCGGGTGCCGGGCGCCAGGTCGCGGCCGTCGAGGTCGAGGTAGGGGCAGTCCTGCTCGACGACGAAGACGTCGGACCGCAGTGCCCACAGCCGGTACGCCGTCACGGGATCGAGGTCGGTGAAGGCAGCCGTGTGCACCACGTCCGCCGGTCGGCCCGCGGTGTCGTCCATGCGCCCGATGCTAGGACCTACCCGCGACCGGGGACCGGTCGCGGGCGGGGCCGCTCGCAATGGGGGCCGATGGCGGGCGGGACCGGTGGCGGGCTGCGACGGGTGCCGCGACCGGGTCGGCTCCGATCCCACCTCCTGGTCGCCGACGGGCTCAGGACAGCAACAGCCGTTCGAGGCGTCGGGCGGCGCCGACGACGCCCAGGAGGCCGAGGACCACGAGGTACCCGACGTGCGCCAGCACCCCCCAACCCACGTCGCCGAGCATGAGCGCCCGTTCGAGGGCGACGCCGTGGTAGAGCGGGGTGAGCCGCACCAGCCACTGCAGGGCGTCGGGGTAGGTCGACAGCGGGAAGAACGTCGCCGAGAACAAGAACATGGGCTGGATCGCCAGGGTGATGTAGTCGAAGTCGACCCACGACCGCATGAACGTCGTGGCGAACATGCCCACCGCCGCGAACGCGAAGCCGATGAACACCGCGGCCGGCAGGGCCAGCAGCGCCCACCACGACCGGACCGCACCGGCGAGCAGGGCGACGACGAGGAAGGCCGCGGAGTACATCGCCCCCCGCAGCAGGGACCAGCTGATCTCCCCCACGGCGACGTCGCGTGGCCCCATGGGGGTGGCGAGGACGGCGTCGTAGAGCTTGGCGTACTTCAGCTTGAAGAAGACGTTGAACGTCGAGTCCATGACGGCGCCGTTCATCGCCGATGCCGCCAGCAGGGCCGGGGCGACGAACTGCGGGTAGGTCACCGTCATGCCCGAGTCGGTGGTGACGGTGCGCACGAGGGCGCCGATGCCGATGCCGAGCGAGAACAGGTAGAAGACCGGCTCGGCGAATCCCGTCACCAGGGCGATCCAGCCGTGGCGGAACGAGGTGATGTTGCGCTCGACGAGCATCCTGGACAGACCCGCGCCCGCCGGCATCGGCAGTGCGCGTGCGAGACGTCCTGCCGGGCCGGGTCGACGCGTGGCGGAGGGGCTGGTGGTGGCGGTGCCCGTCATGAGGACAGCCTGCGGGTGAAGGCTCGTTCGGCGAGCAGCCAGCCGGCGACGCCATACGCGACGAGCACGAGCAGGTGCCCCAGGAACGGAAGGAACCCACCCGGGCCGAAGGAGCCCCCGGACACCGTCCGGCAGGCCTCGACCCCGTGCCACAGCGGTGTCACCCAGGCGACCGGCTGCATCCAGCCCGGGAGCTGGTCGACGGGGAAGAAGGTGCCGGAGAACAGCATGAGAGGGGTGATGATCCAGCGGTAGAGGATGTTGAAGCCGTTGTCGCCCTCCTGGGTCGCGGTGAACGCGAAGATCGGTGTGGTGAAAGCGAGTCCGGTCAGCACGCCGATGGGCAGGCACAGGACCGCCCACCACGAGTCGAAGCCACCGAACAGCGCGGCGACCACCATGAACAGGCTCGTCGCCACGACCAGGTGTCCGGTGATCGCGAGGAAGTGGCCGGCCAGGACGTCGCGCACGCGCAACGGTGTCGCGAGCTGGGCGTGGTAGCCCATGTTCCACTTGAGGTAGCCGAGGACCTGGTAGCTCGACTCGCTCCAGGCCACCCACATCGTCTGGGTGGCGACGATGCCGGGGACGACGAAGTGCAGATAGGGGCGCCCGTCGATGCCACCGGCCCGGTCGTCGACGAGAGCACCGAGTCCGATGCCCATCGACAACATGAACAGCACCGGCGAGAGCAACCGGGAGATGATGCTGCCGCGCCAGGTGCGCGAGTAGACCACCGCGTGGTAGCCGAGGACGGCCAGGACGCGCTCCGTGGCCGACATCGGCTCGCGCGGACCGCGGGTCGCCCGGCTGTGGCCGTCCACCCCCGGTCCGTCCGGCTGTCCGGGGGTGACGTGGTCGGCGAGGGTCATCAGTCCACCAGCGTCCGGCCGGTCAGGGTGAGGAACACGTCCTCGAGGGTGGACCGACGCACCAGCGATGACAAGGGCTCGACCCCACGGGCGTGCACCAGCGCGGCGGCCCGGTCACCGTCGTCGGCGTAGACGAGCAGGCGGTCGGGCAGCACCTCGACCCGATCTCCGATGCCGGCCACCTGTCCGGCGTGGTCGTGGTGGTCGTCGGAGTCGAAACGCAGCTCGAGCACCTCGCGGGTGGCGTGCTCGTCGATGAGCTGTCGGGGCGACCCCTCGGCGACGATCCGCCCGTGGTCCATGACGACCAGCCGGTCGCAGAGCTGCTCGGCCTCGTCCATGTAGTGGGTGGTGAGGACGAGCGTCACGCCCGACCGCTTGAGCCGGAACAGCCTGTCCCACAACACATGTCGCGCCTGCGGATCGAGCCCGGTCGTCGGCTCGTCGAGGAGCAGGATCTCCGGGGAGTTGATGAGTGAGCGCGCGATGGTGAGACGCCGCTTCATGCCGCCCGACAACGGCTCGACCTTGTCGCCGGCGCGCTCGGTCAGCTGGGCGAAGTCGAGCAGCTCGGTCGCGCGGGACCTGACCTCCTTGCGGGAGAGCCCGAAGTACCGCCCGTAGATCCAGAGGTTCTCCTGGACGGTGAGCTCCTCGTCGAGGGTGTCGCGCTGCGGACAGCTGCCGAGGCGGGCGCGGATGGCCGGGCCGTCGGTCGCCGGGTCGAGGTCGAACAGCCGCAGCTCGCCGCTGCTGACGGGCGACACGCAACCGACCATCCGCATCGTCGAGGACTTGCCGGCGCCGTTGGGCCCGAGGAACCCGAAGCACTCCCCCTTGCGGACGGCGAAGTCGATCCCGTCGACAGCCGTGAAGTCGCCGAACGTCTTGGTCAGGCCGCTGGCCCGCAGCAGGATCTCGTCGTCGCCACTCATCGGCCCCAACCTAGCGAGGGGTACCGACAGTCTCACCAGCTTTTCGTCCCGGGTGGGACCGGGTCACCGTCGCTGCGCGGCCGCCAGCTCGGCGACGAGCGTCCGCGCCAGCTCGGCCGCGGGAAGCACGCGCACCCTCCGGTGCCCCGTCCCGGCCCAGAGGTGCACGAGCTCGGCCTCACCGGTGGCCTTCCCGTGGGCGCGCAGCGGAGCGGTGACGTGGTGGACGTGCGGGTATGCAGCGGGAGCAGCTTCGCTGAACAGGTCGGTCCACGTCGTGGCGAGCGCCCGCGCACTGCGACCGGTGAAGGCCCGCGTCACGACCGTGCGGTCCCGGTGGGTCAGGGCGTGGACGTGCACCGGGGCCGTGCCGGCCTCGGGGCACGCGAGGAACGCGGTGCCGAGGGCGACGGCCGAGGCACCCAGACCCAGGATCAGCGCGGCCTCCCCTCCGTCCGACACCCCTCCGGCAGCGATGACGGGCAGCGTGGTGTCCTCCTCCACGACGGCCACGAGGTCGCGCGTGTGGAGCTGCCGCTCCCCGGCGTCGACCGGGCCGCCCCGGTGGCCGCCGGCCTCCCAGCCCTGCGCCACGAGGCCGTCGACGCCGAGTTCCTCCGCCCACCTGACCTCGGACGGGTCGTTGACCGTGGCCCAGACCAGCGTGCCGACGGCCTGGAGACGCTCGACGACCGCCGCCGGAGGCCAGCCGAACGCGAAGCTGACGACAGCCGGGGCGGCGTCGACGAGGACGTCGACCTTCGCGTCAAAGGCGTCGTCGTCGTACCTCGGCGTGCCCAGCCCCACGCCTGCGGAGGCGGCCCACGGAGCGAGCAGCGCGGCATACCGCTCGGCGTCCTCGGTCATGGACGGGTGGTTCGGCGAGGGCGCGAAGATGTTGACACCAAAGGGATGTGGCGACTTCTGGCGGAGCTCGGCGATGTCTGCAGCGAGGCGTTCGGGCGAGAGGTAGGCACCGGCGAGGAAGGGGAACACGCCGCCCTCGGCCGCAGCCGCGGCGAGCGCGACCGTGCTGGGTCCCCCGGCCATCGGAGCCAGGACGAGGCTGTGGACGAGGGGGTGGTCCGCCCAGCCCGGGGAGGTCACCGCGCGGGCTTCCGCTCCACGCCGAGCCGGCGGGACTCGGGCACGTCCATGGCGTCACAGATGGCGGCCCAGACGTTGCGCGGGCTCTCGCCGTCCTCGATCGCCTCCATGGCCGTGCGGTCACCGAGCACGCCCAGCACGTGGTGCCGGGCGAGGGAGCTGGCGTAGCCCTCGCCGAACTCGTCGTTCATCAGGTTCCAGAACTTGCTCAGTCGCACCCCGAGAGTCTAGGTGCCACCACGGTCAGCCGAAGAGGGCGATCCCTGCCGACGTCCCCGCTGACGTCCCCGGCCGCAGCGACGTACGGGTCCCGCGGTAGAGCTGGAGGGCTCCCGACGGGAGACGCCCCAGGACGTCCGCGAGCCCGTCACCGTCGAGGTCACCCGGGCCGACGATGGTGTCGAACACCTGCCAGCCCGAGCCGATCTGGACGCCGCTGTGCAGCCCGCCCGTGCCGGTGCCGCGGTAGAGGTAGAGGGCGCCGGAGCTCGCCGAGCGCCCCATGAGGTCGGGGTGGCCGTCGCGGTCGAAGTCGCCGACCGCCAGGGTTCGGTCGAGGCTGCCCCACCCCGTGCCGGCGACGCCGTGGCCGGGCATGATCGTCGCGCCGGTGCCGAGGCGGTAGAGACGCAGGACACCCGTCGCATCGACGGCGAGCAGGTCGGGGCGCCCGTCGCCGCTCATGTCGCCGGGAGCGACCACGGAGGTGAGCCCGTTCCACCCCGTGCCGATGACCCGACCGGAGGAGTACCCACCTCGACCGGTGCCGCGGTGGAACAGCAGTGCTCCGTCGGAGGCGCGGCGGGACAACAGGTCGGTGTGGCCGTCACCGTCGAGGTCGCCGGCGTTGACCAGCAGGTTGGCGCCGGCGAAGGACGGAGCCGGGGGCTGCACGATGGCCTTCCAGCCGCCCCGGTCGTTGCCGCGGAGCAGTCGCAGCGTCCCGTCGCCGGCCCGCCCGACGACGTCCGCCCCGGCGTCCTCGTCGACGTCGGTCGCTCGGATCGCTCCGGTCGGACGCAGGAGGCCCATCCGCTGCTTGACGGTCAGTACGCGCAGCGCCGCGGTGTCGACCTGGGCACGGAACGTCGCGCTGGACGACATCTTCGCCGCGACCGCTGCCACCATGGCCGGTGCCTGCGCCGCGTCGACGGTGAGCACCATGTCACCCCCCGCGGACAGGAAGTTCACCGCGCGGGCGCCCACGCTCCAGGCGGACACCGCCTTGGCGTGGCCGAGGTCGTCGGAGATGACGACCCCCTCGAACCCCAGGTCGTGTCGCACCATGCCGCCGATCACCGTCGGCGAGAACGCCGCCGGCCTGGTCGCGTCGATGCGGGTGTAGATGGCCGAGGAGGTCATGAGGAACTCCGCCCCGCCGACCGCCGTGCTGCGGAACGGTGCGACGTAGGGGTCGGTGCGGGTGGTGGTCGAGTCCTTGACGCCGGCGGTGGTGTCGGTGTTGGCGGTGACCCTGCCGAGCCCCGGGAAGTGCTTGGTCGTCGGCATCACCCCCGCGGCCCGCATGCCTGCCGCGAAGGCGGCGGCGTGGGACCCGACGGTCGACGGCGTGAACCCGTACTCGCGGTCGTAGGCGCCGATGGGGGCGTTGCGAGGAGCGAACGCCGCACTGGGCACCGTGTCGGAGACCGGCCCGAGGTTGACGTTGACCCCGGCCGACGCGAGCTGGCGGCCCCAGGTGGTGGCCGAGGTCTTCAGGGCCGCCGGGGTGGACCGTCCCTGGGTCAGGGCGGTCGGCATGGTCGAGAAGCCGGGCCCCTTGAGGACCTGCACGAGGCCACCCTCCTGGTCCGTAGAGATGGCGAGCGGCACCCCGGCCGTGGCCGCTGAGGTCGCCTTAGCCTGCAGGGCGTTCGTCACCGCCCGCGTGGCGCTGACGCCTGCGGTGCTCCGTCCGGTGAGGATCACCGACCCCACGTGCTGCCGGCTGATCGCGGCCGAGACCGCGGAGCTGACGCCCGTGGCCGGGGTCCCCACCATGAACAGCTGGCCGATGCGCTGCGCGGTGGTCATCCGCGCGAAGACCTCCTGCGCGGGTGCCGAGCGGGTGGGCACCGTCGCTGCCGCTGCTGGTCCAGCAGCGGCGGCCAGGGCCAGTGCCCCGGTCACCACGCCTGCCGTCACCGCTGCCGTCGTGCGCCGCACCCGCATGTCGTCCCCCTTGCCCTCGGCCATGTATGGCGACCGGTCGCCATACACACTAGGACGCCGCACCGACGGTGGCGGTTGTCGGCGCGCCCGTCCGGGTCGGTGCCCGGCGGCGGGTGTCGGTGCCGCGTGGCAGGCTGTCGAGCAATGGCATCCGACGTCCTCGAGCGCTTCTCCCCCGCCACCGCGGAGTGGTTCCGCGGCTCCTTCAGCGAGCCCACCGCCGCCCAAGCAGGTGCGTGGGACGCGATCAGCTCTGGGCAGCACGCCCTCGTGGTCGCGCCGACCGGCTCCGGCAAGACCCTGTCGGCGTTCCTGTGGGCCCTCGACCGGCTCGCGAGCACCCCGCCCCCGCAGGAGAAGCTCAAGCGCTGCCGGGTGCTCTACATCTCCCCCATGAAGGCCCTCGCGGTCGACGTCGAGCGCAATCTGCGCTCCCCCCTCGTCGGCATCGGCCACGCGGCGACGCGCCTCGGGCTCCCCCAGCCGGACATCACCGTGGCCGTCCGGTCCGGTGACACACCCGCCAACGAGCGCCGGGCCTTCGCACGCACCCCCAGCGACGTCCTCATCACCACTCCCGAGTCGTTGTTCCTCATCCTCACCTCCCAGGCACGCGAGGCCCTCGCCGGGGTCGAGACGGTCATCCTCGACGAGGTGCACGCCGTTGCGGGCACCAAGCGCGGGGCCCACCTCGCGCTCACCCTCGAGCGGCTCGACGCCCTCCTCGACACACCGGCGCAGCGCATCGGGCTGTCCGCGACCGTGGAGCCCGTCGAGGAGGTGGCCCGCTACCTCGCCGGGGGCAGACCGGTCGAGATCGTCCGACCCCCGTCGACCAAGGAGTGGGACCTCGAGGTCGTCGTCCCCATCGCCGACATGTCCAGCCTGGGCGAGGTCATCGAGGACGACCTCTCCGGTCCTGCGGCGGGCGGCGAGCGCCGCGCCTCGATCTGGCCCCACGTCGAGGAACGCATCGTCGACCTCATCGCCTCCCACCGCTCGACCCTGGTGTTCTCCAACTCCCGTCGGCTCGCCGAGCGCCTCACCAGCCGGCTCAACGAGATCTGGGAGGAGCGCCTCGAGACGGCGGCCGCCGAGCGGGCGGACACGGAGGGCACGGTCCCCGCGGACGAGGGAGCATCGCCTGCTCCCGACAGCCGCCGCGCCCACGCAGCAGCGCGCACCCCGGCCCAGACGATGGCGCAGGCCGGATCGAGCTCGGGCGCTCCTGCCGTGCTCGCCCGCGCCCACCACGGGTCGGTGAGCAAGGAGCACCGGGCCCTCATCGAGGAGGACCTCAAGGCCGGTCGGCTCCCGGCCGTCGTCGCCACGTCCAGCCTCGAGCTGGGCATCGACATGGGGGCGGTCGACCTCGTCGTGCAGGTGGAGTCCCCACCGTCGGTCGCCAGCGGCCTGCAGCGCGTGGGCCGCGCCGGTCACCAGGTCGGGGCGGTCTCGCGGGGCGTGTTGTTCCCGAAGTTCCGTGGCGACCTGGTGCAGACGGCCGTCGTGGTCGAGCGGATGCGGGCCGGAGCCATCGAGTCGCTGCACGTCCCGGCCAACCCCGTCGACGTCCTCGCCCAGCAGATCGTCGCCATGTGCGCCCTCGACGAGTGGACCGTCGACGACCTCGAGAAGGTCGTCCGCGGCGCGACCCCGTTCGCCTCCCTGCCGAGATCGATCCTCGAGTCGGTCCTGGACATGCTGTCGGGCCGCTACCCCAGCGACGAGTTCGCCGAGCTGCGGCCGCGCATCGTCTGGGACCGCGTCACCGGTGTCCTCAGCGGTCGCCCCGGCGCCCAGCGCCTCGCTGTCACCTCCGGCGGCACCATCCCCGACCGCGGCCTGTATGCCGTGTTCCTGGCCTCGTCCGAGGGTGCCGGGCGGCGCGTGGGCGAGCTCGACGAGGAGATGGTCTACGAGTCGCGGGTCGGTGACGTCTTCACCCTCGGCACGTCGACCTGGCGGATCGAGGACATCACCCACGACCGGGTGCTCGTCACCCCCGCGCCCGGCATGCCCGGCAAGCTGCCGTTCTGGAAGGGCGACCAGCTCGGCCGCCCTGCCGAGCTCGGGCGGGCTGTGGGGGCGTTCGTGCGCGAGGTCGTCGGACTCGGCGACGCCAAGGCTCGTGAACGCGTCACCGCTGCGGGCCTGGACGAGTGGGCCACCGACAACCTCCTCGCCTACCTGCGCGAGCAGAAGGAGGCCACGGGGCACGTGCCCGACGACCGCACCATCGTCGTCGAGCGCTTCCGCGACGAGATCGGCGACTGGCGGGTCGCCGTCCACTCCCCCTTCGGTGGCCAGGTCCACGCACCGTGGGCGCTGTGCGTCTCGGCCCGGATGCGTGAGCGGTTCGGCGTCGACGTGCAGGCGATGCACGGGGACGACGGGATCGTGTTCCGACTCCCCGACCTGGAGTTCGAGGACGGCCGCGGGGTGGGTGCCGAGCTCATGGAGCTCGTCCGCCTCGACCCCGAGGAGGTGCACGACCGCGTCACCTCGGAGATCGGCGGTTCGGCGTTGTTCGCCGCCCGCTTCCGCGAGTGCGCCTCGCGCGCCTTGCTGCTCCCCCGGCGCCGCCCCGACCGTCGACAACCCTTGTGGCAGCAGCGTCAGCGCGCGGCCCAGCTGCTCGAGGTGGCCAGCCAGTACGCCTCCTTCCCGATCATCCTCGAGACCGTCCGAGAATGTGTCCAGGACGTGTTCGACGTGCCCGGCCTCGAGGCCTTGATGAAGGCCGTGGAGTCGCGCGAGGTGACGCTCGTCGACGTCGAGTCCCGCCAGCCCTCACCGTTCGCCCGGTCCCTGATGTTCGGGTACGTCGCCCAGTTCCTCTACGAGGGCGACTCACCGCTCGCCGAGAAGCGGGCCGCCGCACTCTCCCTCGACCCCACGCTGCTGGCCGAGCTGCTGGGCCGTGGCGAGGGACTGTCGCTGCGCGACCTGCTCGACCCGGAGCAGGTCACCCGCACCGAGAACGAGCTCCAGCGACTCGTGCCCGAGCGCGCGTGCCGGGACGCCGAGGACATCGCCGACCTGTTGCGGGTGCTCGGCCCTCTGTCCCTTCCCGAGATCCAGCGTCGTTCGCAGGAAGCGTTGTCCCACAAGGAGATCGGCAGCTGGCTCGTCGACCTCGAGGGTGCCCGACGGCTGATCCGGGTGCGCGTCGCCGGCGAGGAGCGCTGGGCCGCGATCGAGGACGCGGCCCGGCTGCGGGACGCCCTGGGCGCGTCCCTGCCGGTGGGCATCCCCCAGACCTTCCTCGAGCCGGTCCCCGACCCGCTGGGTGACCTCGTCGCCCGGTTCGCCAGGACCCACGGGCCCTTCCCCGTCGCGACGGTGGCGGCCTGGTGGGGTGTCGGTCCTGCCGTAGCCCTGGACACCCTACGACGCCTGGTCGCCTCGGGTCGCGTCGTCGAGGGCGAGCTGCTGCCGCTGGAGAACGGCGGCGGTAGGCACGGCCTCGACTACTGCGATGCCGAGGTGCTGCGCATGCTTCGCCGCCGCTCGCTGGCGGCCCTTCGTGCCGAGGTCGAGCCGGTCGCGACGGTCGAGCTGGCCAGGTTCCTGCCGCAGTGGCAGGGCGTCGGCGGTGGCCTTCGCGGTCGCGACGGGCTCATCCGAGCCGTGGAGCAGCTCGCCGGGGCCGTCCTGCCCGCGAGCGCCCTCGAGACACTGGTGCTGCCCACCCGGGTGGCTGGCTACACCGCCTCCCTGCTCGACGAGCTCACCAGCAGCGGTGAGGTCCTCTGGCGCGGCCACGGCTCGCTGCCCGGCGACGACGGCTGGGTCTCCCTGCACCTCGCCGACACGGCGCACCTCACGATGCCTCCGCCGTCCGACGAGGTGCTGACCGAGTCCCAGCAGGTGATGGTCGACGCGCTCTCCGGCGGCGGCGCCTACTTCTTCCGCACCTTGTCCGACGCCGTCGGCAGCACCGACGACGAGCAGGTCCTCGCCGACCTGTGGGCCCTGGTCTGGTCCGGCCGGGTCAGTGGCGACACCATCGCCCCGCTGCGCGCCCTGCTGTCCGGCGGCAAGACTGCCCACCGTCGCGCCGCTTCCGGCCCGAGGTCGTCGCGCTACGCCGGGCGACAGGGTTCGCTCGGCACCCTCTCCGGCCGCCGGGGCCTGGGCCGTCCGTCGCTGCCCACTCGCTCCGGTCCTCCTGCCGGCGCCGGACGCTGGTCGCTGCTCCCGGAGAGCGAGGGCGACGCCACGGTGCGCGCCTACGCCACGGCCGAGGTCCTGCTCGACCGGTATGGCGTGGTGACCCGCGGATCGGTCGTGGCCGAGGACGTGCCGGGCGGGTTCGCCGGGGTCTACCGCGTGCTCGCCGCCGCCGAGGAGTCCGGGCGCGTGCGTCGGGGGTACTTCGTCGAGTCGCTCGGCGCAGCCCAGTTCTCCACCACGGGCGCCATCGACCGCATCCGTGCGGGGTCCCGCCAGCCCGGCGCCGACCCCGACGACCGCCAGGGGCCGGCGCTCGTGCTCGCCGCGACCGACCCCGCCAATGCGTACGGCGCCGCCCTGCCCTGGCCGGAGCGCGCCCCGCGGGACGAGGACGCGCCCGCCGACAGCGAAGCCGGACGAGCAGCCGGGGGCCGCAAGGGCCACCAGCCCGGCCGCAAGGCCGGAGCCCTCGTGGTACAGGTCGACGGCGAGCTCGTCCTCTACGTCGAACGAGGCGGGAAGACCCTGTTGTCCTGGACCGACGACCCGATGCGCCTGCAGAGCGCCGCGGACGCCCTCGCGCTCGCCGTGCGGGAGGGCGCCCTCGGACGGCTGACCGTCGAGAAGGCGGACGGCGGGGCGCTGCTGGGGTCCGAGCACCCCCTCGTGTCAGCGCTGGCCAACGCCGGGTTCCACGCCACCCCGCGCGGGCTGCGGCTCCGTCGATGAGTCCTGCCGCCGACACGATCCACGTCTTCGTGACCGGAGCTCTGCGTGCCTGAGGGGGACACGGTCTGGCGCACGGCCACGCGGCTCCACCGGGCCCTCGCAGGTCAGGAGATCACGCTCTGGGACGCCCGTTTCCCCGAGATCGCAACGACCGACTTCCGGGGAGCGAGGACCACCGAGGTGGTCAGCCGGGGCAAGCACGTCCTGCACCGGCTCGACAACGGCGTCACGATGCACTCGCACCTGCGCATGGAGGGGCAGTGGCGGGTCGAGGCCCCCGCCGAGAACGGACGGTGGCTGCGCCGGGCCGACCTGCGGGTGGCCGTGGGCACGCAGGAGTGGACTGCCCTGGGCCTGCGGCTCGGGGTGCTGGAGCTCCTGCCGACCAACCGGGAGTCCGACGCGGTCAGTCACCTGGGCCCGGATGTCCTCGGTCCCGACTGGGACGCCACCCGCGCGATCACCAACCTGCGCGGCTCGGCCACGACCATCGGAGCCGCCCTGCTCGACCAGCGCAACCTCGCCGGCGTCGGCACGCTGTGGGCGTCCGAGAGCCTGTTCATGGAGAAGGTGCACCCGTGGGCCGAGGCTGGCGAGCTGTCACCCGACGTCGTCGAGCGGCTGGTGGACCGGGCCCACCGACTGCTCGACACCGCCCGCCACCATGCGGTGCAGTCGAGCACCGGCGTCCGCCGACGTGGCGAGGAGAGCTTCGTCCACGCGCGGTCGGGCCGACCATGCCGGCGGTGCGCGACGATCATCCGGGTGGCCATGATCGGACAGGCACCCCAGGAACGCACGATGTTCTACTGCCCCAGCTGCCAGGGCGGCCTCGGCCCGACCGACGACGGTCGGCCACAGCGACCGATGGGCTCCTCAGGCGGACGGGCCCAGCCCTACCGCCGAGCCTGAGCTCGCCGTCTCCACCCGCTGCAGGCGAGGCGCCGGGGCCACGACTACACCCCCTCCTGCTTACGGAGCCGGCGGCGCACCCGCCCGGCTGAGGATCTCCTCGACCACCTCGGTCTTGGCGTCCGCGTAGTCCTGCACGTAGCGCCAGCGGCGAGTGGCCAGTTCGCGTTTCGTCGCGGCATACAGCTCGCGGTCCTGCGGGTGCGTGCGCAACCAGTCGCGGAACACGCGCATCCGCGCGATCTCGGCGTCCGCCGCCCCCGGCGAGAACACGTGCAGGTTGACGTCGTGCGGGCTCCCGCTGTCCACGCGGCGGTACAGGACTCGATGCTCGAGCCAGGCGGGCTCGCGGATGCGCAACGTGTAGCCGGCTGCCTCCAGGGCCGACACGTAGGCCGACTCGTCCGAGGAGTCAGGCACCAGGAGCAGGATGTCGATGACCGGCTTGGCCGGCAGACCCGGCACCGAGGTCGACCCCACGTGCTCGACCGTCACCGCGACAGGCCCCAGAGCCGCGGTGATCGCTGCGCGTTCCGCCTCGAACCTGGCCGCCCACGCCGGGTCGTGCTCGACGACCACGACTGGCACGGCATACGGGGTCAGGTTGCCGACCACCGCGCTGGGAGGCGGCGGCCCTTCGTCGACCACCCGACTGCGCAGGTCAGGCGGCGGAAGCGGAGACCAGCGTGCTGGCCGGGAGCGGCAGCGAGACGGGGGCGGTCAGCGCCTCGGTCTCGGCGACACGCTCGGACACCTGGCCAAGGACCTCGGAGAGCGGGAGGTGCAGGGCGCCGCAGATCGATCCCAGCAGCTCCGAGGAGGCTTCCTTCTCGCCGCGCTCGACCTCACTGAGGTAACCGAGCGAGACCGACGCTGCCGCAGAGACCTCGCGCAGGGTGCGCCCCTGGGACTGCCGCTGCTCACGGAGCACGTCGCCGAGCTCACGACGGAGCAGGATCATGACGCCTCCTTCAGCTGGTCGTCACCGGAACAGGTACAGGACCACGGTACCCCGCACCCCTGACGCGGCGCGCGGAGGATTCGGGAAACGAGCGGCACGCAGACCTCAACGACGGACACGGCCGGAATCTTCCGCCTCATCCACCCCACCCGTCCACCCTGACGCGCCGATCTGGGACACGACCTCGGTGACCAGCCCGAGGACCGCGGTCACGGTCGACGCCCGGATCCGGGCCCGGTCACCATCGAGCCCGAGCTCGCGCACCTGCACCTCGTCTGCCGCCTGCCCGGCGCGGGCCACCGCGACGAAGACGGTGCCCACCGACACGCCGTCCTGGGGGTCCGGACCGGCCACACCCGTGGTCCCGATGCCGATGTCGGCCCCGCACACCCGCGCGGCCCCCAACGCCATCTCGCGAGCCACCCGGTCCTGCACGGCCCCGCCGGAGGCGAGGACCTGCGGGTCCACGCCGAGCACGGAAGCCTTGAGGTCGGTGGCATAGCTGACCACCGCCCCGCGAACGACCGCGGAAGCGCCTGGCACGTCCGTCAGCGCTGCGCAGACCAGTCCTCCTGTGAGGGACTCCGCTGCGGCGATCGTCAGACCGGCAGAGCGCAGCTGCGCGACCACGTCCGCGGGCGACGCGCTGGACGAGGTGGTGGCGGTCATCAGCGCCGAGCTGCGCGCGCCGCACGCTTCATCGCGGCACGTTCGCTCGTCCGTCGCAGCCGGTTGGCCTTGTAGGCGATGTCGAGCCCGGTCACGACGGTCACCAGGACGGCGAGGCCGAGCACCACCCACGCCACGAGCTGCCACACGTCGGATCCGGGGAAGGTCGCCAGGGGCAGGGTGAACAACGTGAGGCCCAGGCTCTGCAGGGCGGTCTTCACCTTCCCGCCCCGACCTGCGGGCATCACGCCGTGCCGGATGACGACGAAGCGCATCACCGTGACGCCCCACTCGCGGACCAGCACGACGATGGTGATCCACCACGGGAGGTCACCCAGGGACGCGAGACCGATGAACGCCATGCTCATCAGGGCCTTGTCGGCGATGGGGTCGGCGATCTTGCCGAAGTTGGTGATGAGACCGCGGCTGCGGGCCAGGTCGCCGTCGACGCGGTCCGTCGCCGTCGCGATGACGAACACCGCTGCCGCCCACCACCGCATGGTCGAGTCGTGACCACTGCCGACCAGCAGCAGCCAGCCGTAGACCGGGACCAGCAGGATCCGGGAGACGGTGAGGGCGTTGGCGATGTTCCACGCGCTCGGCGTCGGGGTGGAGACCGGCTCGGTCATGGGGTCCGGCCGCGGGGCCGACTCGCTCATGCGGGTTCTGCCACGAGGTCGATGCCCTCGGTTGCCACCACCACCGCGCGCACGATGTCGCCGACAGCCAGCCCGGGCCAGTCCTCGGGCGACAGCAGGGTCACTCCATCGACGTCGGGGCCCTGGTGCTCCGCCCGGCCGACCACCATCGACTCCTCGTCGTCGTCGGTCGCACCGGAGTCAGTGGGGTCGGAGTCGGTGAGGGCGAGGCGGGGCACCGACTCGACGAGCACCTCGACGGTCTCGCCGATGCGCTCCTCGGCGCGCTGGAGGTTGAGCTCCTCGATGAGGGCGGTGAACCGCGAGACCCGTTCGGCAACGACGTGCTCGGGCAGCTTGTCGCCGTAGGACTCCGCCTCCGTGCCGTCCTCGTCGGAGTAGCCGAACACGCCGACGACGTCGAGCCGGGCCGCCACGAGGAAGGCCTCGAGCTCGTCGAGGTCGGCCTCGGTCTCACCAGGGAAGCCGACGATGACGTTGCTGCGGATGCCGGCCTTCGGCGCGCGTGCTCGCACCTGGTCGAGCAGGCCGAGGAACGCCTCACGGCCACCGAACCGGCGCATCGAGCGCAGCAGCGTGGCCGAGGCGTGCTGGAAGGAGATGTCGAAGTACGGGACGACCCCGGGGACGGACGCCATCGCGTCGAGCAGGTCGGGGCGGATCTCGGCGGGCTGCAGGTAGGAGACCCGCACCCGCTCGATACCGGGCACTGCGGTGAGCTCGGGCAGGAGCTTCTCGAGCAGGCCGATGTCGCCGAGGTCCTTGCCGTAGGAGGTGGAGTTCTCACTGACGAGGAAGAGCTCCTTGACGCCGCGCTCCCCCAGCCAGCGGGCCTCGGCGACGATGTCCATGGGTCGGCGGGAGACGAACGCGCCACGGAACGACGGGATGGCGCAGAACGCACACCGTCGGTCACAACCACTGGCGATCTTCAGCGGTGCCCACGGGCGGCCGTCGAGGCGAGCGCGGATGACTCGCGGACCGGACGCCGGGACCGGTCCCTCGATGGTGACGTCGACGGGCTCGGCGGGGGCGACCTGCTCGGGCGAGGTGCCGTCCTGGGACGGGACGACCGGAGGAGCAGCCGGGCCCGAGGGTCCGCCGTGGCCGGGCAGCGCGACACCGGCCGAGCCGGCCTGGCGCTGCACCGGTGAGAGGGGCAGGAGGCGACGGCGGTCGCCGGGGGTGTGCGACTCGGGAGCGTTGCCGTCCAGGATGGCGCGCAGGTGGCTGGACATGTCGGCGTAGGAGTCGAAGCCGAGCACGGCGTCGGCCTCGGGCAGCTCGGCGGCGAGCTGCTTGCCGTACCGCTCAGCCAGGCAGCCGACGGCGACGACCTTCTGGGTCTTCGACTGGCCCTTGCGGGCGGACGCCTCGAGCAGGACGTCGATGGAGTCCTTCTTGGCCTGCTCGACGAACCCGCAGGTGTTGACCACCGCGACGTCGGCGTCGTCGGCGTCGTCGACGAGGAGCCACCCCTCGGCGGCGAGACGCCCGGCCAGCTCCTCGGAGTCGACCTCGTTGCGGGTGCACCCCAAGGTCACCAGGGCCACGCTGCGCTGCTCGGTCGAACTCATGGCCCTCACTCTACGGTGAGTAACGTGGCCGCCATGACGACCACCGCCGACCGCGTCGCCGCCGTGCTGCGCCACCACCCCGTCATCGACGGCCACAACGACCTCCTGTGGGAGGCGCGTGAGCAGGTGGGCTACGACTTCGACCGTCTCGACATCGCCGCCGGTGGCACCCCGACGCACACGGACCTGCCGCGGCTGCGCGCTGGTGGCGTGGGTGGGCAGTTCTGGTCGGTGTTCGTCCCCGCCGAGCTGACCGGCGACGACGCCGTGAGCGCGACCCTGGAGCAGATCGATGCCGGTCACCAGATGGTCGCGAGGTATGGCGCGGACCTCGCCTTCGCGAGGACCGCGGGCGACATCGAGGCCGCCTGGGAGTCCGGGCGGATCGCCTCCCTGCTCGGGGCCGAGGGCGGCCACTCGATCAACAGCTCCCTGGCGACGTTGCGGATGCTGCACGTCCTCGGCGTCCGCTACATGACGCTCACCCACAACAGCAACGTCCCGTGGGCCGACTCGGGGACCGATGTCCCGGTGCTGGGCGGCCTTTCACGGTTCGGGGTCGAGGTGGTCCGGGAGATGAACCGGATCGGCATGCTCGTCGACCTCTCCCACGTCTCGGCCGACACCATGCGCGACGCCCTGCGGGTCGCCGAGGTCCCGGCGATCTTCAGCCACTCCTCCGCGCGGGCGGTGGCCGACAGCCCCCGCAACGCCCCCGACGACGTGCTGGAGTCCCTGCGCGCCAACCGTGGCGTCTGCATGGTCACCTTCGTTCCCAAGTTCGTGAACCCCGACGCCGCGGCGTGGCAGTCCGAGGCGGTCGCCGCCGCTGCCGAGGCCGGAGTGACCCAAGCCGACGGTCCGGCGTTCGAGGCGTGGGGCCGGGCCTACCGCGAGCGCAGCGCCCCGGCGCCAGGTGCGACGCTCGAGGACGTCGTCCGGCACTGCGAGCACATCCGCGAGGTCGCCGGGGTCGACCACGTGGGCCTCGGTGGCGACTACGACGGTGTGGGCGAGCTTCCCGCCGGCCTCGAGGACGTCAGCTGCTACCCGGCGCTGCTCGAGGCGCTCGCAGACCGCGGCTGGTCCGATGACGACCTCGGCAAGCTCACCAGCGGCAACATCGTGCGGGTGCTGCGCGAGGCCGAGGAGGGTGCCCAGCGCCTCCAGTCCGAGCGCGGTCCGAGCCTCGCGACCATCGCCGACCTCGACGGCGAGGCAGCGTCCGAGCCCGCGCCAGCGCCCGCGACCGCCTAGTTGCGCCAGCGCGTGATCGTCAGGCCCACGACGCGGGCGATGATCAGGGCGACGTACATGACCCCGGCGACCTGCTCGATGATCACGACCGAGCGGGCGTGCGGCAGCACGGCGGTGACGTCGGACAGCCCGACGCTGGTGAGGTTGGCGAACGACAGGTAGAGCAGCTCGAGGAAGGTCCGGTGGCCCTCCCCCTGGAAGGCGATGAAGGACCCGGGCCAGACGACCTGCACGGCCATGAACAGGTAGGCGAACATCCACGAGACGACGGTGAAGTTGGCGCCGACGGCGAAGATCTCGTCTCGGGTCACCCACGAGTCGTCGAACAGGTAGCGGATCAGGCCGTATCCCGTGTAGCCGTAGAACGCCGCGTGGAACAGTGCCGACCACAGCACGACCTGCTGGTTCGCCGGGAAGAACCCTTCGGCAACGGTGAGCGCGACCACAGGCAGGCCCAGCACGACGGCCACCCAGGTCAGCGCGGGGGTGGCCCGCACGGCATACACGGCCACGGCGAGCACGAGGACACCGAAGAGGCCGATGACGCTCCGCCCGAGCGGGGTGTCGCCGGCGAACGGGTAGGCGAGGACCTCGAGGAGCTGGGCCGTGAGGAGCACCCCGCTGGGGTGGCCCTTGACGGCCTTCAACGCGTCACGCATGGCGACCACCCTAGGGTCGGGCCGTCAAGATCGCGTCAACGCCAGTCAAGGCGCCGTCAACGCAGCGGGAAGGCGAGGTCGGAAGTCCTTGACTGACAGGGTGATCGAGAACCTCCTCGCCGCCCTGCTCGGCGTGGCGCTGCTGGCCTACCTGGTCTATGCGCTCGTCCGCCCGGAGCGGTTCTGATGTCCCAGACGACAGCCGGGTTGCTGTCCCTCCTGACGCTCGTGGTCGCCCTCGTCGTCGTCTGCGTGCCGCTGGGGACGTGGATCGCGAAGGTGTTCACGGACACCCGGCACTGGCGGGTGGAGCGGCTGCTCTACCGGTTCGCGGGCGTCGACCCCGAGCGGGAGCAGGGTTGGCGCGCGTATGCCGTGAGCGTCGGCGCCGTGAGCGTGGTCGGGTTCGTCCTGCTGCTCGCCCTCATCCTCGTGCAGACCTCGCTGCCGCTGCGCCAGGGCTCCGGTGGGATGGGGGTGACCACCGCCATCAACACCGCGGTGTCGTTCGTGACCAACACCAACTGGCAGAGCTACGCCGGTGAGGCCGGGGTGACCCCACTGGTCCAGACGCTCGGCCTGACCGTGCAGAACTTCGTGTCGGCCGCGGTCGGCCTGGCCGTCTGCATCGCGCTGACCCGTGCCCTGACCCGGGACGGGACCGGGCGGCTGGGCAACTTCTGGGTCGACCTCGTGCGCGGCACCGTGCGGATCCTGCTGCCGGGCGCCGTCCTCGGGGCAGTCGTCCTGCTCGCTGGCGGAGTGGTCCAGAACCTCTCGGCGCCGTCGACCATCACCGGCCTCTCGGGCGTCGAACAGGTCGTCCGAGGAGGGCTCGTCGCCTCGCAGGAGGCGATCAAGGAGCTCGGCACCAACGGCGGCGGCTACTTCAACGCCAACTCGGCCCACCCGTTCGAGAACCCCAACCCCTTCACCAACCTGCTCGAGGTGTTCATGCTCCTCGTCGTGCCGTTCGCCCTCCCCCGGGCCTTCGGCCTCATGGTCGGCGACCGCCGCCAGGGCCGGGCACTGCTGGGGTTCGCCTCCGTCCTGTTCGCCGCCGGTGTCGCCCTGACCACGTGGGCCGAGGTGGCCGCGTCCAGCGCGGCGACCGGGTCCATGGAGGGCAAGGAGCAGCGCTTCGGCGTCTGGGCGTCGGCGCTGTTCGGCGCCGCCACGACGAGCACCTCCACGGGAGCGGTCAACTCGCTGCACGAGTCCTACAGCCCGCTCGGTGGCGGGACGGTCCTGAGCAACATGCTGCTCGGTGAGGTCTCGCCCGGCGGCGTCGGCTCAGGGCTCTACGGGATCATCGTCATCGCGATCCTCTCGGTGTTCGTCGCCGGACTCATGGTCGGGCGCACCCCGGAGTACCTCGGCAAGACCATCGGCCGGCGCGAGATCACCATGGCCGCGCTGTACTCCCTGGTGATGCCGCTGCTGGTCCTCGGCTTCACCGGCGCCGCCCTGTCGATGGACCGGCCGCGCAGCGCGATGCTCGCCAGCGGACCCCACGGCCTGACCGAGGTGCTCTACGCGTACGCGTCGGCCACCAACAACAACGGCAGCGCCTTCGCGGGACTGACCGCCGACAACCCCTGGTACAACCTCACGCTCGCGTTCTGCATGGCGGTCGGTCGGTTCGCGCCGATGGTGCTGGTCCTCGCTCTCGCGGGTTCCCTTGCAGCACAACGGCGTCGACCGGAGACGGCCGGCACCATGCCGACCCACACGCCGCTGTTCACCGGGCTGCTCGTCGGCATCGCCCTGGTGCTCGCCGGGCTCACCTTCTTCCCCGCCCTTGCCCTCGGACCCCTCGCGGAGGCCCTGTCATGAACCGCACCACCCTGCTCGCCGCCGTCCCCCAGGCAGTGGCCAAGCTCGACCCGCGTCACCTCGTCCGCACACCCGTGATCTTCGTCGTGTGGGTCGGCTCGGTCCTCACCACGGTGCTCGCGATCGTCCACCCCTCGGTCTTCGGCTGGGGCGTCGCGTTCTGGCTCTGGGCGACCGTGCTGTTCGCCAATGCGGCCGAGGCGATCGCCGAGGGGCGCGGGCGTGCCCAGGCAGCATCCCTGCGGGCCACCCGGACCGAGACGATGGCGGCGCGCCTCAAGGCCGACGGCACCAGCGAGAAGGTCCCCGGCACCACGCTGCGGATCGGCGACAGGGTGCGGGTCGTCGCGGGCGAGGTGATCCCGGGCGATGGCGACGTCGTCGAGGGAGTGGCCACCGTCGACGAGTCGGCGATCACCGGCGAGTCCGCACCCGTCGTCCGAGAGTCCGGCGGCGACCGGTGCGCCGTGACGGGAGGCACGACGGTGCTGTCCGACGAGATCGTCGTCCGCATCACCTCCCAACCAGGTGAGAGCTTCATCGACCGGATGATCGCCCTCGTCGAAGGCGCCACGCGCCAGAAGACGCCCAACGAGATCGCGTTGACCGTGCTGCTGACCACGTTGACGATCCTCTTCCTCGTCACGGTCATGGCGCTCCAGCCTCTCGCGGCGTACTCCGGTGCGCTGCAACAGGTCATCGTGCTGGTGGCCCTGCTCGTCTGCCTGATCCCGACGACGATCGGCGCGCTGCTGTCAGCCATCGGCATCGCCGGCATGGACCGCCTCGTGCAGCGCAACGTCCTGGCCATGTCGGGGCGTGCCGTCGAGGCCGCCGGCGACGTGTCGACCCTGCTGCTGGACAAGACCGGCACCATCACGCTCGGCAACCGCCGGGCAAGCGAGCTCACTGCCCTGTCCGGTGGGTCGGACGCCGCCCTCGCGCACGCGGCATACCTCTCCTCGTTGGCGGACGGCACGCCCGAGGGGCGCTCCATCGTCGAGCTGGCCACCTCCCTCGAGCACTTCGAGGGAGCGGCGACGGCGGAGTCGCTGGCGGCGCAGGGAGCTGAGTTCGTGGAGTTCAGCGCGCAGACCCGGATGTCCGGCGTGGACCTGCCCGACGGGAGCCGCATCCGCAAGGGCGCCGCGTCCGCGGTCGCAGCCTGGGTGACGCGCGAGGGCGGCACGACACCACCCGAGACGCAGCAGCTCGCCGATCACATCGCCGGCGACGGTGCCACGCCACTCGTCGTCGCCCGTGCCGAGCCCGGTGAACCCCCATGCGTGCTGGGGCTGGTGCGCCTCAAGGACGTCGTCAAGCCGGGGATGACCGAACGCTTCGCCACGTTGCGCCGCATGGGAATTCGCACCGTGATGATCACCGGCGACAACCAGCTCACTGCTGCGGCGATCGCCCAGGAGGCCGGCGTCGACGACTTTCTCGCCGAAGCCACCCCCGAGGACAAGATGGCGCTCATCATCAAGGAGCAGACGGGAGGCCGCCTCGTCGCGATGACCGGTGACGGCACCAACGACGCGCCTGCCCTGGCGCAGGCGGATGTGGGGCTGGCGATGAACACCGGCACGTCGGCAGCGAAGGAGGCCGGCAACATGGTCGACCTCGACTCCGACCCGACCAAGCTCATCGAGGTGGTCGCGATCGGCAAGCAGCTGCTCATCACCCGCGGGGCGCTGACGACGTTCTCGATCGCCAACGACATCGCCAAGTACTTCGCGATCATCCCGGCGATGTTCGTGGTGCTGTTCCCCGGTCTCGGCGCCCTCAACATCATGCGCCTCGGGTCGCCGGAGTCCGCGATGCTCTCGGCCGTCATCTTCAACGCCCTGGTCATCATCGCGCTCGTGCCACTGGCGTTGCGGGGCGTGCACTACCGCCCCGGCGGCGCGGCCGACCTGTTGCGCCGCAACCTGCTCGTCTACGGGCTCGGCGGCATCGTCGCCCCCTTCATCGGCATCAAGGCGATCGACCTCCTCGTGTCCCAACTCCCCGGATTGAGCTGACCACCCATGACCTCACTCACCCGCCAGTACGCCGCGGCGCTGCGGCTGCTGCTCGCCCTCACCGTCCTGCTCGGCGGGGTCTACCCCGCCGTCGTCTACGGCGTCGGACGGATCGGACTGTCCGACCAGGCGAACGGCTCGTTGGTGGAGAGGAACGGCGCGGTCGTCGGTTCCTCGTTGCTGGGACAGCAGTTCAGCGGCGACCGGTGGTTCCATGGGCGCCCGTCGGTCAGCGACTACTCCGGCGACACCAGCGGGGGCTCCAACCTCGCTGCGTCGAGCAAGGACCAGGTCGCCGCCGTCACGCAGCGACGCGCCGCGGTGACCGCGGCGGAGGGCAGGGGCGCCACGCAGGGGGACGGCGCCATACCCGCCGACGCCCTGACCGCGTCCGCCAGCGGGCTCGACCCGCACATCTCCCCCGCCTACGCAGCCCTGCAGGTGCCGCGCGTCGCGAAGGCGACCGGGCTGGGCGTCGGCATCGTCGAGAAGCTCGTGGCAGCACACACCCAGGGACGCACCATCGGGTTCCTCGGGGAGGCGCGGGTCAACGTCCTCGAGCTCAACCTCGCGCTGGCGCGCGCCGTCGGGTAGGACGACCCGCACCCATGGGCCCACGACACCGCGATGACGCGAGAATGGCGTCATGACCCCCGGACGGCTGCGCATCTACCTCGGCGCGGCCCCCGGGGTGGGCAAGACCATGGCCATGCTCTCCGAGGGGCACCGCCGGCTCGAACGTGGGACCGACGTCGTCGTGGGGCTCGTGGAGACTCACGGCCGCACGCGCACGGCGGCTGCGGCGGCCGGCCTCGAGGTCGTGCCGACGCGTGAGGTGACCCACCGTGGCACCACGCTGCGCGAGATGGACGTCGAGGCCGTCCTGGCCCGGGCGCCCGAGGTCGCGCTCGTCGACGAGCTGGCCCACACCAACGCGCCCGGCAGCCGCCACGCCAAGCGGTGGGAGGACGTCCGCACCCTGCTCGCCGCCGGGATCGACGTGATCTCCACCGTCAACGTCCAGCACCTCGAGTCGCTCAACGACGTGGTCGAGTCGATCACCGGCATCCGCCAGCAGGAGACCGTGCCGGACGAGGTGGTGCGCACGGCCGACCAGATCGAGCTGGTCGACATGTCACCGCACGCGCTGCGCCGGCGGATGGCTCACGGCAACGTCTACGGGGCCGACCGCGTCGATGCCGCCCTGGCCAACTACTTCCGCGAGGGCAACCTCACCGCCCTGCGCGAGCTGTCGCTGCTGTGGCTGGCGGACCGGGTCGACGAGGGGCTCGAGCGCTACCGGCGCGACCAGGGCATCACCTCCTCGTGGCCGGCCCGAGAGCGCGTCGTCGTCGCCGTCACCGGGGGGCCGGAGTCCGCGGCGCTGGTACGGCGCGGGGCACAGATCGCGGCCCGCGGCGCCGGGGGTGAGCTCCTCGTCGCCCACGTGACCCCCGCGGACGGGCTCATCGACGCGCGGCTGGAGAGCATCGGTGAGATCCGGACCCTGGTGGCCGAGCTCGGCGGCACCTTCCACACGGTGGCCGGGGACGACGTGTCCACGGCCATCATCGACTTCGCCCGGGGCGTCAACGCCCGGCAGATCGTCCTCGGAGCCTCGCGCCGGACGTGGTGGCAGGCGTTGCGCGGTCGCGGCGTCGGCAGCCACGTCGTCGAGGGTGCGGGCGCCGACATCGACACCGTGATCGTCACCCACGAACAGGCCCATCGCGGGCGGTCGCGACGCCGGCCCGGGAGGGTCGCTCGGGGGCGGTGGCTGTCCGGCTGGCTGCTGGCCACGGTGGGCACCGCCGTCCTGACCGGCCTGCTCGCCGTCACCCGTGCGTCGCACGACCTCCCGCTCGAGGTGCTGCTGTTTCTGGCCCTGACCGTCGGCAGCGCGCTGGCCGGGGGGTTCGGGCCGGCCGTGGTCTCGGCGCTGCTGGGCTCGCTCAGCCTCAACTGGTTCTTCACCGAACCGGTCGGCACGCTGACGATCACGAACCCGCAGAACGCCGCAGCCGTCGTCGTGTTCCTGCTCGTCGCCGTCTCGGTGTCCTCCGCGGTCCACCTCAGCGACCGGAGGGCGGCGGCCGCCAGGCTGGCCCAACGTGAGGCACTCGCGCTCGAACGCTCGGCCCAGACGCTGCTCGGCGAGCAGGACCCGCTCGCCACGCTGCTCGAGCAGGTCGCCGACCTGTTCCACCTGACGTCGGCCGGGTTGGTGCGACGGCAGTCGGTGCGGGAACCGTGGCAGGTCGTCGCGGCGCTGCCGGGCTTCCACGTCGACGACCTGGACCGTGCGGCCGTGCTAGCGCCCGTCGACGACACGACGACGCTGGCCCTGTTCGGGCCGGTGCTGGCCGCCGACGAACGCCGGCTGGTCTCCGCCTTCGCCGCCCACGCCGAAGCGGTGCTGCGCCGGGCCGACCTGCTCGAGCAGGCCCGTCGCGCCGGCGCTCTCGCCCGGGACAACCGGGCCCGGACGGCATTGCTCAGCGCGGTCTCCCACGACCTGCGCACTCCCCTGGCCGGCATCAAGGCGGCGGTGTCGGCGTTGCGCCAACCGGGCGCGTCGTTCTCGGAGCAGGACGAGGCCGACCTCCTGGAGACGATCGAGGAGTCCTCCGACCGACTCACCACCCTGGTGGCAAACCTCCTGGACATCTCGCGACTGCAGAGCGGGGTGGTGGTCGCCCAGCTGTCCGAGGGCGCCGTCCTGGAGACGATCAGGCGGACCGTCTCGACCGTCTCTGCTCCCGCCCGGGTGCGCGTCATCGGCGCCGACGACCTGCCGCTGGCGCTCTACGACGAGGTCCTGCTCGACCGCGTCCTGGCCAATGTCGTCGAGAACGCCCTGCAGCACTCCGGCGGACGGCAGGAGGTCGTCGTCAAGGCCTACGCCACCGGGGACCGGCTCCAGGTCCGGGTCGTCGACCGCGGGTCGGGGGTCCCGGACTCGGCCAAGGCCGCCATCTTCGCGCCGTTCCAGCGCCTCGACGACGCGCCACGGGGGTCGGGCGTCGGGTTGGGCCTGGCCGTCGCCCGCGGGTTGATGGAGACGATGGAGGGGACGATCGTCGCCGAGGACACGCCCGGCGGCGGCCTGACGATCGTCCTCGAACTCCCCCGCGCGCCACACGCTGCCGGCCCCGGTGTCGCGGCCGACGACGTCAGCCCCGGTGGCAGGATGCCCGCATGAGCGTGGTCCTGGTCGTCGACGACGAGCCACACCTGCGACGCACGCTGGCCATCAGCCTGCGGGCCCGCGGGTACGAGGTCGAGACGGTCGGCGACGGCCGCTCGGCGCTGCAGTCGGTCGCTGAACGATCGCCCGACGTGGTGGTGCTCGACCTCGGGCTCCCGGACCTCGACGGCATCGACGTGCTGCGGCGCCTGCGCGAGACGTCCTCGGTGCCGGTCATCGTGCTCTCTGCGCGCACCGACTCCGCCGACAAGGTGGAGGCCCTCGACGCGGGGGCGGACGACTACGTCACCAAACCCTTCGGCATGGAGGAGTTCCAGGCACGCGTCCGCGCGGCCCTGCGCCGAGGTGGCGAGAACGACCTCCATCCGGCGGCGGTGCGGACCGACCACTTCGACCTCGACTTCGCCGAGCGCACGGCCACCATCGGCGGGGAGGTCGTGCGGCTCACGCCGACCGAGTGGCGCCTGCTGGCGGTCCTCGCGCGGCGACCGGGTCACCTGGTCTCGCAGAAGGACCTGCTGCACGAGGTGTGGGGTCCCGGTTACGGCCGCGAGTCCAACTACCTGCGGGTCTACGCCAACCAGCTGCGGCGCAAGCTCGAGCCCGACCCGGCCCGCCCGCGCTACCTCGTCACGGATCCGGGCCAGGGCTACCGCCTCGAGGTATGACGCGTGCGTCCCCAACACGACGTCACCGCGTTTCACCGCCTTGGACTCACAGCACCCCCTACCCTCGTGGCCACGCACCGAGCAGGGGGACCAGATGACAGCGAATCAGCCGGGGAACGCCACGGTCGCCGAGGACCCGAGCCCGTACGGCCCGCCGTCGCCGTTGGAGGGGTTGGCACGGACCCTGAGCCGCTCCCTGACGCGCGGCTTCGCACTCGGGCTCGCCACCCTGTTGCTCGTCGTGTTCCTCTGGGTCGAGCACCGCCAGAGCGCACGGTTGGACCAGCTCGCGCTCGATGTCTCCAGCGTGAGCAGCTCGGTGGGCTTCGGCCAGGTGGACGGGTCCGACCCCGAGACCTGCTGGCTGCTGGGCGTCGCCGCCGGTTCCCGCGCCACGCCCGTCATCGCCAAGATGGACGCGTCCAGCGGTGTCATGTCGGACTGCCAGACGTACGCGACCCGCGGGAGCCTCGGCCAGGACCTCGACGGGAACTGAGCGCTGGGGCCCGAGCGCGGGGTGCGGCTCGTCAGGCGGTGGCCTCCGCTGCGCGCTCGGCTGGGGCGAGACGTCCGCGCAGGGTGAGCGTCGCGACGACGAAGGCCAGCGAGGCGGTCATCGCCATGACCAGCGTCATCGGGACGGCGGAGCCGGACCCCATCGCACCGATCAGCGGGGCGGCAGCGCCACCGATGACGAACTGGGACGCACCGAGCAGGGCTGCCGCGGTGCCGGCTGCCTCACCGTGCCGGGTGAGCGCGAGGGCAGGGGTGTTGGGCAAGGTCAGGCCGCACGCGAAGAGGATGAACCACAGCGGCGTGAGGATCAGGGCGAGGCCACCGAACCCGGTCGCGGCCGACGCGAGCATGAGCAGGGCCGCCACGGCGCCGATCGTCACGCCGGCGCGGACCAGCAGCTGCGGCTGGAAACGCTTGAGCAGGAACGGGTTCAGCTGCGACCCGGTGAGGAAGCCGATCGAGTTGAGCCCGAAGGCGAGGCCGAACTGGGTGACGCTCAGGCCGTAGATGTCCTGCAGGACGAACGACGAGCCCCCGATGTAGGAGAACAGCGTCGCGAACATCAGGCCGCTGATGAGGACGAGCCCGACGAAGGTGCGGTCGCGCAGGAGTGAGCCGTAGGTCGCCACGACCGGGCGGAACGCCAGCTTGCGGCGGCGCGCGGGCGGCAGGGTCTCACGCAGGGCGAAGGACGCCAGGGTCACCATCATCGTCCCGGCGACCGCGAGCAGGACGAACACCCCGCGCCACGAGGTGACCTGGAGGATGAAGCCGCCGAGGGTCGGCGCCAGCACGGGCGCGAGGCCCATGACGAGCATGAGGCGCGACAGCATGGTCGCGGCGGCCGAGCCCGCGAACTGGTCACGCACCATGGCCATCGAGACGACGGCGACCGCAGCGTTGCCGAGGCCCTGCATGACGCGGCCCACGGTGAGCAGCTGGATGGTCGGCGCGAACGCGCAGAAGACCGACGCGGCGATGTGCAGGGCCAGCCCGGCGATGAGCGGGCGGCGGCGACCCACGGCGTCGGCAAGGGGTCCGACGAGGAGCTGGCCGAGCCCCATACCGAGCAGGATGCCGGTGAGGGTGAACTGGACGGCCGACTCGGACGCGCCGAGGTCCCGCGTGATCGAGGGCAGTGCCGGCAGGTAGGTGTCGATGGTCAACGGGCCGATGGCGATGAGCGCACCGAGGACGAGGACGAAGCGCAGGTACGCACGTCCGGTCGGGGCCGGCGGCATGGCTGCGGAGGAGGGGACAGAGGTGTCGTGCGGGGTCTGGGTGCGGTCGTCGGTCAGGGCGTCGGGCGCGGCGGTCACACGGGGGCAACGCCGCGGGGCGCCCGATCCATTCCGTCAGTCGCGGCCGGTGAGCTCCCAGGCGTCCCCGGACTCCTCGACCTCTTCGCGGCCGGCGAACTGCGCCGCCACCGGGTCGTTGTCGTAGCGCGAGTCGGGCGCGTACCCCGGGGCGTAGGACGGGGTCGGTGCGCCGACCGGGACCTCGTCCGTGTGCTCGACCCCGCCCGCGGACGCGGCGGCCGCCTGGCCGTCGAAGACCGGCTCGGCGTCCGGCACCTCGTCGCCACGCATGAGCGCGAGCGTCGTGGGCAGGTCGTCGGGCTTGACGAGCACGTCTCGGGCCTTGGAACCCTCGGACGGCCCGACGACGCCACGCGACTCGAGCAGGTCCATGAGGCGCCCGGCCTTGGCGAACCCGACCCGCAGCTTGCGCTGCAGCATCGACGTCGACCCGAACTGCGTCGTCACGACGAGCTCGGTCGCCTGCAGCAGCAGGTCGAGGTCGTCGCCGATGTCGTCGTCGACGTGCTTCTTGGCCGCGACCACGGTGACGTCGTCGCGGTAGTTGGGCTTGAGCTGGTCGGTGACGGCCTTGACGACGTTCTGGATCTCGGACTCGGTGACCCAGGCGCCCTGCACGCGCATCGTCTTGCTCGAACCCATCGGCAGGAACAGTGCGTCGCCCTGGCCGATGAGCTTCTCCGCGCCGGGCTGGTCGAGGACGACCCGGCTGTCGGCGAGCGAGGACGTCGCGAACGCCATGCGCGACGGCACGTTGGCCTTGATCAGACCGGTGACGACGTCGACCGACGGACGCTGCGTCGCGAGCACCAGGTGGATGCCGGCGGCGCGGGCGAGCTGGGTGATGCGGACGATCGACTCCTCGACGTCACGCGGCGCGACCATCATGAGGTCGGCGAGCTCGTCGACGATGACGAGCAGGTACGGGTAGGGGTGGATGACCCGCTGGCTGCCCGGCAACGGCTTGACCTTGCCGGCCTTGACCGCCTTGTTGAAGTCGTCGACGTGCTTGAACCCGAACTGCGCGAGGTCGTCGTAGCGCGTGTCCATCTCCCGCACGACCCACTGGAGGGCCTCGGCGGCCTTCTTGGGGTTCGTGATGATCGGGGTGATGAGGTGCGGGATCCCCTCGTATGCGGTGAGCTCCACCCGCTTGGGGTCGACCAGGACCATGCGGACCTCGTCGGGCGTCGAACGCATGAGGATCGAGGTGATCATGGAGTTGACGAAGCTCGACTTGCCGGCGCCGGTGGCGCCCGCGACGAGCAGGTGCGGCATCTTGGCGAGGTTGGCGATGACGTAGCCGCCCTCGACGTCCTTGCCGACCCCCATGACCATCGGGTGGTCGTTGCCCCGGGCCGCCTGGCTGCGCAGCACGTCGCCGAGGCTGACCTTCTCGCGGTCGGTGTTGGGGATCTCGATGCCGATGGCCGACTTGCCGGGGATCGGCGACAGGATGCGCACGTCGGCCGAGGCGACGGCATACGCGATGTTCTTGGAGAGGGCGGTGACGCGCTCGACCTTGGTGCCGCGGCCGAGCTCGACCTCGTAGCGGGTGACCGTCGGGCCACGGCTGAAGCCGGTGACCTGGGCGTCGATGTCGAACTGCTCGAGCACCTGGGTGAGCGACTCGACCACGCGGTCGTTGGCGGCGCTGCGGGCCTTGTGCGGCGAACCGGGCTCGAGGAGGGCGTTGTCGGGCAACGTGTAGGTGATGTCGCCGGCAAGTGCGAGCTGTTCCACCCGCTGGGGCAGCGGCGTGGTCGGGGGCGCCTCGAGCGCGACCTTCTCGACCACGGGACGCACCTTCGCCAGCGCCGCGGCGGCTGCGTCGACGGGCGCACCTGCCCCGCCCGCCGCCCCGCTCGCACCGGGGGCGAGGACGCCGGGAGCGGTCGGGCGTTTCTCGCCCGGGCGCAGTCCGCCCTTGCCGTCGGGGACGACGACGGCAGCCTTCTCGAAGGCCTCGTCCCCGTCCAGGGGCCCCTCGGGCTCGATGACCCGGCGACGGCGCTTGGGCTTCTCGGGCTCTGCGTCGACCGGCTCGTCGTACTCGACCCCGCGGTGCAGGAGGTGGTCACGCAGCTCGGCGAGGCGCTCGGGGATCATGTGGACCGGGGTCGCGGTCATGACGAGCAGGCCGAAGAAGCCGAGCATGAGCAGGATCGGGACAGTGCCGTAGACCGACACCGCAGCCTGCAGGGGGCTCGAGGCGAGGAAGCCGATGATGCCGCCACCGTCGCGCATCACGTCCGCGCCCTGCGGCGGGGTGGGGATGCCCGCTGCGACGTGCGTCAGTCCGCAGGCGGCGAAGGCCAGCGTGCTGAGGCCGATGCCGATCCGGGAGTTGGCGCCGTCCTCCTGGGGGGCACGTAGCAGCCGGACCCCCAGGTAGAGCAGGGCGAGCGGGACGGCGTAGGCGACGCGGCCGAAGGTGCCCGCGACGACGGCGTGGATGACGTCGCCCACGGGGCCCTCCAGGGCCCACCACTCCCGGGCGGCGACGACGATGGCCAGACCGAGCAGCAGGAAGCCGAACCCGTCGCGCCGGTGCTCCGGCTCGAGGTCACGGGCGCCGTTGCCGACCCGGCGGACCGCGCCGCCGGCCACGTGCGCCATACCCATCCAGGTGCCACGGACCGCACGCAGCGGCAGGGGCAGCCCGCCACCGCTGGCCTTGCCGCGGGCAGGCTGCTTGCGCGGCGCGGGGGTGCGCCGGTTGGCGGGACGGGTCGTGGTGCCCTTGCGCGCCTGCCCGGCCGAGGAGGAGCGCGTCGAGGTGGACGGACGTGTGGCCATGCTCCGCAGGGTACGCGACGGTCACACCGGACACACGCGTCACACGCGTCGCACCGGTGGCGATCTGGGACCCACCGTCCCGTCCAGAGGGACTGCCGCCCCTCGCGAGGTCTCAGATGGCGAGAAGGTCCGTCCGGGTGGTGGAGCGAGCGCCGGAGCGCCGCTACCTTCGTCGGCAAGGTCATGAGTGTCAGCGCACAGCCCCGGCTTGCTGACCAGCAACCCTCCACCGCGGTGGGGTGCTCCGGGTGACGACCGGGCCGTCTGCACCCGCAGCCGGCAAGCGCGGACCCGAGCTCGGCCCGGGTCCCACCGGACCCAGGAGCTGACCTCCATGTCGATCGCGAGCACCCCGCCGACCACCCCCGAGAGCACGCCGGACCGCGCGTTCCGCCGCACCGCTCCCCTCGCCCACGCCCGCGAGAACGCCCGGGAGCACCTGTGGGCCGTGCCGCCGCTGGTCGCCCCGCCGACCGTCCCGCTCGACGCCGCCTCCCCCGACGCGGCAACCCCCGAGGCAGCAACCCCCGTCGCGGCCACCCCCGACGCGGCAGCGCTGCCGGCCGTCGTCTCGGCCGGCCTGGTCGTCCCCACCCTGAACGGACCGGCCGACTACGCGAACTTCGACCATGCCGCCTCCACCCCGGCCCTGGTCAGCGTCAAGGCCGCCGTCGACAGCGCCCTGCGCACCTACTCCTCGGTGCACCGCGGCAACGGCTACGCGTCCAAGGTGACCAGCGCCTGGTACGAGCAGGCCCGCGAGGAGGTCGCCGCGTTCGTCGGGGCCCGCGAGGGCGACCAGGTCGTCTTCACCCGCAACAGCACCGACTCGTTCAACCTGCTCGCCCGCGCCCTGCCGCGTGACACCCAGGTGTTCGTCTTCGAGACCGAGCACCACGCGGCGCTGCTGCCGTGGAAGGCCCGGCAGACCACTCGGCTTCCCGTCCCCGGCAGCGCCGCCGACGCAGCGGTCCTGCTGCGCACCGCGCTCAAGCAGCGCCACGGCCGGCACCGACTGGTCGTCCTCACCGGCGCCTCCAACGTCACCGGCGAGGTGTGGCCGGTCCGCGAGCTCGCCGCGATCGCCCGCAAGGCCGGCGCCCGTGTGGTCCTCGACGCGGCGCAGTACGCCCCGCACCGCCGCGTCGACCTCGCCGAGCTCGGCGTCGACTACGTCGTCCTGTCGGGCCACAAGCTCTACGCACCGTTCGGGGCGGGCGTGCTGGCCGGCCGCTCGGACTGGCTGGACACTGCCGCTCCCTACCTCGCGGGCGGCGGCGCCACGAAGTCCGTCACCGAGCAGGGAGTCACCTGGCAGACCGGTTCGGCCCGCCACGAGGGGGGTAGCCCCAACGTCATCGGCGCCGTCGCCCTGGCCGCCGCGTGCCACGCGTTGCGGGCCGGCTCGGCGGCCGTCGAGGCCCACGAGGCAGCACTGGGTGCGGCCCTGGTCGAGGGTCTGCGCGCCATCGACGGCGTCGAGACCTACTCGCTCTTCGGCGACGACCACGAGCGGGTGGCCGTCGCGACCTTCACCATCGACGGCCTCGACAGCTCGCTCGTCTCCGCAGCCCTTTCCGCCGAGCACGGCATCGGTGTCCGGGACGGCAAGTTCTGCGCCCACCTGTGCGTCGACACCCTCCTCGACGACCCGTATGCCGCGGGGTCCGGGACCGCGATCCGCGCCAGTGTCGGGCTGGGCACCACCGCCGAGCACGTGCAGCGCCTGCTCGCCGCGGTCGCCGACCTCGCCGCGAACGGTCCGCAGGCGGCATACGAGCAGACCCCCGAGGGGTGGCTGCCGGTGGACGACACCCGCGACCTCTCCCCTGCCCGCCCCTGGTGACCGGCCCGGCCGGAGCGGGTGAAGCGGTCAGGCCTGGATGACCACCGGGATGATCATGGGGCGGCGACGGATCTTGCCGCCGACCCAGCCGCCGACCGCGCGCCGCATGACCTGCTCGAGCTGGTAGGAGTCGGTGATCCCTTTGCCGGTCGCCTCGGCGAGGGCCTGCTCGATCTTGGGACGCACCTGGTTGAAGATCTCGTCGTCCTCGGCGAACCCACGGGCCTGGATCTCCGGGCCGGCGGCGATCTTGCCGGTGGCGGAGTCCATCACGACGATGACCGAGATGAAGCCTTCGTCGCGCAGGATCCTGCGGTCCTTGAGCAGCGCCTCGTCGAACTCACCGACCGACGACCCGTCCACGTAGACGTAGCCGCAGTCGACGGCCCCGACGATGCTGGCCACCCCGTCGACGAGGTCGACGACGACACCGTCCTCGGCGAGGACGACGCGATCGCGCGGCACCCCGGTCTGGACGGCGAGGTCGGCGTTGGCCACGAGGTGTCGCCACTCGCCGTGCACCGGCATGACGTTGCGGGGCTTGACGATGTTGTAGCAGTAGAGGAGCTCGCCGGCGCTGGCGTGACCGGAGACGTGGACCTTGGCGTTGCCCTTGTGGACGACGTTCGCGCCCAGGCGCATGAGGCCGTTGATGACGCGGTAGACGGCGTTCTCGTTGCCGGGGATGAGCGAGGACGCCAGCAGCACGGTGTCACCGCGGCCCACGTCGATCCGGTGGTCGCGGTTGGCCATCCGTGACAGTGCGGCCATGGGCTCGCCCTGCGAACCCGTGCAGATGAGGACGACCTGGTGGTCGGGGAAGGTGTCGAGCTTCTTGACGTCGACGAGCACGCCGTCCGGCACGTGGAGGTAGCCGAGATCGGCTGCGATCCCCATGTTGCGCACCATCGAGCGGCCGACCATGGCGACCTTGCGCCCGGCCTTCTCGGCGACGTTGAGCACCTGCTGGACGCGGTGCACGTGGGAGGAGAAGCAGGCCACGATGATCCGGCGCTCGGCGTCGCGGAAGACCTTGTCGATGGCCGGCGCGATGTCCTTCTCCGGGGTCGTGAAACCCGGGACCTCGGCGTTCGTCGAGTCGGTCATGAACAGGTCGACGCCCTCCTCACCGAGGCGGGCGAACGCGCGCAGGTCGGTGAGTCGACCGTCGAGCGGCAGCTGGTCCATCTTGAAGTCGCCGGTGTGCAGGACCGTGCCGCCGGGCGTGCGGACGAAGACCGCGAGCGCGTCGGGGATCGAGTGGTTGACGGCGACGAACTCGCAGTCGAAGACACCGAGCCTCTCGCGCATGCCCTCCTTCACCCCGAGCGTCAGGGGGGCGATCCGGTGCTCCTTGAGCTTGGCCTCGACGAGCGCCAGCGTGAGCATCGAGCCGACGACGGGGAGGTCGGGCTTGAGCTTGAGCAGGTAGGGCACGGCGCCGATGTGGTCCTCGTGGCCGTGGGTGAGCACGATGGCCTGCACCTGGTCGAGCCGGTCCTCGATGTACTCGAAGTCGGGCAGGATCAGGTCGACGCCGGGGTGGTTCTCCTCCGGGAAGAGCACGCCGCAGTCGATGACGAGCAGCTGACCGGCGTGCTCGATGACGGCCATGTTGCGGCCGACCTCGCCGAGGCCGCCGAGGGCCACGACGCGCACGCCGCCCGGGGCGAGCGGGGGCGGCAGGGTCAGCTCCGGGTGCGGGTGGCTCACAGCAGACCCGACTCCTTGAGCCCTGCGCGCAGCAGGTCGAGGTGCTCGGGCGGTGACTCGACCAGCGGCAGTCGCACCGTCGCGTGCTCGATGACGCCGAGCTCGACGAGCGCAGCCTTGGCCATGATGGCCCCCTGCGAGGTGCTCATGATGGCGTCCACGGCGGGGATCAGCCGACGGTGGATCTCTCGGGCGGCGGCCAGGTCGCCGCGGTCGACGGCCTCGATCATCGCGGCGTACTCGCGGCCAGCGACGTGGCCGACGACGCTGACGGTGCCGATGGCGCCCAGGGCGAGCCATGGCAGGGTCGTCGCGTCGTCGCCGGAGAAGAAGATCAGGTCGGTGGCGGCCATCACCTTGGTCGAGGACCACGCGTCACCCTTGGCGTCCTTGACGGCGCGGATGGCCGGCACGGTGGCCAGCTCGGCGAGGGTCTCGGGCGCGAAGGGGATACCGGTGCGACCGGGGATGTCGTAGAGCATCACCGGCAGGTCGGTCACCCCGGCCACGGCCCGGCAGTGCGCGACCACGCCGGCCTGGGTCGGCTTGTTGTAGTAGGGCGTCACGAGCAGCAGCCCGGTCGCGCCGGCGTGCTGGGCGCGGGCGGCCATCTCGACGCTGTGTGCGGTGGCGTTGGAGCCGACCCCCGCGACGACGGCGGCGCGCCCCCCGACGGCCTCGGCGACGAGGCTGACCATCTCGAGGCTCTCGTCGTCGCTGAGGGTGGCGGACTCACCGGTGGTGCCGTTGACGACGATGCCGTCGTGCCCGGTGTCGACGAGGTGCTGGGCCACGCGCTTGGCACCCTCGGCGTCGACGCTGCCGTCGGGCCGCATCGGGGTGACCATGGCTGTCAGGAGGCGACCGAACGGTGACTCTGTGCTCATGCCCGCAGGCTATCGCTCCGGCCCGGCTCGCCCGCTGCGTGCTCGCGCAGCGACGCGGACATTGGCGGGATCCGTGTCCCGGGCGACCGGATCCGCGCTGCGGCCCACTCCCACCGCCGGGGTCGGCAGCCCGACCGCCCCTCGGTATGGCGCCGGGCTGCGTCGGCGCGCGGTGTTAGGTTTTCGTCGTGCAGCAGTACCTGGACCTCCTCGACCACGTGATGACGACCGGGACGGACAAGTCCGACCGGACGGGGACGGGCACGCGCTCGGTCTTCGGTTACCAGATGCGCTTCGACCTCTCCGAGGGGTTCCCGGTCCTCACGACCAAGAAGCTGCACCTCAAGTCGATCATCGGCGAGCTGCTGTGGTTCCTGCGCGGCGACTCCAACGTCCGCTGGCTGCAGGAGCGGGGCATCTCGATCTGGGACGAGTGGGCCGACGAGAACGGCGACCTGGGCCCGGTCTACGGCTACCAGTGGCGCTCGTGGCCCACGCCTGACGGCGGACACGTCGACCAGATCGCCAAGGTCATCGAGTCGATCCGCACCAACCCCGACTCGCGCCGCCACATCGTCTCGGCGTGGAACGTCGCCGACGTCGACTCGATGGCCCTCCCCCCGTGCCACACGATGTTCCAGTTCTACGTCGCCGACGGGAAGCTCTCCTGCCAGCTCTACCAGCGCTCGGCCGACATCTTCCTCGGCGTGCCCTTCAACATCGCCTCCTACGCCCTGCTGACGATGATGGTCGCCCAGATCTGCGACCTCGAGCCCGGCGACTTCGTGCACACCCTCGGTGACGCGCACCTGTACTCCAACCACGTCGAGCAGGCCAGGCTCCAGCTCACCCGCGAGCCGCTGCCCCTGCCGACGATGAAGATCGCGCGCGGCAAGCAGATCGACGAGTTCGACCTCGGCGACTTCGAGCTCGTCGGCTACCAGGCGCACCCCTCGATCAAGGCGCCCATCGCCGTCTGAGCGGGACGCCCACGGCATACCCTGTTGGGCATGACGAACGTGACCCTCATCGCCGCGGTCGGGCGCAACGGCGTCATCGGTGCCGACAACGACATGCCGTGGCACCTGCCCGAGGACTTCGCCTTCTTCAAGCGCTCCACGATGGGGCACCCGATGATCATGGGGCGCAAGACGTTCGACTCGATCGGGCGCGTGCTGCCGGGTCGGCGCACCATCGTCGTGACCCGGCAGCCCGACTGGTCGCACCCCGACGTCGAGACCGCCCACTCCCTCAGCGAGGCCCTGTCCCTCGCCGGTCCGGTGAGCGAGGTGTTCGTCTGCGGGGGCGGGCAGGTCTACACCGAGGCGATGCCGTGGGCCCACCGGCTGCTCATCACCGAGGTCGACCAGTCCCCCGAGGGTGACGTGCGGTTCCCGCCGATCGACCCGCGCCGCTGGCAGGAGACCGCGCGCGAGGACCGCGACGGCTTCAGCTGGGTCACCTACGAGCGCACCTGACCCAGGCTCGGCATCGGCGCTACGTCACTGAGCGCGTTCTGCACTCAGTGACGTAGCGCCGACGCTCCCCCTCTGTCCGCGGCGCCCGGACCGAGACGTGGCACGCCCGGAGCGGGTGCGAGGATGGCCGGCATGAGTCCCGCGCACGACCACCCGTACGACCACGAGCACCAGCACGACCAGACCCGGGGACCGCTGGCGGACGCGAGCGTGCGCACCGCCCGCGAGACCGACGCCCCCGCCGTGGGGTTCGTCCAGGCCATCGTGTGGCGCGAGGCGTACGAGGGCGTCGTGCCGGACGACGTGCTCGCGGCCTTCGAGCCCGCGGCGTTCGGGAACGCCTGGCGCCAGTCCCTGTCCTCGCCGCCCGCAGGGGTCTACCGACTGCTGACGGCCTGCGCGGGTGACCAGGTCGTCGGGTTCGCCTCGATCGGACCCAGCCAGGACCCCGATGCCGGCGGCGCCACCGGCGAGGTCTCCGCGCTCGCGGTCCATCCGCAGGCCCGTCGCGCCGGTCACGGGTCGCGACTGCTCAACGCGGCGGTGGACACCCTGCGCGGGGCCGGCGCCGACACGCTGCACACGTGGGTCCTCGCCTCCGACGAGCAGACTCGGGCCTTCCTGTCTGCATCCGGGCTGCACCCCGACGGCGCCTTCCGCGACCGGGTCGTCTCCCCCGACGGCCGGACTGCGCGCGAGGTGCGCCTCGTCGCCGACATCCGTCCCGACGGGGAGCCCGGCGACCCGTCCCAGCCGTGACCGACGAGCCCCGCTCGACGGCCGCCTCGGCAGCCGGGACGTCCGTCCTCTCCCCCGAACGGCGCCGGACCGTGCTGCGCCAGGCGCTGTCGGTCGCCGTGGCCACGGGCGCCTACGGCATCAGCTTCGGTGCACTGTCGGTCGCCGCCGGCCTGTCGATCCTGCAGACCCAGGCGCTGTCGTTGCTGCTCTTCTCCGGCGGGTCGCAGTTCGCGTTCGTCGGCGTGCTCGCCGCCGGCCCGGCAGGCGCACCCGCGGCGATCGCCACCTCCACCCTCCTCGGCGTCCGCAACGGGCTGTACGGCCTGCAGGTCGCACGACTGCTCGGAGTACGGGGACCGCGCCGGGTCGCCGCTGCGCAGCTCACCATCGACGAGTCGACCGCGGTGGGCGTCGCCCAGCCGGAGGCAGCCGCAGGCCGGATCGGGTTCTGGGCCACGGGGATCGGCGTCTTCGTCCTGTGGAACCTCGCGACCCTCGCCGGGGCCCTGGCCGGTGACGCCATGGGAGACCCGCGCACCTACGGACTCGACGCCGCCGCCGCTGCGGCGTTCTGCGCCCTGCTCTGGCCCCGGCTGAAGTCGGCCGACGCCTTCGCGATCGCTGCGGCCTCCGCCGTCATTGCCGTCCTGCTCGCCCCGCACGCGCCGGCAGGGGTCCCCGTGCTGGTCGCTGCCACGACCGCGCTGGTGGCGGGACTGTGGCGCCGGGCCCACTCCGACCCGCCGGCACCGCACCACTGGGCCGGCGAGGAGGAGCCGTCATGAGCACGTGGACCGCTGTCCTGGTCGCGTCGGCACTGGCCTTCGTCCTCAAGTACGTCGGGCACCTCGTCCCGGCCAGGTGGCTGGACGGCCAGCGCACGACCCGGATCACCTCGGCGCTGCCCATCGCCCTGCTCGCAGCCCTGGTCGGGGTGCAGACCCTGACGAGCTCCTCGGGCGGCATCGTCCTGGACTCCCGGGCGGCCGCGGTGGGCGTCGCGATCCTCGCACTGCTCCTGCGGGCGCCCTTCATCGTCGTCGTGGTTCTCGCCGCCGCCACCGCGGCCGGACTGCGCCTCCTGGGCCTCCCGTAACCCCTCAGGGCAGGGATCGGGTCACGGCCACTCGAGGGCGTCCTCGACGAACCGGTCCCCCGTCTGGATCCCCACGACGCAGAACACCACCCCGCCGGGGTCCGCCATGACGACATACCCGTCGCGCTCCTCGACCACCGTCGCGCCGAGCGCGGTGAGCCGGGCGACCTCGGCCCGCACGTCGTCGGACTCGATGTCGAGGTGGACGCGCGGGCCGCCCTGCTCCAGGCGCTGCACCTCGAGGTTCAGCCCGCCGATCTCCCCGACGGAGGCGTAGGGGCCATCCTGTCGCGGGTGCACCCCCTGCACCCCCGCCCAGAACGCCAGGCTCTGGTCGTAGTGCTCCGCGCCGTGGTCGACCAGGACGATGCCGATGCGTGAACGGTGCATGCCTCCACCGTAGGACGGTCAGCCGCGGGATGCCCGCCAGGCCCGGACCGCGGCGCGGTAGTGGGTCTGCTCGCCCTTGCGGTCCTTGGCGACGCGGCAGGCCTCGGCCAGTTCGAGCTCGGTCGCCCACGTCCCCTCGGCACCGGACTCCCTGGCCTGTGCCAGCATCCGCGACCCGTCCCGGGCCAGGAGGACCAGCGGCGCGATCGCGAGCAGCGCGACGACGGGGATGAGGATGACGCCGAGCCCCAGCAGGATGGACGCGGGGCGGCCGTCACCGATGAGCGCCACGCCTCGCCAGCCGATGGTGGCGGAGTAGAACACCAGCACCACGAGCGTGACCAGCGCGGTGACCTTCTCGCGCACTCAGTCGTCCAGACCGAGGAAGTGCTCGAGGCCCACGGTCAGTCCCGGGTGCTCGCCGACGGCACGCACGCCGGCGAGGACACCGGGCATGAACGACGTGCGGTCGAAGGAGTCGTGCCGCAGCGTGAGCATCTCCCCCACCCCACCGAGAAGCACCTCCTGGTGCGCGACCAGTCCCCGCAGGCGCACCGAGTGCACCGGTATGCCGTCGACACGCGCGCCGCGGGCGCCGTCCGGGTCGTGGGTGGTGGCGTCCGGGACCTCGCCGATGCCGGCCTCGGCACGGGCCGCCGCGATGAGGGACGCGGTGCGCGCTGCCGTGCCCGACGGTGCGTCGACCTTGGCGGGGTGGTGCAGCTCGATGACCTCGACGGACTCGTAGAAGCGGGCGGCCTCCTGCGCGAAGCGCATCATGAGGATCGCGCCGATGGCGAAGTTGGGGGCGACCAGGACCCCGACCCCTGGGTGCTCGGCCAGGATCCCCCGGAGGGCGTCCAACCGGGACTCGTCCCAGCCGGTGGTCCCGACGACGACGTGCACCCCCTGCTCGACGCAGTGGGCCACGTTGGCCGGCGACGCGTCGGGCACCGAGAACTCGACGACGACCTGCGCGCCGGCGAGGTCACCGAGCTCGTCACCCTGGTCGAACCTGCCGACCAGCTCGAGGTCGTCGGCAGCCTCGACGGCACGGCAAACCTCGGCGCCCATCCGTCCGGCTGCCCCGATCACGGCCACTGTGGTCGACTCGCTCATGGTCGCCAGCGTAGCGATGGCGGGCCCACCCCCGAGGGGGCGGACCCGCCATACGCGGTCCTGCGTGGTCGGGCCCTGCGGCCCGGAGGACTACTTGACGAAGGCCTTGAGGCCGAGGACCACGGGGTCGTGGTCCGAGGACCGGTACGGGCCCGGGTCGTGGAAGTCGGTCGAGTGGTAGTTGTAGCGGCTGTACTCCAGCGCCACCGACTCACCCGAGTTGATATTCCAGTGGTCGGCGCCCGTGGACATCTTCAGACCCGCCTCGTTGACGAGGATGTGGTCGAGCGAGCCGGACGTGCCCGAGAACGAGTACGAGTATCGGCCCGGGTCGAAGGTCGAGCCCACGTCGGTGTACCCAGCCCGGTAGAGGACGTCGAGCGGGTCCTCCATCGTGTAGGAGTTGTAGTCGCCGGCCATGACGATGGCCTTGGCGCCGTACTCCGCCGCGACACCGGGGACCCAGTCGCGCAGCGCCTGGGCCTGCAGGACGCGGCTGGTCACCGAAGCGCCCTGGCCGTCGCCGTTGTCCTTGTCGCCGGGGAACGGACCGGCCGAGCCCTTGGACTTGAAGTGGTTGACGACGAACAGGAACTTGTCGCCCTTGCCGGTCTTCTTCCTGAACGTCTGGGCGATCGGCTCACGAGCGTTGACGAAGGCCTGACCCGGCCCACTCTGGTCACCGAGGGCCCGGGAACGGTCGACACGCATGACGTTCGCGGGCTTGTAGATCATCGCCGTGGTGATGAAGTCCTGCTGGGCCGTCGGGGGCAGGTCCGTGGACGACGGGACGAAGGCCCACGTCCCGACGCCGGCCTTGTCGTTCAGCGCGGTGACGAGGCGCGAGAGGGTCTCGTCCCGCGAGTGGCCGAACTGCGCCGAGTTCTCGACCTCCATGAGCCCGACGACGTCGGCGTCGAGCGCGTTGATCGCCGACACCTCCTTCTCGGTCTGGCGAGCGAGGTCGGCAGCATCCCAGGCACCGCGACGGTCGCAGCCGTCACGGACCGTGTCGCCGCTGCTGTCGCGGTCGTAGTACGCCGTGCAGGACGGGTCGGCGTCACCGAGGTCGGTGAAGTAGTTCAGCACGTTGAACGAGGCGACCTTGAGGTCCGGGGTCCCGCGCTGGCTCAGGTCCTTCTCGTCGGGGGCCGCGGTGCGGGTGTTGGTGAACTCCACCGGGGAGGTGGCGTTGTCGGGACCCACGACCTGGGCCGTGGGCTGGAAGCGCCACAGGTTGAACCGGTAGTCGACGACGACCGGAGCGGTGAAGGTCGCCGGCGCACCGACGCGGACCAGCTTGGTCGTGGAGACGTAGGCCGGCGTCTTGTCGGCGTTGAGCAGGCAGGGCACGGGGCGGCCCGCGCACGTCGCGGCCGAGTAGCTGCTGGCCGTGAAGTTGGTCGACGAGCCGTCGTCGAGGGTGACCAGGCGCTTGGCGTTGTCAGCGACGACCGCGGCCGCCTCCGGCGTGCCGGGCTTGGCGACCTCGGTGTTCTGCAGCAGCGGCGTGGTGCCGACGGCGAGGCCGACCTCGCCGTACTGGTTGGTGCCGAACGTGTTGGTCACGGTGTAGGCGCCGGTGGGCTGGAAGAGCATGCCCTCGATGGACTCGCGCCCGGCGTCGGTGGCCGGCCACGACCCGGTCAGCGGCTGGACGGGGCTGAAGGCGGTGCCGGCGTCGACGACGTCGGCCGACGTGGTCGAGATCTCGGTGAGACCCCCGAACTCGCTGACCTTGCCGGTCACCTGGACGAAGTTGCCCACCACGGCCTCGGGGGACAGCGTCCCGGGCTGGAAGACGTAGACACCGTCCGAGGCGCCGTCGGCGCGGGGCTCGGGGCCGGTGCCCTGGGTCTGGAGGAAGAAGCCGTTGAAACCGCCCGTCGGGTAGGCCGCGGTGACGACCCCCTTGACGACGACGGTCTCACCGGCGAGGGGCGAGGTGGCGCCGGGCCCCTGGACCTCCGCGATGGTGGCCTCCTTCGGCCCCGTCGGGGCCGGGGTGCACGCGTCGCCGCAGGCGACCGGGCTGGGCGCACCGGTGGCGAAGTCCGCCTTGTTGTCGGCGGTGTTGGCGTGCGCGGCGTTGCGGGACACCGAGGCGGTGTTGCTCGGTGCGACCGCCGGTGCGGAGCCGGCGAAGTCGTTGGCCGACCCGTATCCCACGAAGTCGACCACCTGCGGCAGGTCGGAGCAGGCGGTCGAACCGGCCGCCTTCGCGCCACAGCCGCTCAGGGCGGCTGCGGTGTTGACCAGCGCCACCTTGCCGGCGGTGCCTGCCATGGCGATGGATCCGACAACGTCGGCCGTGACAGCGGTGGTCCCGCCGGTTCCAGAGGCTTCACTGACCACATAGCTGGCGCCGGTGGGCAGGGTGCCCGCCAGCCCCGTCGTGGCCCAGCTGGTACCGCCCGAGGACGAGTACTGCACCGACCACCCTTCGAGCTTCACCGGCGCGGTACCAGTGTTCACCAGCTCGATGAAGTCCTGCTTGTACGTCGCGCCGGAGTTGCCCCCGCCGCCGTACACCTCGTTGATGACGACACCAGCCGTGGGTGACGGTGCGGCCTGCGCACTCGTCGCCACGGAAATCACACCGGCGGTGAGCGCAAGTACGCCCGCCGCCCCCATCAGTTGCTTGCGGCCTTCGCGCACAGCAGTCCTCCACACCCGAGTTGTTCTCGAAAGTCGCGCCGCCCAAGGATGCGGGCCCGGCGCCAAGGGTGGAGTCAAACATGGACAGAACCCCTTGTGGAGGTATGGAAGGCGTCCACAAGGTAAAGGTCAGGTCAGGATCTCCAAGGGCACGTCCGGGTCGGCAAGTTGTGCCCGGTCGACCTGTGAGCGCGAGTGGATCAGGCCCTTGACGGCGTCGCCGACGTCCCACACGTTGACGTTCATGCCGGCCGTGACGACCCCGTCGCGGAGCCAGAACGCGACGAACTCCCGTCCCGCCAGGTCGCCGCGGACGACCACCTCGTCGTCGGGGCTGCCGAGCCCGTGGTACTCCATGCCGAGGTCGTACTGGTCGGTGAAGAAGTACGGCAGCTCGGCCTCCGGGCCGGGCTGGTCCAGCATCGCCGATGCGACGAGGGTGGGCTGGTTGAGCGCGTTCGCCCAGTGCTCGACCCGGACCCGACGCCCCAGGAAGGGGTGTTCGACGTTCGCGACGTCCCCCACCGCGAAGATGTCGGGGTCGCTGGTGCGGCCGACGGCGTCAGCCACCACGCCGTTGTCGACGTCGAGCCCGGCATCTGCCGCGAGTGAGGTGTTGGGTGCCGCACCGATGCCCACGACCACGAGGTCTGCCGGGACGGTGCTGCCGTCCGCCAGACGCACCCCGGTGACCGAACCGCCCTCCCCAACGAGCTCCTCGACCTGCACGCCGGTGCGCAGGTCGACCCCGTGCTCGCGGTGCAGGTCCGCGAACACCTGCGCCACCTTCGGCCCGAGGACCCGCACGAGCGGTAGGTCGAGCGACTCGAGCACCGTGACCGTGGCCCCGGCCTCGCGTGCCGCGGCCGCGACCTCGAGCCCGATCCACCCGCCACCGACGAGGACGACCCGGGCCTGCGGCTTCAGCGCCCCGCGCAGTCGGTTGCTGTCCTCGATCGTGCGCAGCGACACGACCCCATCGAGGTCTGCTCCGGGCAGGTCGAGGTGTCGCGGCGAGCTGCCCGTCGCCAGGAGCAGCCGGTCCCAGCCGGTCCGCTCGCCCGCCGCGGTCACCACCTCGCGAGCGTCCCGGTCCACGGAGGCGATCACGGTGCCGGTGCGCACGTCGATGTCGTGCGCGGCATACCAGTCCTCGTCGTGCACGAAGGCGTCGTCGAGCCCCTCCCCCGTCTTGAGGTAGTCCTTGGACAACGGCGGGCGCTCGTACGGCAGGTGGTCCTCGCCCGCGAACAGCACGAGACGACCCCCGAACCCCTTGTCCCGCAACGCTTCCACGGCCTTGGCTCCCGCGAGCCCACCACCGACCACCACGAACGTGCGCTCATCAGTCATGTCCCCACCCTTCGCCGACCCGGTCCGCGGCGCAACCCCGGGGACGACGAACGGGCCGACCCACCGTGAGGTGGGCCGGCCCGTTCGGGTCGTGCTGGGGTGGGACGTCAGCTAGCTTCGACCTCGGACGAGCCGGAGTCGCTGCGCTCTCCACCACGACGACGGCGGTTGCGGCTGCGACCACCCTCGCGGCGCTCACCACGGTCACCCGAGTCGTTCGAGTCGCTGGACTCGGCCGCCTCGTCGGAGCCGGCGTCGGAGGACGGGGCCTCGGTAGCCGGTGCGTCGACGGCGTCGGCGGCGCTGTCGCCACTCTCACCCTCGGGCAGGACGGCGGCCAGCGAGAGCTTGCCGCGCGGGTCGACCTCCTTGAGCTCGACCTGGACCTTCTGGCCGACGGCGAGGACGTCGTCGACGTTGTCGATCCGCTTGCCACCGACGAGCTTGCGCACCTCGGAGATGTGCAGCAGGCCGTCCTTGCCGGGCAGCAGGGAGATGAACGCACCGAACGTCGTGGTCTTGACCACGGTGCCCAGGAAGCGCTCGCCGACCTCCGGCATCTGCGGGTTGGCGATGGCGTTGACCATCGCGCGGGCCGCCTCGGCCGACGGACCGTCGGTCGCGCCGATGTAGACGGTGCCGTCGTCCTCGATGGAGATCTGGGCGCCGGTCTCGTCCTGGATCTGGTTGATCATCTTGCCCTTCGGCCCGATGACCTCGCCGATCTTGTCGACGGGGACCTGCACCGCGATGACGCGAGGAGCGAAGGGGCTCATCTCGTCCGGCACGTCGATGGCCTCGTTCATGACGTCGAGGATGTGCAGGCGCGCGTCGCGGGCCTGGGTCAGCGCACCGGCCAGGACCGAGGCGGGGATGCCGTCGAGCTTGGTGTCGAGCTGGATGGCCGTGACGAACTCGCGGGTGCCGGCGACCTTGAAGTCCATGTCACCGAACGCGTCCTCGGCGCCGAGGATGTCGGTCAGCGCGGCGTACTGCGTCTGGCCGTCGACCTCGTCGGACACCAGGCCCATGGCGATGCCGGCGACCGGGGCGCGCAGCGGCACACCAGCGTTGAGCATCGACAAGGTGGAGGCGCAGACCGAGCCCATGGACGTCGAGCCGTTGGAGCCGAGGGCCTCGGACACCTGACGGATCGCGTAGGGGAACTCCTCACGCGTCGGCAGCACGGGCATGAGCGCCCGCTCCGCCAGCGCGCCGTGGCCGATCTCGCGGCGCTTCGGCGAACCCACCCGACCGGTCTCACCGGTGGAGTAGGGGGGGAAGTTGTAGTTGTGCATGTAGCGCTTGCGCGTCACCGGCGACAACGTGTCGAGCTGCTGCTCCATGCGGAGCATGTTCAGCGTGGTGACACCCATGATCTGGGTCTCGCCGCGCTCGAACAGGGCCGAGCCGTGCACGCGCGGCAGGACCTCGACCTCGGCGCCGAGGGCGCGGATGTCGGCGAGGCCACGGCCGTCGATGCGGACCTTGTCGCGCAGGATGCGCTGACGGATCAGCTTCTTCTGCACGGACTTGTAGGCCGCGGAGATCTCCTTGTCGCGGCCGGCGAACTGCTGGCCCTCACCGGCGAGGGACTCCTTGACGGCAGCCTTGATCTCGTCGATGCGCTCCTCGCGCTCCTGCTTGCCGGCGATCGTCAGCGCCTGCGCCAGGTCTGCCGAGGTCGCAGCCTCGACGGCGGCATACGCGTCGTCCTCGTAGTCGAGGAAGATCGGGAACTCCTGGACGGGCTTGGCGGACTTGCTCGCCAGCTCGGCCTGGGCCTCGCACAGGACCTTGATGAACTTCTTGGCGGCCTCGAGGCCCTCGGCGACGACCTCTTCGGTCGGAGCCTGCTTGCCTTCGTTCTTGACCAGGTCCCAGGTCTGCTCGGTGGACTCGGCCTCGACCATCATGATCGCGACGTCGTCACCCGCGACACGGCCGGCGACGACCATGTCGAACGTGGAGCGCTCGATGTCGGAGAAGTTCGGGAAGGCGACCCACTGGCCGTCGATCAGGGAGACGCGGACGCCACCGATCGGACCGGAGAAGGGCAGACCCGAGATCTGCGTGGAGGCGCTGGCCGCGTTGATGGCGAGCACGTCGTACTGGTGGTCGGGGTTGAGCGCGAGCACCGTGATGACGACCTGGACCTCGTTGCGCAGGCCCTTGGTGAAGGTCGGGCGCAGCGGGCGGTCGATCAGGCGGCAGGTGAGGATCGCGTCGGTCGAGGGGCGGCCCTCACGACGGAAGAACGAGCCGGGGATCTTGCCCGCGGCATACATCCGCTCCTCGACGTCGACCGTCAGGGGGAAGAAGTCGAATCCCTCGCGCGGGTGCTTCCCGGCGGTGGTGGTGGAGAGGAGCATCGTGTCCTCGTCCAGGTAGGCGGCGACGGCGCCACCGGCCTGCTTGGCCAGGCGTCCGGTCTCGAACCGGACCGTGCGGGTGCCGAACGAGCCGTTGTCGATGGTGGCTTCGGCGAACTGGATCTCTGGACCCTCCATTGGGCCCTCCTTCTTTTTCAAGTTCCACGCGCATCGTCGTTGTGCGCGGGGTTTCTTCTGGTGGTGCTGGTGGTGCGGGCGCGGCAGCGAGGCCGGCCTCATGCGACAGGGACGGCCCTCGTGGAGGACCGTCCCTGTCGGATGTTCAGCGGCGCAGACCGAGCTTCTTGATCAGCGAGCGGTAACGCTCGACGTCCACGCTCTCGAGGTAGCGCAGGAGCCGGCGGCGCTGGCCGACCAGCAGCAGCAGCCCACGGCGGCTGTGGTGGTCGTGCTTGTGCTGGCGCGAGTGCTCCGTCAGGTCGAGGATGCGCTGCGTGAGCAGGGCGATCTGGACCTCGGGGGAACCGGTGTCGCCCTCGTGCGTGGCGTGCTCGGACATGATCTTCTGCTTGACGTCGGTGCTCAACGGCATGGGTCGACACTGCTCCTTCGTGGAATCGTTGCGCGGTGCCTCAGGGCTGGTTCACCTGGGCGCTCTGGATCCGCGGCCGGTCTACGGCGATGGCAAGGCTACCAGCGGGTCACGGCGCACCCTAATCGCGCCGGTCACCCTCCCCTGAGCACGCGTCCGGCTCGTCCGGGAGGGCCAGCATCCTCCTCACGGCACCAGCGGTCCGCAGCCTCCGCAGCCGCAGCGCGAGCTCATGGTCGGTGGGGTGGTCGCGCCCGCCGAGGTCGTCGAGGGAGACCTCGTCCGAACCGCGCAAGTGGTACCACGCACGGGGCGCCTCTCGGTCGTACCGCGGTGCCCGCAGCGCCTCCCTGGGAAGCTTGTCCGGTGGCTGGACCTCGAGGTGGGCCGGGAACCTGCGCCCCGCGTTGTCTCGGACCGCATCGCTGGGAAACGGCTCGATCTCCCGCCCCTCCTCGTCCAGAACCGCCAACCGCAGACCTCCCACGGCGAGGGCCGCCGCGAATGCGCCCTCGGGCACTCGCCGGGAGCCGCGTTCGTAGCTCGCCAGTGTGGACCGGGCGACGCCGAGCTCCTCTGCCATCTCCCGTTGGCTCAGCCGAGCCCGCCGCCGCGCCCTGACCATGTACCCCGTCAGCTCCAGCTCCCCCACCGCTGCCTCCCGCCCTTGACTGCGCGCCCGTGCGCCACACACCGATCAGCATGGCCACGGGGTCTGACAACAGACCGTGCAGCGCCGGGCGCCAAAGGGGTTGTTGTGGCCCTACGTCACTGAGCGCGTTCTGTGCTCAGTGACGTAGGGCCGCCGGAACACCCGGACACCAGTGCTCGGGGGCACGGAAGGCGGACGTGCGTCGGCCCGGCGGACGTCCGCCAGCGGGCTCGGGCGCCGGGCGGGTGGGCGGGCGCGGGCGCCGGGCGGGTGGGCGGGCGCGGGGCGCTGGTCAGGCGCGGGCGTGCAGGAACCGGCGCGCGGGACGTTCGACCAGGACGTGCACCAGCCACGCGACGCCACCGAGCACGACCGCGATGCCCGTGACCGCCAAGGCCGCGCTCCACCACGCCGCGTCGCCCCAGTCGCGCAGCCCGCTGACCACCGGCCGCACGAGCACGTGCGTCATGTAGAGGCAGTACGAGGCCTCCCCCGCCGCCACCATCAACGGACTCGAGAGGGTGCGTGTCGTCCAGCCGCTGGAGGCGGCCAGGGCTGCGACGACGAGCCCGAGGGCCGGCGCCGCCCAGTAGTCGTTCGACGTCGCCGCCGGGACGAGCGCGATCACGGCGACGGTGAGTGGGGCCACGACCAACCACCGCCCCATCCGGGCCCCACCGCGCACCCACGCGAGGCACAGGAAGATCCCGCCCACGAACTCCCCGAGGATCCGCACGTAGAACATGTGCTCGAGGTTCCCGTTGGGCAGGGCCATGGTGGCGAACACGGCCAGCATCGCGGCATACGAGGCGGCGGCCAGCAGCAGTGCCGACCTCGCCCGCACCAGCCGCGCCGCGAGGACGAAGACGAGCGGCGCGAGGAGGTAGGCGAACCACTCCGAGCCGATCGACCAGGCGGGACCGTTGAAGCTCGGGCGGTCGTTCCACCAGTTGTGCACCATGAACAGGTTCTCGACGTATGCAGCGAGCGTCCGTCGGTGCCCGTTCTCACCGATGCCCATGGTCCCGACCGCGAGCGCGACCACGAGGTCGACGTGCAGCGCGAAGACGTGGACGGGCCAGACGCGGGCGAAGCGGTTCTGGATGAAGCCCTGTGTCCCGCGCCACGAGAAGGTCCTCAGCCGGTCGGCGTAGTTGTACGCCAGGACGAAACCGCTGAGCGGGAAGAACAGGTCGACGCCGAGGTACCCAGCCCCCAGGAACAGGTTGGCCGGGGAGAGCCAGGGCAGCAGGGCCAGGATGTCCTCGCGGTAGTGGAACAGCACCACCCAGAGGGCGGCGAGCGCGCGAAGTCCCGTCAGCGCGGGCAGGGGTGGGCGCCGCCCAGCCGTGGCCGTCGGGTCGGCACGCTGTCCGTGCGTCGCCAGCCCGACGGCTGTCCCGCCGGTCAGTGGCCCGGCTCCTGGCTCCACTCGTCCGCGAGCAGGCCGTAGATCGCGATGTCGGTCCAGCGCTCCTTGAACCACGAACCCTTGACGAAGACGGCTTCGCGTCGCATGCCGAGGCGTTCGCACACCCGCGCCGACGCGGTGTTCTCTGGCTCGAGCTCCGCCCACACCCGGTGCACCCCGACCTCACGGAACGCCACCTCGGTGATGGCGCGGGCCGCCTCCGTGGCGTACCCCTGGCCGCCGACGTCGGGGGCGAACACCCAGCCGATCTCGGCCTGCTTGCCGTCGGCACCATCGGGCCCGGCCAGCAGCAGCAGGACGTCGCCGATCACCCGACCGTCGAGCTCGACCGCCAGGGTGAGGTTCGGCATCGTGGCGTCGATCCGCCCGGCCGTGGCACGTTCGGCGACCAGGTCCTCGACCTGCTCGCGCGTCTTGGGGTCTCCGGGGATGTACCGGACCACCGACGGCACCGACCGGTAGGCGAAGACGTCGTCCTCGTCGTCCTCGTCACCCGGCCGGAAGCTGCGCAGGGTGAGGCGGTCGGTGGTGATCGGCAGGCTCACGCGCGCCATACGGACGTCTCCGAACTGTCCGCGGGCGGACGGTGAGGTCTGGGCAGCGTCTGGTCAGAGGTTGATCATGTGGCCGGCGATGCCTTCGACGGCCTCCTTGACGGCCTCCGACAGCGTCGGGTGCGCGAACACGTTGCGCGCCACCTCGTCCGCGGTGAGGTCCCACTTCTGCGCCAGCGTCAGCGCGGGCAGGAGCTCGGTGACGTCGGGGCCGATGAGGTGGGCGCCGATGATCTCGTTGTGGGTCGCGTCGGCGACGATCTTGACGAACCCGACGGCGTCGCCGAGGCCCATCGCCTTGCCGTTCGCGGAGAACGGGAACTTGGCGACCTTGACGTCGTAGCCCTTGTCCTTGGCCTGCGCCTCGGAGTAGCCGAAGGACGCGATCTGCGGGTGGCAGTAGGTCGCTCGCGGGATGAAGTCGTACTCGACGGGCATGGTCTCGGCCCCGGCGAGGTGCTCGGCGGCGACGACGCCCTGGGCCTCCGCGACGTGGGCGAGCATGAGCTTGGCGGTGCAGTCGCCGATGGCATAGACGTTCTCGACGTTGGTGCGGCAGTACTCGTCGATCTCGACCGCACCCCGGTCGGTGAGCTTCACGCCGGCGGCCTCCAGGCCGTACCCCTCGGTGCGCGGCGCGAAGCCGATCGCCGAGAGCAGCTTGTCGGCCTCGAGCACCTGCTGGTCGCCACCCTTGGCGGGCGAGACGGTCACGCGCACGCCGGACCCGGTGTCCTCGACCGACTCGACCTTGGTGCCGAGCATGACCTTCACGCCGAGCTTCTTGTAGTGCTTGAGGAGCTCCTTGGAGACCTCCTCGTCCTCGGTCGGGACCATGCGGTCGAGGAACTCGACGATGGTCACGTCGACGCCGAAGTTCTTCATGACGTAGGCGAACTCGACGCCGATGGCGCCGGACCCGGCGATGATGATCGAGCCGGGGAGGTTCTCGTCGAGGATCTGCTCCTCGTAGGTGACGACGTTCGTGCTGACCTCGACACCCGGCAGCATCCGCGTGACCGCTCCGGCCGCGATGATGAGCTTGTCGAAGGTGAGCTGGCGGGTCGAGCCGTCGTTGAGCGCGACGTCCATCGACGAGGCCGACGTCAGGGTGCCCCAGCCGTCGATCTCCTCGATCTTGTTCTTCTTCATGAGGAAGTGGACGCCCTTGACGATGCCGGCCGACACCTTGCGGGACCTGGCGTGCGTGACGCCGTACTTCATGGTGGCGTCGCCCTCGATGCCGAAGAGCTCCTTGTCGTGCTGGAGCGTGTGCGCGAGCTCGGCGTTCTTGATCAGCGCCTTGGAAGGGATGCAGCCGACGTTGAGGCAGACCCCGCCCCAGTACTTCTTCTCGACGACCGCGACCTTCTTGCCGAGCTGGGAGGCGCGAATCGCCGCGACGTACCCACCGGGACCAGCACCGAGCACCACCACATCGAAGTCAGCCATGCGCGCCAGCCTACTGAGTGCGTGCCAGGTCCCCCACCGGTGGGCCGACAGCAGACAACGGGTCGACGCTCAGCGCAGGGTGCGCAACGCGTCGTGGATGGTGCGCGCGGCAGCCGCTGCCGTGGTGCCACCGGTGCCACCCTGCGACACGACGACCGCGACCGCATACCTCGGCTTGTCAGCGGGCGCGTAGGACACGAACCAGGAGGTGTCCTGCTTCCCGAACGACTCTGCCGTCCCGGTCTTGCCCGCCACGGGCCACCGGTCCAGGGGGAATCCCCTGAACGCCTCGGCGGCGGTTCCCTCCCGGACCACGCCCCTGAGCGCGTCGTGCAGGAACGGCAGCGTCCCGGCAGGGAACACGACCTTGCCCGCGGCCTTCGGAGCCACGGGCTCGAGGGTCCCGCCGGGCGCCTCGAAACCCTTGGCCACCTGCGGGGTCCACAACGTGCCCCCGTTGGCGATGGCGGCATACACCCGCGCCATCTGCAGCGGGGTCGCCGTCGTGTCGCCCTGGCCGATGGCGAAGTTCGCGGCGTCGCCGGCGCGGAACTGGAACCCCGTGCGACAGTTCTCGATCGCCAGGGACCTGAGGTATGCCGCGCGGCCGGGATCCGTCGCCGCCACCTCGGGGTAGCCGTTCTTCGCCCGGGCGCAGGTGTCGGTCCTCGACGCCGACCAGGTCGCCAGCTTCGCGGCGCGGTCGGGGATCCGGCCGGCCTGCTCCCCCGGCAGGTCGACACCGGTCGCGGTCCCGAGCCCGAGCTCCTTGGCCGTCGCCACGAAGGGGTCGGCCGCATCGGTCTTCGCCCCGAGCCCGCCCTGGGCGAGCCAGGAGCGGTAGGCGAAGTCGTAGAAGATCGTGTCGCAGGAGACGACGATCGCGCGGTGCAGGGTGATGGGGCCGTAGGCGCGGGACTCGAAGTTGGCGAAGCGCCGGTTGCCGATCGTGTAGCTCGACGTGCAGTCGTAGGTGCCGCGCAGGCTGTTGCCTGCCTTCACCGCAGCCGGGATGCTCACGACCTTGAACGTCGAGGCCGGCGGGTAGGCGCCCGCGGTCACGCGGGAGACGAGCGGGGTCCCGGCCGCCGCGTCGGTCAGGGTCGCGAGGTCGGCGCTGGAGATGCCTCCGGTCCAGACGGAGGGGTCGTACGTGGGGTAGCTCGCTGCCGCGACGACGGCGCCGTTGGTCACGTCGAGGACGACGGCAGCACCGGAGTCGGCCTTGAGGCCGCGTCGGTGGGCGGAGGCGGCTGCCGCCCGCAGGGCACCCTCGGCGGCGGACTGGACCCGCGAGTCGAGGTTGGTCACCAGGTCGCGACCGGGCACGGGTGGGGTCGAGGACACCTGTCCGGTGACGACGCCCCGTGGGTCGAGGGAGACGGTGTCGGCGCCGGGCACCCCACGCAGCTGCGCGTCGTACTGCTGCTCCAGCCCCGCGCGGCCGACGAGGTCGAGCCCCGAGATCCGTCCGCCGGAGTCGGCGACGTCCTGCTCCGCTGCGCGACCGAGGTAACCGAGCACGTGGGCCGCGTTGACCGTCGCTTCCTGGGGGTAGTCGCGCACGGGCTGCGCGGTGACGCTCACCCCGGGGTAGGTGTCAGGGTGCTCGAGCAGCCCGAGCGCACGCTTCGGGTCGGCTCCGGACAACAACGGGACGGGGACGTAGGGCGACCCTGCCCAGCAGATCGGTGGCGACGGTGCGTCGGGCGACCCGCAGAGCTGGGTGCGCCCCCACAGCTGGGCGAACGGCACCTGCAGCGCCGAGGCCAGCCGCCGCACGAGGGCGCGCCCGCCGTCGGCGGCGTCGGCCAGCGACCTGCGTTCGACCGACACGACGGTCTGCGTCGAGTTGTCGGCCAGGGGGCGTCCGGAGCGGTCGAGGATCCGCCCGCGCACGGCGGGTTCGCTGACGGTGCGGGTGTTCAGGGTCGCGGCAGCGCGCTCGTACGACGCGTGCTCACCGATCTGGACCTGCCCGAGCCGCCCCAGCAGGGTGCCGACGAGGCTGAGGGCGACCAGAGCGAACACCCAGACCCGCGCGTGCCGGGGTCGGGGTCGCCCGGTCTGCGGCAGGGAACGGCTCCGGGGCCGCGGCGCCCAGGTGCGGCGGGCCGCGCCTCGTCGCTGGCGAGCACCGACCCCGAAGCCCGGTCCGAGCCGCCCCACGCCGGGCCGCCGCCCCCTCACGACCGCGCTCGCAGGCGCTGCTCGGCTCGGACCAGGACAGGGACGACGACCACGCAGAGCAGGGTCGTGAGGACCAGCCGGACCACCGAGTCGCGCATCGACACCGACGATCCCGCCAGGAGGGCGGTGAGCACCCCGCCGGCTGTCTGGGCGGCACAGGCCAGGGTTGCGACCACGGCGACCCAGCGCCAGGAAGCCAGCCCCTCCCGGCGGCCCGCGCCGGCGAGCAGGCCGCACGCGGCATACGTCAGGGCTCCGGCGCCCAGCACGACGGCACCGGGGGGCACCAGGTCGACCAGCCACCCGGCCGCGAGCCCGGTCAGGGCTCCGCGGGAGGGTCCTGCGACGAGGGCGCCGGCGACGACGACCGGCAGCACGAGGTCGGGCAGGAGCAGCGGCGTCCGGGCGGCGAGGGCCGCCGACGCGACGGCGAGCGCGACGAGTGCGAGGCCACGGGCGACGCGGACCCGACCGGTCCCGACGAGGGGTCGCACGGCGGTGCTCACCTAGCCACCACCGGTCGTCGCGGTGCGCGGGGTGGCCCTGGCCGGGGTGACCAGCACGCCCACGACGTCGAGGGTCGAGACGTCCACGGCCGGCGCGACCCCCGCGGTGGGGACGAGCGCTGCCGGGTCGGAGTCCACCTCGGTGACGGTGCCCACCCGCAGCCCGGGGAGGTATGGCGTGCCGTCGAGGCTCCCCAGCGTGGTCACCGCGTCGCCCCGGGACACCACCCCACGCTGCACCGGGGTCAGGGTGAGCTCGCCCGCGCGCTGGCGACGCGGACCGGTGGCGCCGCTGCCGACGGAGCCGAGCACCCCTGACCCGACCCGGACGGAGACGGTGAGGTCGGCAGCGCCCACGAGCAGCACGTCGGCCGTCCATGGCGACACGGCGACGACCCTGCCGACGAGCCCGTCGGCGTCGACGACCGCGAGGTCGGTGCGCAGACCGTCGCGGGTCCCGGCGTCGATGGTCACGCGCTCGGGGCCGGCCGCGCCGGTCCGGCCGACGGCGACGACCCGGGCCGGCACGAAGGCCCGACCCCTGGTCTCGGGAGCCCTGAGCAGCCGCTGGAACGCCGCCGCCTCGGTCGCCCGGGCGGCGAGGGTGTCGGCGTCGGTGGCGGCTCGGGCCTCGCGGGCGCTGGGGTCGTCACGGTGGACGGCCGGCGACAGCAGCTCCTCGGCGGGGCCGAACACCGTGCCTGCCGCGGAGCGGACGGCGTCCGTGCCGGGGGCGCCGGCGAGGTCGGCGGCGAGCACCACGACGGTGAGCGCCACGAGGGTCGCGAGCAGACGGCGGGATCGGTGCATGACTCAGAAGCGGCGGGCGTCGACCAGGACGCGCTCGAGCGTCCCGAACTCCTCGACGCACCGACCCGAACCCCGCACCACGGCACGCAACGGGTCCTGCGCGACCTGCACCGGCACGCCGAGCTCGTGGCGCAGCCGCACGTCCAGCCCGGGCAGCAGGGCGCCGCCGCCGGTCAGGGTGATGCCGCGGTCGAGGACGTCACCGGCCAGCTCCGGCGGGCAGACGTCGAGGGTCGCGCGGACCAGCTCGACGATCTGCAGCAGCGGCCCCTCGATCGCGCGCCGGACCTCGGGGCTGGAGATCGTCACGGTCTTGGGCAGCCCGGTGACCAGGTCGCGGCCCCGGACGCGGGTGCTCGTCTCCTCGCGCAGCGGGAACGCCGAACCGGCCGCGATCTTGATGTCCTCGGCGCTGCGCTCCCCCAGCAGCAACGAGTACTCGCTCTTCACGTGGGCGATGATCGCCTCGTCGATCTCGTCGCCACCGACCCGCAGGGACCGTGACGTGACGATGCCGCCGAGGCTGATGACCGCGACGTCCGTCGTCCCGCCACCGATGTCGACGACCATCGAGGCGGCCGTGTCGTTGACCGGCAGGTCGGCGCCGATCGCCGCGGCCATGGGCTCCTCGATCACGTAGACGCGCCGGGCCCCGGCGCGCACGGCGGCATCCTCGAGGGCGCGGCGCTCGACGCCGGTCACCTCGCTCGGGACGCAGACCACCATGCGCGGGCGGAACAGCCGCGACGGGCGGACCTGGTCGACGAAGTAGCGCAGCATCCGCTCGGTGACGTCGGCGTCGGAGATGACGCCGTCGGCCAGGGGGCGCACGGCGTGGACGTGGCCGGGGGTGCGCCCCAGCATCTCCTTGGCCCGCGTGCCGGCAGCCAGGAGCGCGTACGTGCCGGCCTGGACCGCGACGACCGACGGCTCGTCGAGGACGACGCCGCGACCGCGTTCGTAGATGAGGGTGTTGGCGGTTCCGAGGTCGATGGCGAGGTCCCTGCCCCAGCCCGTCCAGCCCCTCGACCAGCCACCCGTCCCGCTCACGGTGGCGATGGTACGCGGGGCCGTCGGGCCCGCCTCGTATGCCGCGCCGGGCGCGGTCGCGCCGTTCGAGTCGGGTCCGCCGGCACTGTGCCCGCCGAAGTGCACTCTGCCCACGAAGCGTCGCGGGCAGAGTGCACTTTCGTGAGCAGAGTGGGCCCCAGCACGAACGGCGCGCCGCACGCCTCGTATGCCGCCGGGTCAGGCGACGAGCTGCGCCTCCACCGCGCGGGGCACGGCGACCGGTGTGCGCAGGGTGGCGCGCAGGCGCCAGGCGCCGAACACGGCCAGCAGGCTGATCGCGATGTGCAGGCCGATGAACACGCTGCCCATCCCGGCGCCGAGGACGACCCCCGCGACGAGCGGGCCCACCGCGGAGAACCCGGTCTGCAGGGCGGTGAACATCCCCAACGTCGTGCCGACCAGGCCCGACGGGGCGAGGCTGGCGGTGAGCGGGTTGAGCACGGGGGCGTACATCGTCTCACCGACGGCGAAGATGCCGAAGGTCGTGACGAACAGGACCGCCGCCAGCTCGGGGGCGAGCGAGGCCGCCGCGAGCACGAGCCACGAGATCGTCCAGATCAGGCCGACCCCCATGAGCAGGGTCGCGCCGCTGCGCTTGGCCGTGAGCCGGACGACGAGCATCTGCAGCACGATGATGACGACGCAGTTGACGGCGGCGGCGAGGCCGATCGTCGTCTCGTCGACGTGCAGCACGGTGAGGGCGTAGGCCGGCAGACCCGACTCGAACTGGGCGTAGAACCCCAGCGCCAGGGTGACGGTGATGAGGGCGGTCCAGCGCAGCGCCGGGATCGCCCAGATGGCGCGCAGCGCCTCCCGGGGGCTCGCCGAGCGAACGGCCTCGGCGGCACCCGACTCGTCCTCGCACGCCCCCGGGGCGGTGCCCCAGCGCGCCATACCGGCGACGACGAGCAGCTCGGCGGAGATGAGGAAGCCCGCGCCGGCGGTGGCGAAGGCTGGCCACATCCCGTTGGTGCGGTCGAGGTCGACGACGTACCCGGCGGCGAAGGCGCCGACGGCCATGCCGAGCGCCTGGCCGGTGAACTGCCACGCGAACACGCGGCGACGGTCGTTGCCCCCGACCCACCGCAGCACGAGCACGGACTGCGCCGGGTTGGCCGCGGTGATGCCGAGGCCGAAGACGAACATGCCGACGAGGAACGCCGTCGGGCTGCTCGCCCAGATCAGCGAGGCGGCGCCCGCGGCAGCGATGACCTTGGCTCCGACGGCCACGAGCACGGGTGACACGCGGTCGGCGAGACGGCCACCGACGGGCGCGGCGAGCAGGGCGCCGACCGAGAACAGGCTCGAGGCCGCGGCGGCGAGCAGCGCGCCCCAGCCGCGGGTGTTGGCGGCGTAGGCGTACTGGTAGGGCAGGACGGTGCCCCAGCCGAGCATGGCGATGGCAGAGGCAAGGATCAGGAGACGGGCGCGCATGGTGTGGTCAACAGTTCTTCGAGGTCGAATATTTCGAAGTCGAAATCTTAGCATGCGAAGAACGCCGTGCGAGGATGGCTCCATGGCAGCGAGGAAGAAGGCCGGGCGCACCGCCCAGGAGCAGTACAAGGAGGCGGTGGCCAGCTATGTCGCCGCCGGCGGCGACGAGTCGGTGCAGCGCGTCATCACCGCGGTGAACTCCCTCGGCCGCAAGCTGGACCAGTGGTACACCCGGCAGCTGGCCGACCTCGATCTGTCCCACGGCGAGTGGTCGGTGGTCGCGGTGCTGGCGACGTCGGAGGGCAGGCCGGTGACGCCGTCCCAGCTGGCCGACGCGAGCAACGTCGCCGCCTCGTCGATGACCCACCGGCTCGACAAGATGACCGAGCGCGGGATCGTGCGCCGCTCCCCCGACCCGGAGAACCGCACCCGGGTGCTGGTCGAGCTCACCACTGCGGGCTGGGAGCTGTTCGAGGCCGCGGTGCGCGAGGCCAACGTCGTCGAGTCAGACGTGCTGGCGGTGCTCAAACGCGAGGAGCGCGACCAGCTGGCCGCGCTCCTCGAGGTGGTGATCAACGGTCTCGACGAGATCGAGCCCGCATAGGGGTGGGTCGGGTCAGAGGTTCGGGAACCAGATCGCGATCTCGCGAGCGGCCGACTCCGGGGAGTCCGAGCCGTGCACGATGTTCTCCTGGACCTTCTTGCCCCAGTCGCGGCCGAGGTCGCCGCGGATGGTGCCGGGCAGCGCCGCGGTCGGGTCGGTGGCACCGGCGAGGGCGCGGAAGCCCTCGATGCAGCGGTGGCCCTCGAGGACGATGGCCGTCACCGGTCCGCTGGACATGAACTCCACCAGGGGCTCGTAGAAGGGCTTGCCCTCGTGCTCGGCGTAGTGCTCGGCCAGCTGCTCGCCGGTGGGGGTCGTCACCGCGAGCGCGGCAAGGGTGTACCCCTTCGCCTCGATGCGGCGCAGGACCTCGCCGGAGAGGCCGCGGGCGAAACCGTCGGGCTTGACCAGGACCAGGGAACGTTCGATCTGCGTCGTCACGCCCGCCACCCTACCCAGCCCGCGCAGGCACTAGCGTCGCGGTGTGCAGGGGACGAGCGGGCCCACGAGCGCCACCGCGTATGCCGCGTGGCTGGCCCAGCCGGGCTACCTCGCCGCCGAGGTGCTGCTCGCCGTGTTCGCCGGCGTCGGCTACTCGCTGGCCGACGACACGATCAGCGCCCTGGGCACGAGCTGCCACTCCCCCACGGCGACCGGCTGCTCGTCGGCTTCCGTGGCCATGAACCTCGCCTTCATCGGGTTCGGCGCCCTCCAGGCGATCGGCGCCATGCCCCTGCTGCGCGACCCCGCACGCCGGGCGCGCGTCGTGGGGTGGCTCTGGGTCGTGGCGGGGGTCTCCTCCGTCGGGGTCGGGCTGGCTCCGGTCGACGAGCACCCGACCCTGCACACCCTGGTCGCCCTGCCGGTGTTCGTGGCCCAGCCGCTGGCCCTGCTGCTGCATGCCCGCTGGCTGACGGCCGGTCGGCTCCGGCTGCTCGGCACCGTCCTGGGCGGCCTCGCCGTCCTGGGGGCCGTGCTGTTCGGGGCCCGGCTGGGCGCCGACGCGTGGTCGGGCGCCGCCGAGCGGCTGGCGGTGTGGCCGGCCAAGCTGTGGCTGCCGCTGGCCGCCGTCGCCCTCCGCGGGACGGGCGTGGTGCGGGACCGTCAGGCCTCTGCGGCCTCACGCTGACGCCGGGCCTGCTCCTGCTCCACCCGGTGGCAGACGACGAGCGACCCCACCCACAGGACGAGGAACACGAACCCGACGAGCAGCATCGCCGGGACGACGAAGGCGGCCGCGAAGGTCGCCACCTGGATCAACCAGCCCAGCGTGACGCCCCAGGGTCGGCGCATCATGCCTGCGGCCAGGAAGCACAGCACGGCCAGGCCGGTGCCGACCCACAGCCACGCCGACCCGGAGGAGCTGCCGTCGGCGGCAGCGATCCCGCGGGCCACCAGGGCGCCGAGGAACACCGCGATCCCCTGGCCGGCCAGCACTGTCGCCAGCATCCGCCAGGTGAACTTGCCGAGGGCGCCGTACAGGACGACCCCCTTCACTTGCGGTTCCTCCCGTTGTCACGGAACTTGGTCAGCAACCAGAAACCCAGGGCGACCAGCGCCACCAGGACGACCAGCTTGGTGATGGGGGGCATGGGACGAGCCTAAGCCGTCGCGCGCGGGCGTACTGTCGGTGCACGGAGCCACTCAGGCTTCCTAGCGCTGGGAGCACAGCCATGGCCGACAAGTCACCTCGACAACACCTGGCCAAGAAGGCGAGCAAGTCCATCAAGGAGAAGCGCGCCGAGAAGCATGCCAAGACCGACGCCAAGAACCACAGCGACGTGGGGCAGATCGGCAAGAAGTAGGCGACCACCCGGATTTGGGGGCGGAAGGGTGAGCCATGGCTCACTCTCCTGCCCCCAAACGCGGTGGCTGGTGGGCTCAGACGTCGGTGGTGCCGACGAGCATGCGCACCTCGGCCGCGGTGGTGACCGAGCCGGTGGCGACGACGCCGCCGCTCATGCCGCCCTCGTCGGCGAGGCCCGCGGCCACGTCCAGCGCGTCCGGGAGGTCCTGCACGACCGTGACCCGGTCCTCCCCGAAGATGTCGACCGCGAGCTCCCCCAGGTCGTCCGGGCGCATCGCCCGAGGCGACGTGGTGCGCGAGACGACCACGTGGTCCAGGACGGGTTCGAGCGCCTCGAGCATCTCGGTGGCGTCCTTGTCCTTGAGGATCGCGACGACCCCGATGACGCGGGCGAAGGTGAACGAGTCCTCGAGGGCCTGGCGCAGGGCCAGCGCGCCCGCCGGGTTGTGCGCCGAGTCGACGATGACGGTGGGCGACCGGCGCACGATCTCGAGGCGTCCCGGTGACGCCGCGCGCGCCAGCCCGGCGCGCACCACGTCGGGCTCGAGCCGCTGCTCACCGCCCCCGAGGAACGCCTCGACCGCGACCAGCGCCAGGGTCGCGTTGTGGGCCTGGTGGGCGCCGTGCAGCGGCAGGAACAAGTCTTCGTAGTCGCCACCCAGGCCACGGATGGAGATCTGCTGGCCGCCGACGGCGACCTCGCGCGTCAGCAGGCCGAAGTCGTTGCCCTCAAACGTCATCCGCGCCCCGACCTCTTCACCGCGCTCGGTGAGGACCGAGACGACGTCAGGCTCCTGCGTCCCGATGACGGCGACCGCGTCAGCCTTGATGATCCCCGACTTCTCCGTGGCGATGTCGACGACGTCGTTACCCAGGAAGTGCTGGTGGTCCAGCGAGATCGGCGTGACCACGGACACCGAGCCGTCGGCGACGTTCGTCGCGTCCCAGCTGCCGCCGAGGCCGACCTCGACGATGGCGACGTCCACGGGGGCGTCGGCGAACGCGGCATACGCGATCGCGACGAGCACCTCGAAGTAGGTCATGCGTGGGCCGCCCTCGGCGACCGACTTCACGTCGACCATCTCGATGAAGGGGATGACGTCGGCGTAGGCGGCGAGGAACTTCTCGCGGCTGATCGGCTCACCGGCCAGGGCGATCCGCTCGCGCACGCTGTGCAGGTGCGGGGAGGTGAAGCGACCGGTGCGCAGCCCCATCTCGGTGAGCAGCGTGTCGATGATGCGCGTCGTCGACGTCTTGCCGTTCGTGCCGGTCAGGTGGATGACGGGGTAGCTGCGCTGCGGGTCGCCGAGCAGCTCCATCACCGCGGCGATGCGCTCCAGGCTCGGCTGCAGGTCGTGCTCGGGGGCGCGAGCCAGGATCGCCTCCTCCACCTCGCGCATCTGTCGCACGAGCTCGAGGTTGCGCGCGGCCTCGCGCTGGGCTGAGTCAGGAGCAGGCACGGGGAGTTCCTTCCGGGGCGTGGGGTCGGACGGCGACGGGTGTGGCGCGCGGCGTCATGACAGCTTCATCACCTTGATGCGGACCGGCTCGCCGTCACCGACGGTGGCCTGGACGACGTCGGCACGCTCCGGCAGCGCCTCGAGCTGGGGTGCGCTGCCGAACTGGGTGGCCAGGGTCTCCTCGACGATGAGCGCCTGGTGGGCGACCGTCGCCTCCCAGACCGCCTGGCTGCCGGTGACGGTCAGCGAGATGCGGTCGCTGACCTCGAGGCCGGCGTCCCTACGAGCCTGCTGCACGGCGCGGACGACGTCGCGGGCCAGGCCCTCGGCCGCGAGCTCGGGCGTCACCTCGGTGTCGAGGACCACGAAGCCACCACCGGGGAGCATCGCGGTCGCCTGGGAGCCACCCTGGGCCCCGGAGTCGACCACCGTCTCGAGGGTGTACTCCCCCTCGACCAGGGCCAGGCCGGCGGCCGTGACGGTGCCGTCCTCGGCCACCGACCAGTCACCGGACTTGCTGCCCTTGATGGCCTGCTGCACGTCGCGACCCAGGCGCGGACCTGCTGCGCGGGCGTTGACGGAGAGCCGCTGGGTGATGCCGAAGTCGGACTGGCTGGCCTCGCCGATGTCGCGCAGGGTGACGGTGCGGACGTTGACCTCATCGGCGACGATCGCACCGAAGTCCTTGAGGGACAGCGCATCCGGCATGACCACCGTGAGGTCAGCAAGGGGCAGGCGCACGCGCAGCCCGTTGGCCTTGCGCAGCGACGACGCCACCGAGCAGACCTCGCGGGCCCGGTCCATGCCGGCCACGAGGGCCTCGTCGTGCGGCAGGTCGGACGCGTCGGGCCAGTCGGTGAGGTGCACCGAGCGGCCGCCGGTGAGACCGCGCCAGATCTCCTCCGTCGTGAGGGGCAGCAGCGGCGCCGCGACCCGGCAGACGACCTCCAGCGCCGTGTAGAGGGTGTCGAACGCCTGCTCCGCGCCACCGGCTGTTCCCCCACCCTGGCCGGCAGCGGTGTCCCAGAACCGTTCGCGCGACCGGCGGACGTACCAGTTGGTCATCACGTCGAGGAACCCGCGCGTGGTCTCGCACGCGTTGGCCACCTCGTAGCGGTCGAGCTGGTCCTGCATCGTCTGCACGTACTGCCCGAGCTTGGCCAGCAGGTAGCGGTCCAGCGGGTCGGTCGACGCGGTCGACCACTTCGCCTCATACCCCTGCCCGCCGTCGTGGTCCTGCCCGAAGGCGTTGGCGTACAACGAGAAGAAGTACCAGGTGTTCCACAACGGGATGAGCACCTGGCGCACCCCGTCGCGGATCCCCTGCTCGGTGACGACGAGGTTGCCGCCGCGCAGGATCGGGCTGCTCATGAGGAACCAGCGCATCGCGTCGGCACCGTCGCGGTCGAACACCTCGCGCACGTCGGGGTAGTTGCGCAGCGACTTGGACATCTTCTGCCCGTCGGAGCCCAGGACGATGCCGTGGCTGACGCAGGACGAGAACGCGGGGCGGTCGAACAGTGCCGTCGCCAGGACGTGCAGGGTGTAGAACCAGCCACGCGTCTGGCCGATGTACTCGACGATGAAGTCGCCGGGGAAGTGGTGCTCGAACCACTGCTCGTTCTCGAACGGGTAGTGCACCTGCGCGAACGACATCGAACCCGAGTCGAACCACACGTCGAGGACGTCCTCGACCCGGCGCATCGTCGACCGACCCGTGGGGTCGTCGGGGTTCGGCCGGGTCAGGTCGTCGATGAACGGCCGGTGCAGGTCCTTGACCACCACCCCGAAGTCCTTCTCGAGCTCCTCGAAGGACCCGTAGACGTCCATCCGGGGGAACTCGGGGTTGTCGGACTTCCACACCGGGATCGGGCTGCCCCAGAAGCGGTTTCGCGAGATCGACCAGTCGCGGGCGTTCTCCAGCCACTTGCCGAACTGCCCGTGCTTGATGTGCTCCGGCGTCCAGTCGATCTGCTCGTTGAGCTCGAGCATGCGCGACTTGATCTTGGTGACCTCGACGAACCAGCTCGAGACCGCCATGTAGATCAGCGGCTGACGGCAGCGCCAGCAGTGCGGGTACGAGTGGTCGTAGGTCTCCCGGCGCAGCAGCACCGTGCCCTCGGTGACCGAACCCGTCGCGCCATCGCCGCGCGTGCGGTTCTTGAGGTGCTCGATGACCATCGGGTTGGCGTCGAAGACCTGCACGCCCTCGTAGTCGGTGACGGGGAAGGTGAAGCAGCCGTCGGGACCGACGGGGATGACGGGCTCGATCCCGGCCGCGTCGGTGACGATCTTGTCCTCCTCACCGAAGGCGCCGGCGGTGTGGACCAGACCGGTGCCGTCCTCGGTGGTGACGAAGTCGGCCGGGAAGACGCGGTGCGCCCGCTCGTGGCCGAGGTAGTAGGAGAACGGCGGCGTGAAGGCACGACCGACGAGGTCGCTTCCCTTGAGCCGCTGGACGATCCGCGAGGCCGGGTCCTGCTCGTCGGCCCCGAAAAGGTCCTTGGCATAGGCCGCCAGCCGGGCCTCACCGATGACGTAGCGCTCGGTGGTCCCGGTGAAGTCGGACTCGACCACGACGTAGTCGATGTCGGGCCCCACCATGATCCCGAGGTTCGCCGGGAGGGTCCACGGTGTCGTCGTCCAGACCAGGGCGAGCTCACCGGTCTCCAGGCGCAGGCCAACGGTGACGGCCGGGTCCTGCCGGTTCTGGTAGACGTCGTCGTCCATGCGCAGCTCGTGGTTGGACAACGGCGTCTGGTCGTTCCAGCAGTAGGGCAGCACGCGGAAGCCCTCGTAGACCAGGCCCTTGTCGTGCAGCTGCTTGAAGGCCCAGATGACCGACTCCATGTAGTCGGGCTCGAGCGTCTTGTAGTCGTTGTCGAAGTCGACCCAGCGCGCCTGGCGGGTGACGTACTCGCGCCAGTCGTCGGTGTACTTCAGGACCGACTCGCGGCACTTGGCGTTGAAGGCCTCGATCCCCAGCTCGAGGATCTCGTCCTTGGTCTTGATGCCGAGCTGGCTCATGGCCTCAAGCTCGGCGGGCAGGCCGTGGGTGTCCCAGCCGAACCGGCGCTCGACCCGGCGACCCCGCATCGTCTGGTAGCGCGGGATGAGGTCCTTGACGTACCCGGTCAGCAGGTGGCCGTAGTGCGGCAGTCCGTTGGCGAAGGGCGGACCGTCGTAGAAGACGAACTCGTTGTCGCCGTCCTGCCCGGCCGGACGGTTCTCGACGGAGGCGATGAAGGTGCCGTCCTCGTCCCAGTACCTGAGGATGCGCTCCTCGATCTCGGGGAACCTCGGCGAGGCGGGCACCCCCTGCGGCGTGCCGGTCGCGTTCACGGCGTCGTCGGGGGCTGCGCTGGAGACCTTGGGGTAGGCCATGGTGTCGGCGGTCCTGTCCATCGTTCGTGCGTTTCGCACGAGGACGACGTCGCCGGGCTGTCCCGGCGGCACCGCGGTACCACCTCGCTTGCCGTGTGCCGCGTGGTGACCACGCGCCATACGACCGCTCTTGTGCCAGGCGATGACGGGCCCATCCGTCCGGGTCTAGTGGGGACCGCGCACCGGGGTGCCCGGGTCCTGTTCTTCCGGAGGCTCGCCGGTGATGGCCGGGTCGATGCCTGTGGGTCCAGTCTAGCGGGCTGTGACCAACGGCTCGTCCAGGTTTCCGGGCGGCCCCGGCCGAGGGTATAGAGTCGGGCCCGTCGCCCTCGGGTGACACCACGACGCGCCACAGGGGAAGCCGGTCCAAGTCCGGCGCTGACCCGCAACCGTAGGCCGCCCGCGAGGGTGGCGAGCCGGAATGCCTGGAACGCGGAGCGGCTCCATTTCCGTCGAGGTACGCGGGGCGGAGCCCGGACACCCACCAGGTCCGAGGCCGCCCCCTGTTGTCGCACGAGCGACAGCGGGGGTTTTGTCTTTCTCCACCAGGGTGTGCCGGTGCCACCGTCGCGACACCGCTCGCTCACCAAGAGGCACCATGCACCAGTCCATCCGCACCGCCCGTCCGGCGGCTGCCCTCGCCCTGGCCCTTGCCGCCGCCCTCGTGGCGCCCGGCATCGCCTCGGCGAGCACCACCACTCCCACCACCACGGCCACGACCGGCTCGGCCACCGGCACCGCGGCCCCGAGCACCACCACGGCGCCGACGGCCGGGACGGCCACGACGTCGTCGTCACCGTCCAGCACGACGACGACCTCGGTGGCACCGTCCACGACGACCGCCCCCGCGCCGACCGGCCCGGCTCCGTCCACGTCGACCACCTCGACCGCGCCGAGCACCTCGTCGACCCCGAGGACCAGCGCCACCCAGCGGGCCGCGGCAACCGACAAGGCCGTTCCGTTCGACGCGGCCGCGGCACGCAGCTCGGCACGGATCTCGGGCGGGTCCGCCGCCCAGGCCGGTGCTGCGGCCGGCTTCATGGTGCGCACCCTCAAGGCGCGCGGCAACCACTACAACTACCCCGCCTCGACGTACTTCGACGGCGGCAACACCGTCGACGCCATCCTCGGACTGGCAGGCGCGCAGGCCGGCCTCGCCCAGGGCGATGCCACGACCGACTACCTGGCAGCCCATGTGAACGACTACGTCGGCTTCCCCGGCGCGGGCAACCCGTCCTCGGCCGAGACGTATGCCGGACCCCTCGGCAAGCTCGTCATCGGCGTCGTCGCGCAGGGCGGTGACCCCACCCACTTCGCCGGCCAGGACCTCGTCAGCCGGCTGAAGGGGCTGCTCACCAAGGAGGGTCGCTTCTCCGACAAGTCGGCCTACGGCGACAAGAGCAACCCCAGCGGCGACTACTCCAACACCATCGGGCAGGCACTCGACGTCGTTGCCCTCGGTCGCGCCACCAATGACGTTCCCCAAGCCGCCGGCGACTACCTGCTCGACCAGCAGTGCTCCGACGGAGGGTTCCGGGGCAACCTCGACGTCGCCGGTGCTGCGTGCACCAGCGACCTCGACGCGACGGCCTTCGCCGCCCAGGCCCTCGTGGGGCTCCTCGGCGCCGACGACGCCGCCACTGTCGACGCGCTCCACTTCCTCGCCTCCCACCAGGCGACCAACGGTGGCTTCCTCAACCAGGACGGCCAGTACAACGCGAACACCGCCGGCGTCGCCGCCCAGGCCTTCGCTGCCGGGGGGCTGACCAAGGAGCTGGCCAGGGCCCAGTCCTTCCTCGCCGGGCTGCAGATGGACTGCTTGTTCGCACCGGGCCTGCGTGGCGGGATCGCCTTCACCGCGGCAGACCGCGCGACCCTCGCCACGAAGAGCACCGATGCCAAGGCCCTGGACCGCGCGCTGCGGGCGACCCCCCAGGCGACGCTGGGCCTGGCGGGAGGGTCGCTGCTGACGGTCACCGCCGACGGCGCGTCGAGCACCGCCCCCACCCTCAGCTGCCCGGCGCCGTCACCCACGACGTCGACCAGCAGCAGCCCCACCACCGGCACCGCGAGCAGCACCACGAGGTCCAGCACGTCGGCTGCCGTCACGCCGTCCTCCACCGATGGCGGCAGCGGCTCGGCGAACGACCCCGCATCGGCGACCCCGTCGTCCCTGGCGTTCACGGGCGCAGACATCAGCGCCTACGTCATCGCGGGTCTGCTCCTGCTCGTCGCGGGTGCCGGCGCCCTGGTCCTGGCTCGCCGCAAGGGTGTCCACGCCTGATGCGCCGCGTCATCCGCCTGATCGCAGCCGCAGCGCTCGTCGCCGCCGGTGGCCTCACCCTCTCGGGTGGGGCCGCCCAGGCGGCAGCCTGCTCGGGCACCAGCGGTGTCACCGTCGTCGTCGACACGGGGTCGTCGACGACCACCTCCTGCGCCGCTGACGACACCTCCGCCATGAAGGTGCTCCAGAAGGTCGCCTCCGTGGTGAGCCCGACGCAGTACCCGGGCACCGTGGTCTGCAAGATCAACGGGTTCCCTTCCAGCCAGAGCTGCCAGCGCATGCCACCCACGAGCGCCTACTGGGCGTTCTTCCACGCGCCGCGAGGCGGGTCGTGGACCTACAGCAGCTCCGGCGTGGCCGACTACGACCCCGCCCCCGGCACCGTGATCGGGTTCGCTTTCGGGTCCGGAGGGGCACCCCGGACGGCGCCGCCGGCGGCCACAAGCGCGCCCAGGCCCAGCCCGTCGCCCAGCCCGAAGCCCAGTCCCAGCTCGTCACCCACCCCGAAGGCGAGTGCCCGGCCCAGCGCCTCGAGCACGTCCGGCATGTCACGTTCCACCGCCTCGCCGAAGCCCGGGGCGAGCGCGTCCGTCAGCCCTCGGGGCACCGGTGCCGCCGCGAGCCCGTCGCCCTCGAAGAGCGGGAGCACGTCCACGGCTGGTGCGAGCAGCACCCCGTCGGCCACCACCGCGACGCCGAGGACGACCACCACGACCACTGGTCCCAGTGGCACGACGACCGCTGACGGCACCTCGGAGCAGTCCGCCCCCGACTCCGGCGCCATGGCCGAGTCGCACCCGGCGACGCCCGCATCCGGCTCGCCGACGACCTTGTTCGCCGGGCTCGGGCTCGTCGGCGTGGTCGGTGCCGGCGCGGCATACCTCGCACTGCGTCGCCGCACCCACGGCTGAGCGATGTCCACCCCACGGCTGGTCCGTAACCCGCTCCCCCGCCACCTGCACCCCGTGGCGTGGTGGCTCTGGGCGATCGGGCTGGCCGTGGCGTGCTCGCGCACGACCAACCCGCTCCTGCTGCTGCTCGCGGTCAGCGTCGCCTCGCTGGTCGTGGCGGCGCGGCGCGGCAGCTCGCCCTGGGCGCGTGCCTTTCGGCTCTACCTCGTCCTCGGCGCGTCGATCATCGTGCTGCGCGTGCTCCTGCACCTGCTCGTGGGGTTCAAGTTCGGACAGGTCAGGCTCTACTCGCTGCCCAGCGTCAACCTGCCGGGCATCACGATCCTCGGCCCCGTCTACCTCGAAGGGGTCCTCGCCGCCGCGGTCGAGGGGTTGCGACTTGCCTCCCTCATCGTCTGCATCGGCGCCGCGAACGCCCTCGCCAACCCCAAGCGCCTCCTGCGTGCCCTGCCCAGCGCCCTGCACGAGATCGGTACGGCCGTGGTCATCTCGGTCACCGTCGCGCCGCAGCTCGCCGAGAGCGTGCAGCGGGTCCGCCGCGCGAGGGTCCTGCGCGGCGAGGGCGGCACCGGGCTGCGGTCCGTGGGCCGGGTCGCGCTGCCCGTCCTCCAGGACACCCTCGACAGGTCGCTGCTGCTGGCGTCGGCGATGGACTCCCGCGGGTACGGTCGCCGCCCCGCCCAGTCCGCTCGCACCCGCCACCTCACCGGCGCGCTGACCCTCACCGGCTTGCTCGGTGCGGCCGTCGGCACGTATGGCGCCTTGGACGCGACCGCGCCGGCCGTCGTGGGCCTGCCGATGCTGCTCGCCGGGCTGGCCCTGTGCGCCGCGGGCCTGCGCGTGGGCGGCCGGGCCGTCGCGCGCACCGCCTACCGTCCCGACCCCTGGGGCCTGCCGGAGTGGCTGGTCGCCGGGTCGGGCGTCGCAGCCGCCGCCCTGGTCATGGTCTCCGCCCACGCGGATCCCGCTGCCCTCACCCTGCCGCTGGAGCCGTTGGCGCCGCCCGGACTGCCCCTGCTCGCGGTCGCCGGCCTGCTGCTCGGCGCCCTGCCCGCGGTCGCCGCCCCCGAGCCGCCCCGGCGCGGAGCCCGACCGTGAACGCCCCCGTGGTGGTCCTCGACCACGTGAGCGTGACGTATGCCGGGGCGCCCCGGCCCGTGCTGCGCGAGGTCTGTCTGGAGGTCGAGGAGGGCGAGCTCGCCGTCGTCGTCGGCCGCACCGGGTCGGGCAAGTCGACCCTCCTCGGCGCCGTGAACGGCACCGTTCCCCACTTCACCGGTGGCCACCTGTCCGGGCGGGTCACCGTCGCCGGACTGGACACGCGCACCCACCGGCCGCGTGACCTCGCCGACGTGGTGGGCGTCGTGAGCCAGGACCCCCTCGCCGGCTTCGTCACCGACACCGTCGAGGAAGAGCTCGCCTACACGCTCGAACAGCTCGGGGTGGAGCCGTCGGCGATGCGCCGCCGGGTCGAGGAGGTGCTCGACCTGCTGGGGATCGCCGACCTGCGGGACGCCCCGCTGCGCGACCTGTCCGGTGGCCAGCAGCAGCGCGTCGCGATCGGCTCTGTCCTCACCGCGAACCCCCGTGTCCTCGTCCTCGACGAACCCACCTCCGCCCTCGACCCCACCGGCGCGGACGAGGTGCTGGCCACCCTCTCGCGCCTGGTCCACGACCTCGGGCTCACCGTGCTGGTCTCCGAGCACCGGCTGGAGCGCATCGTCGGGCTCGCCGACCGGCTCGTCGTCGTGGCCGACGACGGCACGGTCAGCCACGGAGCGCCGACCGAGCTGATGACCCGCTCACTGCTCGCCCCGCCGGTCGTGCACCTCGGCCGCTGGGCCGGCTGGCAGCCGCTGCCCCTCACCGTGCGCGACGCCCGCAGGGCTGCCACCGACCTGCGGGCGGACCTCGGCGCATCCTTCGCCGCAGGCCCCACCGCCGACGAGGTGGCCGCACCTGTTCGGCACACCCCGTCCCCGAACGCCCTCCTGCTGGCTGCCAGCGCGGTCGAGGTGCGCCACGGCGACCTCACCGCGGTGGACGGCGTCGACCTGTCGGTGCAGCAGGGCGAGGTGGTGGCGCTGATGGGCCGCAACGGTTCGGGCAAGTCCTCGCTCCTGTGGGCCCTGCACGGATCGGGTCCACGCCACGCCGGCGAGGTCGTGGTCAGCACCGGGGGCGACGCCGGCACCGGAGGCGACGCCGGCACCCAATCCAGAGCGGCCGGCGCCTGGGCCATGGTCGACCCGGCCCGGGAGTCGCCACGGTCCCGCCGACGGCACGTGGGCCTGGTCCCGCAGAACGCCGCCGACCTGCTCTACCTGCCCACCGTGGACGCCGAGTGCACCCAGGCCGACACCGAGACCGGCGCCGACACGGGCACGGCCCGCGGACACCTCGACCGGATCGCCCCCGGCATCGACGGCGCCGCGCACCCCCGCGACCTCTCCGAGGGCCAGCGCCTGGCCCTGGTGGTGGCCATCCAGCTCACCGCCGCCCCCGGCGTCCTCCTGCTCGACGAACCCACCCGAGGGCTGGACTACCCCGCCAAGGCCGCCCTGACCGGCCTCGTGCGCGACCTCGCCGCGGCCGGCGGCGGCGTCGTCGTCGCGACCCACGACGTCGAGTTCGCCGCCACGGTGGCCGACCGCGCCGTCGTCCTCGCCGAGGGCCGGGTCGTGGCCGACGGCCCGGCGACCGACGTCCTGTGCGACTCCCCCGCGTTCGCCCCCCAGGTAGCCAAGGTGCTCGCACCTGCCCGGCTGCTGACCGTCGACGACGTCCGCCGCGCGGTCCCCGCCCTCCCAGCCACCGTCGGCGTTGCTCCTCGATGACGCAGCGCCCGAGCACGCCCGCCCTGTCGGGACAGACGGAGACCTCGTCGCACTCCCGGCGCAGCGCCGTCGCGCTGCGCCCTCGTTCCACCGCCGCGCTCGCCCTGGTCTCGGTGGCCGGGCTGCTCGCCTTCCTCTGGCCGTTGTTCGCCTCCGCCGGCTCCCGCCTGGGCCAGAGCGCCGACGCCCCCCTGGTCTTCGCGCTGCTGCTGCCGCTGCTGCTCGCCGTGGTGCTGTTCGAGATCAGCGAGGGCGGCCTCGACGTCAAGGCCATCGCCATGCTCGGCGTGCTCTCGGCCGTCGGTGCGGCGCTGCGACCACTGGGGGCCGGGACCGCCGGGCTGGAGACGGTGTTCTTCCTGCTCGTGCTCGGCGGCCGGGTCTTCGGGCCGGGTTTCGGCTTCGTCCTGGGTTCGACGACGCTGTTCGCGTCCGCCCTCGTCACCGGCGGTGTCGGGCCGTGGCTGCCCTACCAGATGGTCGGTGCCGCCTGGGTCGGCCTGGGCGCCGGCCTGCTGCCCCGGGTACCTCCGCGCTGGGAGCTGGTCCTGCTCGCCGCGTACGGCGGGGTCGCCGGCCTCCTCTACGGCCTGGCCCTCAACTTCTCCTTCTGGCCGTTCGCGATCGGCCTCGGCGGCGACCTGTCCTTCCTGCCGGGGGCGCCGCCCCTGGTGAACCTGCACCGTTTCGCGGTCTTCTCCCTCGCCACCTCCGCCTGGTGGGATATCGGTCGGGCCGTCACCAACGTCGTGCTCATCCTCGTCACCGGCAAGGCCGTGCTCGGCACGCTGCGCCGGGCCTCCCGACGCGCGGCCTTCGACGCCGAGGGCACCTTCCACCCCACGGGGACGGCCGCCCCGGAGCCGGCCACGCGGCATACGCTGACCGGGTGACCCTGCCCGCTTCGCTGCTCGCCCGTGCCGTCACCGATGTCGACGTCAAGGCGACGTATGCCGTCGACGAGTCCATCGGCGCGCTCGCGCCGGAGCGCTTCGAGGTGGTGCGCGCCCGGGACCTCGGCGACGTGGTCGAGGTGCTCGCCCACGCCCAGGCCACGGGCACGCCCGTGGTGCCCCAGGGCGCCCGCAGCGGGTTGGCGGGAGGCTCGGTGGCCCTCGACGGCGGCATCGTCCTCAGCCTCGAGGGCCTCACCCGCATCACCGAGCTCGACCCGGTCGAAGGGATCGCGGTCGTCCAGCCAGGCGTCATCAACGCCGACCTCAAGGCAGCGGCCGCCGCCGAGGGACTGTTCTACCCCCCGGACCCCGCCTCGTCGGCGTTCTGCAGCATCGGCGGCAACGTCGCCACCAACGCCGGCGGGCTCTGCTGCGTGAAGTACGGCGTGACGGCCGACTACGTGCGCGCCCTGGAGGTGGTCCTCGCCGGGGGTGAGGTCATCCGCACCGGCCACCGCACTGCCAAGGGGGTCGCGGGCCTGGACCTGACCGGCCTGTTCGTCGGGTCCGAGGGCACGCTCGGTGTGGTCACCGAGGTCGTCACCAAGCTCGTCCCCGCACCCGACCCGGCTTTGACCGCCCTGGCGACGTTCGACAGCTTGTCCGCAGCCAGCGACGCCATCGTCGCCCTGCGTCGCGAGCGCCACCGCCCCAGCCTGCTGGAGCTGCTCGACGAGCCCACCCTCGCAGCGGTGCAGGCCATCGCCGACTACGGCTTCCCGACCGGCTGCGCGGCCGTCCTCATCGTGCAGGCCGACCGTCCGGGGCACACCGCGGAGGATGTCCAGCGGTACGCGCAGCTGCTCGAGCAGGCCGGTGCCACGGAGGTCGCCGTCGCGGACGACGTGCAGGAGAGCGAGGCGCTGCTGGCCGGTCGCCGCGCCCTGCACCATGCCCTCGTGGCCAAGGGCACCCACTTCATCGAGGACGTCTGCGTGCCCGTGCGCCACCTGACCGAGCTCATCGTTGCCGGGCACGAGATCTCCGCCCGCACCGGGGTCGAGATCACGATGTCCGGGCACGGCGGTGACGGCAACCTGCACCCGTCGTTCTTCTACGACCAGGCCGACGACGACAGCCGACACCGCGCGGAGAACGCGTTCGGGGAGCTGGTGAAGGTGGCCCTCGGCATGGGCGGCACGATCACCGGCGAGCACGGGGTGGGCTCGCTCAAGGCGCGCTGGCTGCCCGACGAGGTCGGGGCGGCCTCGATCGAACGGCAGCGGGCCGTCAAGGCGCTGTTCGACCCCCGCGGCATCCTCAACCCCGGTCGCGTCTACTGGTCCTGACCCCCCACCTCGCCGAGAGTCGGGTCCATGCAGCTGCCGACGACCGGATACCGCGTGAACCCGACTCTCGGCGGGCTTGCCCGGTCCACCGACCGGGACCGGTCCCGGTGGCGACCGGACCCGGCTGGTAGAAACGTCGCATGAGCCCCCTCGAACTCGACCGCAATGAGTCCTGGCTGTCCCGTGAGGAGCTCGATGCCGCCCGCGAGCGGCTGCCGATCCTCTACGTCGACGCCGTCCCCGTGCGCGTCGACGACCGGGGGGTGCTGACGGCGGTGGGCCTGCTCCTGCGGGCGTCCGACGGCAAGATCAACCGTGAGCTCGTCTCCGGTCGGGTGCTCTACCACGAGCGCGTCCGCGACGCCCTGGTCCGGCACCTGGAGAAGGACCTCGGCCCCATGGCCCTGCCGCAGATCCCGGCGAGCCCGCAACCCTTCACCGTGGCCGAGTACTTCCCCACGCCCGGCGTGACGCCGTTCCACGACCCGCGCCAGCACGCCGTGTCGCTGGTGTTCGTCGTCCCCGTGGCGGGCGACTGCCAGCCGCAGCAGGACGCCCTCGACCTCGCCTGGCTGACGCCGCAGGAGGCCATGGATCCCGGCCTGCTGGCCGACATGGACAACGGGCACGGCGTGCTGCTGCGCCAGGCGCTGGGCCACCTCGGTCACGCCGTCTGACCCCACCCACCACGGCCGGGGACGAGGTCAGCTCTTCTTGATGCTCAGGCTGAGGTCCTTGTCGAGGACGAGCAGCTTCACGTCGGTGCCGTTGCCGGCAGCGGTGATGGTGCCCGACCCGAGGTCGTCGCTCCACGACTTGGCGCTGATGGTCCACCCCGCCTTGGGCAGGTCGCTGACCAGACCGTCGTAGGCCTTCTTGCCGTCCGCCACGGTGTAGTCGGCGATCGTGAGCGTGTCGCTCGTCATGGCCTCACCCTGGGCCTTGGCCCCGTCAGGCAGCGGGAAGCCGTCAGGCAGCTTCGCGGCCGCGGCCCCACCTGCCTCGCTGGAGCTCGAGGACGAGCTGCTCGGGCTCGCAGCGCTGCTGGAGCTCGACGGCCGAGTGGCCTGCACGGTGGCGTCGCCGGACGACCCTGAGCCCCCGCACGCGGTGATCCCTCCAGCGACGACCAGCATGACGACGACAGTGTTGAGGCGCTTCATGGCACCATTCCCCCTCGGTGACGACGTGTACGGAGAGCCCACCCTAAGGGGTGCGAACCGGACATCACGGGCAGGGACGGCGAACCCGGCCACGTGTCAGCGCAGGCGTTGGTCAGCGCAGGCGTGGGTCAGCTCGAGCGACGTCGCAGTGCGCGCACCCGCTCGGCCCGCTCGACGCGCTCCAGCTCGTCGGCCTCCTTGAGCGTCGGCGCCGTGCCGCCCAGGCGGCTGGGGAGGAGGTGCTTCTCGGCGTTCGGCCACGCGGGGTAGGCGGCCTGGTCCACGTCGAGCTGCGCCTGCATCGCCGCCTTCATCCGGGACGTCACCTCGGCGACGTCATCGCCGGGGGCCACCGGTATGGGGGCGCCGACGGAGATGCGCAGCGGGAACCCGTGCCGGCCCATCCGCTTCGGGTGTCCCTTGGTCCACACCCGCTGCGAGCCCCAGATCGTCACGGGAAGCAGCGGCACGCCGGCCTCCTGCGCCAGGCGCGCCGCGCCCGACTTGAAGTCCTTGAGCTCGAACGACCGCGAGATGGTGGCCTCGGGGAACACCCCGACGACCTCGCCGTGACGCAGCGCCTTCAGGGCGGTCGCGAACGACTCCGTGCCCGCCTCACGATCCACGGGGATGTGCTTCATCCCCGTCATGAGCGGCCCGGCCACGGGGTTGGACCAGATGGACTGCTTGGCCATGAAGCGCACCAGGCGGCCCACCTTGACACCCACCAGCCCGGCATACGTGAAGTCGAAGTACCCGGTGTGGTTGATGGCCATCACCGCGCCACCGTGGCGGGGGACGTTCTCGAGACCGGACATCGTGATCTTCAGGCCCTGCACGGCGAAGAGCCCGCGGGCGACGCCGATCACGCTGCGGTAGACGGGTTCCATGGGGCCACTTTAGGGGGTGCCGCGGGGTGGGCGCGCCGTGGCGTGCCCACCCCGCAGACGAGGGCGGAGTGCCCTCGGAGGTCAGCCGTGGCGGGAGGGGCTGAAGGCCAGCTGGACCACCTGGGTGCCGAGCTCGCGGGAGACGAGACGACCTCGGCCGGGCACCGACACCGCCGGCTTGACCGTGCCGATGAGGGCCCCCTCGTCGGGGCTGCCCGAGAGCAGGATGCCCGGGGCGGCGAGGTCGCGCAGCGACTGCAGCACGGGTTCGTAGAGCGCCCTGGCCGCACCACCGGAACGCCGCGTCAGCACCAGGTGCAGACCGACGTCGCCGGCCTGCGCCAGCAGGGGCACCAGCGGTTGCAGCGGGCTGCCGGCCGAGGTGACGACGAGGTCGTAGTCGTCGACGAGCACGAACACCTCGGCGCCGCTCCACCACGTGCGGTTGCGCAGCTGCTCGGGGGTCACGTCGGGTCCGGGCAGGCGGGCACGCAGGTATGCCGCCAGGTCGCGGATCTCCTCGGTCGCCTGGTCCTCGGTGGTGAGGTACCCGGCGAGGTAGTCGGCGGGGATCTCACCGAGCAGCGCGCGCCGGTAGTCGACCGCGAAGATCTGGGCCTGCTGCGGGGTGTGCAGCCGCTGGACCTCCTCGGTGTACCCGCGCAGCATGGCGGTCTTGCCCGAGTCGCTGTCGCCGAAGAGGTAGAGGTGCGGCTCTTCCGTGAGGTCGAGGCCGATCGGCGCGAGGTTGCTCTCGTCGATGCCGAGCAGCAGGCGTCGGTCGTCGGCCGCCACCCGCTCGCGCACGGTGTGGAGCCCGATCTCCTCGGGCAGCAGGCGCAGCTTGGGGCCCGCGGGTCCCTGCCACGCGGCGTTGACGCGCTCGATCATCGCGTCGACACCGGCTCCCAGGGAACCCACGTCGCCGCTGTCGTCGATGCGCGGCACACCGGCCAGGAAGTGGTGGCGGGACATCGACAGCCCCCGACCGGGACGGCCCTTGGGGATGTTCGCCGCTACGCGACGGTCGATCTCGGAGTCGCTGGGGTCGCCGAGGCGCAGCTCCAGCTTGGTGCCGAACACGTCCTTGACCTGGCTACGGAAGTCCATCCAGCGGGCAGTCGTGGCCACGAGGTGCAGGCCGAAGGTCAGTCCACGCCCAGCGAGCTCCTGAATCTGCGGCTCGAGCTCCTCGAACTCGCTGCGGATCGTGGGCCAGCCGTCGACGACGAGGAACACGTCGCCATACCCGTCGTCAGCCTGGCCGGCGGCGCGGCGGCGACGGTAGGTCTCGATCGAGTCGATGCCCTGCGCGCGGAAGTAGGCCTCGCGGTGGTCGACGATGCCGCGCAGCTCGGCCACCATGCGGCGGACGACCTCGGGCTCGTTGCGGCTGGCCACACCGGCGACGTGGGCCAGCTTGGCCATCGGGCTGAACGTGCCGCCGCCGAAGTCGAGCACGTAGAACTGGCTCTCGAGCGGGGTCGTCGTCAGGGCCAGGGAGGTCACCAGGGTCCGGGCGAGCGTGCTCTTGCCCGACCGGGGCCCGCCGACGATGGCGACGTGGCCGGCGGCGCCACCCAGCGACACCGACAGGGTGTCGCGGCGCTGCTCGAGCGGGAGGTCGACGATGCCGAGGGGCGCGACGAGGGAACCCGCCTCGCGCCAACGACGGCTGAACAGGCCGAGCTCCGGGTCGGTGACGAGGTCGCCGCACAGCTGGTCGAGGGAGTTGGGCACGTCGAGCGGGGGCAGCCACACCTGGTGCGCGGGCCGGCCCTTGCCCTTCATCCGGGCGACCGCGATGTCGAAGACCGCCCGCTCCTCGACGGGGCCGGGGTCCACGACCTCGGGCGCCGGGGCGTCGTCGAGCCGCAGCACCGGAGCAGCGGTGAAGGGCAGGATGTCGTTGCTCGCGGCCCCCGTGGTGGCCGCCGCGGTGCGACGCGCCTTCGGGGGGCCGGAAACGTAGGCGGCCTTGAACTTCAGCAGGGTCGTCTGGTCCGGCTTGAGGTAGCCCAGGCCGGGGACGGCCGGGAGCTCGTAGGCGTCGGGGACCCCGAGCACGGTGCGTGACTCGCCGGCGGAGAAGGTGCGCAGGCCCATGCGGTAGGACAGGTGCGACTCCAGACCGCGCAGGCGCCCTTCCTCGAGCCGCTGCGAGGACAGCAGCAGGTGCATCGACAGGGAGCGACCGAGGCGGCCGATGGCCACGAAGAGCTCGACGAACTCGGGCTTGGCGGCGAGCAGCTCGGAGAACTCGTCGGCGACGATGAGCAGGGCCGGCAGGGGTTCGAGGTCGGCGCCCTTGGCCCGGGCCTTCTCGTAGTCGGTGACGTTGGCGAAGTTGCCGGCGGACCGCAGCAGCTCCTGACGGCGGACCATCTCACCGTGCAGGGCGTCCTGCATGCGGTCGACGAGGGTCAGCTCCTGGCCGAGGTTGGTGATGACGGCCGAGACGTGCGGCATGTCGGCCATGCCGGCGAACGTCGCACCACCCTTGAAGTCGACGAGGACGAAGTTGAGGGTCTCGGACGAGTGGGTCATGGCCAGGGCGAGGACCAGGGTGCGCAGGAGCTCGGACTTGCCCGAGCCCGTCGCGCCGATGACCAGGCCGTGCGGGCCCATGCCCTGCTGGGCGGACTCCTTGATGTCGAGGGAGACGATCTGGCCCTGCGCACCGACACCGATCGGCACCCGGAGCCGGTCACGGGCGAGGCGCGGCCGCCAGGCCGTCTCCGGGTCGAAGTCACGCACGTCGCCGAGGCCGAGGAGGTCGACCAGCTCGGTGGAAGAGGTCAGGGAGTCGCGGCGCTCGGGCTCGGCACCGGCATAGAGGGGCGCCAGCCGGCGGGCGGCCGCCTCCGCCTGGACGATCGAGAGCTGGTCCGCGAACCCGTGGGCGGGCTGGCCGCCGACGGTGATGATCTGCAGCGGCACCTGGCCCGCGCGGGGACCGCTGGTGGCCGGTGCCTCCAGGGCGAGCCGGATGCGACCGGGCTCGTCGAGCTCGTCCCAGCGTTCCGGGAGGTCGAGGACAGTGACGCCGAGGACGCCCTCCTCGGTGACGATGGCGTTGCCGGGGGGCACCTCCCCTCCGTCGACGACGATGAGGATGTGGGGCAGGACGGGCTGGCCGCCCCGGCCGAAGCGGGGTCGCTCGCGGACGTCCGCCGGCAGCAGGAGCTCGAGGTCGGTCACCGAGGTCGTCACCATGCGCGACGGCCCGACGCCGTCACGCTCGCGCGGCGACTGGTTGTGCGGGAGCCACTTGACCCAGTCCCAGTGCGGCAGGGCCTCATCGCTGGCGACCACGGCCACGAGCAGCTGGTCGGGCGCGTGCTGGGCGGCTGCGGCAGCGACCATGGCCCGCGCCAGGCCACGGGTGGGGTTCTCGTCGCCTGCCACCTCCACGCGGGAGAAGAAGGTCAGGGACAGGGCCGCCGGGAGGTCCGGCTGGACGCGGTGGGTGGTGAGCAGGCGGTGCAGCGCGGACGCCGAGACCGGGTCCAGCTGGGCCATCGGCGGGGTCTCGGGAGCCTCGAGGGCGATGCACAAGGGCTGGCTGGTGCGACCGAACCGGACGTGCAGGAAGTCGTCGTCACCAGACCCCCGCTCCCAGACGCGCGAGCGCTCCTCGCACAGCGGCGCCAGGGCGTTGGGCGTGGGGTAGTTCCACAGGGCCGCACGACGCTGGCGGTTGGCTGCCTCGCGAACCGTCTCGCGCACCTCGCCGAGATAGGAGAGGTACTCGCGACGGGCCTCGATCACCCCGGCGGAGTGCTGCTGGCGCTGGCGGTAGCCCGAGACCCCGACGAACCCGACGGAGGCGAGCAGGAACATGCCCGCCGCGATGTAACCCTTCACGCCGGGCTGGGACAGGGCGACGAAGGCGATCGACCCGACGCTGCCGAGCATGGGGACGGCGTTCATGAGCAGGCCGCCGGCGCCCTCGGACGGGGCGATCTCGGGCGGGGGCTGCAGGACGATGCGGCCCGTGGGGACCTCGGGTGCATGCTCGCGCGGACCCCGCCGCAAGGTCACTGCCATCGATCTGTGCCTCTCTCGCCCCACTGGTCGCACCCGGACCGGTGCGCTCCCCACCGGATTGGCCGGTTATGTCCGGACGACAACCTAGCGTGCAAGGCGCTGCGCCCGCAGCGACCGCTAAGGTTCCGGTGGCGGGGACAACAGGGACAACGCGGGAGGATCGAGACGTGGGGGAAGCGCTGGGGCACCGGGTGACGGTGCTGGCCGACGAGCGACGTTACGACCTCGTCGCGCCCGCGCACGCGCGCGTGGGCGACCTCCTGTCCGCCCTGGGCATCGCCCCGACCAACAGCCCGTATGCCGTGTCCACTCCCGGAGGGCGCGTGCTCGGGATGCGCGACATCCTGGGTGAGACCGTGACCGAGGGGGTCGTCCTCACCGTGGTGCGGGCCACCACCCACGAGGTCGTCCGTGGCGTGGTCAACCTCGACCGCTCGGCGCAGGGCGCCGGCGCCCGCTCGCCGCAGGGCCAGGGCGGGCGGTACGTCCCCCCGTCCGAGGCGACCGTCGCCCGCCGCGAGCTCGACCAGCCGACCCGACGACGCTCCGAGCTCCTGACCGACCTGCCCGAGGGAGCATCGTCCGACCTCGCCCCCGACTCGGCCGTCCCGGCCACCCGCGCGGAGCGGCTGGCGCTACGGACGACCACGGCGCCGACCCCCGCAGGCGTCCCCACCAGCCCGGCCGTGCTGCGGTTCGCGGGTGCCGGTCTCGCCGGGTGCTGCGCCGTCGTCCTCGGCCTCGGTGCGCTGCGTGACCACTCCGGCACCGCCCTCTGGACGGCGGTGCCCACGGCGGCCCTGCTCCTGGTGACGGGGTTGGCCCTGGCGCTGCAGCCCGGCACCGACACCCCCGCGCGCGTCTCACGTCTCAGCGCACCGCTGCTCGGCTTCGGCGCGGGCCTGGCCCTGCCCGTCGCCGCCTCCCCCAGCTCCGGCCGGGTGGCCTTCGTCGCCGGCTGCGCCGTGGGCACGGCGCTGGCCGGCACCGCCCGCCTCAGCGCCGGTCGCCGCGATGGTCCCGCCCGCGTCGCCATGACGGCGCTGGCCCTCCTGGGGGCGTTGGGCGTGGCAGGCATCCTGCTCGGGTGGCCGTCCTTCGCGGTCGCCGCGGTGGCCGCCGGGTGCGCGCCCATCGCCGTCCGGCTGCTCCCCGGGCTGGGGCTGGAGGTCCCCGACGAGCAGCTCGTCGACGTCGAGCGGCTCTCGACCACCGTGTGGAGCGTCCGCGAGGTGCGCACCCAGCGCCGACGCCGGGTCCGCCTCGAGGAGATCGCGACGCAGTTCCGCCACGCGCGCGACATCGTGGCAGCAGGCACCGTGTGGGCGGCCGCGGTCGCCCCGCTCGCGACCTCGGTCGTGCTCCTCACCCCGGGCCGCAGCGGCGTCGCCCGGTGGGGCGCCCTGGCCCTGTGCGTGCTGCTCGCGCTGGCCATGGGCTACCAGTCCCGCTCGTTGCGAGACCGGCTCCCCCGGTACGCGTTGCTGACGTCTGCGACCGTCCTCGTGCTGGAGGCCGTCGTGGCCCTGCGAGAGGTCAGCGGCACGGGCACCGTGCTGGTGGTCATCGCCGCGCTGGTCGTCACCGGCATCGTCGTCGTCGCCGGGTCGGTCGCCCTGGGGCAGGGCTGGCACTCCACCCGCCTGTCCCGGCTCGCCGACGCCCTCGAGGGTGTGGCCGTCGTCCTCAGCCTGCCGGCCGCCATCGTGGCAGCCGACGGCATCGAAGCCTTCCGTCGCATGACCGCGGGCTGACCCCACCGAAGGAGCAGCATGTCCGAGCCGGTCCCACCCCAGACGACGCGTCCGTCTGCCCCTGCGAGGAGCAGCGACTCGGCCGCACGCGGTCCGCGCAGCGCAGCCGACGTGGGGGCGGAGGTCGGTGCCGAGGGTGGTCGCGGCCTTGGCTGGTGGGCCAGGCTGCTGCTCGTCCTGGCGTTCGAGGCCGTCTCGGCCCTGGCCGTGTGGTGGGCCCTGAACCCCGACGCGAGCAGCTCGACGGCCAACCCCGGCACCGTCCCGACGTTCCTGGCCGTCGTTGCCGTCATCCTGTTCGTCCTCGTCGGGGTCCAGGTCACCTCCAAGGTCCCCCTCTGGACCGTGGCACTGGCCGTGCTGCTGGTCGTCCCCGCCCTCGTCGCGGGAGAACGGGCGGCCGACGGGTTGGCCCTCCTCTCGGCCGACCGCGTCCCCGGCGGCAATGTCAGCGACGTCCAGACCCTGACCAACGGGATGCACCGGGCCAAGGTCGCCCTCGAGGACGGCCGGTCCGTGACCGTCTACTCCTCCATCAAGGGCAAGCGCGGCACCTTCTACCAGAGCAACCGGGCGAAGAACTTCAACAAGGCCTTCCTGCAGCTCGAGACCCGGCCGTTCAAGGAGGTGACCGGCGACGAGGACGTCGTCGTCGGCGGTCCGACCTACGCCCGCCTGGTCACCGGCGACGCGCTGTCCCCGGCGGACCGCACCCGCAACTGGGTGTGGCTGGGCGTGGCCACCCTGCTGTGGCTGCCGATCCAGGCCGGCGCGATCAGCGCGTTGGTGCGCCGCCGCGGCTGGTGGCAGCGCCTGGGCGACAAGGAGCCCGCGGACGAGGTCCTGCCCGGATGAGAACACTCGGTGTCCTGCGTGCCGTCGCGTCCTGGGCGGTCGGCGGCTACCTGCTCGCCATCGCGGCCTTCGGCCCCGTCATGGCCCTGTACGCCCTGACCGGCGGCGCGACCGGGCTCGTCGTCGTGGCGATCTCGGGGCCTGTGGCCCTGCTCGTGCTCACGCCGTACGCGGCCTCGCGGATCGTCACCGCCCTGTCCAAGGCCGAGGCAGTCCCTGACACGGAGCTCACGCGCCGGGCAGGTGCCGTGTTCGACCGGGACGGGCTGCCCAGGCCTGTCGCCTGGTCGGCCCCGGGCCTGCACGACAGTGCCGCCGTCACCGTGCGCGGGCTGCGCAGGTTCACGGTGGCCCTGCCTGCACCATCCGGGGCCGGCGCCGGCGAGGCCTCCGCCACCGCGCTCCGCCGTGCCCTGGACGGCACCTCCATGGTCCTGCCGCTGCACGTGGCGACTGCCGCCGCCCTCAGTCAGTGGATCGGGGCGGTGCGCTTCTTCATCGCCCCGTGGGCGGATCGCGAGATGGACGGCTACTACCGGGCGCGGATGTTCTGGCTGCCCGTGTTCACCCCGTTGCCGGCCCTCGGTGCGCTCGTCGCGTGGTCGGCCGTCCTCCTGTCCACCCTCCTCGTCGGACCGCGCGCCGCCGGTGACCTCGTGGCGGCCGCAGGGACGGCCGAGGGTCCCCTCGAGCGGACCAGGCGCGTCTACGACTCGCGGGTATCACTGTTCCGGTGGTCCCGGACGCTGGCGTCCCAGGGCGACGACGTCGTCGAGGCGACCGGCACCGCCCCCGTCCTGGACGGACGCCGCGTGGGCCTGCTCCGTCTCCCGACCGCGGTGGCCGCCACGCAGGCCGGCTTCTCCGTGCCGGCGTTCGCCGCTGTCGACATCGTGCTCGGCATCCTGCTCTGGCAGCCCGCCGTCCTCGTCACCGGGACCAGCAACCCGGCCGCACCCCTCGTCACGACCGCGGTCTTCCTGCTCCCCCTCCTGGTCGTCACCGTGACCCTGACCCGAGTCGTCACCGGCCACAGCGTCCTGCTGGGCGCGGAGCGAGACGTGCGGGCCGAGGCTTTCGGGGAGGCCGTGACTGGCGCGTCGGCGGCGGCGGGCAGTGCCGGCAGCGGACCGAAGGTGCGCGACGTCGTCGGGATGTGGCCCTACTGGATCCTCGTCGTCGTGGGCAGCGGTGGACTCGCCTGGCTGGTGGCCCTCGCCGCCGGGCTCGTGGGGCGCATATCGGGCCACACCGACGAGGTGCGGGCGGCCACGGCGGCCGTGGTCTTCCCGGTCGTGCTGGCGGTCGCCGTGCTCTGGACCCTGCACGCGGTGTTCCGCCGTGGCGACCCGCTCGGGCTCGTCCAGCACTCCCGCCGCACCCGCGGCCTCAGCACGGACCGCGGGCGGGGGTCCGTCTGACGGTGCAGGCGGCACCTCGTGGTCACGAGGTGCCACAGGCGCCGTCAGACGGGGAGATCAGGGGCGGTCCGCCCCTGATCAGAAGGTGCCGGGGCGCGGGATCTGACGGATCTGCGCCATCATCGCCTGCAGCTCCTGCTGCTGACGGCGCACCTGCGCGAAGACCTCCCCCTGCTCGTCCTCCTCGGCGTCCCCGGGCTCGGCCTCCTGCATCGCGGCCAGGGCCTCGGAGTTCTCCGATGCGGTCCGGCGCAGCTCGGTCGCCTCGATCGAGGTGTCCTCACCACGGACGACGGCCTCGAGCGAGGTCTCCCCGCGGTCGATGCGTTGCTGGATGCGCTGCCAGTCCGAGCCGAGGACACCGTCGCGGGCCTGCTCGGCGCGCTCCTCGTCCTTGCCCGCCATCTCCTCGCGGAAGCCACGCAGCTCCTCGGCGTAGCCCCGGCTCAGGTCGCTGAGCTCCCCGAGGAGCTCACGGATCTCGCCCATCGCCGCGCGGTGCTCGCCCAGCGCGTGGTCGGCGTCGCCGAAGCTGCGGCGCGGTGCGCCGAAGGTGTGGTCACTCATGTCCCGAACGCCCTGTCTGCCGCGTCGTCGGCGGTGTTGGCGGTGTCGGCCTGCACCAGCGTGGTCAGTCCGTGGAGGGTCGTCTTGAGGACGGCCAGGACCTTGACGATCTTCTCGATGACGCCGACGACCTTGTGGATGATGCTGAGGAACTTCTTGAGGAGCTCGTAGCCCTTGTTGATCTTGTCCCAGAAGGACTTGATGTGGATGGCGACGTCGGCCGCACCCACCAGCCATCCGACGACCGGCACGCTCGCCTCGACGACGAGCCGTTCGACGATGTCACCGATGAACGAGATGATCGTGGCGATGCCGGAGGCCGCTGCTTTGGCTCCCTCGACGAGGGCCGAGCTCAGCTCGGAGATTGCCGAGCAGCCCTTGCCGTACGTCGAGTAGCCGTCGGCGACGCTCGTCATCCGACCGCGAAAGGCGTCGCCCGCCTGACCGTGCCAGGACGACGAGGTCTGTGCAGGGAGCGCGGCGAAGTTCTTGCCCACGCCGTCGCAGGCCTCGGCAGCCTGGAGCCAACCGCCCTGGGCGCGCTCCATCTCGGTCCAGTCGCCGACCAGGGGCTTGACGAGCTCCTCGATCGGGCTCACCCCGAACGCGTTGCGGATGAACCCCATGAGGTGCCCCAGGATGAAGCCGCAGTCCGACTCGAGCTCCTGGGCGAAGTCGGTGCCGTCGGGGATGCTCGGGGCGAACAGAGCCGACTGCGGGTCGATGGTCTCGGCGACGCTCACCACGTGCCTCCCTTGGTGTCGTGCGTCGACCAGTCGCGGGACCCGGTGTTGCTCGGGCCGTCGGCGAGGTGGTGGACGTCCTGGTTCGTCTGGTAGGCGTCGTAGAGGTCTGTCCCGGCCTGGATCGTGTCCGTCGTCTCGTTGTACAGCTCCTGACCCGCGGTGACGGCGCGCACGGGTGCCGTGGCCTCGTCGCTGGCCCAGGCCGAGCCGGGGCGCCGGTTCTGCGTGATGTTCCCGTCCTGGTCGGCAGCACCGGTGTAGGCCGTGCCATCAGGCACGTGGTCGGCGGCATACCTCGAACCGCGGTGGTAACCCTGGTCGAACCCGCTCTGCATCCGCGTGTTGTGGGAGTAGTCGTCCCCGGTGCGGTACCCGCCGGCGGGGTCGAGCCCCTCACCGCTGCCGTAGAGGCAACGGTTGTACAGGCCGGCGCGCCACTGGTCGAGCCGGTTCGGGTTGGCACGACGGTTCTCGGGGTCGTTGCGGTCGAGCGCCTCCTGGAGGCCGGCCTTGCCGATCTCCTTGGCCGTGCCCGTCAGGTAGGTGACGGCTGAACCCCCGCTCCCCGCCTCCCCGGCCTTCGGGCCGGGAAAGGTCTGTTGCGCAGGACCCAGGGGACCTCCGCCCGCTGGGGGCTTGTAGGGGGCGACGGTCCGGCCCGCAGCCTTCTCCTTGGCCGCGAACCGGTCGTAGGCCTGGCGATCCTTGTCGAGGTAGGTCGACTGGGTCTGGCTGATCTTGGTGCTGCAGTGCTCGGCGATCCCCGCCCCGGACGTCATGCCCGTCTGGGCGCTCGCCAGCGTGTCGGAGTAGTGCCCCTGCAGCAGACCCATGAGCCCCCTGAAGGCGCCGGGGGCCGTGCAGGTCCTGCCGATGTAGCTGTTGATGGCCGCCATGTGCCCCTGCTGCCGGTCGAACAGCTGCTTGGCCCGGTCCATCTGACCGATCTCGACGTCGAATCCCCCGTCGCCCATCGTGTCCCCTCCTCCTGCTCTCGGTCGTGTGCCGGTGCTGGGCCTGCGCCCTGCCCGCGTGTCAGTCCTGCCAGACCGCCGGGCTCGCCTCGGCGTCCTCGTACCAGTTGTCCTCGTCCTCGTGGGTGAGGTGGTCGCGGTCCTTGGCCTGCTTGTCGCTGCCCCCACGGCCACCGGAGCCACCGGCGCCGGCCGCGCCCGAGGCACCGCCCCGGCCGCCGGCGCCCTTTGCGGCACCCGCGCCGCGCTCCCCGCCTGCGGCCACGGCCCCGTTGGCGCCGCTGCGTCCTCCGGCTCCGTCGAGCTTCGGCACGCCATACTTCCCGCCCGCGGAGGCGCCCTTGACGGTGCTTCCACCGGTGCCGCCGCCGGCGCCACCGGCCATGCCCCCACGACCGCCTGCGCCACCGGCTGCGACGGCGCTCGTGCCGCCCGCACCGGTCGTACCGGCTGCACCACCGGTGCCGCTGGCGCCGGTGACACCGCCGCGTCCACCTCCGGCGGCGCGACTGGTGACACTGCCACCGCCCGTCGCGCCCCGACCTCCGCCGGGGGTCGGGGAGCCGGACAGCGCCGCCCCGGACAACCCACGGGCGCCGGTGCCGGCGAGGCCGGACAGGCCTTGCAGCCCTCCGCCGCCACCGCCGCGCAGCAGGGCGCCCGCCCCACCGGCGACGACCCCGCCCAGACCGGCTGCGCCGGCGACGCCACCCAGACCGGAGGAACCGCCCGAAACCGCGGCACCGCCACCAGCGAGCCCCGAGAAGCCGTCGGCGCCATGGACCGTGCCCGAGACGCTGCCGTCGACCGAGGTGAGGTGGTCACCCGAACCAGCGCTGGGGTCGCCGAGACCGGAGACCCCCACCCCGAGTCCCGAGACGGGCTGGCCCGTGCCTGTGGTGGCGCCGGGGACCAGCACCCCCAACGTGCCCTCACCGTCGGCGGTGTTCCACCCGACCGTCGCGTGGTGCACGGAGGTCGAGCCTGTGCTGCCACCGCTGAACCCGCTGCTGCCCCCGCCGGAGTAGCTGCCGCCGCCACCGGCCGCGGAGTAGCCGGAGGCCGAGCTGCCGCTGCCGTCGTAGCTGCCGCCGCCACCGCTGCCGCCGGTGCCCCCGCCCCCGCCCGTCGACCCCGGCGTGCCCTGGCGCTGCCCGGAGCCCAGGAGGTCGCCGGCGGTCGTCATGTCACCGTCCATCTGGGTGACGTACCGCGCAGCCGCCTCCTCGCGCTGGCGCCGCTTCTCCGCGAGGTCGGCCTGGTATGCCGCGTCGTCGAACTTGGTCATGGGCTTGCCGTCGGGCGTCGGGCCCTGCACCGGCTGGTCGTACTGGCTGGTGTCGGTGATGGACGCCGACGGGAGCTTGCCGTAGTTGGCCTGCGCGGTGTCGGCTGCCGTGGCGGCCGCGGTGAGGGCCTTGTTCACGTCGCTGAGGTTGTTCGAGTGCTCGACGAGGTTGGCCTTGAGCTTGGTCAGGGCGTCCTGCGCCGCCGCGGATGCCGGCCCCGACCAGTGCTCGTCGAGGTCGTTCATCGCGGACTCGACGTCCTTGGAGACCTGGAGGATCCCCTCGGAGGCCTTGCTCCACTGGTCGGCGCTGGCATTCACGTCGCTCACGTAGAAGCTGAAGATCTTGATGAGCTCCTTCTCGTTGTGCCCCCCGGCGTAACCCCCGCCACCGCTGTCTGCCAGCACCATGTCAGTTCCCCTCTCCACTGTTGGTCGTGGTGCCACGCCCTCGCATGACACCGAATCCCACCCCTGCCAGCACCAGCACCACCAGCACGAGCGCCACCCAGATCCACCCCGGGGTGCCGCCGTCCTGCGTGCTCACGCTGTCTGCTTTCGTCGCACCGCCGTCGGGCTTGCTCGTGGCCGTCGTGCCACTTCGTGGCATCGCCCCGGACGTCGGAGACGTCCCCGAGGACGGCGTCGTCGTGCCCGATGCCGGAGGCGCCTTGCCGGTCACTTCCTGGTATGACGGCTTGAAGCCGTCGGCCGGGTCCAGGAAGGGGTTCACGTCCGGGTACGTCGACGGGTCGCCCTTCAGCATGTCGGCGGGGTCGAACACGCCGTAGCCGTAGCCGGTCTTGGTGTCACCGTGGGGAAGGCCGGCGCCGGAGCGGCGGAAGGAGGTGAAGAAACCCTTCTTCCCGTCCTTGCCCTGGGCGACCTTGATCCCCGGCGTGTTGACCATCAGCTGGATGATCTGGTTGGCGGTGGCCTTGGGGAAGTGCGACCACACGAGGGCCAACCCGCCGGAGACGATCGCCGCGGCATGCGAGGAGCCGCCGGCCCTCCCGGCACTCGTCCAGCCGTTCTCTGTGCGGTAGATCGAGTTGACCTCGATCCCCGGGGCGACTGTGGCGATGTCGTCGCGGTACTTCCAGGGGGCCGAGAACGTGGCCAGCTGGACCTTCTGGTCCACGGCGTTCACGGCCAGGACACCGTTGGCCAACCCCGGGTAGCCGACGGTCTTGTCGTGGTCGTCGGTGGCCGCGACCACGATGACGCCCGCGCGCTGGGCCCGCCCGAGTGCCTGGTTGGACGTGGTGTCAGCTGCACCGATGCTGATCGACAGGATGTTCGCGCCGTCCTTGACGGCGGCGTCGATCGCGTTGCTCATGGCGTTCACCGGCGACCCGCACTTCAGGTCTCCCGGCCTGATGCCACCACCCGCGTCGGCGATCGTGTAGCCCAGGAGTCGCACGTCGGGCGCAATGCCCCGGACGCCGTTGCCGCCGGCGGTGCCCTTCCCGGTGCCTCCGATGAGCGCGGCCATGGTGGTGGCATGCGAGGCGATGGCGTCCGTGGTCTGCGCAGGTGCCGTGGGGCAGGTGCTCCTGGCCTTGAGCTTGCCCTTGAGCTCGGGCACCTGGGCGTTGAACGGGCCGTCGATCACTGCGACGGTGATGCCCTTGCCGGTGGCCGTGCGCTGCATCTCGTCGACGCCCATCGCGTCGCGCCACCAGCTGGCCCTCGCCAGGTCGGCAGCGTCGTCGGCGACCACCCCGGCGGCCACTGCGACGGGACGCACGGCGAGCGCCGACGCGGTCGAGGGGGTCGCCTGCGCGCTCGCCGGGACGAGCAGCACGACGCTGGCGGTCGTCGCGGCGGCGGCCGCGCCGAGGCAGCGACGGAGGTGGCGCGCAGTCACGAGGTGGGCTCCCACAGTGGTCGGATAGGTCAGCGCTCAGTACTGCGGAGCGTTGTTGGCGTAGGGGTTCTGGTTGGAGGCGTAGGACTCGGTCTTGGTGTCCTTGTCGTCCGGCGGGGGCGCGGAGGTACCGCTGCCGTCGCCGCCGTACACCTTCTGGCCCGAGCCGTCCGCCGCAGTCGATCCGGAGTCAGGGGCCCCACCATCCTGGGCAGAGGTCTGCTCGGTCTGCACGCTGGGAGCGGGCGTCCCGTCCTCTTTGTGCTTGCGGGCGATCTCGTCCTCCTCGCGCTTTCCCGCCTGCGCGCTGTGGAAGCCCTCGTCGGAGGTCCAGCGCGACGCCAGGGTCTGCATCACCGCTGCGGCGTTGCCGTCGTGCTTCTCCATGGTCTCCGCGGCCAGGCGCAGCTTCTCCCTGAAGTCGGCCAAGTCCTTCTGGACACCCTCGATGGTGGCGAGGTAGACGGCGTGCGCGTCCGTGTAGAGGGCGCCGAAGGCCTGGGCCGCCTGCGCCTCGCTGAACGCGTCCTGGTCCAGCTTGCCGGACTTGATGTGGCCAAGCGCCTTGGTGGACTTCTCGTCCCACTCGGTGCCCCACTTCGTCGCCAGGCCCTTGATCGCCTCGAAGTCGTACTGCGGTCCCGCCATGCCGTCCTCCCCTTTCGTCACGTGGTGGACCTGCCCCTCGCCGGTCCACGCCTCCCGCCCGTAGCCTGCGCGGCTCGCGCCGGAACCCAGGGCTCCGGCACGACCGTGCTGCCTACCAGAGGTTGGTGTTGTGCTTCTCGCCCTCGGTGTAGTCCTGCTGGCTGCTGTCCACGGCGGTGCCGATGTCGGTCAGCAGCTGCTTCATGTCCGTGATCGCCTGCGTCCACTGGGCCTTGGCCTGGACGTAGGCCTCGGAGGCCCCACCGGTCCAGTCCGAGCGCAGCGGCGCGAGGGACTGGTCCATCTGGGACAGCTTGCTGTCGATGTTGTTGGCACCGGTCTTGATGTCGCCTGCAGCCTGCTGCAGGGCACCGAACTCAACCTTGAACATGTCTGTCCCCCTCAGCCCAGTCGGGACTGCAGCTTGCTGAACGAGGACTGGGCCGTCTCGTCGCGCTGCGTGTAGGTGGTCTGCGACGAGCGCAGGTTCTGCTCGAAGGAGTTGAGGGCGTCGATGATCTTCTTCGAGTCCTCGTCCCAGCGGGTCATGGCCGACTGGAAGCTGGTCGAGCCCGACCCCTTCCACTGGGCGCCGATGCCGGCGAGCTTGCCGCGCAGCCCAGCGAGCTCGCTGGTCAGCTCGGAGCGGGTGTCCGAGACGATCTTTGCCCCACGCTCTAGGGCCCCATCGGCAGCGGAAACTTCTGCAGCCATGTCTTGCCTCCTTGTGTAAAGCCCCCCTCGGGGCACGATGACGCCGTCCGACGTCTGGTCCACAGAGTTCAGGTCCCAAGACTCCCCCGGGACCTGAAAAAGGACACTAAACCATCCCTCGACGTCAGAATATGGGGAGAACTCCCCTCTATGCTGCTAGTCGCCCGAAGTCGGGCACCGCCGTCGTCACCCGTGGAGGGGCCCGTGACACAGACCAGCACCGTCGCATCCTTGATCCGGTTGTCGGTGACGTCCGGGACCCGGCGGGCCGATCTCGGTCTCCCCGGTGGGGTGCCGGTGGCCGAGCTCCTGCCCGAGCTGGCCCGCGAGCTGGGCGCCCTGGACCTCGACACGGCCGCGCAGGGCTTCCGCCTCGTGCGCCACGACGGCGTACCCGTGGACGCGGACCGGAGCCTGGCCGCGCAGGGTGTCGAGGACGGCTTCGTGCTGAGCCTCGAGCAGGCCGGCGAACCCCTCGAGCTCAAGGTCTACGACGACGTGGTCGAGGCGGTCTCCGACCTCGTCGAGTCCCAGTTCGCCCCGTGGACCCCCGAGCACAGCTCGCGCAGCGCGCTCGGCGCCGCCGTCGTCTTCTTCCTCGCCGGTGCCTTCGCCCTGTTCACCGCCCGCGCCAACGGCGCGCTGGTCCTCGGGATGTCCGCCGCGGTCGCAGTGCTCCTCGTCGTCACCTCCGCCGTGCTCGGTCGCGCCCGCCACCAGCCGCTGCCCGCTGCTGCCCTCGGGCTCGTCGCCGTCGTCTACGCGGCGGTGGCCGGTTCGGCCGTCACCACCGAGGGCACCGTGTGGGGAGAGCCCTTCATGTATGCCGGCGCCGGCGCCCTGGTCGTGGGGGCCGTGTGCGCCGCCCTGTCCAGGGAGCACCGGCCCCTGCTCGCGGGGGCTGCCGTGCTCGGCGCCGCCATCGCGGTCATCGGTGCCGCGGTCGGCCTGCTCGAGTGGTCCGTCGGGTCCGTGTGTGCCGTCACCTTCGCCGTCGCCGTGATCGCCGGCAACCTCCTGCCGTGGTTCGCCGTCTCCTCGACCCGGCTCAGCGGCAACCCGCCGAGGACCGAGGCGGAGATCTTCGCCGACGCCCCCGAGGTCGAGGACGCCCATGTGCGGCGCCAGGTGCTCGGCGGCCACGAGCTCGTGCTCGCCACCGGAGTCGTCGTCGGCCTCCTGGCCGTCCTCACCGCGCCGCGTGCCGCAGCCACGGGCGTCATGGGCACGGTCCTCGGCGGGCTCGGGTTCGCCGCGATCCTGTTGCGCACCCGGCACAGTCGCACCCGTTCGGCGGTGCTGCTGTCCATGGTCGTCGGGATCCTCGGCCTGGCCACCGTCGCCGTGAGCGCCGCGCTCTACCACCCGCAGTGGCGGCCGGCGGTCGGCGTCGTCCTCGCGGGAGCAGCGGCCGTCGTGGTCGCGCTGGCGCTCATCGCGCCCCGGTCGCGGGTGCGCCTCGGTCGACTCGCCGACGCGCTCGACGTCACCTGCCTCGTGGCCCTGCTGCCGGTGTCGCTCGCCGTGGTCGGGCTGATCTGAGCGACGTTCTGTCAGTCTTTGCCATCATGTGGTCCCTTGGTGTGGATTACCCGTAGCATGTGCGCGGCTCGGTGTGTCACCGCGCCAGGGGAAGTACGTCGTTCGACCACAGTTGCAGGGGGAAATGTGAGTGCAGTACGGCGCGTCGGCGCCCTGACCGGTTCGGTGTTCCTCGCGCTCGGGGTGGCGTTCGCGAGCCAGGCCGCAGCGCACGCCGCGGACGCGACATCGGTGGTGTGTCCGCGGACGGCGACGGCGACGGCGACCACCAGTGCAGTGGATCCAGGCACCGCCACCGCGTCCGGTGCTGCCACAGCCGGCTGCCCGCCGCTGGCGCTGCTCCGCGCCGAGGCGGACGGCCAGCTGGACCCGCCGCCGGAGCTCTGCGGCATCGTCGGCGCCGAATTGTGCCCCCCGATCGACCCGCCGGATCCGGGAGACCTCTGCACCGACCCCACCGACCTCGCCACCTGCCCAGTCGTCATCACACCCCCGGGCGGGGATAACCCGAACCCGGGCGGGGACAACCCGAACCCGGGCGGGGACAACCCGAACCCGGGCGGGGACAACCCGAACCCGGGCGGGGACAACCCGAACCCGGGCGGGGACAACCCGAACCCGGGCGGGGACAACCCGAACCCGGGCGGGGACAACCCGAACCCGGGCGGGGACAACCCGAACCCGGGCGGGGACCCGCCGGTCGTAGCCCCGCCGGTCGTAGCCCCGCCGGTCGTGGCCCCGCCGGGCGGCAACGGCCACGGCACGCCCGGGACCCCCGGCGCCGGCCGTCCGACCCGAACCGTCACCGCACCCACCGGCGGCGTCGGCCGTGACAACGCCGGCGTCGACGCCGGCCTCGGCGCGAACTGCTCCGGGCTCCTGTGCGCGGACGCGTCGTACCGCGACCGGATCACCGCCGAGCAGCGGGCGCGCGCCGCCCGCGCCGTCCAGCAGCGACCGTCCGCTGCGGCAGCGGCGATCCCCGGCGTGGCGCAGCTCGCCCGCACCGGTTCCGAGCTCACCTCGACCGCCACCCTGGCCGGTGGCCTGCTGCTGGTGGGTGGCACCCTGCTGCTGGTCCGTCGGCGCTTCGCCGCCGGGTACGACCGCCGGCACTGACCTGCTCCACCGTGGTGGGCCGCGTCGCCGCGCGGCCCACCACGCGCCACGCCTGACTCGCGCACCGAGCACCACCCAACCCCACCTCACGACCCGAAGGCAGGTACCCGGTTTGGCCACCAAGAAGGATCTGGTCGAAGCCCAGGCCTTCAGCCGCCGCCGGCTGACCACCGCGTTCGTCAGTGGCGCCCCGGGTGGTCGTGAGGTGGAGCCGCAGCGGCCGATGCGGGCTGTCATCGGCAGCATCGCCCTGTCGGTGCTCCTGGTCGTCGGCGGTATCGCGGTCGGCTACCTCAAGCCCTCGCTGCCCTCGGGCTGGGACGACAACTCGCTGGTCATCGCCAAGAAGAGCGGGGCCCGCTACGTCGCCATCAAGAAGACGCTCTACCCGGTGATCAACACCACGAGTGCGCGCTTGCTCATCCCGTCCGACACCTTCAAGGTCGTCACGGTCGACGACGACAAGATCACCAACTCCCCCCGCGGCGCCACCATCGGCATCCTCGGCGCACCGGACTCGCTCCCTGCCGCCGACCGGCTGGTCAACTCGGGCTGGACGGCGTGCGTCGGGCAGGGCGGCGGCATCGCCGCGACCATCGGCGGACCTGCGGCTCCCCCGGCGACCGGACAGGCCACCGTGGTGCGCACCGACGGCAGCCTCTACGTCGTCACCGGCGGCTACCGCCTCCCTCTGCGGGCTCGCGATGCGACCGCGGTCCTTCGCGCGCTGCGCCTCGACACGGTCACCCCGCTCGACGTCCCGTCCACGTGGACCGGGTTGTTCCCCATCGGTCCCACCCTCAGCCCCCTGACGCTGGACAACGCGGGTGCCGCGGTCCCCGGGCTTCCCCCGGGCGCCGTCGTCGGCTCGGTGCTCGCCGTGGCGACCCCGGGCGCGGACCCGCGGCGCTACCTCGTCACCCCCACCGGTGAGCTCGCGCCGCTGCCACCCTTCGCCTACGCCCTCTACCTGCTCGGCTCCGGCCAGTCGGCCGGCGCCGACATCGCCGTGACCCCGGCGCAGGTCGGCAGCCTGCGCAACGCCTCCTCCTCGATCGTGCCGAAGCAGTGGCCCGAGACGGTGCCGAACGCCCTGAGCAGCAACCCATGCGTCACCCTCACGGCGAGCTACACCAAGGTCCCCACGGTCGCCCTGACCACCTCGACCACCCGGCCCCCGTCAGAGGGCACCGCGGTCGTCGTCGCCGCGGGCACCGGCGCCCTGGTGCGCGCCATCGCCAGCAACATCGTCAACCGCGGTCCCGTCCTGGCCGTCGACCAGACGGGGTCGTCCTACCCCGTCACCCCAGCCACCGACGACGTCCTCGCGCGCCTCGGGTATGCCGCCAAGGACGTCACCCCCGTGCCACAGGCGTGGATGGAGCTGTTCCGCTCCGGGCCCGGGCTGAGCACCCGGGCCGCGCAGTCGGCGATCTCCCAGGGCCGATGACGGGCTCCCGCTCCGCACTGGGCCGAGGGTCCGCCGTGCTCACCGCCGGCGTTTTGGCGGCCGGGGCGCTCACGGCCGGCCCGGCTGCCGCGCCGGCGGCCGCCGCAGAGTGCTCGGTGAACGCGGTGCAGTACGTGCCGGACACCCCGATGGGCCTGCAGCGCCTCAACGCCAAGTACGCCTGGACCCTCGCCACGGGCCGGGGCGTCGTCGTGGCCGTGGTCGACTCCGGGGTCGACGCCCGCAACAAGCACTTCGACGGCGCACTGGTGAAAGGCACCTCGTTCGTGCCCAAGCTCAAGCCCACCGAGGACGACGCCGGTCACGGCACCGCCGTCGCCGGCCAGATCGTCGCGCGCTCCGTGCGCGGGTCGGGGCTGCTCGGCCTGGCTCCCGACGCCAAGGTCATGCCGGTCCAGGTCTTCTACGACGCCGACGAGCAGAGCAGGGCCGACGGGGTGGGTCCGCGCGCCGACCGCATGGCCGCCGGCATCCGCTACGCCGCCGACCACGGCGCCAAGGTCATCAACGTCTCGATGAGCACCCCCACCGACGACGCCCGGCTCCGCGCCGCCTCGAGGTACGCCACCGACAAGGGCGCCCTCATCGTCGCCTCGGCGGGCAACCGCACCACCGCGGAGGACAAGGCCGACGGACCCCGCTACCCCGCGGCATACCCGGAGGTGCTGGCGGTCTCGGCCGCGGACACCGCCGACTCGGTTACGGACGACTCGATCCACGGCAAGCACGTGGACGTGTCGGCGCCGGGCACCGACATCCTCACCACGTTCCACGCCGCCGGCGACTGCCTGCTCAGCCAGGAGGGTGAGTCCACGAGCTTCGCCACGGCGTACGCCTCGGCGGCCGCGGCACTGCTCGTGCAGCGCTTCCCCGACGCCGGGCCGGCACAGTGGAAGCACCGGCTCGAGGTCACCGCCTCGCGTCCCCAACGCGACAGCCGCGACGACTACGCCGGGTGGGGCCTGATCCAGCCCTACGAGGCGCTGACGGCGATCGCCGACGGATCGGTCGGGGGTCCCAGTCTCCCCGGTGAACGTGCGCGCACCCCGGTCGAACAGGTGGTGCGGCCCATCGACCTCACCCAGTCCAGCGACCCGCACGCCCCCGAGCGCACCGCCGCGCTGTGGTGGTCCCTGGGCGGCACCAGCGCCCTGATCGCGCTGGCCCTCGCCGGCCTCCTGCGGCGGCCGCGTCGTCGCGCCGCCGCCTGACCGGCGCCCCACCTCGCCCGGCCCGAACCGGTTGGTCAGGGCCGACCCGCGGATGGGAGGATTCACGCCATGACCGACGCACCCTCCACGCCGCGCACCGCAGCCATCCCCGACAAGCCCTCCATCGACGGGCTCGAGGACACGTGGTCGCAGGTATGGCGTGAGCAGGGCACCTACGCGTTCGACCGGGCCGCCGCCCACGAGCGCGGCCGCGCCGCCGTCTTCTCCATCGACACTCCCCCGCCGACCGCCTCGGGCTCCCTGCACATGGGGCACGTGTTCTCCTACACGCACACCGACTGCATGGCCCGTTACAAGCGGATGGCCGGGTTCGAGGTGTTCTACCCGATCGGCTGGGACGACAACGGCCTGCCGACCGAGAAGCGCGTGCAGAACTACTACGGGGTCCGCGGCGACGCGACGCTGCCCTACGCCGAGGGTTTCCAGCCGCCGCACCGCGGTGACGCCAAGAGCCTCAAGGCCGCCGACGCGCAGCCGATCTCGCGGAAGAACTTCATCGAGCTGTGCGACGAGCTGACGGTCAAGGACGAGGAGGCGTTCGAGAGCCTCTTCCGCCGGATGGGCTTCAGCCTCGACTGGGACATCTCCTACCGCACCATCGACGACCACTCGCGCGCCACGGCCCAGCAGGCGTTCCTGCGCAACCTCGCCCGCGGCGAGGCCTACCAGTCCGAGGCACCGGGACTGTGGGACGTCACCTTCCAGACCGCCGTGGCCCAGGCCGAGCTCGAGGCCCGCGACTACCCGGGCGCCTACCACCGCGTCGCCTTCCACGGCGCGGACGGCCCCATCCACATCGAGACCACCCGGCCCGAGCTCATCCCCTCCGTGGTCGCGCTCATCGCCCACCCCGACGACGAGCGGTATGCCGCGTTGTTCGGCACCACGGTCACCTCGCCCCTGTTCGGGGTCGAGGTCCCCGTCGTGGCCCACCCGGCGGCAGAGCCCGACAAGGGTGCCGGCATCGCGATGTGCTGCACCTTCGGCGACCTGACCGACGTGCTGTGGTGGCGGGAGCTGCAGCTGCCGACCCGCTCCATCATCACCCGCTCCGGCCGCATCCAGGCCGAGGTCCCCGAGTGGGTGGCCGGCGGACCGGGTGAGGCGCTGTTCGCCGAGAACGTCGCCGGGAAGACCACCTTCAGCGCCCGCGAGGCCATCGTCGCCGCGCTGCGCGAGTCGGGCGACCTCGACGGTGAGCCCAAGACGACCCAGCGCAAGGCGAACTTCTACGAGCGCGGCGAGAAGCCGCTCGAGATCGTCACCTCGCGCCAGTGGTACATCCGCAACGGTGGTCGCGACCGCGAGCTCAACGCCGAGTTCATCGAGCGTGGGCGGCAGGTCGAGTTCCACCCGGCCTTCATGCGCGCGCGCTATGAGAACTGGGTCAGCGGCCTCAACGGCGACTGGCTGGTCTCGCGCCAGCGCTTCTTCGGGGTCCCGATCCCCGTCTGGTACCCGCTCGACGACGCGGGCGACCCGGTCTGGGACAAGCCGCTCGTGCCCTCCGAGGACGAGCTGCCGGTCGACCCGGCCGCCCAGGCTCCTTCGGGCTACGACGAGTCGCAGCGCGGCGAGGCCGGCGGCTTCGTCGGCGACCCCGACATCATGGACACCTGGGCGACGTCGTCGCTGACGCCGCAGATCGCCGGTCGCTGGCGTGACGACCCCGAGCTGTTCGCCGACGTCTTCCCGATGGACGTCCGCCCCCAGGGCCACGACATCATCCGGACCTGGCTGTTCTCGACGATGGTGCGCTCGCACCTCGAGTTCGACTCGGTGCCGTGGCACAACGCCGCGCTCTCGGGCTGGATCCTCGACCCGGACCGCAAGAAGATGAGCAAGTCCAAGGGCAACGTCGTCACGCCCGAGGACGTCGTCAAGGAGCACTCCGCCGACGCGGTCCGCTACTGGGCGGCCAGCGGGCGCCTGGGCGCCGACGCGGCCTACGACACCGGCCAGATGAAGGTCGGCCGCCGCCTGGCGATCAAGGTCCTCAACGCGACCAAGTTCGCGCTGTCTTTTGGCGAAGCCGAAGCAGCAATCAAGAACGGTGGCGAAGTGGACGGCGATCTCGGTGCGGCAGTGACGAACCCGCTCGACGTCGCCATGCTGGCCGAGCTGCGTGACGTCGTCACGAAGGCGACTGCGGGCTTCGAGTCGTGGGACCACACCCGTGCGCTGGAGACCACCGAGACGTTCTTCTGGACGTTCTGCGACGACTACCTCGAGCTGGTCAAGGACCGTGCCTACGGGGGCCAGGGGGAAGAGGCCGCGGCATCGGCTCGTGCAGCCCTGCGCATCGCGCTCGACGTGCTGCTGCGCCTGCTCGCCCCCTTCCTCCCCTACGTCACCGAGGAGGTCTGGTCGTGGTGGCACGAGGGTTCGGTGCACCGTGCCGCGTGGCCGACCGTCGACGACGTCGCGGCAGGCGCAGGTGGCGACCCGGCGGTCCTGACGGCGGTCGGCGAGGCCCTGGCCGGGGTCCGCAAGGCCAAGTCGGAGGCGAAGGTCGGCATGCGCGCCGAGGTGGCGTCGCTCGTCCTCGCCGGTCCCGGGGAGTGGGTCGCCCGGGTGCAGCAGGCGGAGACCGACCTGCGCGCGGCCGGGCGCATCACCGCCGTGCCCACCTATGCCGAGGCCGAGACCCCCGAGGTGCGCGACGCCGAGCTCATCCCGGTGGAGAAGCCAAAGGCCTGAACCCTGCGCAGTCCGTCGGGCTGGACGGCGACCCACGGGACGTCCCAGCCCGACAGGCGCAGTGACCGGCCGGCGAACCGGTCCTCGTCCAGCAGCGTCACCGAGCCCGTGGCCGGGTCGTACACGTCGAGGACCCGGTCCCCGTCGCCCGGCAGCACGAGGGTGACGTGCCGGGGCAGCGTCGCGTTGCCGATGTAGAGCAGGGCCGGCTCGCCCTCGGCGACGACGTCGACCAGCCGGGCGTGCGCAGTCCGCAGGCCAGCCGTGGTGAGCTGCCGGACCGGGCGCAGCTCGTACGTCGCGCCCTTGCGCGCAGCCCCGAACTCGAGCTCCTTGCGCGCGCCCCAGGGCGGGGTCCCCAGGGAGTGGGGCCACGGCAGGTTCAGCCGCCGCCCGCCGGCGAGCAGTCCGTTGGTGCGCGCCATGACCACGCGCTCGTATGCAGCGAAGCGCTCCGCCTGGCTCGCCCCCGCGGGTGCGTCGCCGCGCGGCCCCTCACCGGTCGTGATCCACCGCGCGAAGGCGGGGTTGACCAGCATCCGGGCCACGGTGAGGCAGGCCGAGCCGCACGTCACCGGGCTCTGCTGCACCGGCCCGACGTCCCCGCTGCTCAACCGGTAACCCGTGGCCATGGGCCCATCTTGTCCGCTCGGACCAGTCGCGTCCAGCAGGCCTGCACCGTCCCTTCGGGTCAGGCGAACAGGGCGCCGAACGGGCCCGGTGGCCGCGCTCGTCGAGCGATCTCAGGCGGCCCCGCCACGGCGACCGGCGTGCGCCAGCAGCAACGTCGCCGGAGACGCCCACGGCGGGACCCCCGGCGGGAGCGCGAACCTCCCCGGCCGGTCGGCATCGGTGATGTGGTCACGGGCCAACGGCCACAGGTCCATCGCCAGGGCCGGGGGGATCGGCCGGTCCAGACCGAGCGTCGTCGCGACGTCCCACCCGTGCAGCGTGATCTCCAGCGCGCCGACGCCGCCGAGGGTCTCGCGGGCGAGGTCGAACCGGCCCAGCCGCACCATCGGCTCCCCCGGGGGCATCCACTGGCCCACCAGGGTGCAGGCCCGCTGCCTGATGCTCACCAGGAGGGCCCCGGCGTCGGCCGGCTCGGGCTCCGGGGCCGGCGTCAGGGTCGACGACTCGGCGGCCTGCCCCAGCGCCGCGAGCGAGTCGTCCATGTGCACCAGCAGGTCGAGCAGCGACCAGCCGGCACAGGGCGTGGGGCGGTCGAGAACCTCGGGAGTGACCTTCGCCAGGCATCCACGGGTGTAGCCGACGGCGCGGTCGAGCAGGTCCAGGGCGCCGGGGGCGGCCGGCGCCATCCCGGGCAGCGACATGGCGGTCAGGGACCGGTGACGTAGCCGGCCGGCAGGCTCGCAGGCAGGCCGAACTTGGCGAACAGGGTGACGTCGAAGAATGCCGCGACGTGCTCCACCTCGGCTCCACGCAGGGTCAGCACCTGCAGGTGGAACGGCGCGAACGTGCCGTCGGGCTGTCGCAAGTAGAGCCCGAACGCGGGCTGGCCGTTCGCCGAGGTGGGCACCATGGGCATGTCGTTGACCCCGCCCGGACACTGGGTGTCGATGAGCGCGCCGATCGCCTCCCGGCCGGAGTACCACCCCGTGAACGGAGGCATCTCCCAGACCGCGTCGGTGGTGAGCATGCTGACGATGGACGCGATGTCCTTGTCCCAGAACGCTTTCACGTACCGATCGAGCATCGCCTGCTTCTCGGCGTCGAGGGTCGTGTCCATGGTGTCCTGGCTGAGGTCGGCCTTGGACAGCTGGGCGTGGGCCCGCTGCAGGGCGCTGTTCACGGCGGCCTCGGTGGTGTCCAAGGCCTCGGCGACCTCGGCCGCCCTCCACCGCAGGACGTCACGCAGGACGAGCACCGCACGCTGGCGTGCCGGCAGGTGCTGGAGGGCCGCGATGAAGGCCAGTCGGATGCTCTCCCGCTCACCGACGATGCTCGCCGGGTCGCTCGACTCGCCGGCCACGAGCGGGTCGGCCACCGGCTCGAGCCAGGAGATCTCCGTGGACGACGCGAGCGTGTCACCCGGCTCGCTGGCCGGCGCTCCGAGCCCGGTCGGGAGGGGCCGGCGGTCCTTGCCCTCGAGCGCGGTGAGGCACACGTTGGTGGCGATGCGGTAGAGCCAGGTGCGCACCGACGACCGTCCCTCGAAGCCACCGTACGCGCGCCAGGCTCGCAGGTAGGTCTCCTGGACGAGGTCCTCGGCGTCATGCATCGACCCCGTCATGCGGTAGCAGTGCGCGGTGAGCTCGCGTCGGTAGCCGTCCGCCACCGCCGGGAAGGCCGCGGCCCCCGGCGGCGCGGCGACGCCCTCGCGCGCATCCGCGGCAACGGGCTCGAGGCCGGTCTCGGTGTCGCTCAGCTGGGTCATCGCAAGTCCTCCTGTCGGCGGCCACGCTGCTCGCCCCACCCTAGGCGCAGGGATGCCGCACCAGGACAGACCGCGGTGCCGACGAGAACTCATCGGTCGGTAACGAATCGCTGCCAAATCGGGCTTTTGTCTCGCCGTGAGCGCCCCTCGTTGCCTAGGGTCGCTTACCGTGACCGGACGTGGGTGGGGACTGCTGGGTGGGGGCGCACTGACGCTCCTGCTGGCGGCCTGGGTGTCGGCCACCGGACCGGTGGCCGTCTTCGCGCGCCAGGACCTGACGAGCTCCAGGGCCAAGGCCCGCGGCATCGACTACCGCGTCGACGCAGGAACGTCGGAGGGGCAGAAGCTCTCCGACGGCCTCCCGGGTCCTGCGCAGCCCGTGCTCGTCGCCTTCGTCACCGCCGCGGCCAAGGTGCTCCTGGCCATCATCGTGCTGGCCCTGCTCGTCGTCGTCGCCCGTGAGCTCCGCCGCTGGTGGCGCAGCAGGGAGGCGGCCACCGCGGCGGTCGCCGATGCCGACATGGTCCCCGAGGTCATGCGCCGCGCGGCCCGCGAGAGTGAAGAGCTGCTGGCCACCGGCACGCCCGCGAACGCCGTGGTCGCCGCTTGGGTCGCGCTCGAGTCCGCGGCGCGGTCGCTGGGTGTGCGCGACGACCCGACCCGTACCTCCACCGAGCTCGTGACCGACGTGCTGCGCTCCTACTCCGTGGACCGCGGCCCCCTCGATGCGCTGGCGGCGCTCTACCGTGAGGCGCGCTTCTCGAGGCACCCGGTCGGCGAGGACATGCGCACCAGGGCCCGCGAGGCGCTCCAGCAGGTGCAGGTCGAGCTGCAGCGGGCCACCCCGAAGGGTCGGCGTCCCGGCGCTCCCGCCACGGTGTCCACGTCAGGAAGGACCTCGTGAGGCGACGCCTGGCCGCCCTGGACACCGCACACCAGCTCGGTCTGGCCCTCGCGATGGCCGTCCTCGTCGGCGCGGTCACCGTCGCCGTGCCGGTCCTCAACAGCACGGGACTGCTCGTCGCCTGCGCCGGCCTCGTCGCCGCGATGGCGGTGCTGGGCCAGTGGCTGTGGCAGTCCCGCGGATCGACCGACTGGACGCACACCTTCCGTCCTCCGCCGCGGCAACGCGGCGCCGACCTCAGGATCGCCCGCCTCGCCGACGACATCCGGTCCGCCTCCGGCGGCGACCTGACCGCCGCCGGTCGGCTGCACGAGACCCTCACGTCGCTGGCCGCCGACCAGCTGCGGCTGCGGCGCGGCATCTCCCTCACGCAGGACCCCGAGCGAGCCCACGCTGCGCTCGGACCGGATCTCACGTCATACCTGACCCTGCCCGCGCCGAGCCGCCTGAGCGGTGACCGGCTGGAGGCGTTCACCACCACCCTGGAGGAGCTCTAAGTGACCCTGACCTCGACCCTTCCCCTCGACGAGGTCTCGGCCCGTGCCGACGCCATCCTCGGCGAGGTCGAGCGCGCCGTCGTCGGCAAGCGCCGCAGTCTCGAGATCGTCCTCGCGGGCGTCCTCGCCGGCGGCCACGTGCTCATGGAGGACTTCCCCGGTCTGGGCAAGACCCTCGCCGCGCGGTCGTTCGCGCAGGCGCTCGGGCTCGACTTCGCCCGCGCCCAGTTCACCCCGGACCTCCTGCCGAGCGACCTCACGGGCTCGTTCCTCTACGACCAGCGCACCCATGAGTTCACCTTCCGCAAGGGGCCGCTGTTCACCGGTCTGCTGCTCGCCGACGAGATCAACCGCACGCCACCCAAGACCCAGTCGGCCCTGCTCGAGGCGATGCAGGAGGGCCAGGTGACGGTCGAGGGTGAGACCTTCGCCCTCCCCCGCCCCTTCCACGTGCTCGCCACCGCCAACCCCGTCGAGTACGAGGGCACCTACCCCCTGCCGGAGGCCCAGCTCGACCGGTTCCTGCTGCGGGTCAGCTTCGGCTACCCCAGCGCCGCCGAAGAGTGGGAGGTCCTGCAGCGACGGATGGCGCGACGTCAGGAGTCCCAGGAGGTCGCGCGCGTCACCGATGCCGACGGGCTGATGGAGATGCAGCGGTCCGTCGAGACCGTCACCGTCGACGAGGGAATAGGTCAGTACTGCGTGCGCCTGGCCGCGGCGACCCGCAGCCACCAGAACCTCCTCATGGGCGCCTCGCCGCGCGGCTCCCTCGCCCTGCTCCTCACGTCCCGCGCGTATGCCGTGCTGCGCGGCCGCGACTACGTCACCCCCGAGGACGTCAAGGCGGTCGCGCACGCCTGCCTCGACCACCGGGTGACGGTGCGCCCGGAGCTGTGGATGAACGACGTCTCCGCCGCCAGCGTCGTCGATGCCGTCCTCACCTCGGTCCCGACGCCGTCTGCGGCGGTGGCCGGATCGGCCCGGACGGGCTTCGAGCGCCCGTGAGCGAGCCGCACCTCGCGCCGCACCGCCTCGTGGGCCGGTGGCGCGTGACGCCGGCCCACGTCCGGTCCCTGGGGCTCGGCGTGCTGCTGGTCGCCGCCGGGGTCACCTTGCGCCGGCCCGATGCCGTCGTGCTCGGCGCGCCGCTGCTGCTGGTCGCGCTGTGGGCCAGCACGCGCCGTCCCCGCACGGACCCCGTGGTGGATGCCAAGGTCGGCCACCCCCTCCTGCGCGAGGGCCAGGCGACCACGTGGCAGGTCGCGGTGGCTGCGCACCCCGACGTCGAGGAAGCCGGCGTCACGCTCCTGGCCACGCCGTACACCACGTACTCCCCCGCCTCACGATCCCTGTCCGTCGCCGTCGAGGCGGACGGCACGACGCCGGCGACCGCGTCCATCGTGTGCCGCAGCACCCGCTGGGGGCGGCGTCCGCTGGGCCCGGCCACCGTGGCCCTGACCAGCCCGCTGGGGGCGTTCCGCTGGGAGCCCCAGCCGGTCTCGCTCCCGGCCATCTCGACCGTGCCGCTGCCCGACAGCTTCACCGCACGCGTCGCCGTCCCGCGACCGGACGGGCTGGTCGGCCAGAACCGCTCGCACCACCCGGGCGACGGTGGTGAGCTCGACCAGATCAGGCCGTTCCGCTTCGGCGACCGTCTGCGCCGGGTGCACTGGCCCGTCTCGGTGCGCACCGGGGAGCTGCACGTGACGGCGACCCACGCCGACCAGGACAGCGAGATCCTCCTGCTCGTCGACGCCATGCACGACATCGGCCAGAGCGAGGGCATCGGCGGTGCCGGCAGCAGCCTGGACAACGCCGTACGGGCCGCCGGCGCCATCGCCGAGCACTACCTCCGGGCCGGCGACCGGGTGGGCCTCATCGTCCTCGGCGCTCGCGACCTGCCACCGGTCACGGCCGCGGCGGGGCCGCACCACCTGCGGCGCCTCCTGGACGCCCTGGCCCGCACCACGGTCGCCGACGGCACCGTCAGCGACGAGAAGCGGCTGCGCTCCCAGCTCCGGCACCACGTGGCGGCAGGAACCCTGGCCGTCATCCTCACGCCCGCCATCTCCCCCGACGTCCTCGCCCACGCCGTCGGGCTCTCCCGTCGCGGCATCTCCGTCGTCACGGTGGACACCCTGCCGACCCACCTCGCCACCGCCGACATCCCCCTGGAACGTCTGGCAGAGATCGCGTCGTCCGCCACCGAGCATCCCCGGGAGACCCGGCTGGCGTGGCGGCTGCGGCTGCTCGAACGCAGCCGTGAGATGGCGCGTGCCCGCGAGTCAGGGGTGCCGATCGTCCCCTGGGCAGGTCCGGGCACGCTCGACCTCGTCCTGCGCGACCTCGGCAGGCGCTCCCGGGCTCCACGGGTGGTGAGCCGGTGAGCGTCACGTCCCGCCCGGTGCGCGAGTCCCCACGCATCCTGCGCGTCCTGGGCCTGTCGCCCTCGCAGGCGGCCGTCCGCCTCCTGCTGGTCGTGGCGTCGGTCGCCCTCGTCGCGGTCACCCTCCTCGCGGCGACCGACGACCTCCTCGCGGGAGCCGTCGTGCTGGTGGCCCTGTCGGGGTGGGCTGCGTGGCGCCCGGAGTCCCCAGCTGCCGGCCTGCTGGTCGTCGGCCTGACCCTGGGCTGGGTCGGGACCGTCCCGGTCCCCGACAGCACCCGGGCGTGGGTGCTGCTGCTCGCCGCAGCCTGGTTGCTCGTGGTGGTCCACCTGTGCGCGGCCCTCGCGGCGAGCCTGCCCCCGGGGGCCTCGGTGCCGAGCGCCAGCCTGCGTCGTTGGGCACGCCGGGGCGTGGTCGTGATGGCCGCGACCGTACCCGTGTGGGCCCTCGCCTATGGAGCGGGACGCCAGGTCGTGCCGGGCGACGTCTCCCTCACGTATGCCGCGATCGCGGGCGCCGCGGTGCTGGCCCTGGCCGTCTGGCTGCTCTCCCGCGACCGCAGCCCCTGACCTGCGCCGTGACCTGCGCCCAAACTGCGCCCGGGAGCGTGTCGGGGTCAGGCGGAGCGCTTGCGCGCGCGCTTGGGCTCCTCGTCGCGCCGGACGATGGTCGCGAGCACGTTGTCCTCGACGACCTCCCGGGTGACGACCACGCGGGCGATGCCCTCGTCGCTGGGGACGTCGAACATCACCGGCATGAGCACCTCCTCCATGATCGCGCGCAGGCCACGGGCACCGGTGCCGCGCTTGAGCGCGGAGTCGGCGATCGCCTGGAGCGCGTCGTCGGTGAACTCGAGCTCGACGCCGTCGATCTCGAACATCTTCTTGTACTGCTTGACCAGGGCGTTGCGCGGCTCGGACAGGATCGTCACGAGCGCGGACTGGTCGAGCGGGCTGACCGTGGTGATGACGGGCAGGCGGCCGATGAACTCCGGGATCAGCCCGAACTTCATGAGGTCCTCGGGCATCACCTCGTGGATCGACTCGGCGAGGTCCTTGGGCCTGTGCAGCTCGGAACCGAAGCCCAGGCCCTTCTTGCCGTTGCGCGACTCGATGAGCTTCTCCAGCCCGGCGAACGCGCCACCCACGATGAACAGCACGTTCGTCGTGTCGATCTGGATGAACTCCTGGTGCGGGTGCTTGCGGCCGCCCTGGGGCGGGACGGAGGCGGTCGTGCCCTCGAGGATCTTGAGCAGCGCCTGCTGCACCCCCTCACCGGAGACGTCCCGCGTGATCGACGGGTTCTCGCTCTTGCGGGCGATCTTGTCGACCTCGTCGATGTAGATGATGCCCGTCTCGGCCTTCTTGACGTCGTAGTCGGCGGCCTGGATGAGCTTGAGGAGGATGTTCTCGACGTCCTCGCCGACGTAGCCGGCCTCGGTCAGGGCCGTCGCGTCGGCGATGGCGAACGGCACGTTGAGCATGCGGGCCAAGGTCTGGGCGAGGTAGGTCTTGCCGCAGCCCGTCGGGCCGATGAGCAGGATGTTGGACTTGGCGATGTCGACCGACTCGACGTCCTTCTTCGCGCTGGCCTCACCAGCCTGGATGCGCTTGTAGTGGTTGTAGACCGCGACGGCGAGCGCCTTCTTGGCGACGTCCTGGCCCACGACGTAGTTCTCCAGGAACCCGAAGATCTCCTTCGGCTTGGGCAGCTCGTCCAGGCCCAGCTCGGAGGACTCGGCGAGCTCCTCCTCGATGATCTCGTTGCAGAGGTCGATGCACTCGTCGCAGATGTAGACACCGGGACCGGCGATGAGCTTCTTGACCTGCTTCTGGCTCTTCCCGCAGAACGAGCACTTCAGCAGGTCGCCGCTCTCTCCCATGCGTGCCACTCGCTGTCCTCCGGTCTGTCCGTGCGAACACTGCCCACCTCGGGCAGCAACGGTCCGACGCTACATCGCCACGTGCTGCCGTGGCTCCATTGAAACCGCCGAGTCGGGCTCCCGTCGCGCTTGTCCGCTGAGGGCGGACAAGTCGTCGACGCGAGAGTCGGGACGAACCGGGAGGCAGCCTCGACGTCCCCTGAGTTGGTGGACGGACCGCGCCGCCGGTACCCTCTGAGCACGAGGGGAGTACTTCCCAAAGTCGATCCGGTCAGTACGAGCACCCCATGGTGCTCCCGGGCGGCGCCGCATCTCCCAGGCGGTGAAGGAGACCTCGGACGGCTACCCATGAGGTCTTCCATGCCATCCATCTCCTCCCTCGTCCACGCCGCCGCGGATCCCGCGGTCCGCGACTCGATCGGCACCCCCCTGCTGTGGGCGGTGAGCATCGGTGCCGTCCTCGCCCTCGTGGTCATGGACTTCCTGCTCACCCGGCGCCCGCACGAGGTCTCCATGAAGGAGGCACTGGGCTGGTCGGCGTTCTACATCGGCCTGCCCGTCGCCTTCGGCGGCTACATCTGGTCCCAGCACGGCAGCACCATCGGCGTCGAGTACTACACCGGTTACCTCGTCGAGAAGTCGTTGTCCGTGGACAACCTGTTCGTCTTCATGCTGCTGCTCGCGGCGTTCGCCGTGCCCAAGATGCTGCAACAGCGGGTGCTGCTGATCGGCGTCGTCGGCGCCCTGGCCCTTCGCGGGGTGTTCATCGCGCTCGGCGCGCAGATGCTCAAGACGTTCGACTGGACCTTCCTGCTCTTCGGCGCGGTCCTGCTCGTGACCGGGGTCAAGCTCCTCAAGGACGCCGTCCAGGGCAACGACCACGAGATCGACATCGACACCATGCGCACCGTCCGCGTCCTTCGCCGGTTCATGCCGGTCAAGGACGAGTACCACTCGACGGCGATGACCGTCCGGGAGAACGGTCGTCGCGCCCTCACCCCGCTGGCCCTCGTGACCGTCGCCATCCTGGGCACCGACATCGTCTTCGCCGTCGACTCGGTCCCGGCCGTCTACGGCATCACCGGCGACCCCTACCTCGTGTTCGCCACCAACGCCTTCGCGCTGCTGGGCCTGCGCGCCCTGTACTTCGTGCTCGAGGGCGCCCTCTCCCGCCTCGTGCACCTCGGCTACGGGCTGGCGGCGATCCTGGGCTTCATCGGCGTCAAGCTCGTCCTCCACTGGGCCCATGGCGTGTGGCCCTCGACGCCCGAGATCCCGACGCTGGCCTCACTGGGCGTCATCGTCGGCATCCTCGCCGTCGTCACGGCGACGAGCCTGGCCGCCACCCGTCAGTCAGCCGCCGACCCCGAGCCCGACCCCGAGCGCACCAGCGTGCGCTGACGGCCCGCGTCAGGTCCGGCGGCGCCGGGCCAGCACGACGCCGAGCACCCCGAGGGTCGTCACCACGATCGCAGCCACCGCGGCGGCGGTGCCGGCCGGCAGCCACGGGTCGGCGGGGTCGGCCGGAGGCGCGTCGACCGGAGTGTGCGCCATGGCGCGGGCGGGCGCGGTGGCGGGCTCGGCGCGCACCACCTGCCCGGGTCCGGTGACCGCCTCCACCTGCCTCAGGTGCTCCTCGTCGGCCGGAGCGGTGCCCCCGCACAGGTCGGCGGTCATCGTGCCGCCGCGCTCGGCGGCGAACACGACGTACTCCCGCCCAAGTTCGACCTCCAGGCCGCAGGACGCCCCGTCGCGGGCACTGCTGACGTCCAGCCGGGGCCCGGCCACGCCCTTGAGGGTGCGGGTGACCGTGACGGGACGGGTCACCGTCTGACCAGCGCCCACCGCGGCGCCGACGACACCCACGACGACCAGGTCGGCCCGGGCCACCTCGTCGGCGACAGGCAGCCCGGCGCAGGAGCACGCGAACGCGGCCGTCCCCGGGATCACGACGAGGGCGGCCGCGAGGGCGAGGACGAGCAGCGCTGCGCGTTTCACGACCGTGGGACGCCGCAAGGTCCGGGGTCGTTCCCACCCCCGGACGCAGGTATGCCGCCCGCTCGAGGTGAGCGGGCGGCATACCGGACGTGCGGGCTGGGACGACTCAGTCGTCCAGGGTGCCCTTGCGGGAGCCGAGGACCTCGTCGATGAGGCCGTACTCCTTGGCCTCGGCGGCGGACAGGATCTTGTCGCGCTCGATGTCGTTGCGGACCTGCTCGACGGAGCGGCCGGAGTGCTCCGCCCAGGTCTCCTCGAGCCAGGTGCGCATGCGCAGGACCTCGTTGGCCTGGATCTCGATGTCGGACGCCTGACCACCCATGCCACCCTCGAGGGCGGGCTGGTGGATGAGGATCCGGGCGTTCGGCAGGGCGAACCGCTTGCCCTTGGCACCGGCCGACAGCAGCACCGCGGCTGCGGACGCGGCCTGCCCGATGACGAACGTCTGCACGTCGGGGCGGATGTACTGCATGGTGTCGTAGATCGCGGTCATCGCCGTGAACGAGCCACCGGGGCTGTTGATGTACATGAGGATGTCGCGGTCGGGGTCCTGGGACTCCAGCACGATGAGCTGGGCGATGACGTCGTCCGCGGACGCGTCGTCGACCTGCACGCCGAGGAAGATGATGCGGTCCTCGAAGAGCTTCGTGTAGGGGTCGAGGCGCTTCATGCCGTAGGAGGTGCGCTCCTCGAACTGCGGCAGGATGTAGCGGCTCGAGGGAGCCGGGACCTGGAGCCCACCGTGCATGGCGGGGTTGGTGTTGTAGTTCATCTGTCCGTCCCTCACTTGTCCCCGGAGACCGGGTTGTCGTCGCCGCCACGGGTGCCGGCCTGCGCGGCGCTGCTGAACACGTGGTCGACGAAGCCGTAGGTCTTGGCCTCCTCGGCGCTGAACCAGCGGTCGCGGTCGGAGTCACGCTCGATCTGCTCGATCGTCTGTCCGGTGTGCTCGGCGATCAGCTCGGCCATCTGCTTCTTGACGTAGAGCATCTGCTCGGCCTGGATCTTGATGTCCGACGCCGTGCCGCCGATGCCACCCGAGGGCTGGTGCATCATCACGCGGGCGTGCGGGGTCGCGTAGCGCTTGCCGTGGGTGCCGGCGGAGAGCAGGAACTGGCCCATCGAAGCCGCCATGCCCATGGCCACCGTGGCCACGTCGTTGGGGATCCACTTCATCGTGTCGTAGATCGCCATGCCCGCGGAGATGGAGCCGCCGGGGCTGTTGATGTAGAGCCAGATGTCCTTGCTGGGGTCCTCGGCGGCGAGCAGCAGCAGCTGCGCGCAGATCGCGTTCGCGTTGTCGTCGCGAACGTCCGAGCCGAGGAAGATGATCCGCTCCTTGAGCAGACGGTTGTAGATGTGGTCGTCCAGACCACCCTGCGGCCGCTCAGCTGCGGCGACGATCTCTTGTGGCGTGCTCACCATGTCTCCATCGCTCGGGGTTTGGGCTTGTCAGTGACCCTAACGCGGAGGTGGCTGGGGGAAGTCCCCGATCCGGGGCATGTTCGCCCTGAGCGCACAGCAGCCCCGTATGGCGTCCGGCCGGGACTGCGCCGGGTCAGGAACGGACCGGCTGCTCCCGCTCGACCGGAGCCTTCTGGGGCTCTCGTGTCGCGGGGATGACGAGCATCGCCGCGGCGACCATGGCCGTGACGGCCATGAGGGCCTTCAGCACCGTGAAGTGGTCGCCGAGGAAGCCGAGCAGCGGCGGGCCGGCGATGAAGGCGGTGTACCCGATCGTGGCCACGACCGACATCCGGGCCGCCGCGCGGGCCGGGTCGTCCGCGGACGCGCTCATGCCGACGGGGAAGCCGAGCGAGGCGCCCACGCCCCAGACGGCCGTGCCGAGGTAGGCGACCCAGACGTTGCCGAAGATGACCAGGACCGAGCCCACCGCGGCCATCGCGAAGGTGATCTGGAGGACCGGCACCCGCCCGTACCGGTCGAGCAGCCCGGTGCCGACCAGGCGACCCACGGTCATGAAGGACAGGAAGGAGGCGAAGGCCAGCACGCCGGCCCAGGCCGGCAGCCCGTGGCCCTCGACGAAGCCCACGGCGATCCAGTCGTTCGCGGTGCCCTCGGTGAAGGCCGCGGCGAGCACCACAAGGCCGATCATCAGCGTGCGGGGCTCCAGCCAGGCCGACCGCGGCTTGGCCACCGTGCCCGTGGCGTCTCGGGTCGGCTCCCCGTCGCTGACCTCGACCGCACGCGGCAGGAACGACTTCAGCGCCCACAACCCGAGGGCACCGGACACCACGATGGCGCCGAGGAAGTGGGCCAGCAGCGGCACCTTCCCCCACGACATGCCGGCACCGATGAGCGCACTGAGCACGGTGCCGCCGGAGAAGGCCGCGTGGAAGTGCGGCATGACGGTCTTCCCGAGCAGGCGCTCGACGGCAGCACCCTCGAGGTTCATCGCGACGTCCCAGAGGCCGACGCCCATCCCGACGAAGTAGAGCCCGGCCGCCATGAGCCAGCGCGACTGGGCGATGTCGACGGCTGCTGCCACGACGAGCAGCCCGGCGAAACCCAGGCCCATGCCGACCACGACGGTGCGCGCGGCACCGATCCGACCCGCCACGCGCCCCGCAGAGGGCAGCGCGGTCAACGACCCGGCCGAGGCGGCGAACAAGGTGAGGCCCAGCTGGCCGGCGGTGAGCCCGAGCTCGGCCTTGCTGTCGGCGATGCGGGCGGCGAACGACGCGAAGGTCACCCCGGCCAGGGCGAAGACGATGAAGACGGCGTTGCGGGCGGCGACGACGCGGGTGCGGTCGAGGGAGGTGGTGTGGTTCACGATGGCTTCCTGCGCGGGACGCGTGTGGTCCTGGGGTCGGATCGGTAAGGTCGAATCGATTCGATCGAATCGTTTCGATAGTGTGTCCTCCATGAGCACCCCCCGTCAACCTCGCGCCACCCTGCGGGCGGTCGCCGAGGCTGCCGGGGTCTCGACCTCCACCGCCTCGCTCGCCTTCAGCGGCAAGGGGCCGGTCGCACCGCAGACCCTGGAGCGGGTGCTGGCCGCCGCTGCCGACCTCGGCTACACCGGCCCCGACCCGCTGGCCTCCTCCCTGCGCCACGGCCGCTCCGGGATCGTCGGGGTCATCGTCGAGGGCCGGCTGCTGCACGCGTTCCGCGACCCGTTCGCCGTAAGCGTCCTCGACGGGCTCTCGCAGGTCCTCGACGAGATCCCGGCCGGGATGCTGCTCATCGCCCAGCACGCCGGGGCGCCGGAGAAGGCGATCCCCCAGCTGTCGGCGACGGCCCTGGACGCCGTGGTCTTCTCCCTCTGCGGCCCCGACGACAACCCGGCCGTCGCACACCTGGCGGCACGCGGCATACCGATGCTCGGCGACGGGTCCCCCGCGGGGCCGGAGGTCGTGCAGCTGGCCCTCGACAACCGCGCCGCCGGCGCCACCATCTCTCGGCACGTCCGTGACCTGGGGCACCATCGGGTGGCGCACCTGATGATGCCGTTGCGCCCCGACAGCGCCACCGGCCTCGCCGACGTCGCGGACCTGGACCGGGCCACCTTCGCCGACAGCCGCGACCGGGCTCGCGGCTTCCTCGACGTCTTCGACCTGCCCGCAGGCACGGCTGGGGACGGGCTGCTCGCGGTGACCTCCCTGCCGGACGTGGAGCAGGGGGCCACGGCGGCACGGCTGCTGCTCGACCGACCGCCGCCCGAGCGCCCGACCGCCGTGGTCGCGCAGTCCGACCTGCTGGCGATGGGTGTGGTGCGGGCCGCCGACGAGCTCGGCCTGCGGGTGCCGCAGGACCTCAGCGTCACCGGCTTCGACGGTGTCGAGCTGCCGTGGTTCGCAGGCACCCTGACCACCATGGACCAGCACGGCGAACGCAAGGGCCGGCGCCTCGGGGAGCTGTTGCGGCAGCTGCTCGACGGCGACCGACCCGACGACGAGGCGGCCCCGGTCGCCCTGCGGACCGGCAGCACCACGATGCCCCCGCCCGCCTGAGGCGGACGGGGGCAGTGGCACGACCCGCGCCAGGGGGGATGGAGCGGGTCGGCAACCTGGGACGGCCAGGGGGACCGTCCTGGGTGGTTCAGCCCGGAGCCGCCGTCGCGTCGAACGCCCGGCGGCTCGGGAACGACTCAGGCGTCGATCGTCGCGGTCCTCGGCGGTAGCCCGTCCGGACCCGCGGCGGAGCTTCCACCCGGGCGATCGGCGAGGGTGCTTGCCGGCTGGTCGGCGTCGGCCTCCACGGGGTGCGCCACGCGGGCCGGCTCGGCGACGAGGTTCACGGTGATGTAGCGCCCGCTGTCGTCCATGGTCACGGCTGCCTCGAACTCCATGTAGCTGTCGTTCGAGGACACGTGGTGGATCTCCCACCGGGTGTCCATCGCGACCACGCCCCACATGCGCTCGATGCCGACACCGGCCTCCCACGGGGCGACGTCGTCGACGCAGCGGCAGATGCCGATGACCATCCGGTCGACGTCATCGGTGCGCCCCAGCTCGACCTCGGCGAAGAGGCGGCTGCCGCGCAACCCCTGGTCCAGGGCGCCCTGGAGCGCGGTGACGTAGCGGTCGTCCGCGGGGTTGGCGTTCTCCTGCACCGCGAGGCGCAACTTCTGGAAGGAGGCCGTGTCCATGGGACAAGACTCAGGGGTGACGCATCGTCAGCAATCCGGCAAACGACGTATGCCGTGCCCCGGACTCCGGGGCACGGCATACGTTTACGTGCGGTTGGCGGTCATGACCGCCGGCAAAGGGAGGTCAGTGGTCGTGACCCTCGTGGTCGTGACCCTCGTGGTCGTGACCCTCGTGGTCGTGACCCTCGGCGAGCTCGGAGGCGACATCGGTGGCGGTGACCTCGCTGAGGTCGATCTCGGCACCGGAGGTGTCGACGACCTTGGCCTGCTCCAGGACGTTGGCCAGCGCCTTGCGGCGGGCGACCTCGGCGACCATGGCGGGCACCTGGCCCTGCTGGTCGATCGCCTGCGCGAACTGGTTGGGGTCCATGCCGTACTGCTGGGCCGACATGACGAGGTACTCGATGAGCTCGGGCTGCTCGACCTTCACCTCGGTCTTCTCGGCGATGGCGTCGAGCAGGAACTGGGCCTTGAGCGCCTTGCGGGTGCTCTCGTCGACCTCGGCGCGGTGCTCGTCGTCCTCGAGGCGGTCCTCACCCTCGAGGTGCGCGGTGACCTCGGCCTCGACGAGCGCGTCGGGCACGGGGATCTCGATGGTCTCGAGGAGGTGCTCGAGCACCTTGTCGCGGGCCTGGACGCCCTGCTCGAACTTCTTGGCCTGCTCGGCCTGCTTGGTCACGTCGGCACGCAGCTCGCGCAGCGTGTCGAACTCGGACGCCAGCTGGGCGAAGTCGTCGTCCAGCGGCGGGAGCTCGCGCACCTTGACGGACTGGACCGTCACGGTGACGTCGGCGTTCTCGCCCTCGTGGTCGCCGCCGGCGAGCGGGGCGGTGAAGCTCTTGGTCTCACCCGCGGCCATGCCGACGAGCGCCTCGTCCATTCCGTCGAGCATGTTGGCGGAGCCGACCTCGTAGGAGATGCCCTTGACCGAGTCGATCTCCTCGTCACCGATCGAGGCGTCGAGGTCGACGGACACGAAGTCACCGGTCTCGACGACGCGCTCGACACCCTTGAGGCTGCCGAAGCGCTCCTGGAGCGCGATGAGGCGCTCCTCGACGTCCTCGTCGGACGCCTTGGCCTCGTCGACCTCGACGGTGATGGCGCTGAAGTCCTCGGGCAGCTCGACCTCGGGGCGCACGTCGACCTCGACGGTGAACTTGAGGTCCTGGCCGTCCTCGGCGGGGACCTCGGTCACGTCGACCTCGGGCTGGCCGATCGGGCGGACCTTGTTGTCCTCGACGGCCTGGCCGTAGAACTGCGGGAGGGCCTCGTTCACGGCCTCCTGCAGGACGGCGCCGCGGCCGACACGCTGGTCGATGATCCGGCTGGGGACCTTGCCCTTGCGGAAGCCGGGGACCTGGATCTGGGAGCCGATGGTCGCGTATGCCGCGTCGAGGCTGGGCTTGAGCTCCTCGAACGGGACCTCGACGGTCAGCTTGACCCGAGTCGGGTTGAGGGTCTCGACGGCACTCTTCACTGCGGGGTACTCCAGGTTCAGGTGGGGAACGGGCGGGGCAACGAGAAAGGCCCTGCACACCGGCGATGGGCGCGCGCGGGCCAAAAACCCATGGTAGCCGCTGCGGGACGCCCCACCGAACCGAGGCTCCTGCCACCCCCGCCCACCCCGCGCGACCTGCTCCTGCGCGGGCCCCGGACCATGCCTGCCAGGTCGGACGGCACCCACGACATCTGTCACGAATCCGGGCAAATTCTTCGACCCGGCGACGTCATTTCTTCGTCAGGTCGTCCGGGTGATGACGGATGTCATGGTTTGCGCTCGCGTTCCCCGTGAGAGTCCGGACAGGGACGGCGACCGCCGCCCCTCTCCCCCCACCCAGGAGAACTCACGCATGCGCAAGCAGATCCTCGCCGTCGCCCTCGCGGCCTCGGCCTCGCTCGGGCTCGCCGCCACCACGGTCACCACCGCGTCCGCGGCCCCGTCGGCGCGCGGCCACGCCACCCGTGTCTGTGCCACTCCCGCCTCCCCCACCCTCGCGGCCTGCTCAGCGCTGAAGCTCGTCGACAGCTCGGGCAAGGCCGTCAGCCCCGCGGGCAAGCCGGTCACGCCCGAGGCCATCTCCGGTAAGACCCCGGCCGACATCCAGAGCGCGTACAAGGTGACCGGCCTGTCCGCCGGTGGCCGCACCGTCGCCATCGTCGACGCCTACGGGTACCCGAACGCCGAGCGCGACCTTGGTGTGTACCGCAGCCAGTGGGGTGAGTCCGCCTGCACCAAGGCGAACGGCTGCCTGCGCATCATCAACCAGACCGGTGGCACCTCGCTGCCCCGCTTCAACGCCGGGTGGGCCGGCGAGCAGGCACTCGACCTCGACGCGGTCTCGGCCACCTGCCCGTCCTGCAAGATCGTCCTGGTCCAGGCCAACAGCGCGAGCCTGGCCGACCTCGGCGCAGCGGTGAACACCGCTGCCGAGCAGGCCGGCGTCGCGGCGATCTCCAACAGCTACGGCGGCGGCGACCTCGCCGACAGCACGTACGGCGCGGCCTACAACCACCCCGGCATCGCCGTCACGGCCTCGACCGGTGACAACGGCTACCAGGGCGGCAGCTTCCCGGCCTCCTCGCACTACGTGACGGCCGTCGGTGGCACCTCGCTGTTCAAGGACACCAGCGCCCGTGGCTGGAACGAGTCCGCGTGGAGCGGCGCCGGTTCGGGCTGCACCACCCTCAACGCGGCTCCGGCCGGCCAGACCTCGGCCATGACCGCCTGCAGCGGTCGCGCCATCGCCGACGTCTCCGCCGTCGCCGACCCCAACACCGGTCTGGCGACCTACGCCCCGACCACGCAGAGCTCCTCCTCGTGGGCGCAGTACGGCGGCACCAGCCTCTCCTCGCCGATCGTCGCCTCGGTCTACGCGCTCAGCGGCAACACCGCCGGATACGCCAACACCCTCCCCTACGCCAACCAGGCGGCCCTGTTCGACGTGACCTCCGGCTCCAACGGCACCTGCGCCTCCTGGTGCACCGCCAAGTCCGGCTGGGACGGCCCGACCGGCCTCGGCACCCCAAACGGCACCTCCGCGTTCTGATCGACCCGCACCACCGGCCGCGACCGTGCGGCCGCAAGCCGGCACGACAGTGATGACGACGGCCCCGGAGCACCTGCCCCGGGGCCGTCGTCCGTCCCTGCTCACCGGGCGGGACGCCGCAGGCCCACCTAGGTTTGGACCCATGAGCCAACCCGACTCCCCCTCTGCGGCAGCACCCATCGGCCAGGTCCGCATCTCGGCCGGCACCTTCATGGGAGCCCTGCTGATCTTCGCGTTCGTCCTCGGCGTCGTCCTGGGCTTCGATGACTACCCGCCGGTGTGGGTGCCGGTGGCTCTCGGGGTCATGGCGGTAGCCGTTCACCTCCTCGTCGAGTCCGTCGGCTACCGGGTCCCGGCCGTGGCACCCGTGACCACCGACGCCGACGCGGCGAGCACGGGGCGCGCCGCGTTCCAGACCTCGATGATGCTGCGCTTCGCGCTCTGCGAGTCCGTCGCCCTGGTCGCCCTGGTCGCAGCGTTCGCCGTCGAACCCCATACCGCCATGACCTACGTCGTGGGTGGCACCCTCTCGCTGCTGCTGATGCTGTGGCACGTGTGGCCCTCTGAGCGACTCGTGCGCCGGGTCGAACAGCAGCTCGATCGCGACGGTGGTCGCTCGCGCCTGCACGACGTCATGACCGGCGCCCTCGGCAGTGGGGCGGTGCGCCCATGAGCAACGAGCGGCAGCCCCTGGAGTTCGACGTCGTCGTCATCGGTGCGGGACCGGTCGGTGAGAACGCCGCGGACCGCGCCCGCAAGGCCGGCCTCACGGTGGCCGTCGTCGAGAAGCACCTCGTCGGCGGGGAGTGCAGCTTCTACGCCTGCTCCCCCAGCAAGGCGCTGCTGCGCCCGATCCACGCCACCAGGGCCTCGCAGCGCGTCCAGGGTTCGGAGGGCGCGCACCTCGACGCCCAGGGGGTCCTCGACCGCAGGGACTCCTGGATCAACAAGCTCGACGACAGCGGACAGGTCGGCTGGCTCGAGCACGTGGGCATCACGCTCCTGCGCGGCGAGGGCGTGCTCACCGGCACCAGGACCCTCGAGGTCGACGGTCGGGAGGTCCACGCCAGGCAGGCGGTCATCCTGGCCACCGGCACCACTCCGGCTGTGCCCCCCATCCCCGGCCTGCGCGAGGCGAAGCCGTGGACGAACCGCGAGGCCACAACCACGCGCCGCATCCCGGACCGACTCGCCGTCCTCGGCGGTGGGGTCGTGGCCTGCGAGCTCGCCCAGGTGTTCCAGGCGCTGGGCTCGTCGGTCACGATCGTGGAGCAGGCCCCGGGCCTGCTCGGCCGCAACGAGGAGTTCGCCGGCACCGCCGTGAAGGAGGCCCTCGAACGTGACGGCGTCGACGTCCGCACCGGCACCAAGGCGGAGAAGGTGTCCCGCCTCGGCCCCACCGGAGAGGTCACCGTCCACCTCGAGGGCGGGGACACCGTGGTCGCCGACGAGCTGCTCGTTGCCGTGGGCCGGACCCCCGCCACCCGAGGCCTGGGCCTCGAGGCCGTCGGCGCCGAGCTCACCGACGCCGGGTACGTGTCCGTCACCGACCGCATGGAGGTCAAGGGAGTGGGCGGCGAGGTGCCGTGGCTGTATGCCGTGGGCGACGTCAACGGGATCGCCCTCCTCACGCACATGGGCAAGTACCAGGCGCGCGCCTGCGGCGACCTCGTCGGCGCCCGCGCAGCCCATCGCGAGCCGGACGACCGGAAGACGACTCCCTGGGCTGATGACCTCGGCGCCCCGCAGGTCGTCTTCACCGACCCCGAGGTCGCAGCGGCCGGGCTGACCGAGGCGCAGGCGCGCGAACGCGGCCTCAACATCCGCGTCGTGGACCTGGCCATGGACAAGGCCGCCGGCTCGGGCCTGCAGGCCGAGGGCTACGAGGGGCAGGCCCGGATCGTCGTCGACGAGGACGCGGGAGTGCTCGTCGGTGCGACCTTCGTGGGCCAGGACGTCGCCGAGCTCATCCACCCCGCCACCGTCGCGATCGTCGGCAGGGTGCCGCTGACCACGCTGTGGCACGCGGTCCCCTCGTACCCGACCATGAGCGAGATCTGGCTGCGCCTGCTGGAGGAGTACGGCCTCTGACCGCCACGAGCAAAGACGAAGGGCCCCACCGACCGGTGGGGCCCTTGCGCTGAGCGGGTGACGAGAATCGAACTCGCGTAGCTAGTTTGGAAGACTAGGGCTCTACCATTGAGCTACACCCGCGTGGACGTGTGCAGCCCCTCGCGAGCGCTGCAGATCCGAGGCGTTAGCCTAAGCCCGCGATCGCGTGAGCCGAAATCGGCTCGCCGTCCACGGGGTATGGCGCAGCTTGGTAGCGCGTCCGCTTTGGGAGCGGAAGGCCGCCGGTTCGAATCCGGCTACCCCGACAGCACGGGACCGGATCGACGACGTCGATGCCGGTCCTCGCTCAACGGACGAGAACCGCGCTGAACTCGGTGGTCGACCGCCCGGCCTCGTGCCCCTTGGCCTCGAACCCGTCGGTCGGCCGCCACGACGGCCGCTCCCCCTCGGTCACCTCGAAGCGCTGGTCGGAGCCGAGCACGGCGCGGACGTGCGCGGCATGCACGGGGTGGTCGGTGGCCACGAGCAGGTGACCGCCGGCGACGAGGCGGGAGGCGAGCAGGTCGAGGTTGTACGGCGCGATGAAGCGCCGCTTGGCGTGCTTGGCCTTGGGCCATGGGTCGGGGAAGAACAGGTGCACGGCAGCGAGGGACCCCGGCGGGATCCGCTCCTCGAGCAGCTGGACCGCATCGCCGCGGTGCATCCAGAGGTTGTCCAGGCCCCGGCGCTCGGCCTCGGCGAGCATCCGGGCCAGGGCGGGGGTGAACACGTCGACGGCGAGGAGGTCGTGGTCGGGGTGCGCAGCGGCGTACGCCAGGGCGGCCCCGCCGTGGCCGCAGCCGATCTCGAGGACGACGGGCGCCGAGCGACCGAAGGCCGTGGCCGGGTCGAGGACCCCGTCCGGCATCTCGTGGCGCGGGACGAGGCGCTCGAGCCGGTCGAGGGTGAGCGCCGACAGCCGACCGCGGCGGGCGCCGTAGGACCGGACCCGGCCGGTGTCACGCATGGGCTCCATGGACAGCAGCCTAGGCAGAGGTCTGGGTGGCAGGGACAGGAAACGTGCCCGAGGGGCGGGACCGTGGTGATAACTCTTGCTTATGTGATCCATAATCGATACATGCGCATCTCCAGGTTCCCCAACATCGTCGACGAGGTCGCGGTCCGACTGATCGCCGGCATCGTCCTCGTCGTGGCCGTGGTCGCCCTCGCCACGCAGCAGTGGTGGCTCTACGCGGTCCTCGCCGTCGACTTCGTGCTGCGCACCGGTTGGGGTCCGTCAGCGAGCCCGTTCGCCCAGCTCGTCCGGCGCTGGGTCCGTCCGCGCCTGGCCACGCCACCGCGCTGGACCGCCGGCCCGCCCAAGCGCTTCGCCGCCGGCATAGGCGCCGCCCTCACGGTCCTCGCGACCGTGCTGTGGCTGACCGGTTTCGTCCTCCCGGTCGTGGTGATCGGCGTCGTCATGGTCGTGTTCCCGGCCCTGGAGTCGCTCGGCGGCGTCTGCGTGGGGTGCATCGGCTTCGGCTGGCTCATGCGCCTCGGGGTCATCCCTGAGTCGATCTGCGTCGAGTGCGCCGACATCAGCAAGCGCGCGTCGTCCCGGCGGGCCGCGACCCCGGCCTGATCCTCAGCGGCGCCAGACGAGGACGGCTGCCCGGTCGTCGGTCTCGCCCGCGCGCGCGGCCGTGCACACCTTGGCGGCCATGCCCTCGAACCCGCGGCCGATCATCTGCTCCGCGGTGCCAAGCATCCGGTCGATGCCATCGCGCAGGTCGCGGTTGCGGACCTCGATGACGCCATCGGTGTAGAGCAGCAGGGCATCCCCGCGGTGCAGCGTCCCGGCGATGCGCGGGAACCCCACGGTGTCGGTGACCCCGAGCACCGGGCCCTCGTCACCCTCGAGCACCTTCCAGCGACCCGATCCCGCGGAGAAGCGGACCGCCGGAGGGTGGCCGGCCGACGCCAGGCTGTACTCACCGGTGTCGAGGTTGATCCAGGCGTGGGCGGCGCTGGCGAAGCCCTCGTCCCAGTGCTGGCGCAGCAGGTAGGAGTTGGCCGCCGCGAGGAACTGGTCGTACGGCAACGAACCGAGCAGCCCGCCGAACGCACCCGAGAGCAGCAGTGATCGCGTGCCGGCGGCGATGCCCTTGCCCGACACGTCGACGAGCGCGAGCTCGAGGATCGGGCCGGTCTTGCTCGCCACGAGGAAGTCACCGGAGAAGGAGTCGCCGTAGGCCGACAGCACGGACAGCTCGGCACCCCACCCGGTGGGCATCTCGGGCAGCTCACCCTGGGTGCGCAACCGGTCCCGCAGGTCGACGAGCATCGACTCACCCAGGTTGCCCTGCACACCCAGCCGAGCCCTCGAGGCGGCCACCCAGAACATGATGATCATCACCGCGACGAGCACGGTGTACGCGGCATACAGCTGGGAGGTGGCGTTCCGGTCGACCAGGACCAGGGCGGCGGTGAACAGGATCAGCGCATCGACGGCGGCCAGCAGACGTGGCCCCAGGAACAGGCCGGCGAGCACGGCGACCAGGATGTAGGCGGAGAACGGCACGGTGGCGGGCCACCGGAACATCGACCAGGTCAGCAGCGCGTCACCGGCGACCAGGGCGACGACGGTGCCGCCGGTCCCCACCCGACCGAAGCGGGTGCGGGCCCGCTGGAACCGCGTCATCAGGGACCGACGCGCAAGGACCGTCCTGCCATCGTCCACCAGTACGAGTTCCTTCGGGCCGTCGGGGGGTGCCAGGCACCCGCAGAAGTCAGTTGTGCGGGCCGGCCCCGTCTCCAGCGCCTGCCCGGGCAGCCTAGTGGGCCGTTGATGCCTGAGCCGAGCAATCCACAGATCACGGCAGGGCGGGAACGGTGCCGTCCTGCTCGTACGCGGCGACCATGTCGATGCGGCGCTCATGCCGCTCGGCACCCGAGAACGGGGTGGCCAGGAAGGTCCGCACCATGGCCTTCGCCTGCTCGACGGTGTTCATCCGGCCGCCGATGGAGATGACCTGGGCGTTGTTGTGCTCCCGCGCCAGGGTGGCCATCTCCTCGTTGTAGCAGAGCGCTGCACGGATGCCCCGGACCTTGTTGGCAGCCATCTGCTCGCCGTTGCCCGAGCCCCCGAGCACCACGCCGAGGGAGTCACGGTCGGCAGCGACGCCCTCCGCCGCCCGCAGCACGAAGACGGGGTAGTCGTCCTCGGCGTCGTACGCGTGCGGACCGTGGTTGGTCACCTCGTGCCCCTCCGCCTCGAGGAAGGCGACCAGCTCGCCGAGCAGGTCGTATGCGGCGTGGTCGCCGCCGATGTGGACGCGCATGTTCTTCAACCTCATCTACTCAGACTGTGCCTTTGCGCCTGACTCCTCGGCGCTCCGGTCCTCGCTCGCTGGCGCTCGCTGCGATCCTCGCCCTGTCGTCGTCAGTCGAAGATGGGGCCGACGGTGCGGCTGCGCTTCAGCTCGAAGAAGCCGGGGGTCCCGGCCACGAGGACGCAACCGTCCCACAGCTTCGCGGCGGCCTCGCCCTTGGGCGCCGGGCTGACGACCGGTCCGAAGAACGCGACGCCGTTGACCGCGATCACCGGCGTGCCCACGTCGTCGCCCACGAGGTCGATGCCGCGCTGGTGGCTGGCCCTGAGCCGGTCGTCGTGCTCGTCGGTGTCGGCGAACTCGGCGAGCTCGACCGGGAGGCCGACCTCCTCGAGCGCGGGCACGATGACCTTGGCGAAGTCCTTCTCGCCACCGAGGTGGATCCGGGTGCCCATGGCGTCGTACAGGGGCTTGACGACCTTGTCGCCGTGCTCGGCCGCCGCCGCCAGGATGACGCGGACCGGGCCCCACGCGCGGTCCATCATGGTGCGGTACTCCTCGGGGAGGTCACGGCCCTCGTTGAGGACGGCCAGGCTCATCACCGACCAGGTGACGTCGACGGGGCGGACCTTCTCGACCTCCATCATCCAGCGCGAGGTCATCCACGCCCAGGGACAGAGCGGGTCGAACCAGAACTCGGCGGCGGAACGGGTCTGGGTGTCGTCGGTGGCAGTCACACGGCCAATCCTGCCACTGCCCCACACGAGGCTGCACCCGAGGCCCGTCGGCGGCCGCCCCCTTGACGCCACGGCAAGCAGGGCGAGGCACCGCAGGCGGGCGCTGTGCAGCACCCAGCGTTGTGAGAACACACCCCCACGCGTGCGAGTATGGGCGCCGAAACGTGGACCAACCCCCTGCAGGAGATTCAGTGCCCGGCAAGAACCTGACCCGTGACGAGGCCATCGCCCGCGCGGCCGTCGTCGCGGTCGACCACTACGACGTCGCTCTCGACCTGACCACGTCGACGGAGACGTTCCGGACGACCACCACCGTGACGTTCACCAGCGCCCGGGTCGGGGAGTCCACCTTCGTGGACCTCATCGCCCCCTCGGTGCAGGCGATCACCCTCAACGGGGAGTCGCTCGACCCGGCGACGCACTTCGACGGTGTCCGCATCACCCTGCCGTCGCTCGCCGAGCACAACACCCTCACCGTGGACGCGACCGCCGCCTACATGAACACCGGCGAGGGCCTGCACCGCTTCGTCGACCCGGTCGACGACGAGGTCTACCTCTACTCCCAGTTCGAGGTCGCCGACTGCCGCCGGATGTTCACGGTGTTCGAGCAGCCCGACCTCAAGGCCACCTACGCCTTCACCGTCACCGCCCCGTCCCACTGGGAGGTCGTGTCCAACTCCCCCACCCCGGAGCCGACCGCCGTCCGCGACGACGTCTCCCGCTGGGAGTTCCCTGCCACCGCGCGGATGTCCTGCTACATCACGGCCCTCGTCGCCGGCCCGTACGCCGTCGTGCGCGACGAGGTGCAGACGCGCAAGGGTGTCGTGCCGCTGGGCATCTTCTGCCGCAAGTCGATGCTCGAGCACCTCGACGCCGACAACATCTTCGACTGCACCAAGCGCGGGTTCACGTTCTTCGAGAACGAGTTCGACTGCGAGTACCCGTTCGAGAAGTACGACACGCTCTTCACGCCCGAGTACAACATGGGCGCAATGGAGAACGCCGGGGCCGTCACGGTCAACGAGACCTACGTCTTCCGCGCCAAGGTGACCGAGGCGATCATCGAGCGCCGAGCCCTGACCCTGCTGCACGAGCTGGCGCACATGTGGTTCGGCGACCTGGTCACCATGAAGTGGTGGAACGACCTGTGGCTCAACGAGTCGTTCGCCGAGTGGGCGTCGACCACCTGCCAGGCCGAGGCCACCGACTGGGAGTCCGCCTGGACGACCTTCGGCATCAGCGAGAAGGCCTGGGCCTACCGCCAGGACCAGCTGTCCTCCACGCACCCGATCGTCGCCCCGATCCGCGACCTGGAGGACGTCGAGGTCAACTTCGACGGCATCACCTACGCCAAGGGCGCCTCGGTGCTCAAGCAGCTCGTGGCCTATGTCGGTCGTGAGCCGTTCGTCGCGGGCCTGCGCGCCTACTTCGCCAAGAACGCCTGGGGCAATACCACCCTGCAGGACCTGCTCGGCGAGCTCGAGGCCACCTCGGGCCGCGACCTCGGCACCTGGTCGAAGCTGTGGCTCGAGACCGCCGGGGTCAACACCCTTCGCCCCCTCGTCGAGGTCGACGACCGGGGCCTGATCTCCTCGGCCACGATCGAGCAGACCGGTGCCGAGGGCTACCCCACCCTGCGGCCGCACCGCCTCGCGGTCGGTCTCTACTCGGTGCAGGAGCAGTCCGAGGGACCCGTCCTGGTGCGCACCGACAGCTTCGAGATCGACGTCGACGGTGCGTCCACGGCCGTGCCGGAGCTCGTCGGGCGCGCCGCGCCGGACCTGTTGCTCGTCAACGACGAGGACCTCGCCTACGCCAAGATCCGCCTTGACCCGCGCTCGCTCGCGACGGCCCTGGCGCACCCGCGCGGGTTCCAGGACAGCCTGCCGCGCGCCCTGGTCCTCGGCGCCGCCTGGGACATGACCCGCGACGCCGAGATGTCGGCCCGCGACTTCATCGACCTCGTGCTCGCGTCGCTGCCCGGCGAGACCAACTCGACGATGCTGCGCACGGTGCTCGGCCAGCTGCAGAGCGCGGCGCGTCTGTACGTCGCGCCCGGCCACCGCGAGGCCACCCTCAGCACGGTGACGGCCGGCCTGCGCACCCTCACCGAGGCTGCCGAGCCCGGCAGCGACGCCCAGCTCCAGCTGCTGACCACGTATGCCGCCCTGCAGGGCGGCGGCGACGACGCCACCTGGCTGCGGGGCCTGCTCGAGGGCACCCAGTCGCTCGAGGGCCTGGCCGTCGACACCGAGATGCGCTGGTCGCTCCTGAGCGCCATGGCCGCCGGCGGTGCGGCCACCGAGGCCGAGATCGATGCCGAGCAGCAGCGCGACAACACGGCCACGGGTCGCGAGCGCGCGGCTCGGGCCCGTGCGGCCATGCCGACCGAGCAGGCCAAGGCCGCGGCCTGGCAGGCCGGTGTCGAGGACACCTCGCTGCCCAACTCCGTCGTCGAGGCGACCGGCCTGGGCTTCACCCAGGCCCTGGACACCGAGCTGCTGCGTCCGTACGTCGAGAAGTACCACGATGCGCTGCTCGACATCTGGGAGTCGCGGACGCACGCGATCGCCGAGTCGATCCTCGTGACGTACTACCCCAACGTCCTGGCCGACGAGCACCTCTTGGCTGCGACGCAGGGCTGGCTGGACGCCCACCCCGACGCCCCTGCAGGGCTGGTGCGCCTCGTGGCCGAGAACCGCGACGGCGTCGTCCGCGCCCTGCGGGCCCAGTCCCGGGACGCCGATGCCTGAGTCGTTCCTGCACACCCTGGCCAAGCTGACGCCCGAGAGCGCCTGGGACTGGTTCGTCGGGGCGCCGCTGCAGATCGTCATCATCGTCCTGGGGGCGATCATCCTGCGGTGGCTGCTGCTGCGGTCGATCGGCCGGGTCGTCCGGGTCACGCTGGCCAAGTCGGACGCCCGCCGGTCGCAGGAACCCGGTCGCGTCGGCCGGGCGGGCAACGCCCTGGCGGCGGCCGCCGGCATCGACCGGGAGCGGCACCGCCAGCGCACGTTGACGATGGGCTCGTTGCTGCGCAGCAGCGTCACCTTCGTCGTCGCCCTGGTCACGATCCTGACGGTCTTGTCGACCCTCGGGTTCGACCTCGCCCCCCTGCTCGCGACCGCCGGTGTCGGCGGTGTCGCGCTGGGTTTCGGCGCCCAGAGCCTGGTCAAGGACTTCCTCTCGGGGATCTTCATGATCCTCGAGGACCAGTACGGCGTCGGTGACGTCGTCGACACCGGTGAGGCCATCGGCACCGTCGAGGAGGTCTCGTTGCGCGTCACCCGGCTCCGCGACGGCAGCGGGGTCGTCTGGTACATCCGCAACGGCGAGATCGTCCGGATCGGCAACAAGAGCCAGGGCTGGTCGACCGCCATCGTCGACCTCCCCGTCTCGTACGCGGAGAACATCGAGCGAGCCGTCGCGGTCATCCGCACGGTCGTCTCGCAGATGGACCAGGACCCCGCGTTCCAGGACCGCCTCCTCGAGGAGCCCAACGTCGTCGGGGTCGAGTCGATCACCGGGAACGTCGTCACCATCCGGGTCATCGCCAAGACCGCGCCGGAGCAGCAGTACGGCGTCTCCCGCGAGATCCGCGAGAGGGTCAAGACCGCGTTCGACGAGCACGGCATCAAGGCACCGGTCATGACGGCGTTCGGCGCGACCGGCGGCACCCCGTGAGCACCACCGGGCAGTCCGGCAGCTTCTACGACCAGGTCGGTGGACACGAGACCTTCCGCAAGCTCGTCCACGAGTTCTACCTCGGGGTCGCGGACGACCCAGCCCTCCGCGCGCTCTACCCCGAGCAGGACCTCGGTCCGGCGGAGGAACGGCTCCGGATGTTCCTCGAGCAGTACTGGGGAGGTCCGACGACCTACTCCGAGCAGCGGGGGCACCCCCGGCTGCGGATGCGGCACCACCCGTTCAAGGTGACGCCGGCCCAGCGCGACCGGTGGCTGCTGCACATGATGACGGCGGTCGACACCCTGGACCTGCCGCCGGCCGACGACCTGCTGCTGCGCGACTACCTCGAGCGGGCCGCCCACAGCCTCGTCAACAGCCTCGACGAGGTCTGAGCACCACCCCCGTCGTGGAGCCTCTGCGCCGCGGGCGTCCGCGGGGCCGTCTGCGGCGGGCGACGCCCACGAGGCAAGACACGGGGAACCCGGTTTCGCCCACGGCCGCTGATGCCTCACCATGGTTTCCCGTGACTGACACCCTCTCCACGACGTCCGACGCGATCTCCGTCGCGACGCACCCCACCCACCTCCTCCACCCGGCCGACTCGGCCGACGCCGCCTGGTGGCGCCACGCGGTGATCTACCAGATCTACCCGCGCTCCTGGGCGGACGCCGACGGCGACGGCATCGGCGACCTGCCCGGCGTCACCGCACGACTGCCCTACCTCAAGGCCCTCGGCGTCGACGCGATCTGGTTCAGCCCCTTCTACACATCGCCCCAGGCCGACGCCGGCTACGACGTCGCCGACTACCGCGACATCGACCCGTTGTTCGGCACCCTCGCCGACGCGGACGAGCTGGTCGCGAAGGCCCACGAGCTCGGCCTGAAGATCATCGTCGACCTCGTCCCCAACCACAGCAGCGACGAGCACGTGTGGTTCCAGGAGGCGCTGGCCGCCGCACCCGGCAGCCCCGAGCGGGCCCGGTACATCTTCCGGGACGGCAAGGGCGAGCACGGCGAGCTGCCCCCGAACGACTGGCACTCGGTGTTCGGCGGCGCGGGCTGGACCCGGGTCACCGAGGCCGACGGGACCCCCGGCCAGTGGTACCTGCACCTGTTCGACACCAAGCAGCCCGACTTCGACTGGGACAACCCCGAGGTGGGCGACGAGTTCGAGTCCGTCCTGCGCTACTGGCTCGACCGCGGCATCGACGGCTTCCGGGTGGACGTGGCCCACGGCCTCATCAAGGAGCAGGGACTCCCTGACTACGACGCCGAGCTGCACCTGCTCGAGGGCGAGGTGAAGCCCGGCTCCCCCAAGCCCCCGATGTGGGACCAGGACGGCGTCCACGAGATCTACCGACGCTGGCGCAAGGTCCTCGAGGAGTACGGCACGCCGGACCGCATCCTGTGCGCCGAGGCGTGGGTGCGCCCGCAGGAGCGGGCGGTCCGCTACGTCCGTCCCGACGAGATGCACCAGACGTTCAACTTCGACTTCCTCAAGGCGCAGTGGACCGCTCGTGACCTGCGTGAGGTCATCGACTCCTCGCTGTCCGCGGTCGGCGCGGTCGGCGCCCCGAGCACCTGGGTGCTGTCCAACCACGACACGGTCCGCCACGCCTCGCGCCTGGGTCTGCCCGTCGGCGAGCGCCAGCCCAACGGCATCAGCGCCACCGACCCGCAGCCCGACCGCGCGCTCGGCCTGCAGCGCGCCCGAGCCGCCACGGCGCTGATGCTGGCCATGCCCGGCAGCGCCTACCTCTACCAGGGAGAGGAGCTCGGCCTGCCGGACTCCACCGACATGCCCGGCGAGTACCGCCAGGACCCGACGTTCATCCGCACCAAGGGCGAGGAGATCGGTCGCGACGGCTGCCGCGTGCCCATCCCGTGGGAGAAGGACGCCCCCGCGTTCGGCTTCGGGCCCTCCGACCAGACCTGGCTGCCCCAGCCGGAGGTGTACGGCGAGTACGCCGTGGACCAGCAGGACGGGGTGGACGGCTCGACGCTGGAGCTCTACCGCACCCTGCTCCGCGTCCGCCGTGAGCGCCGGCTCGGCACCGGGGGCCTGCAGGCCCTCGACGGCTTCGGTGACGACGTCGTAGCGCTCGTCAACACCGGCCAGGACGCCGGCGAGACGCTGGTTCTCGCCAACCTCGGCGCCGAGCCGGTGCAGCTGCCCGAGGGCGCGACCGTCCTGGTCGCCTCCGGTCCGCTCACCGACGACGGTGCCGTGCCGACCGACACGACGGTCTGGGCCACCTGCTGAACCGAGCGGCGGCGCGCACGGCAGACTGATGCCGTGCGCGCCGCCGACTTCGCCTACTTCGACGCGCCCACCCCGATCGGGCTGGCCCACCGGGGCGGGGCCAAGGTCGAGGCCAACCTGCACCTCGAGAACACCCTGGCCGCCTTCCGTCACGCCGTGGACCTCGGCTACCGCTACCTCGAGACCGACGTCCACGCCACGAGCGACGGCCAGGTGCTCGCCTTCCACGACCACGTCCTCGACCGCGTCACCGATGCCCGGGGCGCCATCGCGCAGCTGCCGTATGCCGCGGTGCGCGCCGCCCGCGTGGGCGGCACCGAGCCCATCCCCCTCCTCGCCGACCTGCTCGAGGAGCTCCCCGACGTCCGCCTGAACATCGACGTCAAGGCAGAGCGGGCGATCGAGCCGCTGGCGGCGGTGCTGCGCGCCCACGACGCGTTCGACCGGGTCTGCATCGGGTCGTTCTCGCGCAGCCGGATCCGCGCCGTCCGCGCCCTGCTCGGCCCGTCGGTGGCGACGGCCGCAGGACCGACGGAGGTGGGTGTGCTGCGGTTCGCGCCGTGGCTCGTCGCGGACTTGCTGCGCTCCCCCGCACCCGTCCTGCAGGTGCCGACCGGGCACGTGGTCGGCGGCCGCCGGTTCGACCTGGTCACGGAGGCGCTGGTCGAGCGCGTGCACCGGATGGGCAAGCACCTGCACGTCTGGACGATCGACGACGCCACGGAGATGGACCGGCTGTTCGACCTCGGCGTCGACGGGATCGTCACCGACCGCACCGACGTTCTCGCGGCGGTCCTGGCCCGGCGCGGCGTACCGTTGGGCCGGTGAGCTCGCCCACCCCCAGCCCTGCGCCCGAGCAGGTGGAGCAGGAGGGCGGCCCGGCCGCGGGCGTGACCCGGCCGCGCGACGGCGTCTTCGCGCCGACACACGCGTTGCTGTCGCTGGCGCTGGTCGCGCTCATCACCGTCATCGCGTTCGAGGGCATGGCGGTGTCGACGGCCATGCCTGACGCGGCGCGTGAGCTCGACGCCGTGCGGTCCTACGGCCTGGCCTTCTCGGTGATGCTGACCACCCAGCTGCTCGGCATCGTCCTGGCGGGCGTCTGGTGCGACCGGGTCGGGCCGCTTCCGTCGCTGTACGCAGGCCAAGCCCTCTTCGGCGTCGGCTGCGCGGTGTGCGGCTCGTCCAACGCCTTCGGGCTGTTCCTCGTCGGACGCGGGGTGGCGGGCCTGGGGGCAGGGCTGATCATCGTGGCGGGGTACGTCGTCATCGGCCGCGCCTACCCGGAGTCGTTGCGTCCCAAGGTCTTCAGCGTGATCTCGGCCGCGTGGGTGCTCCCATCGCTGCTCGGGCCGCCGATCGCCGCCTGGGTCACGACGACGTGGTCGTGGCGGTGGGTCTTCTGGCTGGTGGTGGTTCCGGTCGTGGTCGCCCTCCTCGCCGTGGTGGCCCGACACGGCCAGATCGCCGCGGCCGACCAGGACGTCGAGGCCTCCAGCCGCGACCACCGTCAGCACGCACGGGCGGCGTGGTTCGGGCTGCTCATCGCGGCGTCCGCCGGAGCGCTGCAGTGGGGGACGCACGAGCTCGAGTTCGCCTGGTCGGTCCAGACGGTCACCGCCCTCCTCGGGGTCGCCGGGCTCGCGCTGACCGCACCCCTGCTGCTCCCACGAGGCACCTGGCTGATGCGGCGCGGGCTGCCGTCCGTCATGGTGGCGCGCTTCCTGCTGACCTGCTCGTTCTTCGGCACCATCACCTACATCCCGCTCATGCTCGTCAACGAGCGCGGCCTGTCCCTCGGCGCGGCCGGGACGATCCTCGCCGTCGGGTCGCTCGGTTGGTCGACCGGCTCGTGGATCCAGGGTCGTGACCGTTGGGCGGGGCGCCGCGAGCCCCTCGTCTCCGTGGGCGGCCTGCTGCTCACCACCGGGCTGGCGGCCATCGTCGCGATCACCCACTTCGGGTGGAACCCCTACCTCATCGCCCTCGGCCTGGTCACCTGCGGCACCGGTATGGGGTTGGGCACGGCGAGCCTGTCCGTGCTGTCCCTGACGCTGACCCCCGCGGCAGACCACGGCTCGACGTCCTCGTCGCTGCAGCTCGCCGACTCGCTGGGCTCGGTGCTGGGCATCGCGGCCGCTGGTGCGGTGTTCGCGGCCCTGCACACCGTCGCCGGACGCGACGCGCCGGTCTTCGTCACCATGTGGCTCGGCCTGTGCGTCGTGTCCGCCCTCGTCGTCGTCGCCGGGCGCCGGATCCGCACCTGATCGGGGCCGACGGGACGAACGGCCCTGCCGCCGCGGGCACCCGCGGGTCACGGTGGGTGCGTCGCGCGACCGCGCGCCGCACGACGAGGAGGACTCGATGGCAGCATCGCACCCCGACCGACCCGGCGGTTCGACCCCACGGCGGTCGGTGGTCGAGGACTACGTCCAGGAGGTCGACGAGCTCCAGGAGCTGCGCGACAACCAGCGCGAGGACTCCTCGACCGGACGCACCCCTGACCAGGCGACCACGGACACCGTCGCCTCCTGGCACACCGGCTACCCCTACGACACCAAGCTGCGATCCCGCGAGTACGAACGGACCAAGCGCGCCCTGCAGGTCGAGCTCGTCAAGCTCCAGCTGGGCGTCAAGGACTCCGGGGCCCGGGTGCTCGTGCTGTTCGAGGGCCGTGACGCGGCCGGCAAGGGCGGGGCCATCAAGCGCTTCGCCGAGCACCTCAACCCTCGCGGCGCGCGCATCGTCGCCCTGGAGAAGCCGACCGAGGTCGAGACGACCCAGTGGTACTTCCAGCGGTACATCCAGCACCTGCCCAGCGGCGGCGAGGTCGTCCTCATGGACCGCTCCTGGTACAACCGGGCCGGGGTCGAGCGCGTCATGGGCTACTGCAGCCCGGCGCAGTACCTGTCCTTCATGCGGCAGTGCCCCGAGTTCGAGCGGATGCTCGTGGACTCCGGGATCCACCTGGTCAAGCTGTGGTTCTCGGTGAGCCAGGACGAGCAGGCCCGTCGCTTCGAGGCCCGCAAGACCGACCCCGTCCGGCAGTGGAAGCTCTCCCCCACCGACCTCGCGAGCCTGGACAAGTGGGATGCCTACACCGAGGCCAAGGAGGCGATGTTCCACTACACCGACACCCCCGACGCGCCATGGACGGTCATCAACAGCAACGACAAGAAGCGGGCCAGGCTCGAGGCGATGCGGGTCCTGCTGTCGGGACTGTCCTACCCCAGCAAGGACGAGACCGTGGTGGGCCGCCCGGACCCGCTGCTCGTCTGCCGGGCCTCGGTCGTGACCGGGGCGGCCGACCAGGCCGGCGGCCGGGTGCGCATGCTCTTCCCGAGCGCGCGCAGGTAGTGGGGCACCCCACCAGGAACAGCTCTGACGTGCCCGGCCCCGAGATGCCGTCAGCGGATCAGCACGTGCCCGGCAGGGGTCGACAGCCGCGTCCACCTGCCACAGGTCCAGACCGTCACCTCCGAGCCCGGGGCGGCGAAGCCGAGGACGTGTGCCGCGAACGCGCCTCCCGCGGGGACCGGCGGGGTGGTGGTCGTGAGCCGGCCCCAGACGTGCCGTCGCAGGGCCGTCACCGCCTGGCTGCCGGCGTCGGCCGGGGCACCTGAGGCGACCTCCGCGATCCCCTCGCGCGCCACGGTATACACGTCCTCCGCACTGACGGCTCCCACACGCTCCCAGCCCGATCGTGGTGGTGCCATCGCTGCCCAGCCGACGCTGACCGTGGTCGGGGGCAGCGGCAGGGTCGTGCTACCGCTGCCCTCCCGGGCCAGGCGGTCGGTGACCGACGCGAGCGACACCGTCGTGTCGACGTCGGCCGGCTCGGCGAGCGGCATGACCCGCAGCCCGATCACGGCACCCTCGCCCATGAGGCCGCTCCCGGGGAGGATCCCGACGTAGGCGGCGAGGGTGGCGCCGGCGGCCTGCAGCCTGATCGCGCCGTCGTCGTCGGCAGCCTTGGCGCGGGCGACATAGGTGCGCAGGTCGTCCAGCCCCGGGGCATCGGGGAACCGCAGGTCCATCAGCGCCGCCGCCAGCGGAACGGCACGGGCTCACCCGCGTGCTCCTCGAGCATCGCCCGAAGGTCCGGAGCCATGCGGCGCGGGGTGGACGTCGCGAAGTCGTAGAGGACCAGCGTGGTCTCGGCGCGGGCGTAGACGGTGTCCTCGGGGGACAGGCCGTCGCGCACCTCGTAGGCGAGGTCGAACCCGGCCCCGCCGATCTTGGTCGCCCACATCTGCACGACGATCGGGGGCACCCGGAACAGCAGCGGGGCGAGGTACTCGATCTCGTGGCGGGCCACGAGGATCCCCTCGGCGAGCACCGAGCGGTCCTGCCCGAACCAGTCCTCGAACCCGATGACCCGGGCGTCCTCGAGCAACCGCAGGAACTGCACGTTGTTGACGTGGCCGTAGGCGTCCATGTCGCTCCACCGCAGCGGCACGTTCACGCAGTAGCGCTCAGGGAGCGCATCCGGCACCTGGTCGACCGCTTCCTCTGACATGGGGACATCCTGTCAGGGGTGTCGGGCCGGCGGCATACGGTGGTCACCATGGAGACGACTACTGCCGCCACCGACCTGCACACCCTCGCCACGGGGGTGCTGCGCAGGCTCGTCGGCCGCGACGACGTCGACTTCCGGGACGGCCAGTACGAGGCGGTGCAGGCGCTCGTGGGCGACCGGCGCCGGGTCCTCGTCGTGCAACGCACCGGATGGGGCAAGTCGGCGGTCTACTTCGTCTCGACGGCCCTGCGCCGCGAGCAGGGCGCCGGACCCACGGTCATCGTCTCCCCGCTGCTGGCCCTGATGCGCGACCAGATCGCGGCCGCCCAGCGCGCCGGCATCCGGGCCGTGACGATGAACTCCGCCAACGCCGAGGAGTGGGGTCGGGTCTCGGCCGCGCTGGCGGCCGACGAGGTCGACGTGCTGCTCGTCAGTCCCGAGCGGCTGAACAACCCTCGGTTCCGCGACGAGCAGCTGCCCGACCTCGCGCGCCGCTGCGGCCTGCTCGTGGTCGACGAGGCGCACTGCGTCTCGGACTGGGGCCACGACTTCCGCCCCGACTACCGCCGCATCCGCGACCTGCTCACGACGCTGCCCGCAGACACCCCGGTGCTCGCGACGACGGCGACCGCCAACGCCCGCGTGGTCACCGACGTCGTCGAGCAGCTCGGCGCCGGCGGCCACGACGTCATGACCCTGCGCGGCGGCCTGGCCCGGGAGTCGTTGCGGCTCGGCGTCATGCGGCTCACCTCGCCCGAGCAGCGTCTCGCCTGGCTCCTGGCCCACCTGCACACCCTGCCCGGCAGCGGCATCGTCTACGCCCTGACCGTCTCGGCTGCCGAGGACATCGCCGTCGCGCTGCGCGAGGCAGGTCACGAGGTCCGCGCCTACACCGGCCGCACCGACCCGGCCGACCGCGAGCGCCTGGAGGCGATGCTGCGCGACAACCAGGTCAAGGCCCTCGTGGCCACGAGTGCGCTGGGCATGGGGTTCGACAAGCCGGACCTGGGTTTCGTGCTCCACCTGGGCGCCCCGTCCTCGCCGGTGGCCTACTACCAGCAGGTCGGTCGCGCCGGCCGTGCCACCGAGCGCGCCGACGTGCTGCTGCTCCCCGGGCCGGAGGACAAGGACATCTGGGCCTACTTCGCCTCGGCCTCGATGCCGCGCCAGGAGCAGGCCGACGCCGTGCTGACGACCCTGGCCGGGTCTGCGAAGGCGCTGTCGACGGCAGCGCTGGAGACTGCCGTCGACGTCCGCCGCACCCGCCTCGAGCTGCTGCTCAAGGTGCTCGACGTCGACGGGGCGGTGCAGCGCGTGCCCGGCGGCTGGATGTCGACCGGTGTCCCGTGGACCTACGACGCAGAGCGTTACGAACGCGTCAGCGCAGCCCGGGTCAGGGAGCAGGACCTCATGGTGTCCTACGAGCAGACCGGGGAGTGCCGGATGGCGTTCCTGCAGGAGTCGCTCGACGACGACACCGCCGTGCCCTGCGGGCGGTGCGACTCCTGCGCCGGCGTGTGGTTCCCCACCGAGATCCCCGACACGGCGGTGACGACCGCTCGCGGACGCCTCGAGCGGGCGGGCGTCGAGCTCGAGCCGCGGGCGCAGTGGCCGTCGGGCATGGACCGCCTCGGCGTGCCGCTCAAGGGCAAGATCGGTCCGGACGAGGGTATGGCGCCGGGCCGCGCCGTCGCCCGCCTCACCGACCTGGGGTGGGGCCAGCAGCTGCGCACCCTCCTGCGCGCGGAGGACGGGCCCGCCCCCGCCGAGCTGCTGCGAGCCTGTGTGCCGATCCTGCGCGACTGGGGCTGGACCGACCGCCCGGTCGCGGTGGCCTCGATCCCGTCACGTCGGCGACCGCAGCTCGTCGAGTCGGTCGCCCAGGGCCTGGCCGAGATGGGTCGGCTGGAGTGGCTCGGGCCGATGGACCTCGTCGAGGGTGGCCCACTCGGCGAGTCCGGCGGCAACAGCGCCTTCCGGCTGGCCGGCGTCTGGGGACGCCTGGCGGCCTCCGCGTCCCAGCGCGAGGCGCTGGGCCGGCTGTCGGGCCCGGTGCTGCTCGTCGACGACCTGGCGTCGTCGCGCTGGACCCTCACGGTGGCCGCGCAGGAGCTGCGCCGGGCGGGGGCGCCGGGAGTCCTGCCCTTCGTCCTGGCGCTAGAGGCCTGACTCAGCGGCGCCGACCGGCACGGCACGTCGGTCGGCCGGGGCCTCGAGCGGCACGGTGAACAACGGCAGGAAGAGCTGCACCGTGGGACCGATGAGCACGGCGTAGAGCACGGTGCCGATGCCCACGACGCCTCCGAGCGCGAACCCGACGACGAGCACGGTCACCTCGATCGACGTGCGCACCAACCGGAAACTGCGCCCGGTCCGGCGCACGAGTCCGGTCATCAACCCGTCGCGCGGACCCGGGCCGAACTGGCTGCCGATGTAGAGCGCGCCGGCGAGCCCGTTGAACACGATGCCACCGACGAGCAGGAGCACGCGCAGCACCATGGCCGACGGACGCTCGAGCAGCGCCAGCGTCGCATCCGTGGTCAGGCCGATGACGACGACGTTGGCGACCGTCCCGAGCCCGGGCACCTGGCGCAGCGGGATCCACAGCAGCAGCACCGCCACACCGACGATGATGGTCACGGTGCCGAAGCTCACGGGGAGGTGCTGGGCGATGCCGTAGTGGAAGACGTCCCAGGGGTCGAGCCCGAGACCGGCCCGGATGAGCATGCCCATGGACGCCCCGTAGAGCGCCAGCCCGGCGAACAGCTGGACGAGGCGTCGGGTCGTGTGCCCCGCACGCAGCTGCTGCAGCGGGCTCATCGGGGTGAGGGTGGTACGCGTCATTGCGCCATTGTGGTGGCCAGTGGCCTGTTCTCCGATAGCCAATGGTGCCAAAGTGGACTGCATGTCTCCTCGTTCGTTGTCCGCTGCCCGGCTGCGTCCCCTCCTCGGCGCCGCACTGGACTCCAGTCCCGCCTATCGCGGCCTCGCCGACGCCCTGCGGCTGCTCGTGGCCGACGGCCGGATCCCGGCCGGTACGCGGCTGCCCAGCGAGCGTGACCTCACCACCGCGCTGGGGGTGAGCCGCACGACGGTGAGCCGCGCGTATGCCGAGCTGCGCGACCGCGGGTACCTCGAGTCACGGCAGGGCTCCGGCAGCGTCGTGGTGCTCCCGGGGGAGGCCGCCGGACGCCGGTCCGGTGGGCCGTTGCAACCGACCTCGGACCAGCTCGACGGCCCGGTCATCGACCTGACCTGCGCGTCCATGAGTGCTCCTCCCGGCACGGTGGCCGCCTACGAACGCGCCCTCGAACAGCTCCCCCGCTACCTCGCCGGGACCGGGTACCACCCGCTCGGGCTGCTGGCGCTGCGCGAGGCCCTCGCCGCCGACTTCACCGCACGGGGGCTGCCCACCGACGCCGAGCAGGTCATGGTGACCAGCGGCGCGCTCGCCGGCGTTGCCATCGCCGCACGGGCCCTGCTCTCCCCCGGCGACCGGGTGATGCTGGAGAGCCCGACGTACCCCAACGCCCTCGAGACGCTCAGCCGCTCCGGTGCTCGGCCGGTCGCCCTGCCGATCGGCGCCGAGGGCTGGGACCTCGACACCGCGGAGGCGACGTTGCGCCAGACGGCGCCGCGGGCGGCATACCTCGTGCCCGACTTCCACAACCCGACCGGCGCCCTCATGCCGCAGGAGCAGCGGGCCCGGCTCGGCCGCGCGCTCGGTCAGACCCGCACCGTCGCGATCGTCGACGAGACGCTCGTCGAGCTCGCCCACGACCCCGGCCTCGTCATGCCTGCTCCCCTGGCCGCGCACCACGCCCGGACCGTCACCGTGGGTGGGGCGAGCAAGACGTTCTGGGGTGGCCTGCGGGTGGGGTGGTTGCGCGCACCGCGAGACCTCATGCCGTCCCTGGTGACCGCGCGACTGACCCTCGACCTCGGCAGCCCCGTCATGGAGCAGCTCGTCCTGCTGGACCTGCTCGGGCACCGTGACACCATCTTGGAGGCTCGCCGCGAGGCCGTCGTGACGACCCGGGACGCGCTGGTCGGCGACCTGGCCAGCCAGCTGCCGGACTGGCGCTTCACCGTTCCGCAGGGCGGGTTGTGCCTCTGGGCGGAGCTGCCGGAGGCGTTGTCGACACCCCTCACCGTGGCGGCGGACCGACGAGGGGTCGTCCTCGCGCCGGGGTCGCAGTTCGCGGTGGACGGCGGCATGGAGCGGTTCCTGCGCATCCCGTTCACCGGCCACTCCCCCGAGGTGGTCACCGACGCCGTCCAGCGGATCGCCCTCGCCTGGCAGGACGCGGTCACCAGCCGCCCCTCGGGTCGGCGCCGCCCACCCCTGGTGGCGTGAGCCCAGGCTGGTGGTCGCCGAAGTCCCCGGAGCCCACGACATCTCGGCCCCCTAGGATTTCGCTGTGACCGACGACAGCACCGTGCCCACCGAACCCCTCGCCGACCTGCTCGCCACGCTCGACCTCGAGGAGCTGGGGACGGCACGCATCACCGTCGAGGGCGTCGACGGCGCAGAGTCGATCGACCTCGGGGAGTCCGGCGCCTCGGTCTTCCTCGGCCGCAGCCAGCGCACCCCGCACGGTCGCGTCTTCGGCGGCCAGGTGCTCGCCCAGTGCGTCATGGCGGCCGGCCGGACGGTGGCCGACATCGACGACGGTGACGGCCCGCGCCACATCCACTCGCTGCACGGGTACTTCATGCGACCCGGCGACGACACCAAGCCGATCCGCTTCGCGGTCGAGAGGATGCGCGACGGCCGTTCGTTCTCCACACGACGGGTGCACGCCATCCAGGACGGCCTGCCCATCCTGTCGATGATCACGTCCTTCCAGGAGCAGGCCGACGGGCTGGACCACCAGGACCCGATGCCGCAGGTGCCCGGACCCGACACCCTCCCGTCGCTGCAGGACGTCTTCGGCACCGTCGACCACCCCGCCGCGCGGCACCTGGTCAACCGGCCCGTCGAGCACCGGCACCTCGAGGGCGACATCTTCGCCGCCCCCGGCCCCGAGCTCGTGGCCCACCAGAGCGTATGGCTCAAGGCGATCGGGGAGCTCCCCGACGACCCGCTGGTCCACGCCGCGGTGCTCGCCTACGCCTCTGACTACACGCTGCTCGAGTCGGTGATCCGTCGCCACGGGCTCGCGTGGAACGACCGGCGGCTGCGCCCCGCGAGCCTGGACCATGCCATGTGGTTCCACCGTCCGGTCGCCGTCGACGACTGGATCCTCTATGCCCAGGAGTCCCCGTCCGCCTCCGGTGGACGCGGTCTCGGCATCGGCCGGATGTTCGGCGCCGACGGCGCCCTCGTGGCGACCGTGGCCCAGGAGGGCATGGTCCGGGTGAAGAAGTCCTGATGGCCGAGCGCGACGCCTCACGCTGGGTCGTGGACCCCCTGCGTCTGCAGGACCAGGAGGCCTGGGCCCGGCTGCACCGCGGCTACCTCGACTTCTACGACGTCACCGACCCCGAACGCGTCTCCCCCGTCATCTGGTCATGGCTGAACGACCCCGCCCACGAGCTCGAGTGCCTGGTCGTGCGCCCGGCGCCCGGCGCGGATCCCGTCGGCCTGGCCCATTTCCGGCCCTTCCCGCGGCCACTCGCCGGTGCGACCGCCTGCTTCCTCGACGACCTCTTTGTCGACCCGAGCGCGCGAGGGACGGGTGCCGTGGACGCCCTCCTGGGCGCACTCCAGGAGGAGAGCCGCGACCGCGGCTGGAGCCAGGTCCGCTGGATCACGCGCGAGAGCAACGCGCGGGCGCGTTCGACCTACGACCGGCTCGCCGTGCGCACCGACCTGGTCACCTACGAGCTCCCGGTCTGAGGCCCGGTCTGAGGCCCCGTCTGAGGCCCGGTCTGAGGCCCCGTCTGAGGCCCCGTCTGAGGCCTCGGTCGCTCGGCGCGATCAGCCGACGCGGACGACCACCGCGGTGCGCGCAGGCAGGTGGACGAGCGACCCGTCCAGGCTGGTCGCGGCGGGGTCCCAGGCGAGGACGACCTCGACCGGCGCAGCGTCGAGCGGGACCGCGCCCGCGACGTCTGCGAAGTTGGCGACGATGCGCAGCGGTCCGCGTCGCACCACGAGCCACCGTGCCTGCTCGTCGAAGTCGGCCTCGACGAGGTCGAGCCGGCCGTCGTCCAACGAGGGCTCGCGGCGGCGCAGCGCGATCAGGTCGCGGTACCACGCCAGCATCCGTCGGTGGTCGCCCTCCCCGACCTCGTCCCAGCGCAGCTGGGACCGCCGGTAGGTCGCCTCGGCCTGCGGGTCCGGCACGTCGTGCGCCGCCCAGCCATGCGACTCGAACTCGCGACGCCGCCCCTCGGTGACTGCCTTGGCCAGCTCCGGCTCCTCGAAGTCGGTGAAGAACTGGAACGGCGTCGTAGCCGCCCACTCCTCGCCCATGAAGATCATCGGAGTGAACGCCGACGTGAGGTAGAGAGCGGCCCCGATGCCCTGTTGCGAAGGGTCGACGAGCGCCGAGATACGTTCTCCCACAGCGCGATTGCCCACCTGGTCATGGGTCTGCAGGTAGGCGACGAACCTGCGTGCGTCGACCTTGTCCCGCTGGACGGGAGCTCCCCACTCGCGGTTGCGGAAGGTCGACCAGGTGCCGTCGTGCAGGAAGCCGCGGGTCAGCGTCTTGGCGAGGACTGCCAGGGGGCCACCGTCCGGCAACGCGCGGGTGTGACCGGCGAAGTCCGCGTAGTAGCCCTGCGTCTCTCCCGTGAGCGTCACGTGCAGGGCATGGTGCACGTCGTCGTCCCACTGCGCGTCCATGCCTCGGCCGCCGTCGCTCGTCGGCGTCACCATGACGGGGTCGTTGAGGTCGCTCTCGGCAACCAGGTGCAGCGGACGTCCGAGCCGGTGGCCGAGGGCGGCGACCTCGTCGGCGAGCTGGACGAGCACGTGCGTTCTCGAGTCGTCACGCAGCTCGTGGACCGCGTCCAGCCGCAGCGCGTCGACGTGGAAGTCGTCGAACCACCGCAGCGCGTTGTCGATCATCCACCGGCGCACGGCGCCGCTGTCGGGGCCGTCGAGGTTGAACCCGGCGCCCCACGGGGTCGGGTGCGTGTCGGAGAAGTAGGGCCCGAAGCGCGACAGGTAGTTCCCGACGGGTCCGAGGTGGTTGTAGACCACGTCGAGACACACGCCCAACCCGAGCCGGTGGCACTCGTCGACGAAGCGCTGGAGGGCCGCGGGCCCGCCGTAGACCTCATCGACAGCCCAGGGACCGACGCCGTCATAGCCCCAGTTCCAGCGGCCGGGCCAGGCCGCAAGGGGCATGAGCTCGACGACGTCCACCCCGAGCTCGACCAGGTGCGGCAGGCGCGCCCGGGCCGAGTCCAGCGTGCCCTCGGTGGTGAAGGTGCCCACGTGGAGCTCGTAGACGACGGCCCCCAGGACTCCCGCGCCGTGCTGCGGACCGGCCCACGTGGCGTCCTGCCACGGGTGCCGCGAGGTGTCGAACCAGCGACTCCTGCCGTGCACGCCCTCGGGCTGGTGCGCCGAGCGCGGGTCGGGCGTGAGGTCACCACCGTCGATGCGGAAGCCATAGTCCAGGACGGGGTATGACGTCGTGCCCCCGTCGCCGACCGGAGTCTCCGGGCCGACCGGCGCCGCCTGCGCCGGCGCCTGCCATGCCCACCACCCGGCGTCCTGGCGCTCCATGGGCAGCGTGCTGCTCGGGCCACCATCGAGGGAGAACTCGACCTCGACGCTCCCGGCAGCAGGGGCCCACACGGTGACGGTGGGGGTCGAAAGGGTCTGGGGCTCAGGCGTCTTCATCGTTTCCCAAGGTGTCGTGTCGGACGAGGAGGGCGACGGGCAGGTCGGCCAGCAGCCGCGCCAACCGCACCCCCGGCCGTCCCTCGTGGGAGACCACGGCGCGGCCGGTGAACAGGTCGTGCCACTCCCCCTCGGGCAGGAACACATGGTGCTCGCCCCACCCGCCGGCGGCAGTGAGGGAGTCGCTCAGGCGGGTGACGACGGCGACGACCTGCAGCCCGCTGTCGTCACCGCGACCGACAGCCAGGGCGTGCTCGCTCGTCGTGGTGAGCGGTGCATAGACGGCTCGGGTGCCGGTGAACCACTCGGCGTGCTGGTGACGCAGCCGCAGGGCGCGCGACGTGACGAGCAGCTTCTCGTCATCGAGGTCTGCGGGCCTCTCGCCCTTGTCGAGACGGCTCAGTCGGGCACGCCGTTCGGAGTAGTCCACCGGTCGGCGGTTGTCCGGGTCGACCAGTGACAGGTCCACCAGCTCGGTGCCCTGGTAGACGTCGGGGACCCCCGGGACGGCGAGCTGGAGGAGCTTCTGTCCGAGGATGTTGGCCCGTGCCGCAGGCGCCGTCCGCCTGACCCAGCCCTGGAGGTGGGCGACCAGCGCCGGGTCGGTCAGCAGCCCGGAGACGTAGCGCTGCACGTCCGACTCGTAGGCCTTGTCCGGGTCGGTCCACGTCGTGCGGCGCTTGGCCTCACGAATCGCCTTGGTGGCGTATGCCTGCAGCCGGTCCTCGCTGATCGGCCACGCGCCGACGGCCGTCTGCAGGAGGAAGTACTCCGTGGCGGCGTCGAGCTTCGTGCCGCGGTGGGCACTGGAGAGGCGACGGGCCATGGAGACCCACGTCTTCCACTCGTCGGCCAGCTCGGACACCACGGCGAGCCGGGCGCGGACGTCCTCGGACCGCTTGGTGTCGTGCGTCGACAAGGTGGTCATCGTCGTCGGCCAGGTGGCGAGCTGCCGCTCGGCGAACTCGTGGAGCTCCTCCGGCGCGATACCCACCAGGTGGGGGTCACCGCCGACCTCGTTGAGCGAGGTGAGTCGGGCGTAGCGGTAGAAGGTGGTGTCCTCGATGCCCTTGGCCATCACCGGTCCGCAGGTCTGCTGGAACCGCACGACGAACTCCTGCTGGGCGGCATCGGTGTCGACGTTGGCCTCGGGCAGGCGACCGCCGCGGGCCAGCTGGGCGACCAGGCTGACGCTGAGCTGGTCGGCGTCACTCACCAGGGCCATGGCCCGCGACTCGGACGCGTTGAGCACCGCGGCCTGGTCGGGGTCCGGCACCGGGCCGCCGAGGTAGGCGCGGTAGCGGTCCATGGCGACCAGGAGCGAGCCGAGGGCACGCTTCAACGATGCCTGGTCGTGCCACGGCAGGACCTGCTCGACGAGTCGCATCAGCCGGTTCACCTCGGCGGCCTGGACCTCCTGCACCACCTGGCGCTTGGCCTCCAGGACCATGGCGTCGAGGTCCTCGGGGTGACCGACGACCTGGGTCAGCAGGTCGGTCAGTGGTCCCTTGCCGGCCGGGTTGACGAAGACCCCACCCACGCGCAGGAGCGTGTCGTAGCCCGTGGTGCCGGCGCAGCGCCACGAGTCCAGCAGCTCCTCGCGACCTTCCAAGATCTTCTCGGCGACGACCCAGGCGTCGTCGGTGGCGTCGGCGAGCTGCGCGAGGTAGCCACCGGGGTCGGCGAGGCCGTCGGGGTGGTCGATCCGGAAGCCGTCGACCAGACCGGAGCGGTAGAGCTCCAGCAGCAGCCGGTGGGTCTCCTCGAAGACCTCAGGGTCCTCGACGCGGACGGCCGCGAGCGTCGTCACGTCGAAGAAGCGGCGGTAGTTGAGCCGTTCGGCACCCTCGCGCCAGTCGCACAGCAGGTACCACTGCGCCTCGACGAGCTCGTCGACCGGGAGGTGGTCGGTGCCGGGCCGCACCGGGAACTCGTGGTCGAAGTAGCGCAGCACCGTCTCGTCGCCACGGGGCCCCCCGTCCGTGGCGAGGGCCAGCTCCCCGGCCGACACCGCCTCAGACAGCGGTCCCCCGAGGACGGGCACGAGCACCCGGTCGTCCTCGGCGGCCCAGTCCACGTCGAACCAGTGCGCGTAGGGCGAGTCGCGACCGTCCCGGAGCAGCGACCACCACTGGCGGTTCAGGTGTGCCGGGGTCGGCGTGGTCATGTGGTTGGGGACCACGTCGACGACCAGGCCCAGGCCGTACAGCGAGAGCGTCCGCGACAGCCGGGACAGCTCGGTGCCGCCGCCGGCCTCCTCGTTGACGAGGTCGTGGTCGACCACGTCGTACCCGTGGGTCGAGCCCGGTGCCGGCTGCAGCACCGGCGACAGGTAGGCGTGCGAGACCCCGAGGGCGTCGAGGTAGCTTGCCTGCTCAGACGCCTGGTCGAAGGTGAACTCGCCGTGGACCTGCAGGCGGTAGGTCGCCGTGGGCACCACCCGCCCCTGCGCCGGCCGGTGCGGTGGCGTACCGCGCTGCATACCCGTCTCCTGCATCGTCATCGAACGGTCACTGTCCTCATCGGCGTCCCCGACACGCCCACGTCACGCTCATCGCCGGGCGATGGCCGCTCCCGCGGGAGAGCCGGACGGAAGCGGCCGCGGGCACCGCAGGACCACGACGCTGCGGCCCTCGGCCTGCACCTTGGCACCGGGCTCGTACTCGGTCGCCTCGACCTCCTGGGCGGACGTGTCCAGCTCGGTGATCCAGTGCTCGCCGTACTCCTTGCCGGGCAGGACGAACGGGAGAACGTCGTGGTGACCGTTGAAGATGACCAGGAACGTGTCGTCGATCGTCTGCTGGCCGCGGGTGTCGGGCTCGGGGATGGTCTGGCCGTTGAGGAAGACCATCATCGAGCGCGCGTAGCCGTTGGCCCAGGACTCCTCGTCCATGTGGCTGCCGCCGGGCTCGAACCACGCGATGTCGCCCACGGCGCTCTCGCCGCCGTGGTCGGCCGAACCCGCGAAGAAGCGGCGGCGGCGGAACACCGGGTGGTCGCGACGCATCTCGACCAGCCGCTGCGTGAACGCGATCAGGTCCAGCTCGTCCTGGTCGAGCTCCCAGTCGATCCAAGAGATCTCGTTGTCCTGGCAGTAGCCGTTGTTGTTGCCGCCCTGGCTGCGCCCGAGCTCGTCACCGTGCAGCAGCATCGGCACGCCCTGGGACAGCAGGAGGGTCGCCAGCATGTTGCGCTGCTGACGCAGGCGGAGCGCGTTGACCTCGGGGTCCTCGGTGGGACCCTCGACGCCGCAGTTCCACGAGCGGTTGTGGCTCTCGCCGTCGTTGCCGTCCTCGCCGTTGGCGTCGTTGTGCTTCTCGTTGTAGGACACCAGGTCCCGCAGGGTGAAGCCGTCATGGGCGGTGACGAAGTTGATCGACGCGATCGGCTTGCGGCCACTGTGGCCGTAGAGGTCGCTGGAGCCGGTGAGCCGCGACGCGAACTCGCCGAGCGTGGCGCTCTCACCGCGCCAGAAGTCGCGCACGGTGTCGCGGTACTTGCCGTTCCACTCGGTCCACAGGGGCGGGAAGTTGCCGACCTGGTAGCCGCCGTCGCCGACGTCCCAGGGCTCGGCGATGAGCTTGACCTGGCTGACGATCGGGTCCTGCTGCACGAGGTCGAAGAACGCGGACAGCTTGTCGACCTCGTGGAACTGACGAGCCAGCGTGGCCGCGAGGTCGAACCGGAAGCCGTCCACGTGCATCTCGGTCACCCAGTAGCGCAGCGAGTCCATGATGAGCTGGAGCACGTGCGGGTGGCGCATGAGCAGGCTGTTGCCCGTGCCCGTGGTGTCGTAGTAGTGACCCTTGTCCTCGTCGACGAGGCGGTAGTAGGCCGCGTTGTCGATGCCGCGGAAGCAGATGGTCGGGCCGAGCTGGTTGCCCTCGGCCGTGTGGTTGTAGACCACGTCGAGGATGACCTCGATGTCGGCTTCGTGCAGCGCCTTGACCATGCCCTTGAACTCGGCCACCTGCTCGCCGCGCGTGCCGTATGCCGCGTAGCCGTTGTGGGGGGCCAGGAACCCGATCGTGTTGTAGCCCCAGTAGTTCGACAGCCCCTTGTCGCGCAGGGTGAAGTCGTTGACGAACTGGTGCACCGGCATGAGCTCGATGGCCGTGATCCCGAGGTTCTTGAGGTGCTCGATGATCACGGGGTGGGCGATGCCTGCGTAGGTGCCCCGGATCTCCTCCGGCACGTCGGGGTGGGTCTCGGTCAGGCCCTTGACGTGCGCTTCGTAGATGACGCTGTTGTGGTACTCGTGCCGCGGCAGGCGGTCCTGGCCCCAGTCGAAGAACGGGTTGATGACCACGGACAACATCGTGTGACCGAGGCTGTCGTCGGTGTTGACCTTGTCCGGCTCGTCGCTCGGGTCGTCGAAGCGGTAGGAGAACAGGGACTCGTCGCCGTCGGGCTGGCCGTCGATGGCCTTGGCGTACGGGTCGAGCAGCAGCTTCGCGGGGTTGCACCGGTGGCCTGCGGCCGGGTCGTACGGGCCGTGCACGCGGTAGCCGTACCGCTGCCCCGGCTGCACGCCGGGCAGGTAGCCGTGCCAGACGAAGCCGTCGACCTCCGGCAGGGGGTAGCGCGTCTCCACGCCAGCGTCGTCGACGAGGCACAGCTCGACGGTCTCGGCGGCCTCGGAGAAGAGTGCGAAGTTGACACCGGTCCCGTCGTAGGTTGCGCCGAGCGGGTAGGCCTTGCCGGGCCAGATCTCCATGTATCGCCTTCGTGTTCGTGTCGTGGTCGAGACCACGTCCTGCTGGTGAGGGCGGCATCGGCCTCGCGTCCGCTCCATTGTGCCGGAGGTCCGGCGACCTCGCTGACCAACGGCGCCCCGCGCGGTAAGCGCTCGCTCAGTAGAGTGCTGCGTGCGGGCAGGACCCGCCCGCCCAATCCCACCCCTTGGAGGACCGTATGACCACCCAGCGTGTCGCGATCGTCACCGGAGCCGCTCGCGGGATCGGTGCCGCCACCGCCAAGCGGCTGGCCGCCGAGGGCAACGCCGTGGCCGTGCTCGACCTCGACGAGGCGTCCTGCGCCGAGACGGTCGACGCCATCGTCGAGGCCGGGGGCCGGGCGATCGCCGTGGGCGTCGACGTCGCTGCGGCCGACCAGGTCGAGGCCGCCGTGCAGCGCGTCGCCGACGAGCTCGGTGGGCCGACGATCCTGGTCAACAACGCCGGCATCACCCGCGACAACCTGCTGTTCAAGATGACCGAGCAGGACTGGGACGCCGTCATGGACGTGCACCTCAAGGGCTCGTTCCTCATGACCCGGGCGGTCCAGAAGCACATGACCGAGGCGAAGTACGGCCGCATCGTCAACCTGTCCTCCACGTCCGCCCAGGGCAACCGCGGACAGGTCAACTACTCCGCCGCCAAGGCCGGCCTGCAGGGCTTCACCAAGACCCTCGCCATCGAGCTCGGCAAGTTCGGGGTCACCGCCAACGCCGTGGCGCCGGGCTTCATCCAGACCGAGATGACGAAGATGACGGCCGAGCGCATCGGGGTCTCCTTCGAGGACTTCATCACGCACTCCGCGTCGCAGATTCCGGTCGCCCGGGTGGGCCAGCCCGAGGACATCGCGGCGACCATCGCCTTCCTGACCTCCGAGGAGGCCGGGTTCGTCTCCGGCCAGGTCATCTACGTGGCCGGCGGACCGCAGGACTGATGCCGGCGACCGAGTTCGCCGCCACCCCCCGGCCGCCCCTCACAGTCACCTGTGACGGGACGCTCGTGCGGCCCCTGACGGCCCAGGCGTGGAGGGCCACCTTCCCGACGGTCAACCTGGTCGCGAGGTATGCCGTGACGACCGCCCTCGGGGTGCTCGTCTGGGTGTCGACGCACTCGGTCACGCTGGCGCTCGTGGTCGCCGTCCTCGTCCCGACGGCGGCCCTGGTGCTGACCCGGGCAAGGATCGAGCGCAACATCCGCGAGGTGGCCGGTCGGGGGGCCACCATCCGCTCCGGCTACGACGGCATCGGCCGGTTCGTGGTCGAGCGCAGCGGTGGCGCCGTGGAGTTCGCCCGAGGTGACGCCAGTGGTGTGGAGGTGCTCGGCGCGGTCGCCGTCATCCGGTCGCGCTCACGCCAACCCGCGTTCGTGACGCCTGCGGAGCTGGTCACCGCAGCGGACACCGACTTCCTCACCACGTTCCACGACGGGCTCGGCCCGGTCGGAGCCTTCCGCCTGGACCACCCCGAGGTCCGGCACCCGGTGCTGGTCACGGCGGCCGTGCAGCGGGCGGCATACCGGATGTCGGTCCGCGCCCTGGTCCGCCACCCGTCGAGCGTGGTCATCGCTTTCGCCGCGGTGCTGGCCGTCGCCGTGGTCGCGATCGCCCCCTCTGCACCGGCGGCGATCGCGATCGCCCTGACCCTCGTGCTCGTGGCCGCCGTCTACGTCGCGGGCCCGCGCGCCGGGGTCCTGAAGCTCTTTCCCGAGGGCAGCGTCGTCGGGGCCGCGGTCGACGACGACGGGCTGCTCCTGCACGTCCCGGGATACCCGACTCGGGTCGAGGCGTCCGAGCTGCGCACGGTGCTGGTCGCCGAGGACGGGATCGCCGTGCGTCGTCGCAACCTGCGCACCCACGTGCTGCCCCGGCAGGCCCTCGGCGACGAGGAGCTCGAGCGCCTTCGCACGCTGGTCGGCCGCTGAGCCCACGGCCTCACCACTCGAGTCGATCCATGCCGTGACGCGCACGAATCGCCCTCGTTCGCCAGAGTGGCAGGGCGATCCGTGCAGCAACCAGCAGCTTTCGCCGCCGGGTCCTCAGGAAGCGGTGACCACCAGACGACCGGTGGTCTGGCCGGCGCCCAGGCGCGCCATGGCAGCTGGAGCCTCAGTGAACGGAATCCGTTGGGAGACGAAGGGTTTCACCAGTCCTTCGGCCGACCATGCGGTCAAGACCTCGTGCGCCTGCCGAGCCACGGCCGGGTTGCGCTGCAGGTACAGCCCCCAGTGCAGGCCGAGGATCGAGTAGTTCTTGACCAGCGCGTGGCCGAGGGCCGGGGCCGGGATCGCGCCGCTGGTGAAGCCGACGACGACGATGCGTCCCTCGAAGCCGATGACCTTGGTCGAGGCCTCGTAGGACGCGCCGCCCACCGGGTCGAACACGACGTCCGCCCCCGAGCGACCCACCGCCTCCTTGAGGTGGCCGACGAGGTCTCCTGCGTTCCGGTCGACGACGACGTCCGCTCCAGCGGCTCGAGCCACCTCCGCCTTCGCCTCACCACCGACGACGGCCACCACGCGGCCGCCCAACGCCTTGCCGACCTGCACGGCAGCACTGCCGACGCCGCCGGCTGCGGCGTGGACCACCAGCGTCTCCCCCGGTTGGAGCGCAGCGCGACGCACCAGCCCCACGTATGCCGTCTGGTAGCCGATGGTCAGACAGCTCGCCTGCGCGTCGTCGAGCGACGGTGGGGCAGGAAACGTGCCGGCCAGCGGCAGCAGTGCCTGCTCCGCCAGGCCACCGTGCGGCATCGCCGTGGTGCCGACGACCCGGTCGCCGACCATGACGTGCGGATCGGTCGTGACGCCGACCACCGGTGAACCGATCTCCAGCACCTCGCCACAGACCTCGACGCCCGGGACGAACGGCAGGTCCGGGCGCACCTGGTAGTGGCCGCGAGCCATGAGCACGTCGGGGAAGTTCAGTGCCGTCGCGAGCACCCTGACGCGAACGTGCCCGTCAGGCACCTCGGGAACAGCGACGTCCCCCAGGGCCAGGACGTCCGAGGGCTCACCGAGGGTGGTGACCTGCCATGCCTGCACGCGCGTCTCCTGCTGCTCGGGGTTCGTCCGCCGGCGGGTGTTTCCGTCGGTGGCGTTCCGTCGGTGGTCGTCGATCGGGCGTCGTCAGTCGGTGCCCAGGGTGACCGCGGGCAGCGCCCCGGCCATCCGCCGCATCCCGGCGAGCCAGCGATCCGGGTCCGCGGCGCGGCGTTCGTACATCTGGGCCACCTCGGGGTGCGGCAGCACGAGGAAGCGCTCCTGCTCCATGGCGGCGAAGAGGTCCCGCGCCACGTCATCGGGGTCGACGGCGTCCGGCTCCATCAGGGCCCGGCCGGCCTTGCCCGAGCTCCACAGCATGTCCGTGCGGACTCCCTGCGGGCAGACCGCGTGCACGCGGACTCCCTTGTCGCCGTAGGTCATCGACAACCATTCAGCGAACGCGTATGCAGCGTGCTTGGTCACTGCGTACGGCGCAGCACCGGGGATGGACAGCAGGCCGGCAGCCGACACGGTCGCGACGAACGTGCCGCTGCCCCGCTCGACCCAGTCCGGGACGAGCAGCTTGGCCGCGCGCACGTGCGCCATGACGTTGACGTTCCACGAGACGTCCCAGGCCTTCTGCGCCACCGCTTCGGTGCCACCGCGGGCGACCCCGGCGTTGGCGCAGTAGACGTCGATCTCGCCGAGCTGCTCGCGGGCCGTCGCGACCAGGGCAGCGACGCCCTCCTCGCCGGCGGCATCACCTTGGACGGCAAAAGCCATGTCCCCCAAGGCTTTTGCGGTCAAGGCGACAGCCTCTGCGTCGAGGTCGTTGACGACCACGCGAGCGCCGGCTGCCACGAACGCCTTCGCGTACGCCGCCCCGATGCCCCTCCCGGCACCGGTGACGACGACGCCCTTGCCGGTGAGGTCGAGGGTCACAGGTTGCCGCCGAGGGTCACGCCGCCGTCGACGACCAGCGTCTGCCCGGTCACCCACCCGGCATCCTTGGACAGCAGGAAGGAGACCGCCCCGGCAACGTCCTCGGGGAGCCCGAGACGCTTCATCGGATAGGCGGCAGCCACCTTCTCCTCCCGCCCTTCATACAACGCCTCGGCGAACTTCGTCTTGACGACCGCGGGGGCCACGGCGTTGACGCGCAGCGCGGGGCCGAGCTGGTAGGCCAGCTCCACGGTGAGGTGGATCAGCGCGGCCTTGCTCACGGCATACCAGCCGATGGCGCCGGTCGCACCGAGTCCGGCGATGGACGCGACGTTGACCACGGCTCCGGGGTTGGCCTCGCTGCCGAGCCCGGCGGCGATCGCCTTCTGCGTCCACGAGAACGCCGAGAGGACGTTGACCTCCATGATCTTGCGCGCCACGTCCAGCGGGGCGTCGAGCATGGGGCCGTAGACGGGGTTGATGCCCGTGTTGTTGACCAGGTAGTCCAGGCCGCCGAAGGTCTCGCGGGCGGCCGCGACCACCTCGTCCTGGTGGGCCTCGTCGGCGGCGTTGCCGGCGATGCCGAGGGCCTTGGACGGGCCACCGAGGTGCTCGACGGCCTCGGCGAGGGCCTCGGGCTTGCGGGCGGTGATGACGACGCGGGCGCCCTCGGCGACCAGCTTCTCGGCGATGCCGAGGCCGATCCCCCGAGAGGCGCCCGTGACGATGGCGACGGCGTTGTCGTGCGTCGGGTGGGAAGCCATGGATGTCAGAGGCCGAGGTCGCGGCCGATGAGCTCCTTCATGATCTCGTTCGACCCGGCCCAGATCTTCGAGACCCGGGCGTCGCGCCAGGCGCGGGCCACGCGGTACTCGTTCATGAAGCCGTAGCCACCGTAGAGCTGCACGCACTCGTCGAGTACGTCGTTCTGCACCTGGGCCGACCACCACTTGGCCTTGGCCGCGTCGACCGCGGTGAGGGTGCCGTCTGCGTGCGCGGCGATGCAGTCGTCGATGTAGGCCTGGGTGACCTCGAGCTTGGTCTGCAGCTCGGCCATCTTGAACTTGTTGTGCTGGAACGAGCCGATCGCCTGGCCGAATGCCTTGCGCTCCTTGGTGTACTCGACCGTCTCTCGGAAGATCTGGAACGCGTGAGCGGTGTTGGCAACGGCCGCACCGATGCGCTCCTGCGGGAGTCGCTGCATCATCGAGATGAAGCCGAGGCCCTCCTCGCCGAGCCGGTTGGCGTCGGGGACGCGGACGTTCTCGAAGAACAGCTCGGAGGTGTCGGCCTCCTCCTGACCCACCTTGTCGAGCTTGCGGCCGCGGCTGAAGCCCTCCATGCCGGCCTCGACCACGAGCAGGCTGATGCCCTTGGCACCCTTGGACGGGTCGGTGCGCGCAGCCACGATCACGAGGTCGGCCTGGTAGCCGTTGGTGATGAAGGTCTTGGAGCCGTTGAGGATCCAGTCGTCACCGTCACGCACCGCGGTGGTCTTGAGGGCAGCGAGGTCCGAACCACCTGAGGGCTCGGTCATCGCGATCGCGGCGATGAGGTCGCCGCTGGCCATGCCCGGCAGCCAGCGCTGCTTCTGCTCCTCGGTGCCGAGGTCGACGATGTAGGGCGGGCAGACGTCGGAGTGGATGCCGAAGCACGAGGACACCGCGAAGTTGAACCCGGCGATCTCCTCGGCCGCGACCGCGTTGAAGCGGTAGTCGTCGGCCCCCATGCCGCCGAACTCCTCGGGGATGTCCAGGCCGAACAGGCCCTGCTTGCCGGCTTCCTTCCAGATGTCGCGGTCGACCGACTTCACCTCGAGCATCTGCTCGGCTCGCGGCTTGAGGTTCCGGTCGATGAACTCGCGGACGGAGCTGCGGAAGGCCTCGTGGTCGGGGCCGTAGATGTTGCGGGGCATGTGATCCTCCAAGTGACTAAGCGCTTGCTTAGTCTGCGATGGCTGCGGCATGCTGTCAACCATGTCGACCTCCGTGCGCGCCACACCCGGGGCCGCCGAGCGCGCCTCCGGGGGCGAGCCCGGCTCGGACACGGCCCACCGCCTGCTCGAGGCCGCGGCCGAGGCGTTCGCCGACCGCGGGTTCCACGCCACGACCACCCGCGACATCGCCTCGCGCGCAGGCCTGTCGCCGGCCGGGGTCTACGTGCACTTCGCCTCCAAGGAGGAGCTCCTCCACCAGCTCAGCCGGGAGGGCCACGAGGCCGCACGCGACATGCTCGTCGCTGCGGCCGAGGCGGCGCAGTCCCCCACCGAGGCGCTGCGCGCCATCATGGCCACCTTCTCCCGCTGGCACGCCGAGCACTTCCGCGTCGCGCGGATCGTCCAGTACGAGTTCGCCAACCTCACGCCTGAGCACCGCGTCGACGTCCTGGGCCTGCGCAAGCAGATCGACGCCGTCGTCCGCGACGTCGTGACCGCCGGGGTCGCGTCGGGCGAGTTCAGCGTCGACGACATCCCCGACACCACGCTCGCCCTGATGTCCATGGCCGTCGACGTCGCCCGCTGGTACGACCCGGAGATCAAGCGGACGCCCGAGGCGATCGGCGCCGCCTACGCCGACCTCGGCATCCGCCTCGTCACCGCCCGCTGAACACCCCGCCTGGCCCCAACCCCGAGCACCACGTATGGCGCGGACCCCGGCTCACGGGGCCCGCGCCATAGGTGGGGTGGTCGGCTACTTCACCTCGGAGCGGCGCACCCGCCACAGGCCGATGGCCAGCGGGAGGACGACCCACAACAGGCTGGAGGTCCCCACCTGGGCCCAGTCGCGCGCCTGCATCGCCGCACCCTCGAGCAACGGCTCGGTGGCGCTGCCGATGTCGAGCCACTGCCCAACCGTGCGCATCTGCTCGACCAGGCCGGTGACGATCGACCACACCGTCGGCAGGACGAGGTACGCCACGATCGCGGCCGGGGTGTTGAGCAGGGACAGGCCGAACCCGACACCCTGGGCCAGGCTCAGCACGAGCACCAGGGCCACGCCCCACAACATCCCGGCGGACAGCTGCCAAGGGCTGTCGGCACCCCGCACCTGGACCGCGATCAGGTTGGCCACCGCCGCCAGGCCCAACGCGGTCACGAAGGACGCTGCCGCGGCACCCAGCGAGGCGACCACCTTGGCGAGCACCACCCGGTGCCGGCGCGGCTCGAGCGCGAACGTCGTGAGTCCCGTGCGCTGAGACCACTCGGCCGTCGCCGCGAGGATGCCGACGATCGGCACGAGGAGCATCAGGGGCAGGGACGTGGCGCCGAAGTAGCCCTCGTAACCGTGCGCACCTCCGCCGACGAACAGCATGATCGTGACGATCACCGCCACCACCAGGCCGATCGTGACCAGCAGCCAGCGACCCGCGCGTGTGTCGAGCTGCTTGCGCAGCTCGACGAGGACCAGTCGCGCGAACGGCACGGCGGTCGTGGGACGTGGCCCGACGATCCGGGGCAGGGAGGGAATGCTGCGGGCGCCCTGCCCCGACGTCTCGGGCCGGGCACCGGGGACTGCGTCGCCGGTTCCCTCGCGGGCGGTCCTCGTGGTGGCCTGCGTGCTCATGCCGCCACCTCCTCGCGGGCGTTGCCGGCCGTGAGCTCGAGGAACATGTCCTCGAGCCCGCGACCGTCCGCCTGCCGCAGCTCGACCAGGACGACCCCGTGCCGTGCGGCAGCGGCGCCGACGGCAGCGGGCTCCGACTCGGCGACCAACCCACCCCCGGGGGCCTGCGTGGTCGCGATCCCCTCCGCTCGCAGCGCCCCCTCCAGCGCTGCGTCGTCGGTGGACCGGACGGTGGTGCCTGCTCCTCGGAGCAGGTCCTCCTTGGCTCCTGAGGCGACGATCCGACCGTTGCCGATGACGACGATCTCGTCGGCGACCAGCTCGATCTCATTGAGCAGGTGCGAGGACAGCAGCACCGTGCCGCCGTCGTCGGCGAAGCCCCGCAGCAGCGACCGCATCCACCGGATGCCGGCCGGGTCGAGCCCGTTGGCGGGCTCGTCGAGCACCAGCACCTCCGGGTCGCCGAGCAGCGCGTGGGCCAGCCCGAGGCGCTGGCGCATGCCGAGGGAGTAGTTGCGCACGCGGCGGTGGCTCTCGCGCTCGGTGAGCCCGACCACGTCCAGCACCTCGTCGACACGGCGCCGGTCGACGCCCATCACGACCGCGGACAGGGCGAGCACCTCGCGACCGGTCCGACCCGCGTGCTGCGCGCTGGCGTCGAGGAGCACCCCGACGTGGCGGCCGGGGTTCGGCAGGGCGGCGTACGGCCGCCCCAGGACCGTCGCGGTGCCGGAGGTGGCGGTGGTCAGCCCGCACAGGATGCGCATCGTCGTGGACTTCCCGGCACCGTTGGGCCCGAGGAAGCCGGTGACGAGCCCGGGCCTGGCGTCGAAGGTGGCCGAGTCGACGGCCACCATGGATCCATAGCGTCTGGTCAAGCTGTTCACGGAGATCATGGGCGCCAGCCTGTGCCGCCACCGCTGCCGCCCGCGTCGGCCTGGCGCACCTGCCGGGTCATCCTTTGGTCTCTCCCGTCCGCGACGCGAGGATGACGCCACGTCCCGGCCTCGCCGCATACGCTCGGCGCGTGCTGCTGCGAAACCCGTCCCCACTCCCTCGGACGGCATGGGGTGAGACCTGGCGCCTCCTGCTGGCGCTGGGCGCCGGCATCCTGCTGTTCGGCATGGTCCTCACGGAGGCCGATGCCCCAGGGGCCCGCCCAGTGCCCGAGGTCGTCCCGTTCATCGAGCTCGTGCTGGGCGTCGCGGCCATCGCGCTGGTGCCATTGCGACGCCGCTTCCCGCTGCCCGTCGCGGTGGCGACGGCGGCGTTCAGTGGAGCCTCCTCGATGGCAGCAGGGGCCGCGCTCCTCACTCTCGTCTCGCTGTCGACCCACCGGCAGTGGCGCCCCGTCGCGGTCGCCGCCGGCGTGTCGGTGCTGGGCGGGTTCACCTACGAGGCGCTCCGCCCCAGCGTCGAAGGCCTCTGGGCCGGACTGGCAACCATCGCCCTCGGTGGACTGATGGTCGCGCTCGTGGTCGCCATCGGCTACTACATCGGAGCCCGCCGCGATCTGGTCGTGTCGTTGCACGACCGTGCGGACACGGCCGAGCGTGAGCAGGCCAGTCGGGTGGCCGAGGCGCGCGCCAACGAACGTGCCCTGATCGCTCGGGAGATGCACGACGTGCTGGCGCACCGGATCTCTTTAGTGGCCATGCATTCCGGCGCCCTGGCCTACCGCACGAACCTGTCGGCGGAGGAGACGACGCAGACCGCGTCGGTTATCCGTGACAACGCCCACCTCGCCCTCACCGAGCTGCGCGAAGTGCTCGGAGTGCTGCGGGACCCCAGTGCCGGCACCGAGGCGCCCGGGGTCGAGCCGCCGCAACCGACCCTCGCAGCCGTGCAGACGCTGGTGGACGAAGAGGTTGCGTTGGGCCGGGACGTCCGTGCATCCATCCGGGTGGCTGACCTCGAGTCGGCGCCGACTGCCCTGTCGCGCAATGCCTTTCGCATCATCCAGGAGTGCCTGACCAATGCCCGCAAGCACGCGCCGGGGGTGCCGGTGGCCCTGACGGTGACCGGTGGACCAGGTGCCGGACTCGACATCCGCCTGAGCAACGCGGTGCCCGTGATGGCGCCGACTGCCCACCCCATGCCCCGGTCCGGCATGGGGCTCGCCGGGGTGACCGAGCGCGCCGTCCTCTCCGGGGGCGAGCTGACCTTCGGCACCGACCGGCGCGGCGAGTTCGTCGTGCGGGCTCGGCTACCGTGGCGCGCATGAGCCACGACATCCGGGTTGTCCTCGTGGACGACGACCCGCTCGTACGGGCGGGGCTGGGCATGATCCTCGGCGGCGCCCCGGACATCCGGGTGGTGGGCGAAGCCGGCGACGGTGTCGAGGCGTTGACCACCATCGGTGTCGAGCAGCCCGACGTCGTGCTCATGGACCTGCGCATGCCTCGCCGCGACGGGTTGGAGGCCACCCGCCTCGTCGTCGCCGGGCAGGGCGCCTCCGGGCGCCTGACGCCGACCCGCGTCATCGTCCTGACGACCTTCGACACCGACGACATGGTCGTCTCGGCCCTGCGCGCGGGGGCGAGCGGCTTCCTCCTGAAGGACACGCCGCCGGAGCGCATCGTCGACGCGATCCGCTCCGTCGCCGCCGGGGAGCCGACACTGTCCCCCACCGTCACCGCCCAGCTCATCGCGTCGGTGACCAGCGGTGGCTCGGACCGCTCCACCGCCGCCCGCGCGCAGCTCGCGAGCCTGACCGACCGCGAACGTGACGTCGCCGTGGCCATCGGGCAGGGCAAGTCCAACGCGGAGATCGCCACCGAGCTCTACCTCGGCGTCCCCACGGTCAAGACGTACGTGTCCCGTCTGCTGACCAAGCTCGGCGCGGACAACCGCGTGCAGATCGCGCTCGTGGTGCACGACGCCGGCCAGAGCTGACGCGGCCGGCGTCGGGGGCAGCGCTCAGCGGGCGCTGAGGGGCTCGACCTGCCGGACCAGCTCTGCGACGAGCTCGTAGGTGTCGTCGTCGGTGTTGTCGGCCAACCCCAGGATGGCCGTGTCGATCCCGGCTGCCGACAGCTGCCCGAACCGTTCGACCGTCTGGTCGACCGTTGCGTACGGCATCCCGCCCGGCCCGCTGCCGGACCCGTCGCGGCTGAGGGCCACCCGGGCGAGCACGGTCTTGTCGATCTCGGCGTAGTCGCGCCCGACGTCCTCGCAGTGGCCGCGCAGGATGTCGAGCTTGCGCGGGATGCCCTCCGGCCCCAGTCCGTTGTCGAACAGGTTGCAGGCGTCCGCGTACTGCGCCACGAGGCGAAGGGTCTTCTTCTCGCCACCGCCGCCGATGAGGATCGGCGGGTGCGGTCGGCTCACGCTCTGGGGGACGTTGAGGGGGCGTTCGAGCTGGTAGTGCTGCCCGGCATACGGGCTCTCGTCGCCAGCCCACATCTGCAGGCAGATCTGCAGCGTCTCCTCGAGTCGCTCGAAGCGTTCCTTCGTCGAGGGGTACGGCACACCGAGGCCGCGGTGCTCCTCCTCGTTCCAGGCGGCACCGATCCCGAGCCAGGCGCGACCGCCGGACAGGACGTCGAGGCTGGTGACCGTCTTGGCCAGGAGGCCGGGGTGGCGGTAGGTCACGCCGGTCACCAGGGTGCCGAGCTGGATCCGGCTGGTCTGGCCGGCGGCGAAGGCCAGGGCCGTGTAGCCCTCGACCATGTCGAGCTCGGGCGGCCCGATCATCGAGATCTGGAAGAAGTGGTCCATCACCCACAGGCTCGACAGGCCGGCTGCCTCCGAGCTGCGGGCGATCCGGCCGAACGTCGGGCCGATGGACGCGGGGGCGTCCGGCCAGGAGAAGAAGGAGACCTGCTGTCCGAGGCGCATGACCTCATCGTGCGCACAGGTGGCCGGCGTCCACAACACCGCTGGGGCACGTGGTGCACCACAGCGCGCGGCTCCCCCGTCGGGGGCGCCGCGCGCTGTGGTGGTGCGCCTGCGGTGGTGCGGGTGCGGTCAGTCGCGGGTGAGCTTGCGGTAGGTCACCCGGTGCGGACGCGCGGCGTCGGCGCCGAGGCGCTCGACCTTGTTGGCCTCGTAGGACTCGAAGTTGCCCTCGAACCAGTACCACTTGCTGGGGTTCTCCTCGCTGCCCTCGTAGGCGAGGATGTGCGTCGCCACCCGGTCGAGGAACCACCGGTCGTGGCTGATGACGACGGCGCAGCCGGGGAAGTCCAGCAGGGCGTTCTCCAGCGATCCCAGGGTCTCGACGTCGAGGTCGTTGGTGGGCTCGTCGAGGAGAAGCAGGTTGCCGCCCTGCTTGAGGGTGAGCGCGAGGTTGAGGCGGTTGCGCTCACCACCGGACAGGACGCCGGTCATCTTCTGCTGGTCCGGGCCCTTGAACCCGAACTGCGAGACGTACGCCCGCGACGGGATCTCGACCTGGCCGACCTGGATGTGGTCGAGGCCGTCGGACACGGTCTCCCAGAGGTTCTTCTTCGGGTCCAGGCCGGAGCGGCTCTGGTCGACGTAGGACATCTTCACGGTCTCGCCGACCTTGACCGAGCCGCTGTCGGCCTCCTCCAGGCCCACGATGGTCTTGAAGAGCGTGGTCTTGCCGACACCGTTGGGCCCGATGACGCCGACGATGCCGTTGCGAGGCAGCGTGAAGGACAGGTCGTCGATGAGGACGCGGTCGCCGAAGCCCTTCTTGAGCTTGTTGACCTCGATGACCGTCGACCCCAGGCGCGGGCCCGGGGGGATGACGATCTCGTCGAAGTCGAGCTTGCGGGTGCGGTCCGCCTCGGCGGCCATCTCCTCGTAGCGGGCCAGACGCGCCTTGGACTTCACCTGGCGGGCCTTGGCGTTGGAGCGCACCCACTCGAGCTCGGTCGCGAGGCGCTTGGCGAGCTTGGCGTCCTTCTTGCCCTGGACCTGCAGACGCGCCTGCTTCTTCTCGAGGTAGGTCGAGTAGTTGCCCTCGTAGGGGTAGGCGCGGCCGCGGTCGAGCTCAAGGATCCACTGCGCCACGTTGTCCATGAAGTAGCGGTCGTGGGTCACGGCGACGACAGCGCCGTGGTAGGCCGCGAGGTGCTGCTCGAGCCACAGGACCGACTCGGCGTCGAGGTGGTTGGTGGGCTCGTCGAGCAGCAGGAGGTCCGGCTTCTGCAGCAGCAGCTTGCACAGTGCGACGCGGCGACGCTCACCACCGGAGAGCACGGTGACGTCAGCGTCCGGCGGCGGGCAGCGAAGCGCGTCCATCGCCTGCTCGAGCTGGGAGTCGAGGTCCCACGCGTCGGCGGCGTCGATGGCCTCCTGGAGCTTGCCCATCTCCTCCATCAGCGCGTCGAAGTCAGCGTCCGGCTCGGCCATCTCGGCGGAGATGGCGTTGTAGCGGTCGAGCTTGGCCTTGATCTCGCCGGCGCCCTCCTCGACGTTGCCGAGAACGGTCTTGGACTCGTTGAGCTCGGGCTCCTGCATGAGGATGCCGACGGAGTACCCAGGAGTCAGGCGGGCCTCACCGTTGGAGGGCTGGTCCAGCCCCGCCATGATCTTGAGGACCGAGGACTTGCCGGCGCCGTTGGGTCCGACCACACCGATCTTGGCCCCGGGATAGAAGGAGATGGTGACGTCATCGAGGATGACCTTGTCGCCATGGGCCTTGCGGGCCTTCGACATGACGTAGATGAACTCGGGCATGGGGGCAAGGCTAACGGCCACCGCCCCCACGCCCGAATCCGCCTGCCGCGCGCTCAGACCGCGGCGAGCTCCTGCTCGGCGTCGTCCCGGGGCACCAGCCCCGTCGGTTGCGGTACCACCTCGTACGCGTCGTTCTCCGCGTCCAACCCACCACCGGACTCCAGCTCGGCGTGCACCGACTGGATCGCCTCGTCGGAGAGGCGGTCGGTCTGGTCCACCTGCGCCCGGCTCACCTTCACCAGCTCGGTGGTCCCCCAGGTCAGGTCGTGCCCGACCGTGTAGGCGTCGATCTCCACCGAGGTGGCGGGGATGTTGTCGCTGCGCATCCACTGGTTGACCCTCATCCGTCCGTAGACGAACACCGGGTCACCCTTCTTCAGCGAGTTGCCGACGTTGGCACCGAGGGTGCGGAACGCCGTCACGTTGAAGAAGTTGGTCGGGCCGTCCTCGTACTCGCGCGTCTGGGGGTTGGGTCGGCGCACCGTGGACGCCAGCCGGAACGCCGTGAACGGCACTCCGCCCCGGGTCGTCCTCGACTCCGGGTTGGCCACCAGTCGCCCCACGACCGTCGTGTAGATCTCGTTCATGTCGTCCACCTCATCTGTGTCTGTCCTGTCCGTCCCCTTCATGGGGTTGAGGCAAGGGTCGTCACGAGGGGTCGGCGGCGAAAGGAACGGCGACGGTGGCTGTGGACGGCGCTGCCGAGGACCGCCGACCTGTGGACGATGGCGCAGGTCAGGCAGCGGCGCGGTCGAGCCCCTCGCGGGTCGTGCGGTGGCGAGCCAGCACGGCCCGGACCGGGCCGGCGATCCGCTCTGCGGCGACCCCGGACACCGCCTCCGTCAGGCGACGACGGATGACGTGCCCTCGTCGGCGTGCGCCGATCCTCGCGACCCACCGGGCGACGGCGGCCAGGGCCAGCCCGAGGAGCAACCCCCCGGCGAACATGAGCAACGGGTACGGCACCGGCCCGAGGCTGGGCGTGTCGATGCGCGGCAGCGCGAGCCACCCGAGCACCACCAGCACCACGAGCCACCCCAGCCCGAGCACGGCGACGAGGGACAGCAGCAGCTGGGCGACGCCGAAGGCCCGCCACCACAACGGCGCACGCATCCGCAGCGAGGTGCCCACGACGGCCTGGTCGAGGGCGTCGGCGAGCTCCGGACCGGGCGGGGTGGCTGCGTCGGAGACCGCCTCGGCCCAACGGTGCGGCAGGCCGTCAGCGGCGCGGTCGCCGACGGCGCGCGTCGCCAGGTCGACCGCAGCGCGTGCGGCCGGGGTGGGCGGTGGCAGGGACGACCGGCCCAGGACCGAGCGCACGTCCCCGGCGGTGAGGGCGAGCTTCTCCTCCACGGAGTCGCGGGTGTTGAGCCGGAGCCGCTTGATCGGGTCGGGTCGCAGGGCTCGGACCCAGCGGGTGAACGGCCACCCGGTGCGGCTCCACGCCTGGTTGCGGTAGTCCCGCTCGACAGCCGCCACGACCGTGGGGACACCCGCCGCCCGGGAGAGTGCGTCCACGAGCTCGGTGTCGACGTCGTCGGGCAAGGTGACCTCGGAGTCGGCGACGTCGGCACGCAGGCGTCCGGCAGTGGCGCGGACGTCCGCAGCCAGCCGCGCCTGGGCGGCGTTGCGCGCAGCCACCGCGGTGCCGAGGCGCATGCCGAGCTCGTCGAGCCCGGCGCGTGTGGTCGCCGACGTGGCGAGGACCTGCACCCCTGCGATGCCGTCCTCGGCGGTGAGACGGCCGAGGTCGCCGCGGACCTGCTGCACGGAGTCCGCCGACAGACGGTCGGCCTGGTTGAGGACCACGACGGTCACCGCGTCGTGGGTGGCCAGCACCTTGAGGAAGTCGTCGTGCAGCCGTGCGTCGGCGTACTTCTGGGGGTCGGTGACCCAGACGAAGACGTCGACGAGCTGCAGGACCCGCTCGGACTCGTGGCGGTGCGCCTCCACCCGGGAGTCGAAGTCAGGCAGGTCCAGCAGGACCAACCCGTCGAGGTTCCAGCCCTGCGCCGCCCGGCCCTTCTCCCCTGCCTGCTGCCCGGCGGCATCGCCGACCACGTGGTGGCGCTGGGCGACCTGCAGCCAGTCGAGCAGGTCGGTCGCGTCATCGTCCCCCCACACGGCTGCAACAGGACGCGAGGTCGTGGGTCGCCTCGCGCCCACGGTCGCCACCGCGTCACCGACGAGGGCGTTGAACAGGCTGGACTTGCCCGACCCCGTCGCACCCGCGAGCGCGACGACGGTGTGGTTGCCGGAGAGCGCCGTCCGGGCGGTGACCTTGTCGATGACGGCGGCTGCGTCGGCAGCCCTGGCCGGATCGAGCTGCGCCGCACCGGACTCGAGGGCACCACCCAGCGCGCTGGAGCGCTCGACCAGCTCCTCGGCACTCATGCCCTTGACCTTGGTGCGGCCCATGATCAACGGGCTCATCGGACCGCCTTCACCGCTGCTGCGGCATCTGCCAGGCGCTCGGCCCGGTCCTGCTGGATGGTGACGCCCTCGAGGGCGGCGTCGTAGCGCAGCTGTTCCGCGGCATACAGGTCACGGACCCGCTCGAGGAGCCTGGTCCGGGCCCGCGCGGCCATGTCGCGCACCGCCTGGTCGCCGAAGATGGCCTCGAGCACCTTCTGGGCCAGGACCGCGGTGCCACCGGCGATGCCGACCTCCGCCCCTATCAGTCCTCCGGTGTGGGCGAAGACGACGAGCATGAGGATCACCCCGATCCCGTTGAGCCCGTATGCCGCGATGCGGGCCGTGGTGCGCCGGTCCTTGCCCTCGCTGCGCACCAGGTCGAGCAGCTCCCCCTGCCAGTCGCGGACGAGGCGTTCGACGGCCTCGGTGAACTGCGGGGAGGTCTTGGCCATGCCCGAGTGCGCCTGCAGGACGGAGTCGCCACCGGGCAGCATGCGCCACTGGCGCACGACCGTGGCGGCGGCGCCCTGGCCCTGGGACTGGATCAAGGCGGCGACGCCGGACTGCAGCGCCTCGCCGAGGTCACCGGCGGGTGGCGGCGTGCCCTTGACGGCAGCGGTGATGCGGTCGCGGACCTTGGCGACCGTCGACTCGACCTGCTTGAAGAACTCCCCCGTGCCGACGTACTCCTGCCACCGGGCCAGCACCTCCCCGCGAAGGAGCGTGCCATCGGTCATGCCGTGCTCGACGTGGTGGAGGGCGTCGCGGTAGGACAGCTCGGCCGCATCGCGCAGGGCACTCACGGCGGCGGCCTGCTCATGGGCGGACCCGACGAGCGATGCGGTGCGTTCCTCGAGCGAGCCCAGGGCCCCGTCCAAGGTCTGCTTGACGATGACGGCCCGGGCGCGGGCGTCGCTCGCGAGCGCCGACAGCCAGGAACGCAGGCGGGCGACGTCGGCCTCGGGGAGGCGTCCCTCGGGGGTGAGCGTGGCCTCGGGGATGCCGAAGATGGGAGCGGTCGACAGGCCCTGCTCGCGCAGCATGGACGCGAGGTGACCGCGGATGTCGGCCATCGCCTCGGGCGGGACCCGGTCGAGCACGATGGCGACGGCGGTGCCGCGCTCGGAGGCCTGGCGCAGGAGGTCCCAGGGCACGGCATCGGCATACCGGGCCGCCGTCGTCACGAACAACCAGAGATCGGCAGCGGCCAGCAGCTGACCGGCCAGGGCGCGGTTGGCGCTGACGACGGAGTCGATGTCGGGGGCGTCGAGAAGGGCCATGCCCGGGGGCAACGAGCTCGAGGGCACCAGCCGCAGGGAGCCGGCCCCGTCGTCACCGGTGACCGCGCCCGTGACCCTGCTGAGTCCGGGCAGGATCCGGTCGTCGAGGAACCAGCGCTCGTCCTTGGGGTGGTGCACCAGGACCGGAGTCGTCGTGGTGGGGCGCAGCACGCCGGAGCGGCTGACCTGCGCGTCGACGATCGAGTTCACCAGCGTGGACTTGCCCGCTCCGGTGGACCCGCCGACGACCGCGAGCAGGGGGGCGTCCAGCGAACGCAGCCGCGGGATGACGTAGTCGTCGAGCTGCTTGAGCAGTGAGTCCCGGGTGGCCCGACCCGCGGCGACGCCCGGGATGTCGAGCGGCAGCTCTGCGTCTGCCACCCGGTCGCGCAGGGTCGTCACGGCGCCCAACACGGACTTGGCGTCGTCCCTGGAAATCACACCGCAAGCCTAACGAACCGAACCCCCGTGCAACCGGTCGCGACAGACCGACAGGGGCCACGCATCGGTGCCGTTCCACCCTCGGCCTGCTGGTGAGGCCATGGTGCGCGCGCTCCTAGTGGCGGAAGTAGCCGTCGTAGCCGCTCGAGGAGGAGCCGTCACCGCGGAGGTCCCCTCGCGGTTGAAGCCGCTCGACGGGCGCGATCTGCTCCACGTCGTCGAGCACGATGGCGTCCCTGTCGGCCTCGCGCTGCGCGTGCTGGCCCTCCGTCGCCGTGACGGCGGCAGGTGCCTCCGGACCGCCGACACCCTCGAGCTGGTCACCGTCGGCCTGGGTGAGGGCGTCGTCGAGGTCGTCCGCGTCCGGCAACCGTGCCCACCAGAGCCCGAGCGGGAGCAGGAGCAGCAGGGCGCCGAGCGGCCAGGAGAGGTTGCCGACCACCTGCTCGTGATACCCCGGCCCAGGGGCGGTGCCACTGACGACCGACGGGTCGGGCGACGCGAACGGGTTCTCGGCGAAGAGCGCCACCACCCCCACAGCGGCGGCGGCAGCAGCGAGCAGGGTGGAGGCGCCCCAGAGGACGAGCCACTCCCAGCGGAGCACCCGGGTGTGACTCACCGGTTGGCACCGGTGCAGGACGACCACCAGAGCGGCGAGGGTGAGCACGATGACCAAGAGGCTCATCGGCATGCGGTACCCGCCGAAGAGGGCCATCCCGGTGATGCGCTTCATGAGGGACGGGTTGGTGGGCGCATCGACGGAGCCGTTGCCGTAGAACTGGGCCCCGATCTGCCAGGCGTACCGTGCCTCCAGCACTGCTCCCACCAGCAGGGCGATGATGCCCACCTCCGCCAGGCGGACGGTGAGGAACCACGTGCCCGGCGCCGACAGGTTCCTGGCCTTGTGCAGCATCCCCGTCCCCCTTCGTAGGTCCGACCAACCTATCCTCGCCGGACGTCCACAATGGTGGGATGCGCATCTTCGCCGCGGTCGTGCCACCGGACGACGCCCTGACCGACCTCGGCGAGTTCCTCGAGCCCCGCCGCGACGCCGGCCCGGAGCTGCGGTGGACCGATGCGTCCCTGTGGCACATCACGCTGGCGTTCATGGCCGACGTCCCCGAGCGCCGGCTGGACGAGGTCGCGCTCGCCGTGGCCTCGGCGGCGGCCCAGCGCGACCCGTTCGCGGCACGGCTCTGCGCGGGAGGGGCCTTCCCCCACGCGGCCGACGCGAGGGTCCTGTGGGTCGGCGTCGACGGCCGGCCCACGGCGTTGGAGTCGCTCGACGCGTTGGCACGCAACGTCCGGTCGTCCTGCGCCCACGCCGGTGCCACCCCCGAGGGCGGCGGGTTCCAGCCCCACCTGACCGTGGCGCGTGCCCGGCGCCCGTTCGAGGCGACCCGGTGGCTGCGCGTGCTGGACGCCTACCGCGGCCCCGAGTGGGTTGCGACGGAGGTCACCCTCTTCGCCTCCCACGCCCCGGGCGGCGGGCGTCCGCGTCACTACCGCCCGGTCGGGACCATGCCCCTCGGGGGCGAGCCGTGACGCGACCCGGCTCATTGCCTGCTGTCGCCCCTGCACCACTCATCCCGCTCATCGACGTGCACCCGTATGCAGCCCGCGAGGCCTTTGCGGCACTGGTCGCCCACGCGGTGCCCGGGCTCGAGCGGGTGCAGGCGTCCACGCGGACGTACGAGCGACTGGTGCCCGCTCCTGGTGGACCGCGCCTGCTGCGGGCCGTGTTCGGCGACGAGACCGTGTCGGTGTCGTTGGCGGTCCGCCCGACGACAAGGGCGCCCCGGGACGACCTGCAGCCCGACGAGCTGGACCACGTCCTGCGACGGGTGCGGCAGTGGCTCGACCTCGGAACCGACCTCGAGGCGGTGGCCGCCCACCTCGGCACGGACCCGGAGCTGGGCGCCCTCGTCAGCGCCAACCCGACGCTGCGGATCCTCGGGGCCTTCGACGGGTTCGAGGCGACGGTGATGACCGTGCTGGGCCAGCACGTCTCACTGCAGGCTGCCCAGACCTTCGCCGCACGACTGGTGACCCGTTGGGGGTGCGCCGACCCGGACACGGGGCTCCACGAGTTCCCCACTGCTGCAATACTTTCGGAGGTCGACCCGGCGGAGCTGCAGTCCGTGGTCGGGGTGACCGGCACTCGCGCCCGAACCGTCGTCGCACTGTCGCAGGAGTGCGCCGAGGGGCTCGTCGTGGCCCCGGAGTCCGACCCCGCCGAGGTCCGCCGTCGACTGCTCGCCCTGCCGGGCATCGGCCCGTGGACCGTCGACTACGTCGCCATGAGGGCGCTGCGTGACCCGGATGCGTTCCCCCACGGCGACCTCGTCCTGCGCAAGGCGCTGGACCTGCCGACCCAGCGCGCCGTCCTCACCCGCTCGCTGGCCTGGAGCCCGTGGCGGGCGTACGCGGCCATCCACCTGTGGCACCACGCGGCATACGTGAAGCACCTGTGAACCCGTCGGGCAGATGGACGGCCGCCCGGCGGTCCCGTCCTAGACTGTCCGCGCACTGCCCCCGTAGCTCAGCTGGATAGAGCAAGAGCCTTCTAATCTCTAGGTCGCAGGTTCGAGTCCTGCCGGGGGCGCCACCGCCTGAGGCGTCACTGCAGGGCGAACGCAGCCTTGGCGACAGGGTGCGTGTCGGGCAGGATCAGCCGCTCGCCCGCCTGGTCCGAGGCGGCCTTGCGCCGTCCCAACGGGGTGTGCGGGTCGGCCCAGGCGACGCTGACCGCTCCGTTGCCGCTGCCACGCCGACCGACCGGGGTGACCGCGACGGGATTGCCCTGGGTGTCGGCGACGAACAAGGTGAAGTCGTCGTACCTGAACCTGTCGATGTCCACGATCGGCTTCGGGTAGTGGTGGTAGCCGGCAGCCTGCGGCAGGACCCCGGTGTGCAGGCCGGCCGGCAGCGCCACCGAGGCGTTGAAGATCCCGTCGGTCCAGGCCTGCACCCCGTCGGCGTCCTTGATCGGACTGGCCAGCAGCCCGGCGGCGTCGTGGTATCCCGCGGCCTCGTAGCCGGCGACGGTGCCCGGGAAGCCGGCAACCAGCCGGGCGGTCAGCTGTCGCAGCTGGTCCACCTTGGCGGGGTCGGCACAGAACTGCGCCGACCACTCGATGCCCGCGGGACCGAACACCAGCAGCCAGCCGGTGGAGTCCTTGAGCCAGACGCCGCCGCCGTGGTGGTCCTGGTAGGGCTTGTCGCCGAACCACCAGGGTTGGCACTGCCCCACGAGCTTGACCATCAGGGTGCGGCTCCTGACGTACTGCAGGCTGTCGGCGCGAGCGGGATGGTCACCCACGTTGACGGTCCACGGGTCGTCCTCGTGCTCGGGATGAACTCCGCCACCTCCCATCGACCCAGACTACGAGCGCGCCGGCCACCACGACAGCCCCGGCCGAGCCGTCCGGCTGGGGCTGTCGTGATCGTGCCGTGGATGGTTCAGCGGGCGAGCTGGGCCGTCCGCCGCAGCGCGAGCTCGGCGAGCAGTGCCGCCGCGTCGGGCACCACCGAGTCGTCGAAGTCGGCTCGCGGAGAGTGGTTGTCCGGGGCGGCCTCGTGGTCGGCGGCGGGGCACGCGCTGAGGTTGACGTAGGCGCTGGGCACCAGCTGGCCGACGAACGAGAAGTCCTCCGACCCCATCTCGGGGTTGCGCTGGTGGGTGTACCGGTCGACGCCGAAGAGGTCGACGATCGTGTCCTTGGCGAAGGCGTACTCGGCCTCGTCGTTGACCGTCACGGGGTAGCCGGGCAGGTGTTCGACCTGGGCGGTCAGGCCATGGGCGGCGGCGAGCTGGTTCGACAGGAGCTCGATCTTGGCGCTGACCTCGGCGCGCGCCTCCTCCGACAGGCTCCGCACCGTCGCCTCGAACACGGCCTCGTCGGGGATGATGTTGTCCTTGGTGCCGCCGACGAACTTGCCGACCGTGATGACGACCGGGTCGAAGACGTCGAACTGGCGGGTGACCAGCGTCTGGAGCGCCACGACGATCTCGCAGGCCACCGGGATCGGGTCCTTGGCACGGAACGGCTGCGACCCGTGACCGCCCTCCCCCACGACCGTGACCTTGACCTCGTCGGCGGCCGCCATGAGTGGACCGGGCCGGCCGAACCACATGCCCTTGGGGTGCTCGGAGGAGAAGACGTGCAGGGCGTAGGCCGCATCGACCCGGCGTCCAGCGGACTCGAGCAGGCCCTCCTCGATCATGGGCTCCGCCCCGCCGGGACCTTCCTCCCCGGGCTGGAACATGAAGACGACGTCGCCCTCGAGCTCGTCGCGCATCTCGTGCAGGACCCTGGCCGCGCCGACCAGCCCTGCGACGTGCAGGTCGTGACCACAGGCGTGCATCCGGCCCACGTGCCGCGAGACGTACTCGAGGTCGAGGTCCTCGGTCACGGGCAGCGCATCCATGTCACCGCGCAGCAGCACCACGGGGCGCTCCGCCCCGGTGCGGTCACCGCCTCGACCGCGCAGGACGGCGACGACCGACGAGAGACCCTTCCCGAGGGTGACCTCGAGGTCCAGGTCCGCCAACGCGTCGACGACGGCCTGCTGGGTCAGCGGCAGGTCCATGCCGATCTCGGGGATCTGGTGCAGGTCACGGCGGAGGGCCACGAGGTCGGAGCCGATGGACGAGGCGATGTCTAGGGTGCGCACGGCGTGCACGCTAGTACGCGCCGAGGAACTCCCGGCGTCGCAGCGTCAGCGAGTCGAGCAGCTCGCGCTCGGTCGCGAGCGCCTGGTCGTCGGCGGCGCTGTGGTGCATGCGGGCGCGCAGCAGGGCGAGCTCGCTGGCGCTGTCCTGGAAGGTGCGCATCGACGCCAGGGCGGAACGGCCGTTCGTCCGCGCCCACACCCGCGCGCTGCGGCGTCCAGCCATGGTCGACAGCATCTGCACCTCGCTCGGCGAGAGCCACCCCGCATCGGCGTACGCGCTGAGGTAGCGGCCGATGAGCCGTCCCTCGCGCCGCCTCGCCCAGACCACCAGCGCGATGAACGCGATGAAGATCGGCACCTCCACCAGGAGGTAGACGGTGAGCAGTCCGGCCCCTCCCGTGACGGCGGCGAGGTTCCAGATGGCGTGCAGCAGCACCGCGAGGGCGTATCCGGCGATGGGCGCGACGACCCGCAGGACCCGGCTGCGGGTGGTCGCCGCGACCCCGATGCCGATGCCCGTCATGACCGTGAAGATCGGGTGGGCGAACGGAGTGAACAGGCAGCGCGCGATGAACGTGCCCGTGAGGGCGCCATCGCCCCCGTCCGCGTAGGCCATCCCGAGGTACTGGATGTTCTCCGTGAACGCGAAACCGGCGGCCACGATGCCGGCATAGACCATCCCGTCGATGATGCCGTCGAACTCCCGCCGCCGCAGTCGCCACACGAGCAGGACCAACAGGCCCTTGACCCCCTCCTCCACCAGCGGAGCCGAGAACACGGCGGTTGCGAGGCCGGCCGTCTCGGGGGCACCGGTGGCCGCCTGGAACGCGATGTTCGCGCCGGTGTTGAAGATGCCCGCGAGCAGGGCCGCCACCAACGCCCCCCAACCGAAGGCCACGACGAGGTAGCGCGTCGGCTCCGCCTCGAAGCGGTCCAGCCACAGGAAGGTCGGGATGACGATCCCCAACGGAAGGGCCGCGAGGAGGACGGCCAACAGGCTGGTCACCACACCGAGGGTCGCGCCGTAGTAGACGGCCAGGACGATGGCCGCGAGGGCGAACCCGATGACGATGACCCCCGCGAGCAGCCAGCTGCGCAGCATGCTGCGCCCCCCGCGCCGCACGGGTGCGCCCGCGCCATACCCGGGCTCTTGTCCCCACGTCATGACGGGCAGGCTAGTGCAGCACCGGTCGCGCTGCGGGGCCCGTGTCCGGGCGTGGCCATAGGGTGGGTGGGTGACGCAGAACCCCACAGAACGCTCCGTCAACGACCGCATCGTCTGGATCGACTGCGAGATGACCGGGCTCTCCCTCGAGAACGACGCCCTCATCGAGGTCGCGGCCCTCGTCACCGACTTCGAGCTCAACCAGCTCGGTGACGGTGTCGACGTCGTGATCGCCCCGCCCGCCGAGGCGCTGGAGCAGATGGACGACTTCGTGCGCGACATGCACACGACGTCCGGCCTGCTGGAAGAGCTCGCCGGCGGCACGACTATGGAGGTCGCCCAGAAGCTGGTGCTCGACTACATCCGCGAGTGGGTGCCCGAGCCGCGCAAGGCGCCCTTGGGCGGCAACACCGTCGGCACGGACCGCAACTTCCTCCTGCGCGACATGCCCGAGCTCGAGGCCCACCTGCACTACCGCATCATCGACGTGTCCTCGATCAAGGAGCTGTCGCGCCGCTGGTACCCCCGGGCCTACTTCGGCTCCCCCAAGAAGTCCGGTGGCCACCGCGCCCTCGCCGACATCCGCGAGTCCATCGCCGAGCTGCGCTACTACCGCGAGGCCGTCTTCGTGGCCCAGCCCGGCCCGGACAGCGCCACCGCGAAGTCCATCGCCGCTCGTCACGTCGTCGACCACGGCACCGACCCCGCCTGATCGCGAGCGCGTATGGCGCGGACCACCGTCCGCGCGCGGGGCACCTCGTGCGGTCGTCCCGAGGGTGGTCACGAGCACTGCCCGGGAACAGGTACGATGGTCCACGCTTACGCGGCCGGCTTTCGAGTCCGGTCGTGTCGCATGGTGGGCGTAGCTCAGCTGGTAGAGCACCGCGTTGTGGTCGCGGGGGTCGCGGGTTCAAGCCCCGTCGCTCACCCCATACAGGAACGGCCCCGGTCTGCAGAGATGTAGGCCGGGGCCGTTCGCGCCGCCCATTCTGTGCGCGCCGCCCCCGGCGTGGGCATCGCAGATGTCCCGCACCTCGACACCGATAACGGGTCGTCCCGGTCTCGTCGGGCAAGATGGCATGGTGTTCATGGAATCCGAAGGCAAGCGCAGGACCATCCGCATCACCGTCTGGGTGGCCGTGCTGGGCCTGCTGCTCGGCGTGCTGTCCTCGATCATCGGGGCCGTCTCGGCGGACGCCCACGCAGCCCTGAAGTCCGTCACCCCCGGCGACGGCTCCACCGTGTCGACAGCTCCCACCACGGTGACCCTGTCGTTCAACGAGCCGATCGGCACCACCTTCGCCACCGTCACGGTCACGGGTCCGTCCGGGAACGTCGGCAACGGCCGCCCCAAGGTAGAGGGGACGACCGTCACCGAGGAGCTGGACGCGGACCTGCCCAACGGCGTCTACAAGGTGGCGTTCCGCGTCGTCAGCGAGGACGGGCACCCCGTCTCCGACACCTCGAGCTTCACCATCAAGGCCGCGCAGTCCAGCCCGACGTCAGAGCCGACCATGACTCCCGGAAACAGCGCGACGCCCCCCTCCGCCAGCTCGACCGCTTCGACCGAAAGCCCCACCGCAGCAACGGCTTCCAACGACAACGGCGGTCAGTCGATGCGCCTCGGACTCGCTTTCGGCGTGGGTGCCTTGGCGGTCGCCGCAGGGACCGCGCTGGTCGCAGCAGCCCGTCGCCGAGGTCGCTCATGAACCTTTCAGGAGCCGATTTCACGTCCCCGGCGTCGTCCTGCTAATGTCTCTCCTCGCGCGCCATTAGCTCAATTGGCAGAGCAGCTGACTCTTAATCAGCGGGTTCGGGGTTCGAGTCCCTGATGGCGCACCATCTACGAGGCCAGGCAGATCACGGATCTGCCTGGCCTCGACTTTGTCCGGGAAACCGTCCGTCTTTGCATCGGCCGCCCGGGTGACTGCCGAGTTCAGCGCGGCCGCAGCAGCCGGGTTTTTGGCCCGCCGGCCCATGTAGACGTCCTGGGTCATCGACGGCCGGGCGTGGCCGAGCTGGTCGGCGATCTGCCTGGCCGACTGGCCCGCGGCGTCCAGGATGGTCGCGGTGGTCTTGCGGAAGCTGTGCGAGGTGATCCAGGCCAGGGCGTCACCATCCTCTGGTTGGGTCGTCTCCTCTGCCCGGGTCACCAGCGCCGTCCGCTCCTTCACCCCATACAGGTTCGCCAGCGCGGCGATGGTCTCGACGTCGACCTTCACCCGGCCGGCCTCGACGAGCTCGATGCGGGACCTGGGCCACTGCAGTGCCCGAGCCACGTCCGGTCGTGACAGCTTGGCCGCCCTCCGCGCGTGGGCCAGAGCTGCGCCGAGCTCCTGCCTGGCCTCGCTGCCGCGGGGAGCGCGGGCCCGGCGTAGGTCACGTCGCACGTTGTTCGGGTCGCGAAGACCGCCCAGCGCGTCGCCGAAGACGGGCTCATCACGGTGGTGCCGACGCGCACTCCTCAGCTCGAGCATCTCCGCACACCACTGTGGGAGCCTGAGGGTACGCTCACCCGCCGCGCTCTTGGTGCCGACGAGGACGAGGCCCTCCCCCTTGACCCGGATGACCTGTCGTCGGATCTCGATCTCGCCGCTTGTCAGGTCGACATCGGACCACAGGAGGCCGAGCGCCTCGCCGATTCGCGCACCGGTCGCCAGCAGGAACGACGTCAGGTCCGCAGGTCCGCGGCAACAGCTCTGGGATCGCTGGCCAGCATGGCGAACCAGGCCCGGCGCTCGTCCTCGTCAAGGGCTCGAGGCTGCCGCTTCGGCCGGGATGCGATGGTCTCGACGTCCCGGACCGGGTTCGTGGCCAGGGCGCCGTGTCGGACCGCGAGGTTCAGGACACCTGAGATGACGGTGCGGCTGGACTTGGCGGTCGGTGGACCGACCTGCGTCCTGATCGCTTTGATGATGCTCTCGACCAGCGGAGTGGTGACCTCTCCGAGGCGCACCTCTGCCAAGGCGGGAAGCACGTGGTTGTCCAGCTTGCGCCGGTAGGCATCGCGAGTTCCGGGTGACCGGCGACCCTCCGCGACCATCTCGTCCACATGCTCGAACCACAGCTGCGCAGCAGCTGAAAACCTGTCTGTCGACTTTAGTGACCCGCCGTGCCGCGCGCCGCTTCGCTCGCGCAGCTTGGCCAACAAGGTGGCTTCAGCCGCGCTCTTGGTACGGCCTTCTGCTTTGACTTCGCGCGTGACCCCGTCAAAGTCGCGGTAAAGCGCACGGGCCCGGAAGGACTTGGGCTTGCCGCTGGGGCGGCTCGGACTGGGGCTGACCCAGATGCGGCCCCATGATCCGAGGGGAAGGGGTGGCCTGGCCATGTCGTCTCCTAGGAAAGATGCTGCTTGCGGCTCTCGACCCAGCCCACGACGTCCTCCGCCACGTAACGCAGGTGCTTGCCCACCCGCAGGCACGGTGGACCGTGCTGCTCCAGCCGCCACTTGTACAGCGTCTTCACTGGGACGCCCAAGTACCTGGCAACGTCTTCGGCGCACCAAAGGGGCATTGGGCTCGGTCCTGTCTCTTGCCCAAGATCCATGAGGCTCTCCTACTCACCTGTTGGCGCGGTCATCAGAACCGCAACCGTTCATGAAGGACAACGCACAGGAAGGGGCACCATTGCGCGGTGCGCGCCATTGCGGGCCGCTCTCCCCGGTTCGGTCGAAACGCCGGGGATTGCGGAGGGGCCATCGTGGCACAGACTGATGGTGTTGACAGGGCTCTGACCTGCAGAAACGTCGAGTTGGCGATGTTGGTTTTCGTGGGTCATCCGTAGCGCGTTGCGGACTATTTGCGGACCGCGCCGGCAGCTGGCTGCCGAGTCCTCGCGGGCCTTTCGGACGATGCGATCGCCGCGTGCTACATCCCGCCGCCTTTGCACCAGCCCTCCCTGGAGGAAGCCGAACCGGACCTGGGGCACTGACGCTGCCCGAATGCGCTCAGCCCACGCAGGAAGGCAGCACGGAGTCGAACCAAGATCCACCGGGCGTGCGCAGCCCGCCAAAGCACAGCCACAGACGACGGCGGACCTCGATGGACGGCCGCCTCTAGTGAGCGCGACAGACTTTGTCACTCAGTTGGTCACTCATCAGCACGGAAGAGGTCGGAGTCGGCCCTCGGAACCGCGGACGAAACAGCCCCTGACCGGCATTTCCGCAGGTTAGGGGCTGTTTCGTACTGGTGGGCGATACTGGGTTTGAACCAGCGACCTCTTACCTGTCAAGGACCTTCACGCCGTGCGTAGACGATCGTGCACGTCGTTCTGAGCACGAGCCACTCCCCCGCCATCCGTCAACGTCCGCCCGAATCCGGGCCCGTTGTCACTCACTTGGTCACTGACGGGCGCGGCCACCGTGATCAGGGCAGATCGCAGGCACGTGGGGTACGTACCCATGCAGGTCCTTTACTGACCGAGCGCTTACACCGATGTCTGGTGACGCCGTCGCAGCGACGCTGGAGGTCCAAGCGTTGACGAGACAAAGGGTGAGGTCAGATGAGCACAGCACGATGGGCACAAGTCTTCGTCGTTGCGGCGGTGGTGGCGGTAGGCGGTTCGACCCCAGCCAGCGCGCTACCAACCGGCAGCGTCGGCTGCGGTTCAGAACTGACTGTTGACACCACGCTGAGGAGTGACGTCGTGGGTTGTGTTGGCGACGGCTTGGTCATTGGGGCGGACGGGATCACCCTGGACCTCAACGGCCACACGGTCAGCGGCGACACCGTCGAAGACCCGACCGAGGTCGGCATCCGCGTGGCTGGACATCACGATGTCCACGTCACCAATGGCGTCGTGCAAGGGTTCTGGCGCGGAGTGGTCTTTGACTCCTCTCCTCGCGGCCACATCACTGCGATGACCGCCCGCCGGATGACACGTCGAGGAATCGTCGTCGTCAACGGCTCCGACGGCGCCCAGATAGTCGGCAACCTCTCAGCTGACAACCAGGCCTCGGGCATCGCCATCGTCACCTCTGATGGGGCCAACGTTGTCGGCAACCGAAGCCTGCGCAACATCGGCGGCGCCGGAGTGCGCCTCGAAGGCGCGACCCACGCGACCGTCTCCCACAACCTCCTGAACGCAAACTCGTTCGGCATGCAGCTGGAGGACGCCGTCGGCAACCGCCTGGTCGACAACACCATCTCCGGCGGCGAGATGGGCTTCGAGATCGACGCGTCCAACGTCAACCTGGTGGACCACAACCGGGTCACGGGCACATCCACCGGCTTCGGCGTCGGCGGCGACGACAACACGATCACCGACAACCAGGTGCTGCACGGCATCGGCCCCGACGGCATCGGCATCCAGATCGGTGGCGGCAACCGTAACCTCGTCGCCCACAACACTGTGATCGACCAAATCCGCTACGGCATCGAGGTGGACAACTTCGACGAGGTGGGACGCCCGACCACTGACACCGTCGTGCGCGGCAACACCGTCAACGGAGCCAACGAGGGAATCGCGATCGGCCCCGAAGCCGGTGGTGTCGTCCTCGACACCCTCATCGAAGACAACCGCGTCAGCAGTGGGGTTGACGACGGGATCCAGGTTCTGGGGCCGTCCACAGGTCTGGCCACCTCAACCATCACCGGCAACGTCGCGGTACACAACGGCGACCTCGGCATCGCCACGGTTGCCGGGACGATCGACGGGGGCGGAAACCACGCAGCCGGTAACGGCAACCCGCTCCAGTGCATCAACGTTGCCTGCCACTGAGCACGCAGTCCGACTGCCCGCTCCGGCTCTGCCGAGGTGGGCGGTCGGCCGGATCGGTAACGGAGCCGCCCGACAGGCGTCGGAGAGCGACGAGGCGTCCCGCGTGCCTTTCCCGATACGGCTCGGCGTCTCTGGTGGGACGATCCGATCATGAGCGGACTGCTGATCGTTGATGACGACGTCGGCTTCCGTTCCCTCGTCCATGCGCTCTTGGCCGCAGGGGGGTTCTCCGTGGCAGGGGAAGCTGCCGACGGCGAGGGCGCTTTGCAAGCTGTCGAGCGGCTGCGTCCTGACGTGGTCCTGCTCGATGTCCAGCTCCCCGATCTGGACGGCTTCGAGGTCGCGCGACGCATCGCGTCCAGGGCCGGGACACACGGACCTCTGGTGGTGCTCATCTCGAGCCGCAGCGCCTCGAGCTACCGCTCCCGCCTGGCGAGTTCGCCAGCGCGAGGCTTCATCACCAAGAGCGAGCTGACGGGTGCGTCCCTGAGTGCTCTGATCGGCTGACCCAGGTGTCCCCCCTCGACGCCCTGGACGTCGCGCCGATGCTCGTGTCGTTCGCCGTTGCCCCCGTCTTCTGGCGGCGGTCTCGGTGGGCCGCTGTCTTCATGCTCGCCACCGGCGTCGCCTGGGGCGCCGGTGCGCTCGGCGACTTGGCGCTCTTCTGGCACCGCGGGCCCCTGATCCATCTCTTCCTCGCCTACCCTTCCGGGCGCCTGAGGTGGCGGCTCCGTGCCGTGGTGGTCGTGGCCTATGTGCTGGCCCTGGCGGAGCCTGTGGACCTCCATCCCGGGATCGGAGCGGCGCTCGCTGGCGTCGTTGTCACCGCAGCCGTGGTGAGCATCCGCCCAAGTCCCCGAACGGCACGAGCAGGCCGGATCCTGGCCGTCGCTGCCTGCGGCACGTATGGCATTGGACTGGGGGCCAGCAGCCTACTCCGGGACCACCTCGCATCGGGTCAGCCGACCGCGCTGGCTGTCTATGACGGCGCGGTCGTTGCGAGCCTGCTGCTGTTGGCCGTCGGACACCTCTGGCTCTTCTGGTCGCGTTCGACGGTCAGCGGGTTGGCGGTGGAGCTCGGGTCAGTCGACTCGCCGGGCACGGTTGCCGTGGCGCTGCGTCGGGCGTTCGGCGACCAGAGCGCCCGACTCTTCTTCTGGATGCCCGTGGAAGAGCACTTCGTCGACGAGCAAGGCCTAGTGAGAGAGCCACCCGTGGCCGGCCCCGAGAACGGTGTCACGCTGCTGCAGCGAGGAGGGCAGCCCGTGGGGGTCATCGTGCATGACCCTGCCCTTGTGGATGACGCTGCCCTGCTGGACCAAGTGGCTTCCTTGGCGTCTCTCGCCCTGGCCAACGTGCAGCTGCGGGCTCAGGCCCAAGGCCAGCTGAGGGCCCTTCAGGCATCGCGTCGCAGGATCGTCTCGGCCGCCGCCGCCGAACAGCTCGCGCTGGGTGCGCAGCTGGAGCAGGGTCCGCAACGTCGCCTTGCCGAGGTCGCGCGGCTGCTGGAAGGGCACGAGCAGGTGAGCACCGCACTGAGCCCCTACGTCGATTCCGCACGTGCATCGCTTCACGAGTTCGCCAACGGCATCGGTCCGGCAACCCTGGGGCGCGCAGGCCTTGCGGAGGCCCTGGACGAGGTGGCCCGTGCGTTCCCCGTCGATGTCGAGGTGCGCGTGGCGTTGGGGCGCCTGCGCCCAGAGGTCGAAGCCCTGGCGTACTTCGTGTGCAGCGAAGCCCTGACGAACGCGGGGAAGTATGCCGCGGCCACGAGAATCGGGGTGACGGCCGGGCGGGTGGGCGACATCGTCACTGTCAGCATCCGCGACGACGGGGTTGGGGGTGCGGACGAGTCCGCGGGTTCCGGGATCCGGGGTCTGCGCGACAGGGTCGAAGCCCTCGGCGGCGAGCTGGAGCTGCACAGTCCCGTCGGCGTCGGCACCGAGCTGACCGTTTCACTTCCAGTCTGAGAGCCGAGGCAACCGCGAAGACCGAGTCTGCACGGCACTCTTGCGACCTGGGGGGCATTTGCTTGCGCACAGGATCGTCAACCCCGTCATGATGGCCAGGTGTATGGCACCTGGCAGCCCCGTGTCGCCCTGGTCGCCGTCGGGGTCCTTGCGGCGGCTGTGACTGTGGTTGTCATCTCGCGAGATCGCTACCTCGCGATCGCTCCACCGTCGATGTGGGGGACTCTCGGCGACGTAACCGTGGGGCTCTGGCTCATCGTCACGGGGAGCGTCCTACTTCCAGGCACCGGAACGCGCCGTACCGGGGCGCTCCTGGCGCTGGCGGGGTTCAGTTGGATGGCGCAGGAGTGGAACTCCCCATCGGCAGGGTCGGCTGTCGTGTTCACCGCGGGCCTTGTCCTGGCGGGAATGGTGGCCCCGTTGGTCTTCCATGCGACTGCGGCCTACCTGTCCGGACGGTCGGGGACCCGCGCGACGAGGACCATCATCGGTCTCGGCTACCTCGTTTTTCTTGTCACCATGGGCGTCGGTGCTGCCGTCGTGACCGATCCGGGGGCAGAAGGATGCAGCTCGTGCGCGAGCAACCTGCTCCTCATCGCCGACGCCCCCCGCGTTGCTCTCGCCCTGCGAGGGATCGCCACCTGGGCGATTCCCGCGTGGTGCGCAGTCGCGGTCCTGACGCTAGCCGCACGTTCCCTTCGCGCCACCCGCGCGCGGCGCAGGCTGAGCCTGCCCTCGTCGCTGGCGGGGGGGGGCATACCTCCTCGTCGTCGGGGTCGACAACCTCACGAGGGTTACGGCCGAGGACCGCAGTCCGGCCCCTGGCCTCCTCGGCATCTCGACGTGGGCGCTCCAAGGCATCCTCCTCGGCGCGGTGGCGGCCGGCTGTCTGACGTCACCGATGAGCGCGCGCAGGGCACGCGTTGCGCTGGCCCGTCTCGCCGTCAGACAGCAGGAGGCCGAGCATCCCGCGCTCAGCCTGCAGGGAACGTTGGCATCACTCGTCGGGGACCGTTCCCTTCGCCTCTCCTTCCCGCTCGACTCCGGTACGGTCGACCAGGCGGGCCTCCCCGTGGTGCCGACACCCGGTGCCGGCGTCACGACGCTCAACATGGCTGGGCAGCCCTGGGCCGAGATCGAGCACCGGCCGGGAGCCCTGGCCGACAGCCAACACCTGGACGACATCGTTGCCGCGGCACGCCTGGCCATCGATCACGAGCGCTTCGAGGCCCAGGCACTGGCTCAGCTCCGGCTGTTGCGCGAGTCCAGGACGCGGGTGGTGTCAGCGGCGGACCACGAGCGTCAACGCCTGGAGCGCGACCTTCACGATGGGGCCCAGCAGCGGCTTGTCGCTCTGGCGATGGCCATCGAGCTCGCCAGGCTCAGTGCTGACGGGGACGGGATCGACGACTCCGTGCTCGAGGCGTGTGCCGACCACGTTCGAGGCGCGATCGACGACGTGCGCACGATCGCCCACGGTATCTTCCCCAGCGTCCTCGCCGAGGAGGGTCTTGTTTCGGCCTTCGCGCAACTTGCCGAGGCCGCTCCGATCCGGATCCGGATCCAGTCCCCTATAGGCCGGCTCCCGTCCCACGTGGAGTCCGCGGCCTACTTCGTCGGCGCCCGAGCGGTCGACCGCTTCGTCACCGACGACGGCGTGATCGAGCTGAGCCGGACGACCAGGTGCCTACGACTGCGGGTCACCGTGGATCGTGCTCCCGACCTGGCCATGACTGACCTGGAGGACCGGGCCGGTGCCCTGGACGGCACTTTGATCCTTAAGGCCGCGCCTAACGACCGGCCCCAACTCGTCCTGGAGCTGCCGTGCGCGTCGTGATCGCCGAGGACGAGGTCCTGATGCGCCAGGGCTTGCGACGCCTGCTGGAGACGACCGGCATCGAGGTCACCGCTGAGGCGGGCGACGTCGAAGGGCTGCTGGCAGCCGTGGACAGGACCAGGCCGGACGCGGTGGTCACGGACATCAAGATGCCGCCGACACTCACCGACGAGGGCATCCGAGCCGCCATCACCATCCGTGCACAGCACCCGGGAACCGCCATCCTGGTGCTGTCCCACTACGTCGACTCCGGCTACGCGATGCGGCTCATGGCCACCCACGAGGAGTCCATGGGATACCTCTTGAAGGAACGGGTCTCCGACCTCGCCATCCTCGTTGATGCGCTCCACCGTCTCGTCGACGGCGAGTCCGTCGTCGACCCGACCATCGTGTCCCGGCTCATGCACCGCACGCACGGTCAGGCCGTGGACCGGTTGTCGACGCGGGAGCGGGAGATTCTCGCCCTCATGGCCGAGGGGTATTCCAACCGGCGCATCGGCGAACGGCTCTTCCTCAGTCCGCGGACCGTGGAGGCCCACGTTGGGCACATCTTCACCAAGCTCGACCTCGCAGGGGGTGGCGCTGAGGACCGTCGCGTCCTGGCCGTGCTGGCCCACCTGCGGTCCCTACGAACCGAGGTGATCCCCCCATCGCCAGACCCCGGCTGAAACACCCGACAGGACCATCGCACGGACGGATGCAGGTCAAACTGCAGACGTGTCCGCAGGTGTGTGCACGGATGCCTCACGGACCAGAACCGATCCATTCTGGTTGGACTTACGGGGTAGCGTCCTGACAAGAACCGGAGGTGTCCCGTGGCCCACCATGGACGACTTGTTGCGGCGTCGATCGCTTGCGTCACCCTTGTCGCCCTCGCTACCGGCTGCACCCCGACCGCCGATCGTTCGGGTGGCCGGCTGTCGACCACGCCCCTGCTCATCTCTGCCATCAACGTCATGGGCGGGCAAGACGTTGAGTCCTTCCGCGACGCCGTGGACAGGCTGTCGGGGGGCCGTGTTCGGGTCGAGGACTCGCACGACTGGTACAACGGCCAACTGTCGGCCGCGGCTGACGCCATCGCCGCCGTCCGCAAGGGGGACGCGACGATCGGGTTCGTGGGAGCGCGAGCCTTCGAGCTGGCGGGTGACCCGGACCTGCGCGCACTCCACGCGCCGATGGCCATCGACTCGGTGGCCTTGGAGTCGAAGGTGCTGATATCGGACGAGATCGTCCACCCGATGCTCGGGTCACTGGACGGTCTCGGCCTGCACGGCCTGGGCGTCCTCCCGGGCCCGATCCAACGGCCGATGGGCCTCACCCACCCCCTCCTCGCGGCCTCGGACTACCGGGGGGCGAGGATTGCGAGCTCACCTTCCCGGCTGGGAGACGAGAGCCTGAAGGCGCTGGGAGCCACGGTGGTCGACTCGGGCTTCAACGGCCAGAGCATGGCCTCCTACGACGGACTGGTCCAGCACGTGCCCAGCATCGCCGGCAACGTCTACGACACCGTCGCGTCCAGCGTCACCGCCAACGTGGGGCTGTGGGCCCGTCCCATCGTCGTGTTCGCCAACGGCAAGGCGTATGCCGCGTTGCCGCGTGCGGTGCGCGAGCTGCTGGGGAAAGCCGCAGCCGAGAGCATCGCGCCCACTGCCGCGATGCTGGACCGCCAGGAGAAAGACGCGTTGTCCGCCCTGTGCGCGCGCAACAGGGTGACGTTCGTGCAGGCCACCCCCGCTGGGGTGGTGAGCCTGAAGTCGGCACTGGCCCCCGTGTACGCGACGTTGAACAAGAGCCCCGCGACGGCGGCAGCTCTTAAGGCCATCGACTCAGAGCGCATTCGCATGCCGTCCAGCAGCGGCCGAGAGGTGCCATCGTGCCCCGACCCTGCGGCAGCGGCCGGCGCCCCGGGAGGCCCCACCGCGCCGCTGCCGCAGCCGCTCAATGCCACGCCCGGTCCGGCAACGGCTCTCGACGGCGCGTACACCGTGACGACGACGCAGTCGCAGATGCCCGGCGAGACGTCGCCGGAGAACTGGGGTGCGTGGACCTACGAGTTCGACCGGGGTAGGTTCGCCTTCAGTCAGGACTCGGGGGCGGCCTGCACGTGGGGATACGGGCGTTACCGGGTGATCGGTCGTCTGATGGTCTGGGACTTCGCCGATGGCGGTGGCATCGCCCCGACCAATGCCATGAACAAGCCCGGCGAGCACTTCGTCTTCACCTGGTCGCTCTACGGGGGCATGTTGGCTTGGGGTCCGAGCCCCTCGGCGGCTGATACCTCCCCGCGCAACTTCGTGATCTCACCATGGCGTCGCGTGAGCGCCCACCCCTCGGAGGCTAGCTTTGCTCGCCGGTGTCCGCCGCCGACGACCGCTTTCGGCACCGGGGCTCCATTCGACGGCATCTGGCGGACGACGGTCACGAGGGCCGAGCTCGATGCCAGCCGGTTGCTGCGGAGCGGCCAGGACGTCGACCAGGACTGGGGCTCGGTGACCGTGTCCTTCGCGCGAGGACATGTCGAGGTCAACATCGCCAACAGCGCTCAACAGAGCCGCTCGTTCGGAAGCTACGGGGTAACAGGCGACACCATCACGGTCTACCTGACCGGGACCGACCCGATCTCGCTCCGGTGGAGCATCGCGGCCGACAAGCTCACCCTCGGCCGCCCCAGGGGAGACACGACAGCGCCCGCCGCGCTGGTCGTGCGCCAGCTGTCGCGGGTGGGCTCCGCGCCCTGACGGCGGTCTGGGCCACGGCCCACCCGCTTCGCATCCGTGTGGACACGCGCGTCGTCGCGGAGGGGCTCGAGGGCCAGGCCCGATGCCGCCGATGCTCTGTCTCCATAGCGTTCGAGGTATTCGGAGCCATCCACCAGAAGGGACAGCACCTCATGAAGAAGTCACGCAGAATCGACCCCTCGGACGCACGGGCGGCCGCAGTCGTCGCACTGCTCGCGACAGCAACAGCAGGTAAACTCAAGCGGCGCAAGGCCAGCTGCATCGCGGCACTGCTCGCCGTTGTCGGGCTGCTCGCCCTGACTTTCGCCGTCCCGGCCTCAGCGGGCACGTCCGTCGACCCGAACAGCCTGAATCCGGCACCGCCCGCCGCCTTCAATGCAACCTGCAACCGCGATGGCTCGCACATCGCCTGCGATCTGGCTTTCAGCGATCCGCCGATCGCGGATGACGAGTCGGGAATCGTGTGCGGCGGCACGATGATCCACGTCTCCCAGTTCCGCTCAGTCATCGGGAAGCGGTTCTACGATGCCGGCGGCAACCTGCTGCAACGGCACTTCCGGGAGAGCCTCAACGGAACCTTCACGAACCCGGACACTGGTCGGACACTCCTGTGGTCGCAGCACGACACGGTCGTCCACGACCTCGCGGTACCAGGTGACACGAGCACCGGCACGGAAAGGACCAGCGGCCTGGAGGCTCGCGTCTATCGCCCGGACGGAGGCACCGTTGTGACCGATGCCGGGCGAGTCCTGGTCGACGTCTCCACGGACGAGATCCGGTCCATCTCCGCGCACCACCCCTTCGACGACTACTTCCGCCTCGGAGATGCCGCTGCCCTGGCCTCGCTCTGTGCAGCACTCACCTGATCGAGACAGGGTCCGTCGCGTCGGCGCGGGCGTGCTCGAAGTGAGGCACGCGCGCTGCCCGCAGCATCGGACGACCGAACAGCCCCTGACCCGCGTTTTCGCAGGTCAGGGGCTGTTTCGTACTGGTGGGCGATACTGGTTTGAACCGGTGACATCTTCCGTGTCAAGCATTCTCGACCCGTCCGCCGACGTGCCTGGGCATCCCTCTGAGCACGAGACGAGTCCACTCATGGTCGCCACTGTCCGCCCGGACACGCCCCCGTTGTCAAGCAGTTAGTCAAGCAGGCTCACTCCCCCACCCTCCGCGCTCTCCAGCCACGGCAGTCCAGTTGCATCGACTACCGGTCCCCGGGGGCACCTTCGCGACTAAGGCCCGCACAGCCCGGACATGGCCAAGCCGTCGAAACTACGTCTTCCCGCCGCAAGCCGGCCACCCCCGGGGGCGGGCCAGTGTTTACCGGATCTGCCGATGACAGGGCGTCGCCACTGTTTCAGCGGTGGAGAGTCTTGGGCCCGCATCGCAGTACATTTGAGATCTGGAAGGGACGGTTATGGGAAAGCGACTCAGATGCCTGTTGGGGATGCACACCTGGCAACGGAAGCTGACCAAGGACAACCAGCCGTATCGTGCGTGCGTCCACTGTGGTTCCGAGGACACACGCGGTGAAGGGCGGCGTCCGGGCGTGCCCGAGATTGGTCCTTGACGCCCACGCACGGACCCAAGAGAGGCCTGCTTGGCGTCGAACCTACGCACATGCCGCGATCAGCCCGATCGTGCCGATGAGCGCCTTGCCGCTCTGGCGTGTCCCTCCCGATGGCTTCTACTCTCGAACATGAGCCGATTCACGTTCGGCAAGCAGCGTGACCCACAGGTCGACCGGGCGGACGCGCCCGAAGATCCCGTGGTGCGTCAGTACCGCTATCTGTTGCGCACAGCTCCCGTCGACGCGCTGGAGTCCGCGCACGCCGAAGCGATAGCCCTGTTGTCTGAAGCCCACCGAGAGTCCCTGTTGGAGACCGTCCGGAGCAGCCTGTTGGTGGGCGACCATCTGACGACCAGCGCCCACGCGAAGATCGGCCACCTCGTGACGGACGGTGAGCGCAGAGCCCCCGGCCAGTTGCTGACCGCCCTCCCCCGAGAGGTGCTTCAGGACCTCGCCGCCAGGGTGCTGGAGTCCGAGGCGTCCTTCGGGCTGCTGGGCGGATACGCGGGCTGGGATGGAGCCGAGCCCAAGCCTGCGGATAACTCCGAGTGGGCGGACGGCGGGTTCAACCCCAAGGTGAGCCAGCGAAAGCCTCGGGACGACCCCCGGACTGGACAAGCGGGTGCCCACGGTGGCTACGGGGGTGTCTGATGGTGCCGACGAATCGCTGGAGAGTCCCCGCAGAATGGGAAGGATCATGCGGCGCACCCGGCAAACACTGCGGTCGGCTAACGAAACCTTAGGCGCCTGACGAGGCTCGCCCGCTCATGGCACCCCTTTAGGTCAAGACATGGCGGGGGCGAGAGTTCTACGCTGGTTGATGGCGGGTCCGGGAAGTGGCTTGTCCGAAGTGCCGGTGTGGGGTTGTGAGCCGGTCGCGCTGGAGTCAGAGTCGTTGCCCCGTTGCCCTCCCGGGCCCGTCGCCCTGTTCTGGTCGCGCCTGTTCTGGTCGGCGACCATGCGGGCGTACACGATGTTCGACAGGCGCCGTTTGAGCGATCGCATCGCCATCAACGAGGGTGTCCCGCCGGCCTTCTTCGCCCGATAGAAGTCCCGCCCCGGGGTGGGGTTTCGCAGCTGCACCACGGCCATGATGTGCAGGGTCCGGTTGATCCGCCGGTTCCCGGCACGGGACAGGCGGTGCCGTTGCTGGTTCCCGGAGGACGCGTCCAGTGGCGCGGTGCCGTTCCACGACGCGAAGCGGTCCTTGTCGCGGAAGCGGTGGATGTCTCCGACGTCGGCCAGCAGCCGGGCTGCGCCGGTGGGTCCGATCCCGGTCAGGTCCATCAGGGTCGAGCCGCGGTCGGTGACCAGCGCGGCCAGGTCCTTCTCGGCGGTCTTGATCTTGCGGTCGATGGCCTCGAGCTCACCGATCAGCTCAACCACGATCCGGCGGCGCGTCTTGCCGGCCAGGTCCCGCGGTTTGGTGGTGGCGATCAGGGCTCGGGCCTGCGGGGCGGACAGGAACCGTTTGGCACCACCGGGAAACAGCTCGAGCAACAGCCGATGCAACCGGTTGAGGGTTTGGGTGCGGGCCCGGCCGAGCTCGTCGCGACGGTCGACCAGCAAACCCATCACGACCAGGTCGCCGTCGACTTGCACCCGCCGTAGGCCGGGCTCAGCGGGGGCGTACAGCGCCGCCAGCGCGACCGAGTGCGCGTCGACCGGGTCCGTCTTGCGCCCGTTGCCGGTAGCGAACACCCGCACCTGCGCCGACAGCTTGGCCGGCACGTCCAGCACCGTCTCGCCGTCGTGGACCAGCCGGTGGGCGATGTGCCGCCCGATGCCGTTGCAGCCCTCGACCGCCCACACCCTGTCCCGGTGCTCCCGACCCGCGGCGAGCAGCTCGGCGTACCCGGCTCGGTCCGTACCGAACCGTCCCACCGCCACCATCCGCCCAACCTCGTCGATGACCTCGATCGTGGCCGAGCGTTTGTGCGGGTCCATCCCGATGATCACGCCCATCGCCGTGCTCCCTTCACTCGCTGTGATGTGAAGCGGGGAGGGCATTGCTACTTCGAGCCGGACAAACCCCTTTCGAGCCTCTCCTCGCGCGGTGCCCGACGAGGCCGCACGCCATGAGAGAGCCACACCAATGACACCGGTGGGCAGCCGCAAATCAGAGCGTCTCGCCGGACACCTGGACCGAGTCTGGCCAGACACCGATCCTGCGACCAGTCTCTAAGTAGCCGCGATCCACGCGACGTTGCCGAGATGAGTACGACTGCTGATCCACAGGCAAGCGGTGATTTCCGTGGGTGGTGAGGTACCTGCTTGGGGTGGTTCCGAAGCTGTGGCGAAACTGGTCGATGAAGGTGTGGACTCGTGTGGTCCTCGGGGCCTCTGCGGCCATTGCAACGGGATGGGGGTCCTCTGCCAGTAGTTGATGCGATGCCCAGGCGGGAGTCGAAGGGTTTCGCGAAGGTCAACCCGGCGGTGCGCAGGCCCGCAGTGGTCGGGTCGTCCTTGCGTGAATGAGCGGATCAGGCGGTCGTCGAACGGGAAGCGGGAGCGCTTGTCGGGTCACCTGTTCGGTCAGAGTGTTGTCACCGGGTGCTGCCCGGCGCGCGGATGGTTCACGCGTGAACTACGTTGCTGATGGCCGACAAGGGAGTGCCAATGACCAGGTCCAGCAATCTGCGACTCGACGACCAGCTGTGCTTCGCGCTGTACGCCGCGACGAACCAGGTGACCCGCGCGTACCGACCTCTGCTGGAAGCCGTCGGGCTGACGTATCCGCAGTACCTGATCATGCTGGTGCTGTGGGAGTCCGACGACCAACCGGCCCACGAGATTGCCGACCGGTTGCAGCTGTCGCCGGCCGCGGTCAGCCCCATCCTGAGGCGCCTCGAGGAAGCTGGACTCGTCGTGCGCGACCAGGACCCGGACGACGCGCGAACCCGTCGAGTTCGCCTCACACCCCGAGGTGCTGCTGTCGAGCTGGGCGCGTCGCGGGCGCAGCTGGACGTCGTCGAGCAGACCGGGTTGTGCGGCGATGAGCTGACCGGGCTGCGAGACGACCTGCACGACCTGGTGATGCGGATGTCGGTGCGAACCTCGTGACCGCCCACAGCGCACCACCCGACGGCTGGGACGGCGAAGGCGACGAAGGACAGTCGTTGGGCGACCTGCTCGTCCGCTGCACCTCCGGGGACGAGGCCGCGTTCGAGCAGGTCTACGCGGCGACGGCGCCGCGCGTGTTCGGGCTGGTGCTGCGCATCGTGGTCCAGCACGCCCTCGCCGAGGAGATCACGCAGGACGTGTTCAGCTATGTGTGGGCCGAAGCTGGTCGGTACGAACCGTCACGCGGAAGCGGAGCGGGGTGGATCCTCACCATCGCGCACCGGCGCGCGGTGGACCGGGTCCGTAGTGTCTCCGCGAGCCGCACCCGCGACGACGTGTGGACACAGAAGGTGACGTCGGCACCGTTCGACTCCACCGCCGAGGCGGCCCACTCCTCCTTCGAAGCAGCGCGAGTCCGAGGAGCCCTGGCGGCACTGACCCTGAAGCAGCGGACCGCGGTGCAGCTCGCGTACTTCCACGGCCTGACGTACACCGAAGTTGCTTCGCACCTGGGCATTCCGCACAGCACCGCGAAGACCCGCATCAGGGACGGGTTGCGCTCACTGGCGCATGCTCTCGACCCAGGGGTTGCCAGCGCCTAGAGGAGCCTGTCGGCGCGGGGTTCCGTGGCTGGTCCTACGGGCGCCGACCGAGTGCGTTGGATGTCAGACCTGCACCTCGCGATCTCGAGCCACAAGCGTCCGGCCCATGCAGACCTTCTGTGCTCTCACGTCGTTGCGGTTGGGAGATGATGCGCTGGTGAGCGTTGACGTCATGGTTGAGTGCACGATCGAGCGGCCCGTCGCCGAGGTGGCGGCGTTCGCCGGTGACCCGGGTAGGGCTCCGGAGTGGTACGCCAACATCGTGTCTGTGCGCTGGCTGACACCCGAGCCCCTGTCCGTGGGGTCGAGGATGGACTTCGTTGCCCACTTCCTCGGGCGCCGACTCGCCTACACCTACGAGGTCGTCGAGCTCGTGCCTGGGCGCAGGCTGGTGATGCGTACTGCTGATGGCCCGTTCCCGATGGAGACCACGTACGAGTGGGAGCCGGTGCACGAGGGAGCGACGAGGATGACGCTGCGCAACCAGGGCTCCCCGTCAGGTTTTGCCAAGATCAGCGAGCCGATGGTGAAGCGTGCCATGACCCGCGTTACGACCAAGGACCTGGCCAGGCTCAAGGGCATCCTCGAAGCATCCGGCTAAGACCCGGACCACCGCCTCGTTCATGCGGGAAGTCGGACGACGAATCGGCAGCCCCCGCCGTGGTTGCTGACGGTGACCGTGAACCAAGGCATCAACATCATCTGGCCCAAGCGTTAGTCAAGGGAGAGCCGAACGTCCGCTCATGGCACCCCTTTAGGTCAAGACATGGCGGGGGCGAGAGTTCTACGCTGGTTGATGGCGGGTCCGGGAAGTGGCTTGTCCGAAGTGCCGGTGTGGGGTTGTGAGCCGGTCGCGCTGGAGTCAGAGTCGTTGCCCCGTTGCCCTCCCGGGCCCGTCGCCCTGTTCTGGTCGCGCCTGTTCTGGTCGGCGACCATGCGGGCGTACACGATGTTCGACAGGCGCCGTTTGAGCGATCGCATCGCCATCAACGAGGGTGTCCCGCCGGCTTTGCGGGCGTCGTAGAACTCTCGCCCCGGTGTCGGGTTCCGCAGCTGGACGACGGCCATGATGTGCAGGGTCCGGTTGATCCGTCGGTTGCCCGCCCGGGACAGGCGGTGGCGTTGCTGGGCTCCTGATGACGCGTCCAGTGGCGCGGTGCCGTTCCAGGACGCGAACCGGTCCTTGTCGCGGAAGCGGTGGATGTCGCCGACGTCGGCCAGCAACCGTGCCGCGCCGGTAGGTCCTATCCCGGTCAACTCCAACAGTGTCGAACCGCGCTCGATGACCAGGGCGGTGAGCTCTTTCTCGGCCGCCTTGATCTTGCGATCGATCCCCTCGAGCTCGGTGATGAGCTCGACGACGAACCGTCGACGGGTCTTGCCCACGATGTCGCGCGGCTTGACCGTCGCGACCAAAGCGCGGGCCTGACTGGCGGACAGGAACTGCTTTGCGCCGCCTGGGATCAGTTCCAGCAGAAGCCGATGCAGCCGGTTGATCGTCTGGGTGCGTGCCCGGCCGAGCTCGTCGCGGCGGTCGACCATCAACGCCATGACGACCAGGTCGTCCTGCACCAGGACAGGGCGCAGCCCCGGCTCGGGTGGGGCGTACAACGCGGCCAAGGCAACGGAGTGCGCGTCGACCGGGTCGGTCTTGCGGGCGTTGCCGGTGGCGAAGATCCGCACCTGAGCGCTGAGCTTGGCCGGGACGTCCACGACCCGTTCCCCGTCGTGCACGAGTCGGTGGGCGATGTGTCGTCCGATGCCGTTGCAGCCCTCGACCGCCCATACGCGGTCAGGATGAAGCCGACCAGCAGCAAGCAGTTCGGCATACCCGGCCTTGTCCGTCCCGAACCTTCCCACCGCCACCAGCCGCCCGGTCTGGTCGATGACCTCGATCGTGGCCGAGCGCTTGTGCGGGTCCATCCCGATGATCACACCCATCCTCTTCCTCCTTCACTCGCCAACTGACGTGAAGCGGGGAGGGCATTGCTACTTCGAGCAGAACAAACCCCTTTCGAGCCTCTCCTCGCGCGGTGCCCGACGAGGCCGCATGCCATGAGAGAGCCACACCAATGACACCGGTGGGCAGCCGCAATAAGAGCGTCTCGCCGAGCACCTAGACCGAGTCTGGCCGGACACCGATCCTGCGACCAGTCTCTAAGTAGCCGCGATGGGTTGCTTTGATGGGGATAATCGACAAGGCCACCGCGCTGCGCCCTGTGGGCCGCCGCACCTACCAGCCAGACCTGAAAGACGAACAGACTACGAGGCGTTTGGTCAGACACGAGGAAAGGGCACCAATGAGTACCGACGCAGAGCAGCTTGCGGACCAACTGATCCAGGTGCTGAACGACGCGGACGTCCGTGCCCAACTAGCGAACAGCGGCCCCAGCGCTGCCGGGGTGTATGTCTTCGGAGACGACCCGAAACGCCCCGCCACCATGCTGGCCGTCCTCACCTCCACGGAGCGCCCCAAGTACACGTGGGGCGAGTTCTACGACCACGAACTGCCGATTGAGACTCCCGTTCCTCAGGTGGCAGCCGCGATTGTGAACACACTTGAGTCCACGCCTGAGGGCTCCTCGTAGGGGGGGCGTCACCGTTCGCTCCGAGAGACCGAAGGGACATGCACCTGCGTGGAAACTCGTGGCCCCGAGCTAGGCGTCAAAGATCCGCTCATGCCGCGTGGCGCTAACTGCGTGTCCCTATTGCACGGACGGAGCCGCGGTTCATCGGGCCCGCGGCTAGCCGCTGCGCCACACGAGTTTGCCATCGGCGGTGACGTCCAACGTCTCGTGCTCGCACACCTGTCGGTCGGCGAAGTCGTGCTCGACCAGCACTTTGCCGGTGGAGTCTCGCACCTCGAACGACCCGTCACCGGCCACCAGGCACTGCCGCTTCCGTTCGGGGTCTTGAGTGTCGAAGCGGAAGTAGGGATCCAGTGGCGCGTCCATCCATGGGCCTCCGGTCCCGTCGAGCACGTAGACGTGCAGACCGTCCTTGCCCGTCTTGTTAGTCAGCAGCGCCGTGCCGTCGTCGCTCGCCTCGCCCCCGGTGCACGCGGCAAGCGAGCTTGCGAGCACGAGCACTAGCGCGGGGGCGAGGCGGCGAAGAGCGATCATGACGTCAAGATTGCGGGACCTCGCTCCCGTCCAACTACCGCGACACGCATCTCGGCACGAGCCACAAGGTCTGGGTTGAGAGACCGCGTCCGACTTTTGCAGGCTGCTTCGTAACTTCCGGATATCCCGCGGAGCGCTCGATTCTGCTCACCGAAGAGCTAGGCGTCGCGATTGCTCAGACCTCTCTCGGATGCCGCCAGAATCCGTCTGAAGGCGAGTACGAGGCACACCATCAGCACGATCGCGCCGATGATCTGCGCCACTTGGTACTCCGGCCCGCTGCCAAGCGCAGCGTGACTCACCCACAGCAGCCCAACGACGATTGCGCTAGCAGCAAGCAGGCCGAGCAGTGGGCCAAGGACGGCCCGCGCATCGGCTCCACGTCGTTTCTCCGGGTGCGCCATACCCCCATGCTGGCAGCCCGCACGTGCGTCCGCTCATGCCGCGGATAGCACGGTTGTGCCGGTGGTGTGGGCGAACTGGCCTGCGGGCACATAGGCCGTGTGCCCTTAACTGTTGAGGGCGTCCACAATCTGTTGGGCAGCCCGGCCGGGTGTCAAGTGCGTGGTGTCGACTACCTCGGCCGCCTCGTGGAGCCACGTGGTGAATGCCTGCGCGTACGGCTTCAGGTACCCAAGCCGAAACGGGGAGTCCGGGCCTAGGACTGTGTCACCCGCGATTCGCCGGCGGAGTGTGTCCTGGTCGGCATGAAGGACCAAGTGCCGCACCGGGATGGAGTGGTCCGCCAGACCGGTGCTGATCTCGCGCCAGTACTGCTCCACTAGGACGGTCATCGGCACGATCAGAGTGCCACCGGTGTAGTCAAGAATGCGGCGTGCTGTCTCGACGACAAGCGGCCGCCAAGGGGGCCAATGCTGGAAGTTGTCAGTGGCGGGCAAGGGTGGCCTGACCTCCATGAGCGTCTCGCCAACCTTCTCCGCATCGAACACCCGGGAGCCGGGGATCATCTGCTGCACGAGAGCGCTGGTCGTGGTCTTGCCTACACCGTGAGTGCCGTTGAGCCAAATGATCACGCATACGACGCTACCTGTGCGGAGACGGAGCCGCCCTAACATGCCGCTGTCTGATGGAGAGTCAGTCGAGACTGTGCACGTCCAGCCCGGCTGGCGTCGAGACCATCACTCCACGCCTACCGACGAAGGTGAGCAGGGCTCCCTGCACGTGCAAGGAGAGCAGCCACTCCCCGCGTGCCCCGGGGGACCCGTATGCGTATCCGGCCGCCGCACGCCGATCGGCCGCGAGCCGACGAAGTTCATCGCTGGTCACCGACCAGACGACCACCTGCGAGCGGTCGCCTGAGTTCGTAAAGACCACGCGACGGGCATCGCGCTTGATCTCGAAGCCTGGTACCCGTAGAGCCTCGTCAAGCTGGTCGTCCATCGGGTGAGTATGCCTGTCTCGACTTCCTCTCGTGCTGCGATGCGCAGGAACGGCTCGGGTTCAGCCCTGCGATCAAGTCACCGGGCGTGGTGAAAACCGAACCCCTACACTCCACGTCCATGCGCATCGGAGGGCTCCACCACACCACTTCGTCGACCTTCACAGGAACTTGCCTGATCACGGCCTTGGCTGGTCTCGGGCTTGGAGGTTGCTCCAGTGCAGAACCGACCGCGGAGATGACGCGGTCCGCGAACCTCGTGCTGGGCCAATCAGCCGCGCAAGGCACCAAACGCCTCGGCGAGTGCCTCAAAGCGGGCGGCTACGAGGTGGCCCCAGCGAAGGTCGCTGGCAACGTCAAGCGCGGCAAGGACATAAGTCTCAAGGGACGAAGCGAACGGATCTACGAGGTAGGGATCGACGGTCCGACGAAGCTCAACCTCGTCGTGGCCTACGACTCGGGGTTCGTGACAGCTGATACCGACAAGGACACGGCACAGCTCGCCAGCGTCGGTTGCGAGCTGGGAGGCGGCTGACAGCCGACGTGAGCATCCGCTCATGCCGCTCTCCGCGCGCTCGCGTCGACGAGGGCACGGCGAATCGCCCTCCTCCGCTTGTGGCGCCTGTCAGGATGACCCTCATGACGCCCTCTGCACGAGGAAGTGCCTGGTCTCGTAGTAGTCGACGACGCCGTTCAGTCGTCGTCCTCGTGCTGGTCGTCGGTGTCACGTTGAGCGTCGCCTTCTTCTCGGCCGGCAAGGGACCTGCGGCGAGCATGGCCCTCGGCGTCACAGGTATGGCCCTCGCTCGTCTCGCGATCTCGACCCCTTAGAGATTCCAACGTCCGGATCTGCCGCGATCCGTCAGTCCCAGCGACGCCTCGAACCCCAGCGACTTACCCGTCCCTGTGACGCAATCGAGCTGGTTCCTGGGCCTCCCGGTGTGTCGCGGCGCCGCAAGGTCTACCTGGCCCTCGCTGTCCTCGTCGCCGCGCTCCGCGGCCCAGGGCACGCTGGACCTCTGCCGGACATCGTGGCGATCACGTTGGTCTTCGTGACGCTGCGTCGCCGCCGTGCCAGGACGAGCACGCCACCCGACGGCCAGTCGACACCCTAGCTTCCGTCCCGCAACGCGAGACGGTCCCGAGGTCTCGTGGACGGTGCCCACCGGCCCGTGCTCCACTGGTGGCATGTCTTCGACCACCGCGGTGATGCGCAGGCACATGGTTTCCATGTGCTGCGGCGTCATGCGGTGTTGCTGCTGCGCCTGACCTCAGCCCGCACCAGCCCCGACGCCCTCCTCGCGGCGTCACCCGAACCACCGGAGACGTTCCATGGCCACCAGCCACACGGCACACCGCCGAATCCACCTCGACCTCTTCCTGGTCCAGGGCTCTGTATGTCGTCGAACGAGCATGTCCCGAATGTGTTGCCACGAAACGCATTCCGTCACGACACCCCAGACGACCCACAGCCAGGAGAAGGACCATGACCGTCATCACCACCGCCGGTACACCCGGCATCAACCGCTTCACCCGTAGCCAGCTGCTGCGCACCGCCTCACTGTTCGCCACCGACCCGGAGCTCGATCGGCTCGTGGACCTCGACTCCCGCGAGCGCACCTGGCACCGCCTCGATGCCACCGCCCACCTGGAGATCTGGCTGATCGGCTGGCCGGTCGGGACCTCCACCGGGTGGCACGACCACCTCGAGTCCGAGGGCGCCTTCCTGACGGTCAGGGGGACGCTCGCCGAGCACTCGTGGTCGCAGGGCGCCGTCCACGAACGTCTGCTCGGGGAGGGCGACGGGCGGTCATTCGGTGGCCACCACGTCCACGACGTCGCCAACCTCGGCGACACCCCCGCCCTGTCGGTGCACGTCTACTCCCCTGCCCTGCGCGGGATGACTCGCTACGCCCTGCTCGACGGGTCCCTTCGGGCCACCGGGGTGGAGAAGGCCGGCGAGCAGTGGTGACGACCACGACCGTGACCTCCCACGCCGCTGCGGGCTCCGGCCGCACCACCGCACCGCACTGGGAGACCCAGCTGTTCAGCGGCGGCGCCAGCACCTCTGGGCGCGGTCACCAGGCCCCGACCTATGACGGGATCGACGACCAGCTCGCCGACTCCCGCAGCCGGTTGCGGCGCATCAGCGTGCGCGCGGCCTTCCAGGAGGTCCTGTACGGGCGAGCGCTGCTGGTGGACATCCGGCCGGCTGCCCAGCGGGCGGCCGAGGGGCAGGTCGCAGCGCACCTGTCTCCCTTGGTGGTCGAGCGGAACGTGCTCGAGTGGCGGTTCGACCCGCGGCACGAAGCACGCCTGTCGCAGGCCGGGTGGGACACACGGGTGCTCGTGCTCTGCCAGGAGGGCTACACCTCCTCGCTCGCCGCCGATGCGCTCCTACGACTCGGCGTCCACCGGTCCACCGACGTGATCGGGGGGTTCAAGGCCTGGCGCGCCGCCGGACTCCCCGTGGAGCCGCGAACGTAGGGCGTGCGGCGGACGTGAGGCGGTGACTCAGAGGTAGAGGCCGGTCTGTCCGTCCTCGCTCACGCGGGCGGCAGCGACCGCGTGCAGGTCCTTCTCCCGGAGCAGGACGTAGTCCTTGGACTGAAGCTCGACCTCGGCGCGCTCCTCGGGGTCGAACAGCACCCGGTCACCGACCTCGACCTGACGGACGTTCTGGCCTGTGGCGACCACGGTCGCCCAGGCCAGGCGGCGACCGACGCTCGCGGTGGCCGGGATGACGATCCCACCGCCAGAACGCCGTTCGCCGCCCTCCCCCTCCAGCGACACCAGCACCCGGTCGTGCAGCATGCGGATGGGGAGGCGCTCGGCCACCGCCCGGGGACGCGACGTAGTGGTCGGCGAGGCGTGGGCCTCCTCAGCCACGGCGGCGGCGGGCGACCCCGAGGCCGATGAGCGCGACGGCGGCGGCCGCGAGCGCCCCCACCCGTTCGGTCCGCACCTCGCCCGAGGGCGTGTGGGTGGCGTTCATGAACTTCGCCTTGGCGGAGGCGACCTGCCGGCGCGCGATCTCCTGGGGGGCGGTGCGGGTGTGCAGCTCGTCGACGGTGTCGGCGAGCCTGTCCCGGGCCGCAGCGATCTCGGCCTCGATCTGCTCCACGGACTTGCTGGAGTGGTTGTCGCTCATGGCGGGGGCTCCTCGGGTGGTGATCGGGTCAGGCACGTTGGTGCGCGCCCGACGGGCGCGCACCAGTGAGCAGGGCGCTCAGTCGAGACCGAGGTCGCGACGCAGCTTGGCGACGTGGCCGGTGGCCTTGACGTTGTAGAAGGCGTGGGACACGTTCCCCTCCTCGTCGACGACGACGGTGCTGCGGATGACGCCCTCGACGGTCTTGCCGTAGAGCTTCTTCTCGCCGAACGCGCCATACGCGTTCATCACCGCGCGGTCCGCGTCCGAGAGGAGGGTGATGGACAGGCCCTCCTTGTCGCGGAACTTCGCGAGCTTGGCAGGGGCGTCCGGGGAGATGCCGAGCACCTCGTACCCCTCGCCGTGGAGGGTGTTGATGTTGTCGCTGAAGTCGCACGCCTGCGTGGTGCAGCCGGGCGTCATCGCGGCGGGGTAGAAGTAGACGACGACCTTGCGGCCCCGCAGCCGGGACAGGGACACCTCGCCACCCTGGTCGTCGGGCAGGGTGAAGTCGGGGGCGGCGTCGCCGGGGCTGAGTCGTGCGCTCACGGTCGCGGTGCTCCTCACGTGGTGGCGGTGGGTGGTTCGGTGCGCGGCACCGGTCACACAATTGCAAACGAGTTGCAATAGGGTGATGATCGATCTGCAGCAAACCTATCCCAGCGGCGGCCTCGCCACCCGAGCAGGCAGGAGCACCCCGTGCACGTCCCCGATGGCTTCCTCGACGCGCCGACGTCGGTGGGAACCGCCGTGGTCGCCGCCGCTGCCGTCGGCCTGGCCCTGCGTGGCGCCCGGCGCGAGCTCGACGACCGCACCGCTCCCCTGGCCGGACTGGTGGCGCTGTTCGTCTTCGCCACCCAGATGCTCAACTTCCCCATCGCTGCCGGCACCTCCGGGCACCTCCTCGGCGGAGCCCTCGCGGCCGTCCTCGTGGGACCGTTCACGGCGACCTTGGCGATCACCGTGGTGCTCCTCGTCCAGGCCCTGCTCATGGCCGATGGCGGCATCACGGCGCTGGGTACCAACATCACCCTCATGGGGATCGTCGGCGTGTGGGTCGGCTGGGGCGTCTTCAAGCTCGTCCAGGCCCTGCTGCCCAAGCGCACGGCGATGGTGGTCCCTGCCGCGGCCGTCGGTGCCCTCGTGTCGGTCCCGGTCGCGGCCTTCATGTTCTCCGTCCTGTTCGCCGTGGGTGGCACCGCCGACGTGCCCTTCGCCACCGTCGCCACCGCGATGGTCGGGGTGCACGCCGTGATCGGCATCGGAGAGGCGGTCATCACCGCCCTGGCCGTGGCGAGCATCGTCCTCACCCGTCCCGACCTCGTGTACGGCGCGAAACCGGTTCTGGCGAAACGAGAGCTGACGATCCGTTCGGCGGTGACGGCATGACCGGGGTGCAGCACACCGACCAGGAGCGGGATGCGCTGCCTCCCGGGCAGACAGCCCCGGAGTCCGGGCGACGCGTCTCCACCCGGACGCTGCTCGTCGTGGGCGTGGTCGTCTGCCTGCTGCTCGCCGGAGTCGTCTCGTTCTACGCCTCCAAGCACCCTGACGGACTCGTGTTCGTCGCCGGTGAGAAGGGCTTCCTCGGCAACGCGAAGGGCCACGCCAGCGACGGCTCGCCGTTCGCCGGCTACGCCACACGCGGCATCGACGACGCCCGTCTCTCCGGTGGCATCGCGGGCGTCGCAGGGGTCGCAGTGGTGGGCCTCCTCGCCGGCGGGCTGTTCACGGTGCTGCGCCGCCGCGGGCACGACCGGCACGGCGACTGAGGTGGGCGCCGGCCACGGCCACCACCTGCACTTCCACGGGCACTCCCCGGTCCACCGCCTGCCTGCCCACGTCAAGCTCGTCACCCTCCTGAGCTTTGTCGTGGCCGTCGTCCTCACGCCGCGCACGGCCTACTGGGCGTATGGCGTGGACCTCGCGCTCGTCCTCGTGGCACAGCGCGCGAGTCGGGTGCCGTTCGGCTACTTCGCCAAGCGCATGCTCGTCGAGACGCCGTTCGTCGTGTTCGCGCTGCTCGTCCCCTTCGTGGCCACCGGCCCGCGGGTCTCCGTCGGCCCCCTGGACCTGTCGGAGCACGGCCTGGAGTCCGCCTGGGCGTTGCTCGCCAAGGGCACCCTCGGCGTCATGGCCTCGCTGGTCATGGCGACGACGACCGAGCCCCGACACGTCGTCGCCGGGCTCGAGAAGCTGCGCCTGCCCAACCTGCTCGTGCAGATCATGGGATTCATGGTCCGCTACCTCGAGGTCGTCACCGGCGAGCTCGCCCGTATGCGCATCGCCCGCGAGTCCCGAGGCTTCCGGGCGCGCTCGGTGCGGGCCTGGCCCGCCCTGGCCTCCACCGCCGGGGCCCTGTTCATCCGGTCCTACGAGAGAGGCGAACGCGTGCACCTCGCCATGCTGTCCCGCGGCTACCAGGGGCAGCTGCCGGTCACCCACCCCCTGACCGCCACCCCCGCGCAGTGGCGCGTCGCAGGCGCCATACCGGTCCTTGCCGGGCTCACCCTGCTGGTGGCGGTGGCGCTGTGAGCAGCCCCGTCCTGGTCGTGAACGGACTCGCCTTCGCCTACCCCGACGGGCATCAGGCCCTGTATGGCGTGGACCTCCACGTGCACCGCGGCGAACGCGTCGCGCTGCTCGGGCCCAACGGAGCAGGCAAGACCACGCTGGTCCTGCACCTCAACGGGATCCTCACCGCGGGCGCCGGTTCGGTGTCGGTGTCGGGGCTGCCGGTCACGCGCGACAACCTCATGGAGATCCGGCGCCGGGTGGGCGTGGTGTTCCAGGACCCCGACGACCAGCTGTTCATGCCGACGGTGCGCGCCGACGTCGAGTTCGGCCCGGCGAACCTCGGCGTGCGTGGCGCCGAGCTCGAGCGCCGCGTCCACGAGGCCCTCGACCGGGTCGGGATGGTGGACTTCATCGACCGTCCGCCACACCACCTGTCCTTCGGCCAGCGGCGCCGTGTCGCCGTCGCCACCGTGCTCGCCATGGAGCCCGAGGTGCTCGTCCTCGACGAGCCGTCCTCGAACCTGGACCCGGCCTCCCGGCGCGAGCTCGCCGACATCATCCGCTCGCTCGACGTGACGGTGCTGATGGTCACCCACGACCTGCCGTATGCCTACGAGCTCTGTCCCCGCTCGGTCGTGCTGTCAGATGGGGTCGTGGTGGCGGACGACACCACGCGTGAGGTGCTCACCGATGATGCCCTCATGTCGGCCCACCGGCTCGAGCTGCCGTTCGGGTTCGATCCGCGGACCATCCCCGCACCCGGACCGGCATGATGCGCGACCTCTGACCCGGGCCGCACCCACGTCTCACCGCCACTCGGCGGGGTCGGTCCCCCAGGGGCGGCCGACGTGCGCGAACTGCTTCGGTCCGTCAGGCAGCCGGAACGCCGGACGGGACTGCACGACCGTCCCGCGCGGCGTCCGTGTGGCGACGGTCCACGGCGACGGGTCCTGGAGGGGCACGGCAGGTCCGTCAAGGGCGTCGGTCTGCAGCAGCCAGTGGGCGCTTCGCGCGAGGTGCGCCGAGACCCGCCAGGTGCCGCCGTCTGTCGCACGCTGACGGAGCGCGGCAAGGACACCTGCCGCGAGCAGGTAGCCCGTCGCGTGGTCCAGCGCCTGCGCCGGCAAGGCTCCCGGCGTGCGGCCGTCAGCGGACTCGAGCAGCGAGATCCCGGTGGCTGCCTGGACGATGCTGTCGAACCCGCGCCGCCCGCCCCACGGACCGTCCGGCGTCCACGCAGTAAGCGTCGCGCAGATCAGGTGCGGATGGGTGCGCGCCAGCTCGTCGGGGTGCAGGCCGAAGACCTCCAGCGCCCCGGGTCGGTAGCCCGTGACGAGCACGTCCGCGGAGTCGAGCAGCTCGTGAAAGCGTTGCCGTGCATGGGTTTCGTGCAGGTCGATCAAGGTCGAGCGCTTGCCCGCACCGGTGTCGAGGTGCTGCAGCTCGAGCTCGGGGAGGCGCGGGCTGTCGACGCGCAGCACGTCGCACCCGAGGAACGCCAGGGTGCGCGTGGCGACGGGTCCGGCGATGACACGTGTCAGGTCCAGCACACGGGGCCGGTCGGGCACCGGTATGGCGCCCGACCCACCCGCGCGCCCCACGGCCAGCACGTCGTGGCCCGCGACGGCAGCAGCCTGTTCGCTGGCCATCCACTCCCCCACCGACCGCACCCGCACGGCGATCCCGTGGTCGGCGACCACGGCGTCCTCGACCTCCTGCGCCTCCCGCTCCGCGATCGCGGCCGCGGCGTCCTCGCGGCCGGCGGTCTCCGGCAGGTCGAGGGCCCGCAACAGCCGCTCACGGTGGTGCGGGTAGTTGGCGTGGGTGCGGACCCACCCGTCGTGGGCGCGGAAGAAGCCCGACAGCGGCGCGAACCCGCTCTCCCCCACACCGTCGACCGTCTGCACCTGGTCGCTGCGGAACGCGACGGACACCTGCCGGGGGTCGACGTCCACCCGCCCGCTCCCCGGGTCCCGCAGCGCCAAACCTGCGAGGCCGGCAGCCGCGACTGAGCCGCAGGCGAGGACGTTGACCGGCAGGGCCGATGGCAGCGCGCTGCCGGCCGCGAGGTCGAGGTGCTCGGCGGCATACGCCTCGTCGAGGCCGAGCACGGGGAGCACCTGCCGCAGCAACGGGTTCACCCTCCGGAGCCTAGGCCCGATCCACGCCGGCGCCCGCTTCACCCATGACAGATGTCATGGGTGAAGACCGTCCTTTGGGCGGTCCCCGGGAGGCACCCCAGGCCGCAGCGTGTGCCCGGGACCATCACGTCCCGTCGACCGAGCATGGGAGCACACGATGACCCTTCGACTAGGTCTGGCAGCGGCAGTGGCCGGCTGCCTCGGCTTGGCTGCTGGCGTACCCGCACTGGCGAGCACCACGTCCCCGACGTCCCCGGGCACGGAGCTGTCCGCCCGAGCCCCGGAGAGCGCCTTCCACGCAGTCGCGGCAGGTGCCACCGACTCCGCCCCTGCCTCCTGCACGCGCCCAGCACCGGACGGTCGGGTGTCGACGACCATCCACTGCTACACGCCCAACCAGATCCGCGCCTTCTACGGTCTCGCGCCGCTGACAGCGTCGACCACCGACGGCGCGGGCCAGACCATCGTCCTCGTGGACTCCTACGGCAGCCCGACGGCCGCCAACGACGTCAACTTCTTCGCCAGCACCTTCCACGGTCCGACCCCCGACTTCGAGGCCGTCTTCCCGATCGGGAAGGTCGACTACAAGAGCGCCACCGGCAACGGGTCCGGCACCGCCGGACCCACCTCCGCTGACGGCTGGGCCAGTGAGGCGAACCTCGACGTCCAGTGGGCCTACGCGATCGCGCCGAAGGCCCACATCGTGCTCGTCGGAACCCCGGTCGCGGAGACCCAGGGCGTGCAGGGCATGCCGAACTTCATGAAGGCCATCGACTGGGCGATCGCCACGTACCCGTCCGGCACGGTGTTCTCGATGTCCTTCGGCACCAGCGAGGAGGCCTTCGGGGGCGCTTCTGCCGCATCGCAGTTCGCCAAGTTCGACGAGACGTTCAAGCGTGGGCTCGCCAAGCACGACACGTTCTTCGCGTCCTCGGGTGACGACGGCTCGCTCGGCAACAGCCGGGCGCACCACCAGACCTCGACGGTCGACCACCCGTCGGTGAGCTACCCGAACGTCTCCCCCTACGTCACCTCGGTCGGCGGCACCCAGGTCCAGTCCGGCTGGACGTGGAACCCGACGCAGGACAAGCCGTTCAACGACGACGGCAGCCGCAACCCGCTCTACTGGTCGTGGACGCAGGGCGGCAGCAGCGAGGCGGTCTGGAACGAGAGCTGGGCGTCCATCGGCACCGGTGGCGGCGTGTCCAGCGTGTACTCGCGACCGGCGTACCAGTCCTCCGTGGCAGGGGTCGTCGGCACCCACCGTGGCGTCCCCGACGTGGCGTGGAACGCGGCCGTGAACGGTGGTGTCCTCGTCTACCACACGTACTTCCCGTCGATCGAGGGTCCGCCCGCCTGGGGCGTCTTCGGTGGCACCTCGTCGTCCTCGCCGCAGGTGGCCGCCCTGACCGCCATCGCCAACGCCTCGCGCAAGGCAGCGGGCAAGGGTGGCATCGGCAACCTCAACGAGGCCATCTACTCGGCGTCGTTCCCGAGGACGAGCGCGTTCAGCGACATCGTCGCGCACACCTACGGCACGGCCCCGAGCGGTGTCCTGAAGGACAACCGGATGTGGGAGACCGGCGCCGACGGCTTCGTCTCCCCCGGTCCGGTGGTCGGCCTCCCGACCACCACGGGCTACGACCTCACGACCGGGTGGGGCAGCCCCAAGGCCGCGGGCTACGTGGCTGCGCTCACCGCGACACCCTGACCGCCTGACAGCGGCCTCCATTGCTGTCAGGCTCGCAACGGCGGGACGTTCTGACAAGCCCCCGCACCGCGACCCCGGGACCACCAGGTCCCGGGGTCGTCGGCGTTCAGGGGTGCTCGCTCTGTGCGGCCTTCCACGCGGCGTACTCGGCTCGCAGACAGTTGCCGCACGGGCGGTAGCCGGCAGCCACCGCGGCCTCCGCGTCCGCGAAGAACACCCGATGGTCGACGTAGCCGCCCTTGCGGATCGCCCGCAGAGCCGACGGGCAGTCCAGCCGTCCGTAGATCCGTCGGGGACGGTAGCCACCGAGGGTCCCCGGGGTGTCGCTCTCGTAGCGCTGTCCGTCCGCGCCCGTCAGCCACCACGTCACGAGTCGTAGCCCTCGGGGAGCAGCTCACCCACCGCTGCACGAGCCTCGATGCGGTTGGCTGCCGGAGCAAGTGGGCAGACCCAGCGGTAGTCGTAGACGCAGGACGGGTTGTAAGCGAAATTGAGGTCGACAACCCACCTGTCGCCCTCTCGACCGAGGTCGGTGCCCTTGACCGTGTCGAGGAGGTAGCGCCCCGCGCCATACGTCTCCTGCCCGGCGGAGCCGTCACGGACGGGCAGGAACAGACCCCCGCCGTAGGAGTCGAGCCACCACACGTCGAGGGTTCCCAGCCCGCTCAGCGTCACGCGACCGGCACCGCGGAACGGCACGACTCCGTCGGTCGCCGACCGGAACTCCCACGGCTCCTGCTCGGCCGGCTCGATCGGCACGACGAACCGGAAAGCCGGGTCGTATGGCGCGTGGCGCAGCGACTGCCCCTGCCGCCGCGGCGACGCAGGGTGCTCGAGGAACAGCCGCGAGCGCGTGTCGACCCAGAGCGCGTGAGCCGTCGCCGGGTCCTGCTCCGCGCGGACCGCGGCGTAGAGCGCGTGCACCTCTCGACGCCAGGACGCCGTTTCGAGCGCGTTCTTGCTCGGCAGGTCCGGTGCCTCGTCGATGTCGTCCACCCGTCGATCCTACGGAGGCGCAGCGCACCGCTCGAGTTGGCGCCCCGAGCCTGTCGGTGGCCCCGCCTACGTTCCTGGAATGGGGACCAAGCACCGCAAGTACACGCCAGAGCTGTTGCAGGAGGCCGTGACTGCCGCTGACTCGGTCATGGGAGTGATGCGGTACCTCGGCATCCCGCAAGCAGGGGGGACACACGCCCACATCAGCCGCAAGATCAAGGAGTTCGGCATCGATACGGGCCACTTCGTCAGGTACAAAGGCTCAGGGCGTCATCTCCGCAGGACGCCGGAGGACATCATGCAGGTGCTTCCGTTCGGCAGTCCCCGCGCCAAGCCCGAGTTCCTCCGCCGCGCGCTCGTAGAGTCGGGGGTCTCGCAGAGCTGTGCGCGCTGCGGCAACGACGGGACGTGGGAAGGGTCGCCGCTCACCCTTCACGTGGACCACATCAACGGCGACTTCCACGACAACCAGCGGCAGAACCTTCGGTTCCTCTGCCCCAACTGTCACGCCCAGACGCCCAACTTCGCCGGACGCGGAAAGGGTCGCTACGGGGCAGTCGTCGTCAACGTCCGCACTCCGCCTGCGTAGACTGACCGCGCTCGCCGGAGTGGTGGAACTGGTAGACACGCGGCACTTAGGATGCCGTGCCTTCGGGCGTGGGGGTTCGAGTCCCCCCTCTGGCACCAGACGTATGAGGCGTCAGCCGAGCAGGTCGCGCAGGTGCGGGACCATGGCTCGGAACGCCTTGCCGCGGTGGGAGATCGCGTTCTTCTCATCGGGTGAGAGCTCGGCCGCGTGACGGGTGTCGCCCTCGACGACCAGCACGGGGTCGTACCCGAAACCGTTGGCACCCTTGGGCTCTCGCGCCAGCGAACCCGGCATGCGACCCTCGGCCGAGCGCACCGTGCCGTCGGGCAGGGCCAGCACGGCTGCGCAGACGAACGCCGCCGCGCGGTGCTCGTCCTTGACGTCGGCGACCTGGGCGAGCAGCAGCTCGAGGTTCGCCCGGTCGTCGCCGTGGCGTCCGGCCCAGCGGGCCGAGAAGATGCCGGGGGCTCCGCCGAGGACCTCGACCGCGAGGCCGGAGTCGTCCGCGAGCGACGGCAGGCCGGTGAAGGCGGCGAGCGCCTGCGCCTTGAGGCGGGCGTTCCCCTCGAACGTCACCTCGTCCTCGACGACGTCGGGGGCGCCGGGGAAGTCACCGGCACCGACGATCTCGAGACCGAGCTCGTCGACGACGTCGGCGAGGATGGCACGCAGCTCGACCACCTTGTGGTCGTTGCGGGTGGCGAGGACGATCCGGGTCACTGCTGGCGCTCCCGCGGGGTGGCGGCGAGCGCCTCCTGCTGCTTGACGGTGAGGTCGGCGCAGCCCTGGGTCGCCTTGTCCAGCAGGGCGTTGAGCATGTCGCGGTCGAACGGCTCGGCCTCCGCGGTGCCCTGGATCTCGATGAACCGCCCGTCGCCGGTCATGACGACGTTCATGTCGGTCTCGGCGGTGGAGTCCTCGGGGTAGTCGAGGTCAATGACGGCCTGGCCCTTGACGATGCCGACCGACACCGCGGCGAGCGAGCCGGTCAGGGGCTGGGCGTTCTTGGCGATCAGCCCCTTGGCGCGGGCGTCCTCGATCGCGTCGACGAGGGCGACGTAGGCACCGGTGATCGCCGCGGTGCGGGTGCCACCGTCGGCCTGCAGGACGTCGCAGTCGAGCACGATGGTGTTCTCGCCGAGGGCCTTGGTGTCGATGACCGCGCGCAGGCTGCGGCCCACCAGGCGGCTGATCTCGTGGGTGCGACCGCCGACCTTGCCCTTGCGCGACTCACGGTCGGAGCGGGTGTTCGTCGAGCGGGGCAGCATCTCGTACTCCGCAGTGACCCAGCCGGTGCCCCTGCCCTTGAGCCAGCGCGGCACCCCAGCCGTGAACGACGCAGCGCACAACACCCGGGTGCGACCGAACTCGACGAGCACGCTGCCCTCGGCGTGGTCCAGCCAGTTGCGCGTGATGCGCACCTCGCGGGTCTGGTCAGGGGTGCGGCCGTCGTGGCGGGCCTGCGGGGTCGGTGCGGTGGAGTCGGTCACGCCCGCAAGGCTAACCGCCGTCGGTGGGGCGTCCTAGGGTGGACCCATGGCGACAACGTTCCCCCTCGGTGCCCACGTCGACTCGGCCGACCCGGTCACGGCCGCCCGGGAGCGGGGCGCCGGGCTGTCGCAGTTCTTCCTCGGCAACCCCCAGAGCTACAAGGGCCCCGAGTTCGAGTACGCCGGCGGCGCCGAGACCCTCAGGGCCGACGCCGAGGCAGCTGGGGTCGACCTCTACGTCCACGCGCCATACCTGATCAACGTCGCCACCACGAACAACAGGATCCGCATCCCGAGCCGCAAGCTGCTCCAGCAGTTCATCGACGCCGGTGCCTCCATCGGCGCCAAGGGCCTGATCGTCCACGGCGGCCACGTGGACAAGTCCGAGGAGGTCGAGAAGGGGTTCGACAACTGGCGCAAGGCCATCGAGGCGACCGACCTCAAGATCCCCCTGCTCCTGGAGAACACCGCCGGTGGCGACAACGCGATGGCTCGCACCCTGGAGCGGATCGCCCGCACCTGGGACGCCATCGGACAGGCCGAAGGGTCCGACAACGTCGGCTTCTGCCTCGACACCTGCCACGCCCACGCGGGCGGCATCCCGCTCGCCACCGCGGTGGAGCAGATCCGGTCCATCACCGGACGGATCGACCTCGTGCACTGCAACGACAGCCGTGACGAGTTCGACTCCGGCGCCGACCGCCACACCAACCTCGGTGAGGGCCTCATCGACGCCGACGAGCTCGCTGGCGCCGTGCGCGCCGCCGGGTCACCGGTCGTGATCGAGACGCGCGGCGGCCTGGAGGGCCAGCGGGCCGACCTCGACTGGCTGCGCGAGCGCCTCTAGTCGACCGTCGGGTGCGTCGCGAGGAACCGTCGGATCTCCTCGCGCGGACGGTCCGACAGGTGCGGTCCGTGGGTGAACGCCGCCGTCGAGTACTCCAGCTCGCTGAGCCGGTGGGCGGTCCGCGTCGTCATGGCGAAGTTCGTGCAGAACGACTTGATCGGCCACCGCAGCCCGCGGATGTTGAAGATCGAGTCACCGGTGATGAGCACCCCGGACCCCCGGTGCAGGTATGCCGCGTGGCCGGGTGAGTGCCCCGGCGTGTGGACCACCTCGATCCCGCCTGCGAACGGCACCACCTGACCGTCGGTGAAGGTCTCCCCCACGGTCAGGGGGGTGAACCCGCCCCCACCCATCCGGTCCATCAGCCGGCCGAGCCGCAGCGACCGGTCACGTGGCGGCGACTGCCCGGACGCGGCGAAGGGCGCGTCCGCCTCGTGGATCCCGAAGTCCCGCCCGGTCCGGGCAGCCACGTGGGCAGCCCCTCCGGCGTGGTCGGGGTGGGCGTGGGTGAGCAGGAGCCGGGTGACGTCGCTCGGGCCGGATCCGATCGATGCCAGCGCGGCCATCACCTTGGGGCCGGACTGCTTGACGCCCATGTCGACCAGGGTCACCTGGCCGTCGTCGTCGCGCAGCATGAACCCGTTGACGAAGTCACCGAGCAGGGGGATGCGCCACACGTTCGGCGCCAGGGCGACCGCCGGGTCCTTGGGCATGCTCGGAGACTACGCCGCCCACCGGACCAGGTCCCTCAGTCGGCGAGCTCCGGGGGCCACACGCAGGAGAACCGCTCGAAGCAGACCTCGAGGTCCTCGGTGAACTCGATGCCGAGGCGGGCCGCCTCGCGTCCGTGGGCTCGTCGGTGTCCCTCGAGCCAGCTCTCGAGGGTGCGGTCGTACTCACCTTCGTCCCAGGCGAATCGTTCGTCGACACTGCGGAAGGGCCCCAGGCGGATCTCCCACGTCCGCAGCACCGCGCGCGGCCGCCCCGACCCGTCGCAGCACACCCAGTGCGCACCGACCTTCGGCAGGGGTTCCTCGTCGGCGGCATACCCGGCCACGAGGCTGGCGGTCGCGCGCTTGGTGCCACCCACGATGAACTCCACGAGTTCGTCCGCGAGCTCGGGGCTGTCACCGAAGCACTCCACCGCGACCTCTGACGCGGGCGTGGGCACCACCTCGGGGTGCGCCGCGAGGTAGTCGGCGTACATGGCCAGCCCGGCGGTGCGGTCGACCTGGACCGGTCCTTGCCGGTCGCCGAGGGCGCCGACCGGCTGCCCCAGGGTCCACGTGGAGTCCTGGGCGGCGAGCTCGAGCGGGCCGGACCAGACCTCCGCCGCCTGGGCGCGGCACACCTGGGGGTCGTTCCATGAAGGGATGTGGGTGAGCACGATCCGCTCGACCCCGCCCGCGGCGACGGCCGCTTCTGCGGCGCGACGGCCGGACAGGTGGATCCCCTCGGCGTCGTCGCGTCCGTCGACGAAGGCGCTGTCCATGAGTGCGAGGTCGGCCCCGGCGAGCAGGGGCGTGAGGGCGTCGGTCGCGTCGGTGTCACCGGTGTAGGCGAGGACGGCGCCATCGGCCTCCACCCGGAACCCGTAGGCCTCGACGGGGTGGTTGACCCGGTACGACGTCACGGTGAACGGCCCGACCGTGGTGACCAGCTCGTCGGCGAGCTCGTGGACGGCGAACTCCGCGGACATCCCCATGTGCTCGAGGCCGTGGTACATCAGCGCGAACCGGTCGGAGGCCCCGGTCGGGGCGTGCACGTCCAGCTGCCCCGGGACGGCGCCTCCGGGTCGGTACTTGCGGGTGACGTAGAGCCCGCAGATGTCGACGCAGTGGTCGGGGTGCAGGTGGCTGACGAAGACGGCATCGAGGTCGGCGGGGTCGACGTGACGCTGCAGCGGGCCGAGGGCGCCGTTGCCGAGGTCGAGGACGATGCTCCAGGTGCGCCCCTCGTGCTCCGCCTGCACCAGGTAGGAGGACGCCGGCGAGTCGGGACCCGCGAAGGACCCCGAGCACCCGATGACCGTGAGCTTCACCGGTGGCCCCCGGAGGCTGCGGACGATACGACCGCCCGGACCACGGCGTCGCCAAAGACCTCGTCGCTGTCGGCGCCCACCTCGGGCCCGAGGAAGCGCCGGGCCAGCCGGGTGAACTCGGCTGCGTCGCCGGTGGTGGTGAAGCCGTGGCTCGGCGGCGGCAGGTCGGGCGCCCGCAGTGCGTCGGTGTCGGCGAGCACGCGGTAGACGTCCTTGGCGGTCTCGTCGGCCGACGACACCAGGGTCACCGACTCGCCCATCACGTAGGAGATGGCGCCGGTGAGCAGGGGGTAGTGCGTACAACCCAGGACCAGGGTGTCGACCTCGCGCTCCAGGAGCGGTGCGAGGTAGTCCCGCGCGGTGTCGATCACCTCGGCGCCGCTGGTCACCCCGGACTCGACGAACTCCACGAACCTCGGGCACGGCACGCTCGACACCGACAGGCGCGGGGCAGCGGCGAACGCGTCGATGTAGGCCCCCGACTGGTGCGTGCCCCGGGTGGAGATGACCCCGACCCGGTGGTTGCGGGTGGCGGCGGCAGCCCGGCGGACAGCGGGACGGATGACCTCGACGACCGGCACGTCATACCGCTCGCGCGCGTCGTGCAGGACCGCGGCGCTGGCCGTGTTGCAGGCGATGACGAGGACCTTGACGCCGTGGTCGACCAGCCGGTCGAGGCACTCGAGGGCGAACTCGCGGGTCTGGGCGATCGGCCGGGGACCGTACGGCGCTCGCGCGGTGTCCCCGAAGTACGCGATGGACTCGTGCGGCAGCTGGTCGAGCACCGCCCGGGCGACGGTCAGCCCGCCGTAGCCCGAGTCGAAGATCCCGATGGGTGCGTCAGCCACGAGGTCAAGGCTAGACGTGCGCGGTCGAACCGCGGCCACGGCACGGCCGTCGGCTCGGTCACAACGCTCGTGGCTGCGCCTGCGTCAGGGCAGCAGCGCGTGGGCCAGCGTCTCCTGGAGCCACGTCAGGAAGTCGTAGACGGCGAGCGCGTACACCGCAGGATCGTCCTCCTCCAGGCTCGACACCTGCTCCTCGATGAGCTCGAGGTCGTCGTCCTGCTTGAGGCCCAGACGCTCCCCCAGGACGAGGCGGACGTCGGTGAGCGCGATGACGAGGGCGATGGCCTGGGCCTGGTCGAGGCTGACCTTCTGGTCCTCGAGACGGGCCAGCGCCGCGATGGCCGTGTCGAGGTTGGCCGTCTTGCGGGCCCGCAACCCCTGCTCGGTGAGCTGGCGGAACTCCGCGGCGATCTGGTCGTCCTCTCGGTTGGCCGTCGGGAAGATCCGGTCCAGCGCCGGGTCACGCGGCGCGGGCACTCCCCCGGCGAGCTGCACCTGGTCGTCGGCGGCGAGCGAGACGCCCATCCCGATGCCCCCGAGCCCGGCGACGATGCGGTCGAACTCGTCCCCTCCGCCCTCCGGCGACTCGGCCACCGGCGCCGGCTCCACGAGCTCGCGCACCTGCTCCATCAGCCCGACGACGAGGCCGCGTTCGACGGCGTCGAGCTTCGCGACATACATCCCGCGCCGCTTGGTGAACCCGCGTGCCACTCAGCTGTCCTTCTGGAAGGTGGCCCACAGGCCGTAGCCCTGCAGCGCCTCGGTGTCGGTCTCCATGCGCTCGCGTGAACCGGTCGAGACCACGGCCCGCCCCTTGACGTGGACATCCATCATGAGCCGCTCCGCCTTGGCCTTCGAGTAGCCGAAGTAGGTCTGGAAGACGAACGTCACGTAGGACATGAGGTTGACAGGGTCGTTCCAGACGAGGGTGATCCACGGGTGCTCGACCTCGGTGGCCTCGTCTGCGGAGACGTTCTGCTGCTCCACGGGCGCGATGGACACGGCAACTGGCACGGCACCACCTTAGGCTGCCCGGGTGGAGTCCACCGCACTGCTCACCGACCACTACGAGCTGACCATGGTCGAGGCCGCGCTGCGCAGCGGCGCCGCCTCCCGCAGGTGCGTGTTCGAGGTGTTCGCCCGCCGCCTGCCGGAGGGTCGCCGCTACGGCGTCGTCGCCGGCACCGGTCGCCTGGTCGACGCCCTCGAGGCGTTCCGCTTCGGTGACCAGGAGCTGGCGCAGCTGCGCGAGAGCAAGGTCGTGGACGACGCGACGATCGACTTCCTCGCCGACTTCCGCTTCGCCGGCGACGTGTGGGGGTATGCCGAGGGCGAGTGCTACTTCCCCGGCTCACCGGTGCTCGTGGTCGAGGCCGACTTCGCCCACGGGGTGCTGCTCGAGACCCTCGTCCTGAGCATCCTCAACCACGACAGTGCGGTCGCCTCCGCGGCGTCGCGGATGACCTCAGCGGCGGGGTCGCGGCCCTGCATCGAGATGGGATCGCGCCGCACCCACGAGGAGGCCGCGGTCGCCGCGGCCCGCGCGGCCTACATCGCAGGGTTCGCCACCACCTCCAACCTCGAGGCAGGACGCCGGTACGGCGTTCCGACGGCGGGGACCGCGGCGCACGCGTTCACCCTGCTCCACGACGACGAACGGGAGGCGTTCGCCGCGCAGATCGCCTCGCTCGGCAAGGGCACGACGCTGCTCGTCGACACCTACGACGTCCCCACGGCCGTCGCGACCGCGGTGGAGCTCGCCGGCCCCGAGCTGGGTGCCGTCCGCCTCGACTCCGGTGACCTGCTCGTCCAGGCCCGTGAGGTGCGCGACCAGCTCGACCGGCTCGGCAACACCGGCACCCGCATCGTCGTGACGTCGGACCTCGACGAGTTCGCCATCGCCGGGCTCGCGGCCGGTCCGGTCGACCTCTACGGCGTGGGCACCTCCCTGGTCACCGGCTCGGGCGCGCCCACCGCAGGGATGGTCTACAAGCTCGTGGCCCGCGAGGACGCCGGCGGGACGATGGTCGGGGTGGCGAAGAAGAGCAAGGACAAGGCGTCGGTGGCAGGACGCAAGTACGCCCTGCGCCGCCTGTCCGCCCGTGGCACCGCCGAGGCCGAGGTGATCGGCATCGGCGAGACGCCGGTCGACCACGGTGACGACCGCGTGCTGTTGGTGCCGCTCGTCCGCGGGGGCGAGCGGGTGGACGCGAGCGCCCACACGGTGGAAGCCGCCCGGGCACGCCACTTCGCCTCCCGCGCCGAGCTGCCCGCTGCAGCCCACCGGCTGCAGCGCGGAGAACCCGCGATCCCGACCGAGTACGTCGACACCCACGCCCAGGAGTAGATGCGGCAGGATGCGGTCATGGCTGACCACGACTACCGCACCGAGGCGGCTGACCTCGATGCCGCCGATCCGCTGAGCGCCCTGCGGGACCGCTACCTCACCCCGGAGGGGACCGACCTCGTCGCCTACTTCGACGGCAACTCCCTGGGGCGCCCCGTGGCTGCCGCGGCCGACCTGCTCACGTCGTTCGTCGCCGGCCCGTGGGGCGACCGCCTGATCCGGTCGTGGGACGAGCAGTGGCTCGACTGGCCGACGCGCATCGGCGACCGGATCGGCAACCTCGTGCTCGGCGCGGCACCCGGCCAGACCTTCGTCGGCGACTCCACGACGGTCCTGCTCTACAAGCTGTCGCGCGCCGCGGTCGACGCCCAGGTCGCGCAGGGACGCGACGAGATCGTCCTCGACACCGACAACTTCCCCACCGACCGCTACGTCCTCGAGGGCATCGCCGCCGAGCGCGGCCTCACCCTGAGGTGGATCGAGGCCGACGAGCGCGCCGGCGTCACCCTCGAGCAGGTCCGGGACGTCGTGGGGCCGAGGACGGCGCTCGCCGTGTTCAGCCATGTCGCCTACCGCTCGGGCTTCATCGCCGACGGTCCCGGGATCACCGCGGCTGTTCACGCTGCCGGTGGTCTGGTCCTGTGGGACCTCAGCCACACGGGGGGCTCGGTGCCGGTCCAGTTCGACGAGTGGGGCGTCGACCTTGCGGTCGGCTGCACCTACAAGTACCTGAACGGCGGCCCGGGCGCCCCCGCCTGGGCGTATGTCGCGCAGCGTCACCACGGCTCCCTTCGCCAGCCGATCTGGGGCTGGATCGGTCGCCGCGACGCGTTCCAGATGGGCCCGGGCTACGACCCGGCCGAGGGGCTGCACTCGTTCATCTCGGGCACGCCCCCGATCCTCGCCATGGTGCCGCTGCAGGCCTCGCTGGACGTCATCGAGGAGGCGGGCATCGAGGCGATCCGCGCCAAGTCCGTCGCCCTGACCGAGTTCGTCATCCGGCTCGCCGACGAGCTGCTCGTGCCCCTCGGGGTCGAGATCGCGAGCCCACGAGACTCCTCGATCCGCGGTGGCCATGTCACGTTGCGGCGCAACGGGTTCCGCGAGATCACCGCCACGCTGTGGACGCAGGGGGTCATCCCCGACTACCGCGACCCCGACGGCATCCGGATCGGTGTCGCGCCACTGTCCACGAGCTTCGACGAGGTCGTCGTCGGCATGCTCGCCCTGCGCGACGCGATCGTCGAGCTCGACGCCGCGACCTGAGGTCGGCGCCAGGCCCGGCGGCTACGGTGGAGCGATGAGCCGCGCGCTGATCCTCGTCGACGTCCAGAACGACTTCTGCGAAGGCGGTTCGCTGGCTGTCGCCGGCGGCGCCGACGTCGCAGCCAAGATCAGTGCGTACGTCGAGGACCACCACGAGGAGTACTCCGCGATCGTCGCCACGGCCGACTGGCACGACGATCCGGGCGCCCACTTCAGCGCCCACCCCGACTTCGTCGACACTTGGCCGACGCACTGCCGGATCGGCAGCGACGGCGCACTGTTCCACCCCGCGGCGGAGAAGGCGTTCGAGCACGTCGAGGCGATCTTCCGCAAGGGACACCACAGCGCGGCATACAGCGGGTTCGAGGGGTTCACCGTCGAGGCCGACCACCGGGCTTCCCTCGCCGACTGGTTGCGCGACCGCGCCATTGAGCAGGTGGACGTCGTCGGCATCGCCACCGACCACTGCGTCCGGGCCACGGCCCTTGACTCGGCGGAGGAAGGCTTCGAGACGACCGTGCTGCTCGACCTCACTGCCGGAGTCGCGCGCGAGACGACGGACCGCGCGGTGGCCGAGCTTCGGGCCGCCCAGATCGAGCTGCGTGGCACCCCCGTCGTCGCTCCTGCCTGATTCGCCCGCCCCCGTTACGCAGACGAAACACGTCGACGCGAGGACCGAAACGCCCCACACCTACCGTGAGTCCATGCGACAGATCCGGTCCCGCGCGCGGTTGCTGCAGCCATGACCATCGAGGCCGGGACTTCCACGGAGCTCGGCGTCACGTGGCACGAGGTGTGCCGGCTCAAGGCGCTCTCGGCAGAGCGCGGTGCCGCCGCCGTGGTGGCCGCCGTCGAGGTCGCGTTGTTCCGCCTCGAGGACGACCGAGTCTTCGCCGTGCAGCAGGTCGACCCGTGCAGCGGCGCCACCGCCGTCTCCCGTTGCGTCGTCGGTCGCCGCGGAGACGTCCCTACGATCGCCTCCCCCATGTACCGGCAGGTCTACGACCTGCGGACCGGTGGGTGCCTCGACCCGGTCGGGCACGCTGAGCACCGGCTGCGAACCTTCCCCGTGCTCGTCGTCGACGGCGTCGTCACCGTCGGGATCCCCGGGCCCCAGGTCTGAGGACGGTCACCCGCTCAGTGCCGGCCACCTTCCGCAGCACCCTGGACGACCACCGGTTGGCCGTTGCTGACGAGCTTCCAGTCGTAGGTCGTGAACGTCGCGGGGTCGATGACTCCCTGGGCCGTGGTCCAGTCGATGAGGAGCTGGCGGATCTCCACCTGGGCGTTGTAGAGGACCGGGGCCGTGGTCACCCCGGGGAAGTTGCCGCCACCGGACTGCCGGTAGTTGTTGATCGCGATGACGAACTGCTTCGCCGGGTCGATCGGTGCGCCGGCATAGGTGAGGTTCGTGATGCGCTGGCCGACGGGCTTGGCGATGTCGATGTCGTAGGCGAGGGACGCGTCGAGGCCGCCCATGATGTCGTAGTTGTAGTCGGGGGTCTCGAGCCCCGTGCCCGGGTTGACGGCGTTGGTCACGTCGTCGGGGGCAAAGGGCCCGGCGGTCGACTTGGTCTCGAAGTAGATCGCGGAGTACTCGAGGTAGGCCTTCACCTGGGCACCGGTGAACCGGATGCCCAGCAGCGTGTTGTCGTAGATGTAGAGACCCGCGACGTCGCGCACCGTGACGTTGCCGGCCGGGATGGCTGCATCACGGTTGAACGGCGCCGCGATGGACAGCACAGGCAGGCTCTCGTCCGGCGTCCCCGCCAGTGCCGTCTTCACGGCGTCGGCCTGCACGTGGTTGATGAAATCGATGGCTGAGGTGTCCTCGAAGCGTGCCGTGGCCGCTGACATCGCCGCCTTGCAGGTGCCGATGACCGAGTTGACGTAGGTCCGCACCACCGCGTGGTCCTCACGGACGAGGGCCGCCACGGCAGCGTCCTCCGGGGCGGTGTTGGCATTGAGCAGGTGGGCGTGCGCGGACGTCAGCGACCAGTGCTTCCCGTCGTGCACGAGATCCAGATCCATCACCGAGAGTCGCATGCCCCACTTGGACGGCTCGGTGATGAGGACCTTCTTGCCCGGTGTGGCCGAGCTGTCCACCAGCTCTTCCTGGATCTCCACGTGCGCGTGGCCCACGAGCACCGCGTCGATCCCTGCGACCTGCTCCGCCAGCTGGCGCGAGGCGTTCTCCGGGAAGGGCAGGGCGTCACCGTAGGACGACCCGGGCTTGGCACCGGAGTGGCAGGACACGATCACCAGGTCGCACCCGGCCTTCTTGAGCTTGGGGACCCAGACCTTGGCCTGTTCGACGATGCCGGGGAACTTCAGCATGCCCTCGACGTTGGCCTTGTCCCAGATCGCCACCCCCGGGGTGACGAGCCCGAGGACGCCCACCTTCAGGGGCTTGGCCACCCCGGGCACCTTGTAGGACTTGATGACGTGCGGCGCGAAAGCGGGCGCACCGGTCACCCAGTCGACGGTGTTGGCCGACAACAGGGGGAAGTCGCACTGCGACTCGAAGGTCCGCAGGGTGTCGATGCCGTAGTTGAACTCGTGGTTGCCCAGGGCTGCGGCGTCGTAGCCGATGGCGTTCATCGCCTTGGCCATCGGGTGCACCGAACCACCGGTGATCGGGTCGATCTTCGCGTAGTAGTAGGCCAGCGGCGTCCCTTGGATCGTGTCACCGGCATCGAGGACCAAGGTGTTGTGCGCCCCCCGCTCCTCACGCATCAGCTTCACCAGGGTGGCGATCTTCGCCAGCCCGATGTCGTTGTGGGCCGAGTCGTCGTAGACCGCATCCTTGAAGTAGTCCCAGTTGAGGACGTTGCCGTGGGTGTCGGTCGTGCCCAGCACCGTCAGCCGGTATGTCGTGCCGTGTCCCTTCCCGGGCTTGCCCTTCTCCCGAGACCCCCGCTCGGGGGTTGCCTGCGCGGCACTCGGCGTCGCCAACAGGGCCGCCGCAGCCCCGGCGCCTCCGAGCACGGCCATGCCCAACACCTGACGGCGGGAGCGTGCTGCCTCGTCGACACTGATCGGGAGCTCGGGTCCGGGAGTGGGACGCGATGACGACATGGAGGCCTCCGGGGTGGCAGGCCGGCCTGGGACCGGCAGTCAGGTGGGCCCGGGGCCAGGGTTCGGCCCATCGGGGACGTTCAGCCTAGGTCAGCTCCACGGCACACAAAAGGGACACCAGGTCAACAGATGGTCAACACCTGTCAGCGGTGGGCCGTCCTGCGAATGGTCGCTGACGTTCCTGGGCAACCTCGACAGCGCCAGGGCATGCAAAAGGGCCTTCCCGTGTGGGAAGGCCCTTTTGAAAGTATGTCCGGCTGCGTCCTACTCTCCCACACCGTAACCAGTGCAGTACCATCGGCGCTGAAGGGCTTAGCTTCCGGGTTCGGAATGGAGCCGGGCGTTTCCCCTTCGCTATGACAGCCGAAACTCTATGGAGATATCTTCGGTGCTTCTTCCTGCACTCACCCACGCGCTGGGGGTGGTGCAGGGGGTTCCCGACCGTATCTCGGGAACTACACAGTGGACGCGTAACATCTTTGTTGTATCAAGTTATCGGCTTATTAGTACCAGTCAGCTACACACATTACTGTGCTTCCACGTCTGGCCTATCAACCCAGTAGTCTAGCTGGGAGCCTCTCGGACCTAAGTCCATGGAAACCTCATCTTGAAGCGTGCTTCCCGCTTAGATGCTTTCAGCGGTTATCACTTCCGAACGTAGCTAATCAGCCGTGCTCTTGGCAGAACAACTGACACACCAGAGGTTCGTCCATCCCGGTCCTCTCGTACTAGGGACAGCTCTTCTCAAGTTTCCTACGCGCACAGCGGATAGGGACCGAACTGTCTCACGACGTTCTAAACCCAGCTCGCGTACCGCTTTAATGGGCGAACAGCCCAACCCTTGGGACCTACTCCAGCCCCAGGATGCGACGAGCCGACATCGAGGTGCCAAACCATGCCGTCGATATGGACTCTTGGGCAAGATCAGCCTGTTATCCCCGGGGTACCTTTTATCCGTTGAGCGACGGCGCTTCCACAAGCCACCGCCGGATCACTAGTCCCGACTTTCGTCCCTGCTCGACATGCCTGTCTCACAGTCAAGCTCCCTTGTGCACTTACACTCAAAACCTGATTGCCAACCAGGCTGAGGGAACCTTTGGGCGCCTCCGTTACCTTTTAGGAGGCAACCGCCCCAGTTAAACTACCCACCAGGCACTGTCCCTGATCCGGATCACGGACCGAGGTTAGATATCCAGAACGACCAGAGTGGTATTTCAACGTTGACTCCACACACACTGGCGTGCATGCTTCACAGTCTCCCACCTATCCTACACAAGCCGTACCGAACACCAATACCAAGCTGTAGTAAAGGTCCCGGGGTCTTTCCGTCCTGCTGCGCGTAACGAGCATCTTTACTCGTAGTGCAATTTCGCCGAGTTCGTGGTTGAGACAGTGGAGAAGTCGTTACGCCATTCGTGCAGGTCGGAACTTACCCGACAAGGAATTTCGCTACCTTAGGATGGTTATAGTTACCACCGCCGTTTACTGGGGCTTAAATTCTCAGCTTCGCTCCGAAGAACTAACCGGTCCTCTTAACCTTCCAGCACCGGGCAGGCGTCAGTCCGTATACATCGTCTTGCGACTTCGCACGGACCTGTGTTTTTAGTAAACAGTCGCTTCTCCCTGGTCTCTGCGGCCGTTCTCCCTAGACAGCAAGTGTCTTCAGGATCCGGGCCCCCCTTCTCCCGAAGTTACGGGGGTATTTTGCCGAATTCCTTAACCACGATTCACTCGATCGCCTTGGTATTCTCTACCTAACCACCTGAGTCGGTTTGGGGTACGGGCGGCTCGAACCTCGCTAGAAGATTTTCTTGGCAGCATAGGATCACCCTGCTTCCCGCATACGCGGTCACTATCAGGTCTCAGGCTATGTGAGCTGCGGATTTGCCTACAGCTCGCCCTACACCCTTGGACGTGGACTACCATCGCCACGCGGAGGCTACCTTCCTGCGTCTCTCCATCGCTTGACTACTACCAGATCGGGTCACGCGCTCCACCACTAACCTCCACCCGAAGGTGTCAGCACGTGGTTTCAGGCGTTTAGCATCAAAAGGTTCATCATGGGCGGTTCTTCGCCGGTTCCGGAATATCAACCGGATGTCCATCGACTACGCCTGTCGGCCTCGCCTTAGGTCCCGACTTACCCAGGGCAGATTAGCTTGACCCTGGAACCCTTGGTTATTCGGCGGACGGGTTTCTCGCCCGTCATTCGCTACTCATGCCTGCATTCTCACTCGTGTGGCCTCCACGGCTGGATCACTCCGCCGCTTCCCTGGCCACACGACGCTCCCCTACCCATCAACACGCTTGGACCGTGAACCCGCAGGTGTCACAGCCGGGCAAAGTGTCAATGCCACAGCTTCGGTGGTGTGCTTGAGCCCCGCTACATTGTCGGCGCGGAATCACTTGACCAGTGAGCTATTACGCACTCTTTAAAGGGTGGCTGCTTCTAAGCCAACCTCCTGGTTGTCAATGCAACTCCACATCCTTTCCCACTTAGCACACGCTTAGGGACCTTAGATGGTGGTCTGGGCTGTTTCCCTCTCGACTACGGAGCTTATCCCCCGCAGTCTCACTGCCACGCTCTCACTTACCGGCATTCGGAGTTTGGCTAACGTCAGTAACCTGGTGAGGCCCATTAGCTATCCAGTAGCTCTACCTCCGGTAAGAAACACGTGACGCTGCACCTAAATGCATTTCGGGGAGAACCAGCTATCACGGAGTTTGATTGGCCTTTCACCCCTACCCACAGCTCATCCCCTCAGTTTTCAACCTAAGTGGGTTCGGTCCTCCACGACGTCTTACCGTCGCTTCAACCTGGCCATGGGTAGATCACTCCGCTTCGGGTCTAGACCCAGCGACTAAAACGCCCTATTCGGACTCGCTTTCGCTACGGCTTCCCCACACGGGTTAACCTCGCCACTGAGCACTAACTCGCAGGCTCATTCTTCAAAAGGCACGCCGTCACCCCACAAGGAGGCTCCGACGGATTGTAGGCACACGGTTTCAGGATCTATTTCACTCCCCTCCCGGGGTACTTTTCACCTTTCCCTCACGGTACTTGTCCGCTATCGGTCACCAGGGAATATTTAGGCTTAGCGGGTGGTCCCGCCAGATTCACACGGGATTTCTCGGGCCCCGTGCTACTTGGGATACTTCTCTGGAGTGCACATCATTTCGTCTACGGGGGTCGCACCCTCTGTGCCGGGCCATTCAATGCCCTTCGACTATAACGCGCATTTTTGACTCCATGCCAGCATGTCAGTGCTGACCGAAAAGTCCCACGACCCCGCAACTGCAACCCCTGACAGGTATCACACAGCTACGGTTTAGCCTCTTCCGCTTTCGCTCGCCACTACTCACGGAATCGCGGTTGCTTTCTCTTCCTGTGGGTACTGAGATGTTTCACTTCCCCACGTTCCCTCTACCCGCCCTATGTGTTCAGGCGGGAGTGACTGGACTTGCCTCCAGCCGGGTTTCCCCATTCGGAAATCCTCGGATCACAGTCTGGTTATCGACTCCCCGAGGCTTATCGCAGATTCCTACGTCCTTCTTCGGTTCCTGGTGCCAAGGCATCCACCGTGTGCCCTTAAAAACTTGAGCCACAAAGATGCTCGCGTCCACTGTGTAGTTCTCAAAATACGGGCGGCCCCACCCCACACCCAGCACCTGCTCGAACACCCGCTCCCGAAGAAGCTTGCGTCCCAGTGGTTTGACTGGAGGGATGGGTCCAAGGCCGTAAACCGGCCCAAAGGATCGAAGCTTTCGCCCGAGCCTTCAGGACCCAACAACGTGTCAGACGCCTACCCCCACCAGATCCGCGTTCCACTGCCGGCCACCCCCGAAGGGACGAACACGGCTTGTACTTGCGACACCGGTGAGTGTCAGCGCCAAATAATCGATGTTCCACCCTTGAGCACCTGCTGTCCCACAGTCGGGGACAGACCAGGGCCTGGACCAGACAAGCTGGCCAGTGCTCCTTAGAAAGGAGGTGATCCAGCCGCACCTTCCGGTACGGCTACCTTGTTACGACTTAGTCCCAATCGCCAGTCCCACCTTCGACAGCTCCCTCTCTTGCGAGTTGGGCCACCGGCTTCGGGTGTTACCGACTTTCGTGACTTGACGGGCGGTGTGTACAAGGCCCGGGAACGTATTCACCGCAGCGTTGCTGATCTGCGATTACTAGCGACTCCGACTTCATGGGGTCGAGTTGCAGACCCCAATCCGAACTGAGACCGGTTTTTTGGGATTCGCTCCACCTCGCGGTTTCGCAGCCCTTTGTACCGGCCATTGTAGCATGCGTGAAGCCCAAGACATAAGGGGCATGATGATTTGACGTCATCCCCACCTTCCTCCGAGTTGACCCCGGCAGTCTCCTATGAGTCCCCACCATCACGTGCTGGCAACATAGAACGAGGGTTGCGCTCGTTGCGGGACTTAACCCAACATCTCACGACACGAGCTGACGACAACCATGCACCACCTGTATACGAGTGTCCAAAGAGAACGACATCTCTGCCGCGTTCTCGCATATGTCAAGCCTTGGTAAGGTTCTTCGCGTTGCATCGAATTAATCCGCATGCTCCGCCGCTTGTGCGGGCCCCCGTCAATTCCTTTGAGTTTTAGCCTTGCGGCCGTACTCCCCAGGCGGGGAACTTAATGCGTTAGCTGCGGCACGGATCTCGTGGAATGAGACCCACACCTAGTTCCCAACGTTTACGGCATGGACTACCAGGGTATCTAATCCTGTTCGCTCCCCATGCTTTCGCTTCTCAGCGTCAGTAGTGGCCCAGAGACCTGCCTTCGCCATCGGTGTTCCTCCTGATATCTGCGCATTTCACCGCTACACCAGGAATTCCAGTCTCCCCTACCACACTCTAGTCTGCCCGTACCCACCGCAAGTTCGAGGTTGAGCCTCGAATTTTCACGGCAGACGCGACAAACCGCCTACAAGCTCTTTACGCCCAATAATTCCGGACAACGCTCGCACCCTACGTATTACCGCGGCTGCTGGCACGTAGTTAGCCGGTGCTTCTTCTGCAGGTACCGTCACTTTCGCTTCTTCCCTGCTGAAAGAGGTTTACAACCCGAAGGCCGTCATCCCTCACGCGGCGTCGCTGCATCAGGCTTTCGCCCATTGTGCAATATTCCCCACTGCTGCCTCCCGTAGGAGTCTGGGCCGTGTCTCAGTCCCAGTGTGGCCGGTCGCCCTCTCAGGCCGGCTACCCGTCGTCGCCTTGGTGAGCCATTACCTCACCAACAAGCTGATAGGCCGCGAGTCCATCCCAGACCGAAAAACTTTCCAAACAGCACCCATGCGGGTCCGTTTCGTATCCGGTATTAGCCACGGTTTCCCGAGGTTATTCCAGAGTCTGGGGCAGGTTACTCACGTGTTACTCACCCGTTCGCCACTGATCAGAACAGAGCAAGCCCCATTCGTCACCGTTCGACTTGCATGTGTTAAGCACGCCGCCAGCGTTCGTCCTGAGCCAGGATCAAACTCTCCATTGATGTTTGCTACCCACCACGCAAGCGCGGCAGGAAAAGCGAAACCCTAGAAGGGTTGTCAAACTGACTGAGCAAGAACAACTAGCAAAAATTACTAGCATTCAATGTTCAACCAAAGGATTTTCGTTCCAGAACACCAACCCACAAACCAAACGGTCCATGCAGCCGGCACCCCAGAGACGAGGTAATTGGCATCGATTTTTGACACGCTGTTGAGTTCTCAAGGATCGGACGCACACCATCAACTCGCTGTTTCCAGCAGAAGTCTTTGGGGCAACCTCTCTAGGTTATCCGCCTCGCAACTTGGGCGTCAAATCCGTTCTCCCTGTGCAGGAAGCCTTGGATCGAAGCGCGCTTGGCGTTCGGCGATGACTCAACTGTAGACCATGATCGGCGAGAGTCCAAAATCGAGGTCAGGAGCCCACCTCTCGAGGGCCAGATCCTGCGTCAGGAGCACCTGCCTGCGGCGAATTCCGTTGGCCCGCAACGCCATTCGCCGCGCCTAGGGCTGCGGTCGTGCTCAGATGGGCCGTTCAGGGGTGCGAGGCCGGTTCCAGGACCACGCATAGCGACCGTCGTCCACCGCGCGCCCGCCCTCCCCCAGCTCCAGCGGACGGAAGGTGTCGACCATGACGGCCAGCTCGTCGAAGTACTCGACGCCGATGGACCCCTCGCTCGCCCCCGGCTGAGGGCCGTGCGCGTGACCCCCCGGGTGCACCGAGATCGAGCCCTTGCCGATCCCCGAGCCCTTGCGCGCCTCGTAGTCGCCGTCGACGTAGAACATGATCTCGTCGCTGTCGACGTTGGAGTGGTAGTACGGGACCGGGATGGACAACGGGTGGTAGTCCACCTTGCGCGGCACGAAGTTGCAGATGACGAAGTTCCAGCCCTCGAAGACCTGGTGCACCGGCGGCGGCTGGTGTACGCGCCCCGTGATCGGCTCGTAGTCGCGGACGTTGAACACGTACGGGTACAGGCAGCCGTCCCAGCCGACCACGTCCAGGGGGTGGAAGGGCAGCGTGTGCACCGTCCCCACGATGCCCCCGGGTCCGTTGCCGCGGTGCTTGATGAAGACCTCCGACTCGTCGGCAGCCTTGTCCCCCACGTCCTCGGCCAGGAGCGGGCCGGCCGGTACCCGCAGGTCCCGCTCGCAGTACGGCGCGTGCTCGAGCAGCTGCCCGTACTTCGACAGGTAGCGCTTGGGCGGTGCGATGTGGGAGTTCGCCTCGATGGCATAGGCCCGCAACGGGTCCTTGGTGGACCGCTTGGGGATCCACCGGTGCGTGGTGGCCCTCGGGATGATGACGTAGTCGCCCTCGGCGACGTCGAAGGCGCCGAAGACGGTCTCGACGCGGGCCCGGCCGCGCTCGATGTAGACGCACTCGTCACCCACCCCGTTGCGGTACCACGGGCTGGGTGCACCGGCGACGGCATACGAGATGCGCACGTCCCCGTTGCCGAGCACCAGGCGACGCCCGGTCACGACGTCGGTGTTCTTGACGTCCTTGGGCTCGAACAGGTCGTGCAGCTTGAGGTGGCGGGGCACGAGCGGGTGGTTGGGCGTCGTGGAGAGGTCTGCGATCGGCCACTCCCGCGCACCGACGACGGCCGAGGGGATGTTGCGGTGGTAGAGCAGGGACGAGTCCGAGGAGAACCCCTCCTCCCCCATGAGCTCCTCGTAGTACAGCTCGCCGGGGCGGCCGCCGCGGGCGGGCCTGCGGTGCTGCGTGTGCCGCTTGGGAGGGATGCTTCCCATGGCCTGGTAGTGCGCCACTGTCCACCTCGTCGTGGTCTCGTCGCTGGTCTCGTCACCGGCGCGGGAGGGCCCTCGGGCCGGGTCCTGCACCGCTCGCCACCCTAGTAGCCTCGCCGCCATGACACCGTCGTCGCCGACCGCCACCCCGCGCGTCGCCGACCCCGCCCTCTTCGAGCGACTCGTCGACGACGCAGCGGTCTTCCCCCCGGGCAACGCCCCGCTCGACGAGGCGGTCCGGTTGCACCGCTTCCACCGGGCCGCCGGTTACGCGTCGATGGTGGGCCCGCTCCTCCTGCCCGTCTCCGCGGCAGCAGGGCTCGAGGACGTCGCGGGGCGCAGCGCCTCCTCGCTCACCCCGGACCTGGACGTCGCCCTGGTGGCTCGGCCGGGCGTGCCCACCGCGGAGGTCGAGACGGCAGTGACCGTCCTCGAGGCGGCGAGCGGGGTCACCGTCGTCGGCGTCGAGATGGCGTGGTCGCGGCAGTGGCGCAACGCGCACTTGGGCGGGTTGCGCCTCACCCTCGAGGTCCCGCGCGGGGAGGCACAGCTGACCGCCCTCGACGACCTGCGCGGCGAGAGCGCCGCCCAGGCGAAGTTCCGCACCGGGGCGACCCCGACGTGGCACTGGCCCGATGAGGCGGAGCTCGCGGCGTTCGTGCTCGCCTCGGTCGAGAGAGCGGTGCCGTTCAAGCTCACCGGCGGCCTGCACCACCTCGTGCGCGGGACCCGTGACGAGGGGGAGCAGCACGGCCTCCTCAACGTCCTCCTCGCCGTGCACCTCGCAGTCACCGGCGCGGGCCACGAGGCTCTCACCACCGTGCTCGGTGAGCGCGACACCGACTCCCTAGTGCAGCGGACGGGTCTGATCGGCCCGGACGAGGCGAAGGCAGTGCGCACGACCTTCACGGCATACGGATGCTGCGAAGTCACCGACCCGATCGGCGAGCTCACGACCCGTCGCCTCATCGAAGGAGCCTGACCATGTCCACGCACCCGACCGACCCGACCCACGCCGCACCGTGGCTGGACCTGCCCGCCGACCACCCCTTCGGCCTGCAGACCCTTCCCTACGGCGTGTTCTCCACCGAGGGCACCGAGCCCAGAGTCGGGGTCCGTCTCGGTGACCAGGTCCTCGATGCCGGTGCCTGCGCCGAGCAGGCCGGTATGGAGTCGGGCGAGGTCTGGCTCGCCCCCTCCCTCAACCCCTTCCTGGCCCAGGGACGCCCCGCGTGGGACTCCGCCCGCGCCTGGCTCGTCGAGGTGCTCACCAACGAGAGCCGCCGCGACTGCGTGGAGCCCCACCTCCTGCCCCTGGAGGCCGTGCGGATGCACCTGCCGTTCGAGGTCGCGGACTACGTCGACTTCTACGCCAGCGAGCACCACGCGACGAACGTCGGGCGGATCTTCCGGCCCGACTCCGAGCCGCTGACACCCAACTGGAAGCACCTGCCCATCGGCTACCACGGTCGGGCCGGGACGGTCGTCGTCTCGGGGACCGACGTGGTCCGACCCACCGGGCAGCGCAAGGCGCCGGCCGACGCGGCCCCGACGTTCGGCCCGAGCATCCGGCTCGACATCGAGGCCGAGCTCGGCTTCGTCGTGGGCGGGTCGACCACCCTCGGCGAGCGCGTGTCGGTCGATGACGCCGACGACCACCTCTTCGGCGTGGTGCTGCTCAACGACTGGAGCGCCAGAGACATCCAGGCATGGGAGTACGTGCCGCTCGGGCCGTTCCTCGGCAAGTCCTTCGCCACGAGCATCTCGGCGTGGGTCGTGCCGCTCGCCGCCCTGGAGGCCGCGCGCCTACCGATCCCGGCCCAGGACCCCCGTCCGCTGCCCTACCTCCTGGGCGAGGGAGCGGCCTACGGCCTGGACATCCACTACGAGGTGGAGCTCAACGGCACCGTCGTGGCGCGGCCGGAATACCGCGACCTGTACTGGTCGCCGGCCCAGATGCTCGCCCACCTCACCGTCAACGGTGCGTCCGTCCGCCCGGGAGACCTCTTCGGATCCGGCACGATCTCGGGCACGGAGCCGGGCACCCGGGGCAGCTTCCTGGAGCTGTCCTGGAACGGCACGGAGCCCATCGAGCTGGGCGACGGCAGCACCCGGTCCTTCCTGGAGGACGGTGACACCGTCGTCATCCGCGGATGGGCACCCGGACCGGGTGGTGGCCGCGTCGGGCTCGGCGAGGTGCGCGGCACCGTGGTCTCCGCCCGCTGACAGGCTCCGCCCGCTGACGTCAGGGGCGCTGCTGCTTGCCCTTGACGACGTTCGTGCCGGCGACGCGGTCGTGCAGGGCCTGGCGCTTGTCGTCCCACGCCGGCCAGGCGAGGTCCAGCACCCGCACGATGAGGGCGATGAAGCCCAGCACCGGCACCGGCTGAAGGACGAAGAGCACCGCGGCAAAACCCACGCGGCGCAGCACGACCGGCATCGGGAGCGGTCCGGGCTGCGAGCGCTGGCGCACGCTGATCCCGAGGAGCAGCTTGCCGGGTGTCGCCCCGAGCCGGCTGAGGAAGAGCACCTGGTAGAGGGCAAAGACGAGGATCGCCACGAGGCTGTAGGCCACGAGCGACCCGATGTCGATGCTGTTGGACAGCGCGGTGAGGTCGGGCTGCTGCCCGTTCTGGGCCTCACGGGTGAACCGGTCGACCTCCGCGAAGTAGTTGCTGAAGGCCCGCGACAGGAAGACGTAGCCGAGCGCGGCCGCCACCATCGACTGGATCACCCAGTCGATGAGGAAGGCGCCGGCCCGCCGACCGTAGGACGCCAGGGGCTGACCGTCCGGCGTCGTGGGACCCACGGAGAACGCGCCGTAGCCGGGAGCGTTCCACGGTGCCTGCTGACCCGGGTACGGGCCCTGCTGACCCGGGTACTGGCCCTGCTGGCCGGGGTACTGGGGGGTGCCGTACTGACCCTGGGTCGGCGTGTTCCACTGCCCGGACTGTGGCGTACCGGGGAACTGTGGGTTGGGGGCCTGCCACCCCGCGGGCGACTGCCCGCCGGGCTGGCCGCCTTGCCCCTGGGAACCGCCCTGCGCCTGCTGTCCGCCCTGCCCCTGCCCGCCCCCGGGCTGCTCGCCGGAGCCACTCTGGGTCTGGCCGGGGTACTGCGGCGGATGTCCCTGGCCGGGGTACTGCTGCTGGCCCGGCTGCGCGGGCACGGCCGAGGCCGGACGGGTCGAGCGAGGAGTGGTGTGCTTGGTCCAGACGACGCCGTCGAAGTACCTCAGCTGCTGGTCGTTCTCGGGGTCGTCGAACCAGCCGGCGCGCGTGGGGGTCTGCATGGGGTCAGCCTCTCACGCACGGCTGTCCCTGCTGGCGCGCGGCGCGGCGGTGGCCGACCTAGGGTGAATGCCCATGAGTGACTCGATCCTTCGCACCAAACCCGTCGAGGACGTCCTGGCCCAGGCGGGTGATCCCGGCACCGAGGGCGACAGCAGCGCCAGCGGGCTCAAGCGGCGGCTCGGTGCCGGCGACCTCATGGGGTTCGGCATCGGGATCGTCATCGGCACCGGCATCTTCACCCTCACCGGCATCGAGGCCAAGAACCACGCCGGCCCCGGGGTCGTCATCTCCTTCGCGATCGCCGGGCTGGTCAGCCTGCTGGCGGCACTGTGCTACGCCGAGATGGCCGCAGCGGTCCCCACCGCCGGCAGCGCGTACACCTACGCCTACGCGACGATCGGCGAGGTCTTCGCCTGGATCATCGGCTGGGACCTCATCCTCGAGTTCGCCCTCGGTGCAGCGGTCGTGGCCCGCGGCTGGTCCGGCTACATGCAGCAGCTGTTCAACCTGCCCACCTCGCTGTTCGGCGAGAAGGCACCGGTGAACGTCGGGGCCGTGGCCATCGTCCTCGTCCTCGGGCTCGTGGCCATCCTCGGCATCCGCGAGAGCGCCCGCGTCACCAACGCGCTGGTGGCGGTCAAGGTCGCCATCTGCGTCTTCGTCATCGTCGCCGGCGCGTTCTTCGTCAAGGGCGCCAACCTCACGCCGTTCATCCCGCCGGCACGCCCCGTCGCTGACAACGTCTCCGGCATCAAGCAGCCCCTGGGCCAGGCCCTGTTCGGCATCGCTCCGACGGCGTTCGGCTTCGCCGGGGTGCTCACCGCGGCAGCGGTCGTCTTCTTCGCGTACACCGGCTTCGAGGCCGTCGCGAACCTCGGCGAGGAGACCAAGCGGCCCGCCCGCGACCTCCCCTTCGGGCTGCTCGGCACCCTGGGGATCTGCACCGTGCTCTACATCGGCGTCTCGCTCGTCATCACGGGGATGGTCCCGTACAGCAAGCTCAACGAGGGAGCGCCGATCGCCAGCGCCTTCGAGGCGGTCGGGGCAGGCTGGGCCGCCACGCTCATCTCCATCGCGGCTGTCGCCGGCCTCACGTCCGTGATCCTCGTCGACATCGTCGCGATGGGGCGCATCGGCTTCTCGATGGGCCGCGACCGGCTGCTGCCGCCCGCGGTGGCGAAGGTGCACCCGAAGTGGGGTACGCCGTACCGGATCACGATGGGCACCATCGTCATGGTGGCGCTGCTCGCCGCCCTGATCCCGCTCAAGGACCTGGCCGACCTCGTGAGCATCGGCACGCTGTTCGCCTTCGTCGTCGTGTCCATCGCGGTGCCGATCCTGCGCCGCACCCGCCCCGACATGAAACGGCCGTTCCGGGTGCCGTTCAACCCGCTCATCCCGGTGCTGTCTGCGCTCGCCTGCCTCTACCTGATGACCAACCTGTCGCTGGAGACCTGGCTGCGGTTCCTCATCTGGATGGTCGTCGGCCTCGCCATCTACCTCGTGTACGGCCGGCGCAACGCCCGCCTGGCCCAGCGCGTCTGACGCCTCCCCCGGGCTCCGCCCCGAGAGGCGGAGTCCGGGGGACCGCGGCCAGCCCGATCAGCCTGAGGCCACGAGGCCGAGGGGCAGGCAGATACCCACGAGGGTGAGCACCGCGGCCACCATCAGCGCCCGCCGACCGCGACCGGACACGAGGTCCCGGTCACCTGCTTCGCGCGAGTACCTCCAGATCGCCCGCACGCCTAGCACGAACCCGGCGACCGTGAACGGAAGGCCGAAGTAGAGCGCGGGACGGTCGAGCTCGGTGGCCAGCCAGATCGTCCCCACTGCCACGACGGGCGTCGCGAGGACCGCCACGAGCATGCGACGGTCCAGGGGGCTCAGCCCACCGAGCAGCCGGGCGAGCTCGTCACCCCGTGAGCGGGGCACCTTGCGCTGCGGGTCGGTCTTCTCCGTGCTCATGGTTCCCCCGGGGTCGTGGTGCCTGGACGAGAGGAGTCGTCCCGACGAGGAGAGGGTACGGCGCGTGGTGACCACGCGCCGTACCCTCTCCTGGTCTCGTGACCCTTGTGGCTCAGAGGTTGCCGCGGGCGTCCTGCTCGCGCTCGATGGCCTCGAACAGGGCCTTGAAGTTGCCCTTGCCGAAGCCGAGCGAGCCGTGGCGCTCGATGATCTCGAAGAACACCGTGGGGCGGTCGCCGAGGGGCTTGGTGAAGATCTGCAGGAGGTAGCCGTCCTCGTCCCGGTCGACGAGGATCTTGCGGCTCTGCAGCTCCTCGATCGGCACGCGGACGTTGCCGATGCGGGCGCGAAGCTCCTCGTCCTCGTAGTAGGAGTCGGGGGTGTCGAGGAACTCCACACCCTCCTTGCGCAGCTCGTCGACGGTGCGCAGGATGTCGTTCGTCGCGAGGGCCAGGTGCTGGGCGCCGGGGCCGTCGTAGAACTCGAGGTACTCGTCGATCTGGCTCTTCTTCTTCGCGATGGCCGGCTCGTTGAGCGGGAACTTCACGCGGTGGTTGCCGTTGGCGACGACCTTGGACATGAGCGCGGAGTAGTCGGTGGCGATGTCGTCGCCGATGAACTCGGCCATGTTCACGAAGCCCATGACCTTGTTGTAGAAGGTCACCCACTCCTCCATCTTGCCGAGCTCGACGTTGCCGACGATGTGGTCGAGGGCCTGGAAGAGCCGCTTCGGCGCACCGTCGCGCTTCTCGAAGGTGGAGGTCTTCGCGACGTAGCCCGGCAGGTAGGGGCCGGTGTAGCGGGACCGGTCGACGAGGCTGTGGACCGTCTCGCCGTAGGTGGCGATCGAGGCGATCCGCACGGTGCCGTGCTCGTCGCTGATGTCCTCGGCCTCGCGCACCACGCGGGCGCCGGCGGCCTTCGCCTGGGCGACGCACTTGTCGACGTCCGGGACCTCGAGGGCGATGTCGACGACACCGTCGCCGTGCTTGGCGTGGTGGGCGATCAGCGGGCTGTCGGGGGTGACCGCACCGTTGATGACGAAGCGGATCGAGCCGGACTTCAGCACGAACGACTTGTGGTCGCGCTGGCCGTTCTCGGGACCTGCGTAGGCCACGAGCTCCATGCCCCACGCGGAGATGTAGTAATGCGCGGTCTGGGTCGCGTTGCCGACGACGAAGACGATGGAATCCCACCCGGTCACCGGGAACGGGTCCTTCGTCTCGTCGTACTCCACGAGCCCGACGAGCTGCTTCAGCTGCTCGATGTCGAGGTTCGCCTCGCGCTCCTGCGGGGTCAGGTCAAGGGTGGTGTCCGTCATGGCTGCAGCGTGGCGGCTCGCCCCACTGTGTGCAACCGTATGCCGCCGCGTTGCACAGTGTGCACACAGTGCCTGCCCATGCCGGGTCGATGGTGGACAATGTGCCCATGCTGCTCGACGACCTGGACCGCCGCCTGCTCACGCTCTTCTCCGACCACCCGCAGATGGGGGTCCTGGGGGCCTCCCGGGAGCTGGGCGTCGCGCGCGGGACGGTGCAGGCCAGGCTCGACCGGCTGGTCTCCCGCGGGGTCATCCGGTCCTGGGCGCCCCAGCTCGACCCGGCCTCCATGGGCTACCCGGTGTCGGCGTTCTGCACGCTGGAGATCCGCCAGGGCCGTGGCCACTCCCCCGTGGTCCAGCACCTCGAGCGGATCCCCGAGGTCCTCGAGGCGCACACGATCACCGGCTCCGGTGACGTCTTCATCCACATCGTCGCGCGGGACAACGCCGACCTGCAGCGCGTGATCGACGCCGTGGTCGACGACCGGCACGTGGTGCGGGCCAACACGACCATCTCGCTGGCCACCCGCATCCCGCTGCGGACCCTGCCGCTGGTGCAGTCAGGCGGCTGAGCCCCGGGCCGGGACGTCGGGCACGTGTCGTCGCGTCAGCGGCGGCCGACGAACCAGGCGCGGATCTTGTCGATGCGGGCGCTGACCTGGTCGGAGGTCGCCTCGTCCAGCGACGGTCCGCCGCACGCGCGGCGCAGGTCGTTGTGGACCACACCGTGGGGGGCGTTGTTCTTGCGGGCGTAGGCGGCGACGAGCTTGTTGAGCTCCTTGCGCTGGGCCGCGAGGGCACGGTGGGCCGACACGGCCGTCTGCGCGTCCGCGGCCTTGGGGCGACGGCCGTGCTGCGCCGTCTGCCGCTCGTGCAGAAGCAACGACATCTGGTCGGGCTCGAGCAGGCCGGGCAGGCCGAGGTACTCCTGCTCCTCCTCGGACCCGACGACCGCGTTGAGGCCGAACTGCTTGGCGTCGAAGAGCACGTGGTCGAACTCCGCGTCGGACTCCAGCGCCTCGAAGGTCATCTGGTCCATGTCCGGGGTGCGCGAGGTCCGGTTGGCCGCCTCGAGGAGCGCGTCCTCCTCGGCCCACATCGCCGAGGCGCTGTTGTCGTCCTTGGTGACGCGGTCGAGGGCGTGGTCCCGCTCGTCCTCGAGCCGGGCCGCGTGCTCGAGGATCACCGGCACGGACGGCAGGAACACCGACGCCGTCTCACCGCGGCGGCGGGCCCGGACGAACCGGCCCACGGCCTGGGCGAAGAACAACGGGGTGGACGTCGAGGTGGCGTAGACCCCCACGCAGAGCCGGGGCACGTCGACCCCCTCGGACACCATGCGCACGGCGACCATCCAGCGCGACTCGCTCGCGGCATACTCCTCGATGCGCTCGGAGGACCCGGCGTCGTCGGACAGGACGGTGGTGACCTTCTCCCCCGTGATCGACTCGAGGATCTTGGCGTAGGCACGGGCCGCGGTCTGGTTGGAGGCGATGACGAGCCCACCGGCATCCGGGACCCCGCGGCGGACCTCGGTCAGCCGCTTGTCCGCAGCCGCGAGGACCGACGGGATCCACTCTCCCTTGGGGTCCAGCGCCGTGCGCCAGGCCTGGGCCATCGAGTCCTTGGTGAGCATCTCCCCCAGCCGGGCGGCGATCTCGTCGCCGGCCTTGGTGCGCCAGCGCATCGCCCCGCCGTAGGCGAGGAAGAGGACAGGCCGAACGACCCCGTCCCGCAGCGCCTCGGCATACCCGTAGGTGTAGTCGGCGGAGGAGCGGCGGATGCCGTCGCGGTCCTCGGCGTAGGTGACGAACGGGATCGGCGAGGTGTCGGAGCGGAACGGGGTGCCGGTGAGGGCCAGGCGCCGGGCGGCGGGCTCGAAGGCCTCGCGGATGGCGTCGCCCCACGACAGGTTGTCGCCGCCGTGGTGGATCTCGTCGAGGATCACCAGGGTGGGGGCCGTCTCGGTGCGGGTGCGGTGCAGCTGGGGTCGACTGGCGACCTGCGCGTACGTGAGCGCGACGCCGTGGTACTCGCTGGAGTGCCGGGCCGAGGAGTTGGAGAACTTCGGGTCGATGTGGATGCCGACTCGGGCGGCAGCCTCGGCCCACTGGGTCTTGAGGTGCTCGGTCGGGGCCACGATCGTCACCGCGGAGATGGTGCCGCGGCCCAGCAGCTCCGTGGCCAGGCGCAGCGCGTAGGTCGTCTTGCCGGCACCGGGGGTGGCCACGGCGAGGAAGTCGCGCGGGTCGGCTTCGAGGTAGGAGCTGAGCGCGGCCTGCTGCCAGGCGCGGAGCTTGGACGCCGTGCCCCACGCCGCCCGCTCCGGGAATGCTGGTGAAAGGTGCGAAGCGGCGGCGGTACTCATAGGGCGGCCACGTTAGCCGGTGCCGGGAAACGACATGCCGAGGCCCCGCCATCGCTGGCGGGGCCTCGGGATGTGCTAGACGTCAGCACCCGCAGGGTGGCGGCGTCGGTCAGCTGCCGTGGCGGAGGTCAGTTGCGGTAGGTGAGCCACTGGTTCTGCATGCGGGTGGTCTGGCCTGCGGTGAAGGTGTTCATGCACGAGTCGTCGGTGTAGTCCATGAAGTTCTTGATGGGGTCCAGACCGGTGGCGGTGCAGGTGTCACGGCCGGTCGGGCACCCGAACGCAGGCGAGGCCTCGGCAGGGGTGTCGCCCACCGAGTCGCCGCTGCCCGAGCAGCCGCCCTGGAACGTGTGGTAGAGCCCGACCCAGTGGCCGACCTCGTGGGTCGCCGTGTCGCCCAGGTTGTACGGGGACAGGCTGCCGCCGGGGATGCTGCGGTAGTCGAGCACGACCCCGTCGAGGGTGGTGTTGTTGGTGGACGGGAACTGGGCGTAGCCCAGCGTGCCGTCGGAGAAGGTCGTCGAGTACAGGTTCAGTGCGGCCTTGGTGCCCTTGTGCAGGGCGGTCTTCATGGCCTTGGCGTCACTGGGCTCGGCGCCGCTCGCGGGGAAGGCGATGCTGTACCAGTCCGCGTTCGTCGTCGTGTCGCTGCCGGCGAGGCGGAACGAGAAGCCCGAGGACGCATACGCGTTGTTGAGCACCGTGAGCTGGCTGTTGATCTGCGACGTCGTGAGCTTGCCGCTCGTCCCGTTGGTGATGACGTGCCAGTAGACGTCGACCGTGGTCGCGGCGAAGGCGGTCGCCGTCGGGCGCTTGCTGTCACCGGACTTCGCCAGCTTGCCGCTGGGGGTCGTGGTGTAGCCCTTCGCCGCCAGGTCCTTGTAGAACTGCGCCTCGGCGCGGTCCACCTGTGCCTGGCTGAACTCGTGCGGGTCGGCCCGGTTGCCCCCCTTGGCCGAGCGGGCGGAGTTCACGGCGTCGGTGTGCGTCTCGCACGTGGCGGCGACCGAGTCCTCCCCGGCCATCGGCTGGGCGACGGCGGTGCCGTGGCCGAGTCCGACGGCGGTGATGCCGAGGACGAGGGCGGTGAGGGCGGTGCGTGGGCGAAGCGTCATGAGCGTCCTTTCGCAGGGCGCCCGGCCTGCGGTGACCGGGGCCGACGCACCGACGCTAGGTGCCCCACCGGCAAGCCCACCTCAACAGGAGGTAGCTCCCGGTCAAGAATCCACCCCGAAAGGGCAGGTCAGGGAACCTGCGTCTACTCCCCGCCGTCCTGCGGCGCCCGGAGGCCGTCGTAGATCTCCTTGCAGGTGGGGCACACCGGGAACTTCTTCGGGTCGCGTCCGGGCACCCACACCTTGCCGCACAGGGCGACGACGGGGTCACCAGAGAGCGCGCTCTCGAGGATCTTCTCCTTGCGCACGTAGTGCGAGAAGCGCTCGTGGTCGCCGGGCTCCTGCAGCTGCTCCTCGACCTGCTCGCGCTCCAGCACGGCGGTCGAGGTGGAGGGCTGCGCCGCGGGGGCCAGCGGGTCGTCCAGGGGGATCTGGGGCTCGCTCATGCGCCCGAGTGTATGCCGCGCAGCAGGGTTCGCCCCGAGCGGTCAGTTCATCTCGGGGTCGGCTGGGAACGTCGCGACGAACGCGAGGTGGTCGCGCTGACGCCTCAGGACGCGGGTCCAGAGCTGCTCGGGGTCGGCGTCGAAGGCGTCGCGCCCCTCGGCCTCCACGACGTACCAGCTCCCCGCCCGGACCTCGTCCTCGAGCTGCCCCGGTGACCACCCGGCATACCCGGCGAAGATCCGCAGGCCGGCGACCTCCGGGACGACGATGGCAGGAGGTGTGTCGAGGTCGACCAGGCCCAGGCCACGGAAGAGGCGCTTGACCCCCATGGGCTCGACGTCGCCGGGCGCGGTGACCAGGCCCAGGGCGCTGTCCCGGCCGACGGGACCACCCTCGAAGAGCACGGCCGGGGCCGTGGCGTGCGCCTGCCAGTCGGGCAGGACGGCGTCGATGCGCGCCTCCATCGGCCGGTTGAGGACCACACCCTGGGCACCCTCGGCGTCGTGGTGCAGGAGCAGCACGACGCTGCGGCAGAACACCCCGTCCTCGATCTGGGGTGTCGCCACGAGCAGGTTGCCCGACAGGTCACCGTCCACACCCCCATCATGCCCACCCACGCCAGAGCCCCGGTCACGGGGACCGGGGCTCTGGGCTGAACGGGTGAGTCACGCCCGCCCTCAACGAAGGGTTCGGCGCAGCTCGGTCACGCGGGCTGGCTCAGCGCGAGTAGCTGCTGCGTTCGCTACGCGGGCCGCCGGAGCGGTCGCTGCCGTAGGAGCGGTTGCCGCCACCCTGACGCGGGCCACGGGGGCCGCCACCGCGGGGGCCACCGCCACGCGGGCCACCGTGTCCACCGGGACGGCGGCCACCGCGCTTCTCACCCTCGAGGACGCGACGGACCTGGTCCTCGGGGACCGGGATGCCGCTGGGGGTGACGGCGCCGGTCGCCGCGAGGCGCTCGTCGCCGGGGACGGCCTTGGTCGGGACCGCGTCGATGCCGGCCTCGCGGGCCATGCGCTCCATGGTGCGGCGCTGGTGCGGGAGGGCCAGGGTCACGACGGTCCCCTTGTCACCGGCGCGGGCGGTGCGGCCCGAGCGGTGCAGATAGTCCTTGTGGTCGGCCGGCGGGTCGACCTGCAGGACGACGGAGACGTCGTCGACGTGGATGCCGCGGGCGGCGACGTCGGTGGCGACGAGCACCGGGAGGCTGCCGTCACGGAAGGCACCGAGGACGCGGTTGCGCGCACCCTGGTTGAGCCCACCGTGCAGGGCGGCCGCGAAGACACCCTGCTCGCGCAGCTGCATGGCCACGCGGTCGGCACCGAGCTTGGTGCGCACGAAGACGACGGTGCGACCGGAGCGGTTGGCGACCTCGGCGGTGATCGTCTTCTTGTGCATCGGGTCGATGAGGAGCACGTGGTGCTCCATCGTGGTGACTGAGGCCTTCGCGTCGTCGGTCGAGTGTGTCACCGGGTCGGTGAGGTAACCCTCGACGAGCTTGTCGACGCCCTTGTCCAGGGTCGCGGAGAACAGCATGCGCTGACCGCCCGCGGGCATCTGGTCCAGGATCGCGGTGACCTCGGGCATGAAGCCCATGTCGGCCATGTGGTCGGCCTCGTCCAGGACGCAGATCTCGATGGCGTCGAGGATGACGGCCTCGCGCTCGACGAGGTCCTTGAGGCGGCCCGGGGTGGCGATGAGCAGGTCGACGCCACGGTTCAGGGCGTTGATCTGGGTCGTGTAGGACAGGCCACCGGCGACGAGCTTGTGGCGCAGCCCGAGAACGTGCACGAGGGGCTCGAGCGCGTCGGAGACCTGCATGGCCAGCTCGCGGGTCGGGACCATGACGAGGGCGCGGGGGCGGCGCGGGGACGCCTTCTGGCCGTTGTCGAGGCGCGACAGGGCGGGCAGGCCGAAGGCCAGCGTCTTGCCGGAGCCGGTCTGGCCACGGCCAAGGACGTCCTTGCCGGCCATCGCGTCCGGGATGGTGGCGTTCTGGATCGGGAACGGCGTGGTGATGCCATCGCGGGCCAGGCGCTCGACGAGTCGGGGCGAGAGGCCGAGGGCGGCGAAGCCGTTGTCCTCTGCCACGTCCACGGGGCCGTCGACGCTCTTGCGGGTGGCCTTCACCCAGGTGTCAGCCTCCATGCGCTCGGCCTCGGGGTCGACCTGGTCCTCGAAGCGAGGACGGTCGTTGCGGTCGAACGAGCGCTGCGGGCGGTCGCTGCGGTCGAACGAACGCTGCGGGCGGTCGCTGGTGAACTCACGGCGCGGGCCACGGTTGTCGTCACGGTCGTACGAGCGCGCGGGGCGGTCGTCGCGGTTGAACGTGCGGGCCGGACGGTCGTCACGGCCAGCGTCACGACGCGGGCCACGGTTGTCGTCACGGTCGTACGAGCGCGCGGGGCGGTCGTCGCGGTTGAACGTGCGGGCCGGACGGTCATCGGTGGAACGGGCCGGGCGGTCGTCGCGGTTGAACGTGCGGGCCGGACGGTCGTCGCGGTTGAACGAACGCTGCGGGCGGTCGTCACGGCCGGCGTCACGACGCGGGCCACGGTTGTCATCATTGGAAAAGCGGGTCACGGGGCGGTCCTCACGGGAGTAGGTGCTGCGCTGGGTGCGCTCATCGCGGGAGAACTCGCGGCGCGGGCCACGGTTGTCGTCACGGTCGAAGCGACGGACCGGGCGGTCGTCACGGTTGAACTCGCGGCGCTGGGGCCGGTCGTCACGGTTGAACGAACGCGCGGGGCGCTCGTCACGGGAGTCGCGGCGCTGGGGCCGGTCGTCACGGTTGACCGAACGCGCGGGGCGCTCGTCACGGGAGAACTCACGGCGGGGGCCGCGGTCGGTGGTGGGGCGGCGGTCGCCGCGGCTGTCGTCACGGCTGAACTCGCGACGCGCCAGGCGGTCGGCGTCGCGGGCCGGACGGGAGGTGGCGGATCCGCCGGCAGCGGACTGTCCGCGGTGGGCCTTCTTGGGCCCCTTCTTCGCGGCAGCCTTCTGGTCAGGGGTCCAACGGGCCTTTTTGGGCGCGCCGGATCGGTCGTTCTTGGGCACAGATGTTCAACTCACTTCAGGTGCTCGAGGTAGACACGTCTCGAGCCACCTGGCGAGGGCGACGATGAAGACGAGCCTCAGGCGCATCAGCGCCCGATGGACCGGATCAACAGTTGTCATCCGGTGGGACTCAGTCGGAGTCGGGAAAACGTGGTGAGGCCACTGTGCCTCCGGTGGCGCTGCCAGGCGCCTGCCGAACTGAGCCCCGTAAGACTACCAGCGTCAGCGACGCCGCCAGACCACGGCCAGCGTGACGCCGACCACGACTCCCCCGAGGTCTGCCACGGCGTCCCACACGTCGCCGGACCTGTGCGGCAGCCAGGCGTGCTGGGCCAGCTCGCTCAACGGGGCGTGCACGGCCAGCAGGGCGACGGCCGGCCAGGCCCGGGGCCAGGCGCGCAGCACGAGCAGCGCCGGCACGCCGAAGAGCAGGACGTGCACCACCTTGTCGGTCCAGGTCACCGGCCCCTGGATGTCGATCCGCGGCCAGTACAGCGCGGCGAAGTGCACCACCAGGACCGCCACGGCGAGCACCCGCACCCTCGACCACCGCGAGCGCGCCCCGGCGGGGGCGTGCGTCTGGTCGGTGCGCTGGCTCACCCGCTGAGCGTATGCGGCGTGGTCGCCCTCCGCGGAATCGGTCACCGTCCGCCGGTGTTGGCCACCACGTGACTGCGACGAGCGAACCAACCACCGAACCGAACACCCTGCAGACGAGCGACCCGACGACCGACCCTTCGAGCAGGCGGACGGCACCGGACCCGGCCACGCCGCACACCCGGCCGTTGTCCTTGCTGGACTTCGTCGACGTCCCCGCGGGGCAGAGCGCGCAGGATGCCATCGCACGCAGCACGCGGGTGGCGCAGGCCGCGGACCGGCTCGGCTACGCCCGGTACTGGATCAGCGAGCACCACAGCTTCGCCGGCCTGGCGAGCAGCTCCCCCGAGATCCTCATCGCGCACCTGGCCGGCCAGACGTCCGGCATCCGCGTCGGCGCGGCCGGGATCATGCTGCCCAACCACTCCCCGCTCAAGGTGGCCGAGTGGTTCAAGACGTTGGAGATGTTGCACCCCGGACGCATCGACCTCGGCCTCGGGCGCGCGCCCGGCACCGACCAGCTCACCGCGTACGCGCTGCGTCGCTCGCGTGAAGCCCTGTCGGCAGACGACTTCCCGCAGCAGGCGGGCGAGCTGCTCGCGTTCCTGTCGGACACCTGGCCCGACGACCACCCGTTCAAGGCGGTGCTCGCCACCCCGGTCGTGGACACCTCACCGGAGCTGTTGATGCTCGGTTCGAGCGGGTGGGGGTCGTCGTTCGCGGCCGCCAACGGCATGACCACGGTCTTCGCCCACCACATGGCGCCCGAGCTCGCGGTGGACGCCCTGCAGGCATACCGCCGCAACTTCCGCCCCGGGCTGGTCGGCGACACACCGCGCGTCATCATCTCGGTGCTGGCGCTGGCGACCGAGGACGAGGACGTCGCGGCCGACTTCCGTGCGGGCTGGGCCCTGCAGATGCGGCGCATCCGCAGCGGTGACACCACCCGACCCAGCGCTGCCGAGATCCGCGAGTTCCGGCTCTCCGACGACTTCGCGCGCATCGCTCCCAGCCTCGAGGGACGCGTCTTCGCCGGCTCTGCGCCCGACGTGGCCAAGGGCCTCACGGCCCTGGCCGACGAGGCGGGCGCCGACGAGATCACGCTCGTGGCGCCGACGCCCGACGTCGAGGCGAAGCTGCGCAGCCTGGAGCTGCTAGCCGATGAGTTCGGCCTCGTCGCCCGAGGGTGAGGCCGCCGCGGCGACCGCCGCACGCTCCTGCGCCTCGGGGCCCTGCCCGAGCACCGCGGCCTTGACGGCGGCCGCGACCACCTTGGACACGTCAGGGTGGAAGACGCTGGGGATGATGTAGGCCGCGTTGAGCTCGTCGGGGTGCACGACCTCCGACAGCGCCTTCGCCGCCGCGAGCATCACGTCGAGGTCGATCGAGGTGGACGCCGCGTCGAGCAGGCCGCGAAAGACACCGGGGAAGACCAGGACGTTGTTGATCTGGTTGGCGAAGTCCGAACGACCGGTCGCCACGACCGCGGCGTGCTGGGCGGCTGCGACGGGGTCGACCTCGGGCTCGGGGTTGGCCATCGCGAAGACGATCGCCTTGTCGTTCATCGTGGCGATGTCGTCGCCGTCGAGGATGCCGGGGGCGGAGACACCGATGAAGACGTCGGCGCCGGCGACGGCCTCCTTGAGGGTCCCGGACAGCCCGCGGGTGTTGGTGTGCTCGGCCACCCAGCGCAGGTTCTCCTGCCCGTCCGCGGCGAGGTCCTCGCGCGCGCTGTGGACCACGCCGTACTGGTCGGCGACGACGACGTCCTGCGCACCGGCCTTGAGCAGCAGCTTGAGGATCGCGGTGCCGGCAGCGCCGGCGCCGCTGAGCACGACCTTGGAGGCGCTGAGCTCCTTGCCGACCACGCGGAGCGCGTTGCGCAGGGCCGCGAGGGTGACGATCGCGGTGCCGTGCTGGTCGTCGTGGAACACGGGGATGTCCAGCTCCTCGCGCAGCCGGGCCTCGATCTCGAAGCAGCGCGGGGCGGAGATGTCCTCGAGGTTGATGCCGGCGAACACCGGGCTGATCGCCTTCACCGCGGTGATGATCTCCTCGGTGTCCTGGGTGTCGAGGCAGATCGGGAAGGCGTCGATGTCGGCGAACCGCTTGAACAGGGCGGCCTTGCCCTCCATCACCGGGAGCGCCCCGAGCGGGCCGATGTTGCCCAGGCCCAGGACGGCCGAGCCGTCGGTGACCACGGCGACGGTGTTGCGCTTGATGGTCAGGCGACGGGCATCGGCGGGGTTCTCGGCGATCGCCATGCAGACGCGGGCGACCCCGGGCGTGTAGATCAGCGAGAGGTCGTCGCGGTTGCGGATCGGGACCTTGGACTCGATCTTGAGCTTGCCGCCGAGGTGGACGAGGAAGGTGCGGTCGGAGACCTTGCCGATCTCGACACCGTGGACTGCGCGCATCTGCTCGACGATCTCGTCGGCGTGCGTGGTGTCACGCGCAGCAGCCGTGACATCGACCCGGATGCGGTCGGAGCCCGATGCGGTGACGTCGAGCCCGGTGACCAGCCCTCCGCACCTCTCGATGACCCCGGTGAGCTCGGAGACCGCGGTGGCGCGGGCCGGGAGCGTCAGTCGGACGGTGATGGAGTTGGACACGGAGGGAACGGCGGTCATGACGTGCATTGTCCCGATTACCGCGGGGTAGGCCGAACTGGGGCACGGCGGGTCTCGCCGACCGGTCCCCGAGGGGGTGCGGGTGACGCCGCTAGCGGCGTGCGCTGCCCGCCCCCTGCTCGGCGGACCGGTGGCCGCCGATGCCCCGTCGGGAGACACCGATCGCGAGGATCACCGCGGCGAGAGCCAGGCTCAGGCCGAGCTCGAGACGGTGCCCCTCCTGGACCAGCATGAGCACGAGGACCCCGACGATGAAGATGATCGTGGCGTAGGTCAGGCCCGGGTAGAGCCACATGCGCACGGCAGGCTTGGTGCCCTGGTCGTCGAGCTGGCGTCGCATCTTCAGCTGCGACAGCGCGATGACGAGGTAGACGAACAGCGCGATGGCACCCGAGCTGGCCAGCAGGTAGCCGAAGATCTTCTCCGGCAGCAGGTAGTTGCCGATGACCCCGAGGAAGCCGACGACCGAGCTGGCGATGATCGCGTTGGCCGGGACCCCCCGGCTGGTGGTGCGGGACCAGCCCGCGGGGGCGTCACCGCGCGTGGACAGCGAGAAGGCCATGCGCGACGCCGTGTAGAGGGCGGAGTTGAGGCAGCTCGCGACGGCCGTGAGGATGACGAACTCGAGGACGGTCGTGAGGCCGCCGAGGCCCATCCGCTCGAGGGCGGCCTGGTAGGAGCCGGAGTTCCCGTCGACCATGGAACGGTCGTTCCAGGGCACCAGCGCCACGACGACGAAGATCGAGCCGAGGTAGAAGAGGCTGATACGCCAGATCACCGAGTTGACGGCCTTGCGGATGCCGGCCTCGGGGTTGGGCGACTCGGCGGCTGCGATGGTGACGATCTCGGTGCCCATGAAGGTGAACATCGTGACGAGCATCGCCGAGAGCACGGCCCCGAAGCCGTTGGGCATGAACCCGCCCGCCTGCCACAGGTTGCTGACACCCGAGGTCTTCGAGCCGGGCAGCAGGCCGAAGATCGCGAGCGCGCCGGCCACGATGAAGGCGACGATCGCGATGACCTTGACCAGCGCGAACCAGAACTCGAACTCGCCGTAGTTGCCGACGCTGAACAGGTTGGTGACGACGAGCAGACCGGTGATGAGCAGGGCGAACGCCCACTGCGGCACCCCGGGGAACCAGTCACCGAGGATCAGCGCGCCGGCGGTCGCCTCGACCGGGATGACGATGACCCAGAACCACCAGTAGAGCCAGCCGATGGAGAAGCCGGCCCACGGGCCGAGGGCACGATCGGCATACGTGGAGAACGAACCGGTGTCGGGCTGGGCGGTGGCCATCTCGCCGAGCATGCGCATGACCAGGACCACGAGGGTGCCGGCCATGGCGTAGGCGATGAGGACGGCCGGCCCGGCGGTGGCGATCGCCTTGGCGGAGCCGACGAACAGGCCCGCCCCGATGACTCCGGCGATGGAGATCATGGTGACGTGCCGTGGCTTGAGCCCGGCCTGCAGGCTGGCCGGGGGTCCCTCGGACTCCGGCGTGGCGGCGTCGGTCGCGGTGCTGCTGCTCGAATCACTCACCCGAGGAGGGTGGCGGCTCAGTGGCCGGGGCGCAAACCGGCACTCCTGCGGCTGCGCCTGCGCCACCGGCGGTGGAGGCGCCGGACCACGAGCTGGTGACCGGTCACGGAGAGCCAGAGGCACAGCCCCGCGAGCGGCAGCTCCACCAGCAGGGCCATGGCCAGGGCAACCCACAGCTCGTCGCCGTCCGGCGAGGTCACGACGTCGAACCACGCGTCCACCACGAGCAGGGTGCCCGTCACCGCCGCCAACGACGGCAGGCTCGGGTGCACCCGCAACGCCGCCCAGGAGGTCGCGCCGAGCGCGAGCATCATCCCCACGTCGAAGCCGCCCCACGCCAGGTCGTAGTGCGCGGACGGGTGCGAGGTGGGCAGCTGGAGGGCGAGGTAGACCGTCCACGGCACCATCAGCGCGGCGAGGACGACGAAGACCCACCCCACGAGCTGCACAGCGCGGCTCGCGGTCGCCGACGACCCCGAGGACGCCGATGCCGCGCCAGTGGTCGCCTCGCCACCCAGCTCAGCCACGGTGGCTCCTCATGACGAGCTCGGCAGCTGGACCGTCAGGAGGTAGCGCTCCTGGTCGATCTCCTTGCCCCAGTAGGTGGAGTCGGACAGCTGGACCACGGACGGCGTGCTGCCCACGAGGTCGGCCACGGCCTTGGCGAGCTGCTCGGACGGGACCCCCGAGCCCCACGAACCCCCGGCCCCATCGGCCGGCTCGAGTCCCCACCGACCCTCGACCAGGACGAGCCGACCCCCGGGCCGCAGCAGCTCCACCCAGGACCCCAGCGCCGCGATCGGGTCCGGGAGGGTCCAGAGGATGTGCCGCGCCAGCACGACGTCGAACGTGCCGGCGGCCAGGGGCGGCGCTCCCGCGTCCCCCTGGACGATGTCGACGGCACCGCCGAACGGGGCGGTCTTGGCGCGGGCCATGGCGACCATCTCGCTGGACAGGTCGACTCCGTCGACGTGGTGTCCGAGCTCGGCCGCAAGGGCACTCATCGACCCCGTGCCGCAGGCGAGGTCGGCCACCCGTGACGGGCGGGGCGGGAGCCACGTGCGCAGCAGGTCCTTCCAGGCGGCCCGGATGTCCGACTCGAGGAGCCCGTGGTCGGGGTAGCTGTCGTACTCCGCGGCGAAGTCGTCCCAGTACCTGCGGACCTCGTCCAGGTCGAGGTCGGTGCGGACGGTGCTCGTCTCCTGCGTCATGGGTCGTGCCAGGCCTTCCGTCGAGGATGCAGCGACCAGCCAACCACGACTTCCTGACACCAGCACCGCCCAGCGCCGGCCGAGCATGGGCCGCCCGGGGCCGGACCGGCCTAGGCTGGGCCAATGGACGGCCACCTCGAGGTCAGCGGCACCGGACGTGCCTCCGCGGTGCCCGACGTCGTGCGCCTCCAGGTCGGTGTGCGGGTCGAGGCCGACGACGTCTCGTCGGCCCTGGCCGGCGCCGGGAGCCGGGCCGCCGGGCTGGCGCAGGCCGCTCGCGACCACGGCGTGGCAGCCACCGACCTGCGCACGACCGACACCGGGGTGCACCCGCGGCACGCCCTGGAGGGCGACACGGTCGTGGGCTACACGGCATACCAGAACCTCTCGGTGACGGTCCGCGACGCCGACCTCGTCGGCACGCTCGTCGACGCGTTCGCCGGCGTGGCCGGCAACGCCCTCACGATCGACCACATCGGGCTCGACGTGGCCGACCCGCAACCCCTGCTGGCGCGGGCACGCGAGGCCGCCTTCGCGGACGCGCGAGCCAAGGCGGAGCAGTATGCCGCCCTGGCCGGCCGCGAGCTGGGGAAGGTCCGCGAGCTCTGGGACGTTGTCCCGGGTGGACCCCAGCCGCGGATGGCCATGATGGCCAGTCGTGCGGCGGACACCTCCGTCGAGCTGGGCGAGCACACCGTGACCACGACCGTCGTGGTCCGTTGGGACTGGAAGCAGACACATGGCTAGCACGACCCTGACCGCACAGAACTTCGAGAAGACGATCCTCGAGGAGGGCACCGTCCTCGTCGACTTCTGGGCCGAGTGGTGTGGCCCGTGCAAGCGTTTCGGGCCGGTCTACGAGGCCGCCTCCGAGCAGCACCCCGACATCGTGTTCGGCAAGGTCGACACCGAGGCTGAGCAGGCTCTCGCCGCTGCCGCCAACATCACCTCGATCCCGATGCTCATGGCGTTCCGGGACGGGATCCTCGTCTTCGCCCAGGCCGGTGCCCTGCCCGCGCCGATGCTCGAGGACGTCATCACCCAGGTCAAGGGCCTTGACATGGTGGCCGTCAAGGCCGACGTCGAGGCGCAGCAGGCACAGCAGAAGGCCTGACCCCGCGCTGCCGGCCCCGACCCCCACCGACCGTGGCGGTCGGTGGGGGTCGGGGCCTGCGTAGGTGCGTCACACTGGCGTGGTCATCGCCGGGATCAACGTGTGGTTCATCGTCCGGCTGCTGCGCGAGCGCGGTCAGAGAAGGTGCACGAGGTGGTCAACCCGTACTACGCCCGGCTCGGCTTCCGCCCGGAGGGCGACCACTGGGTGGCCGACCTCGCCTAGCTCGAGACGGAGGCACCTTCGACCGCGGCGGCGCGGTCGGGCGTGGCACGACGGACCGTGAGGTAGAGCCGGTGCGCCGTCACGACCACCGCGACCCAGGCCAGGCCCAACGCCCAGCCGGCGACCACGTCGGTCAGCCAGTGGTGACCCAGGAACACCCGGCTGAGCCCCATCGACACCACGAACAGCACACCCGCCGTCACGGTCAGCGTCCGCGCACGCGCGGACTCGAGCCGCCGCAGCACGAGGTAGACGGCGACCCCCGTGAGGACGGTGGCGTTGAGGGTGTGGCCGCTGGGGAACGACGGTGAGGTCTCGAACGGCGGCACGGCCAGCGACTGCGGCGGCCGCGCCCGGCCGATGATCTGCTTGCCTGCGACCGTCATGGCCAAGGAACCCACCGCGGCGATCACCATGAGCACCAACGGAGTTCGCGCCCGCCAGCGCCACACCATGATGACGGTGGCGATCACGGCGAGGATCGGCATGCCGATCGGGCCACCCACGTCGGTGTAGAGGGTGATGGCGTGGTCGAGGCCCGGGCCGCGCCACCCGATCGCTGCGTCGAGCACCGGTCGGTCGAGCCCTGCGATGCCGTCGGCCTCGACGACCGAGTCGTAGACGGCGGCCGTGACCGCGGTCAGGGCGACGACGGCGATGCCACCGACCAGCGCCGTGAGGACCAGGACGAGGTTCGCCGCGCCCCAGGCGCCGAGGCGGACCGCGCGCCGTCCCACGGCGATCCCGGCCCGGGCGACGGTGCGGCCGAGGGGCGTCGGCCAGGAAGCCAGGTCCCGGGACCCGATCCGCTCCTCGTGGGTCGTGTCATCGCGCAGCATCACGCCATCCTCGCAGGTCAGCGGCAGGGACGACGAAGGGCCCGGCGCCTGAGCCGGGCCCTTCTGACAGCTGGTGCGTGTGTGCGAACACAGGTGGTGGAGGTGGCGGGAATTGAACCCGCGTCCATTGACGGGAAACCAGGGCTTCTCCGGGTGCAGTGCGCTATGGATTTTCTCGGCCCCAGCGCTCGCACGCACACGTCCGCTGACAGGCCCAGTCGAGTAAGAGTCCCGCGCAGTCCCCCGACATGACTGCGCAGCAAGTTCTCTAGTTGACGCCAGACACTGAGTCGAGAACTAGCTCAGGCTGACGGACTTCGTGGCTCGCTCAGGCGGCGAGGGCGAAGTCGGTGCGCTTGGAATTGGCACCTATTGGTTTGCCGGGAGCGTTTACGAGATGACCAGGCATCCTCGACCCGCTTCCCCTGACATGCCGACCAATGTCGAAACCGATCACCCCCATGCTCCGGTGCCGCTGCTCACAAGGCTGCTGCTCGACGCACGGGGTGCTCACACACACGCTGTTCAGTTGTCGTGGTCAATCCTAGCGTCCAACACCGCAACCCCCGCATCCATTTCCGGCTGCAGGGCCCGGGCTGCCGTGGGCCGTCGCAGTCGGCGTGTGGGACACGCCACCCTCACGCCAACCGGGGAACAGCGCCGCGTGGGCGCCGGTTGCTGCCAAGGGTCCGGATCTCTCGGGCCTACCCCTCGTTGAAAGGCAACCCATGACGACCAGCACCCAGTGGCACCTCGTTCGCCGCCCCCACGGCGAGCCCGTCGACGCAGACTTCTCCCTCGTGGAGGCCGAGCTCGGCGAACCCGGTGAGGGACAGCTGCTCGTGCGCAACACCTTCCTGTCGGTCGACCCCTACATGCGTGGGCGGATGAACGACTCGAAGTCGTACGTGCCGCCGTTCGAGCTCGACCAGCCGATGACCGGTGACGCCGTGGGCGTCGTCGAGGCTGTCGGCGCGGGCGTCACCGACGCGACCGGTGCCGCCGTCAAGGTCGGCGACACCGTGGTCCACCCCCTCGGCTGGCGCACCCGTGCGCTGGTCCCGGCCGGGTACGCGCGCGTCGTCGACACCGACCTGGCCTCGCCGTCGGCCTACCTCGGCGTCATGGGCATGACCGGCCGCACGGCATACGCCGGCTTGGTCCGCACCGCGGAGTTCCGCGAGGGCGACCGGGTCTTCGTCTCGGCTGCCGCGGGCGCCGTGGGCTCCCTGGTCGGCCAGATCGCCCGCCTCAAGGGCGCCTCGCTCGTCGTCGGCTCGGCGGGTGGTCCCGACAAGGTGAAGTGGGCCGTGGACGAGGCCGGGTTCGACCACGTCGTCGACTACAAGGCCCAGCCCATCGCCGCCGGCCTCAAGGAGGCTGCCCCGGAGGGCATCGACGTGTACTTCGACAACGTCGGCGGCGACCACCTCGAAGCAGCCATCTCCGCGCTGCGCCCGCAGGGACGCGTCGCCATGTGCGGTGCCATCTCCGCCTACAACGCCACCGAGCCGGTGCCGGGACCGAGCAACCTCTTCCAGGCGATCGGCAAGCGGCTGACCCTGCGTGGGTTCCTGGTCAGCGACCACGAGGACCTGCGCCCGGAGTTCGAGAAGGAGATGGCCGCGTGGCTGGCCGACGGCCGGATCGCCTGGCGCGAGACCGCCGTCGAGGGCATCGAGAATGCCGTCGAGGGGTTCCGCAGCCTGCTCTCCGGCGGCAACACCGGGAAGATGGTCGTGCGCCTCTGACCCACCGGCCCCGTCGGGTCGATGTGAACGCGCCCGGATGTCCGGGCGCGTTCACATCGACCGCTGGGAGAGTCAGGCGTGGTCGGCGGCGGCCTCTGCGCGCTCCCGCGCGGCGAGGATCTGGCCGACATGGGTCTCGGCCCAGTCGGTGAGCGTCGCGAGCGGCCCTCCGAGGGACCGACCCAGGTCGGTGAGCTCGTAGTCGACCCGTGGCGGCACCTGGGCGTGGACCGTCCGGGTGACGAGGCCGTCGCGCTCGAGGGCCCGGAGGGTCTGGGTGAGGACCTTCGGTGCCACCCCGCCGATCGCCGCCCGCAGCTCGGAGAACCGCAGCACCCCACCGGACAGCGCCCCGATGACCAGCGCGGTCCACTTGTCGCCGACGCGGTCGAGGACGACCCGGGTCGGGCAGTCCGGGTCGAACGCGTTCCCACGGCCTGCCCATGACCGTGCGGTCCCGGCGGACGGGTCGGTAGCTGCCTTGGTAACCATCAGGTACTTATAGCACGTTGAAGTACCCAGTTACCAATGGTTACTGTCGCGGCGAACGTCCGCCCGTCCAGCAGACCAGGAGCAGCACCATGAAGATCGCCCTCTTCGGAGCCACCGGCACCATCGGCAGCCGTATCGCACGCGAGGCCGTCGCCCGCGGCCACCACGTCACCGCCCTGTCCCGCCGCCAGGCCGACACCGGCGTCGAAGGCGTCGAGTCCGTCGTCGGCGACCTGGGCGACCCCGACTCGGTGACCGCCGCCGCGGCCGCCCACGACGTGATCGTCTCCGCCACCGGCCCCAGCCGCACCGGAGAGCCACGAGCCCTGGCTCGCGGCCGCCCAGAACCTGATCGCGCACGCCGGTTCGGCGCGCGTCGTCTTCGTCGGCGGCGCCGGCTCGCTGCTCCTTGCCGACGGCACCCGCCTGCTCGACAGCGAAGGGTTCCCCGAGGAGTACCGGGCCGAGGCCACCTCGGGCGCCGTCACCCTCGACCTGTTCCGCGCCGCACCGGCCGAGCTGGACTGGACCTACTTCTCCCCCGCCCCGGCCATCGCGCCCGGCGAGCGCACCGGCACCTACACCCTCGGGCTCGACGACCTCGTGGGCAGCCAGATCAGCGCCGAGGACTACGCCGTCGCCCTCGTCGACGAGCTCGAGCAGCCGAGGCACCGCCGCCAGCGCTTCACCGCCGCGAACTGAGGGGTGGCGCGGGCGTCGAGCCCGCGCCATACCTCGCACGGGACTGTCCGCATCGCGGTCGTCCGGTCTCAGCCCGCGAACGCTCCCTAAGATCGACCTGCACGCTCGTCCCCAGTCTTGCCCGCAGGTTTCGCAGGAGGTCTCGTGTTCAGCAAGGTGCTCGTCTCCAACCGTGGAGAGATCGCGGTCAGGGCCTTCCGGGCCGCCACCGAGCTCGGCGCCAAGACGGTCGCGGTCTTCCCCCACGAGGACCGCAAGTCCGAGCACGTGCTCAAGGCCGACGAGGCCTACGAGATCGGTGAGGCCGGCCACCCCGTCCGCGCCTACCTCGACCCCGAGGGCATCGTGCGGACCGCGGTCGAGGCCGGCGCCGACGCGGTCTACCCGGGCTACGGGTTCCTGTCGGAGAACCCCGACCTGGCCGAGGCCTGCACCGCGGCCGGCGTGACGTTCGTGGGCCCGCCCGCCTCGGTGCTCCACCTCACCGGCAACAAGGCCCGCGCCATCGCCGCGGCCAAGAAGGCCGGCCTGCCCACCCTGCGCAGCGCCGCACCGAGCACCGACGTCGAGGAGCTCGTCAAGGGTGCGGAGGAGATCGGCTTCCCCATCTTCGCCAAGGCCGTGGCCGGCGGTGGTGGACGAGGTATGCGGCGCGTGGAGCGTCGCGAAGACCTGCGCGACTCCCTCGAGGCGTGCATGCGCGAGGCGGAGTCGGCGTTCGGCGACGCGACGGTGTTCCTCGAGGAGGCCGTGGTCAGCCCGCGCCACATCGAGGTGCAGATCCTCGCCGACGGCGAGGGCAACGTCATCCACCTGTTCGAGCGTGACTGCTCGGTGCAGCGCCGCCACCAGAAGGTCGTCGAGATCGCCCCGGCGCCCAACCTCGACCCCGCCCTGCGCGAGGAGATGTGCGCGCACGCCGTCGCGTTCGCCAAGGAGATCGGCTACGTCAACGCGGGCACCGTGGAGTTCCTGCTCGCCCCTGACGGGCGCTACGTGTTCATCGAGATGAACCCGCGTATCCAGGTCGAGCACACGGTCACCGAGGAGATCACCGACGTCGACCTCGTCAGCTCGCAGCTGCGCATCGCCAGCGGCGAGACCCTCGCCGACCTCGGTCTCTCGCAGGAGTCCCTGCAGATCCGCGGCGCCGCGCTCCAGTGCCGCATCACCACCGAGGACCCGGCCAACGAGTTCCGCCCCGACACCGGCCACATCACCACCTACCGCTCCGCCGGTGGCGCCGGCGTGCGGCTCGACGGTGGCACGGTCTTCGTCGGTGCCGAGATCGGCGCCCACTTCGACTCGATGCTCGTCAAGCTCACCTGCCGTGGCCGTGACTTCCCGACGGCCGTACGGCGCGCCCGCCGCGCGCTCGCGGAGTTCCGGATCCGTGGTGTCTCGACGAACATCCCGTTCCTCCAGGCGCTGCTCGAGGAGCCCGACTTCCAGGCCGGAAGGCTTTCGACGGCGTTCATCGACGAGCGCCCCGAGCTGCGGACGGCCCGCATCTCCGCCGACCGCGGCACCAAGCTGCTCACCTACCTCGCCGAGGTGACCGTCAACCAGCCGCACGGCCCCGGACGCACGCGCGTCTCGCCGCGCTCCAAGCTGCCGGCCATCGACACGACCTCGCCGGTGCCGCCTGGTGCCCGCGACCGACTGCTGCGCGAGGGCCCTCAGGCGTTCGCCGACGCGTTGCGCGCCCAGGAGGCCGTCGGCGTCACCGAGACGACCTTCCGCGACGCCCACCAGTCCCTGCTCGCCACCCGGATCCGCACCCGGGACCTCATGCACGTCGCGCCGCACGTCGCCCGGCTCACGCCGCAGCTGCTCAGCGTCGAGGCCTGGGGTGGCGCGACCTACGACGTGGCCCTGCGCTTCCTCGCCGAGGACCCGTGGGACCGGCTCGCCAAGCTGCGTGAGGCCATGCCCAACCTGCCGCTCCAGATGCTCCTGCGCGGGCGCAACACGGTCGGCTACACGCCATACCCCACCGCGGTCACGGACGCGTTCGTCACGGAGGCCGCGGCCACCGGCATCGACATCTTCCGCATCTTCGACGCGCTCAACGACGTCAACCAGATGCGACCGGCCATCGACGCCGTGCGGGCCACCGGCACGGCCGTCGCCGAGGTCGCGCTCTGCTACACCGGCGACCTCACCAACCCCGGCGAGAAGCTCTACACGCTCGACTACTACCTGCGTCTGGCCGAGCAGATCGCCGAGGCCGGCGCCCACATCATCGCCATCAAGGACATGGCCGGCCTGCTGCGCGCCCCGGCCGCCCGCACCCTGGTGACGGCACTGCGTGAGCGGTTCGACCAGCCGGTGCACCTGCACACCCACGACACCCCGGGTGGCCAGCTCGGCACGCTGCTCGCCGCCATCGACGCCGGCGTCGATGCGGTGGACGTCGCGAGCGCATCCATGTCGGGCACCACGAGCCAGCCCGCGATGTCGGCGCTCATCGCGGCGACCGACGGGACCGCGCGCGAGACCGGGTTGAGCCTGCGTGCGGCCTGCGACCTCGAGCCCTACTGGGAGGCCGTCCGCCAGCTGTACTTCCCGTTCGAGTCCGGCCTGCCCTCCCCCACCGGTCGCGTCTACACGCACGAGATCCCCGGCGGCCAGCTGTCCAACCTGCGCCAGCAGGCCATCGCGCTCGGCCTCGGCGACCGGTTCGAGGCCGTCGAGGACACGTATGCGGCGGCCAACCGGATCCTCGGCAACATCGTCAAGGTCACCCCGAGCAGCAAGGTCGTCGGCGACCTCGCCCTGGCCCTGGTCGGCGCCAAGGCCGACCCCGCGGACTTCGAGGCCAACCCCACGAAGTACGACATCCCCGACTCGGTCATCGGCTTCCTGTCCGGCGAGCTCGGCGACCCGCCGGGTGGGTGGCCGGAGCCGTTCCGCACCAAGGCCCTCGAGGGGCGCAACCCCAAGCCGCGGGTCACCGAGCTGTCCGACGAGGACGCCCAGGCGCTGCGCGCGACTCCGCGCCAGACCCTCAACCGGCTGCTCTTCCCCGGCCCGACCAAGGACTTCTCGAAGTCGCGGGACGCCTACTCCGACCTCGCCGTGCTCGGCACCCGTGAGTTCCTGCACGGCCTCGAGGTCGGCCACGAGCACGAGATCGACCTCGAGCCCGGCAAGCGCCTGCTCATCGGGCTGCAGTCGGTCTCCGACGCCGACGAGCGCGGGATGCGGACCGTGATGTTCACCATGGGCGGCCAGCTGCGCCCGTTGCAGGTGCGCGACGAGAAGGTCGCGGTCGACGTCAAGGCCGCGGAGAAGGCCGACCCGTCCGACCAGGGACAGGTCGCGGCCCCCTTCGCCGGTGTGGTCAGCCTCGCGGTCGAGGAGGGCTCGGCGGTGGAGGCCGGTGCCGTCGTCGCGACGATCGAGGCCATGAAGGTGGAGGCCAACATCACGGCCCCCGTCGCCGGCACGGTCAAGCGGCTCGCCATCGGCTCCCAGCAGCAGGTCGAGGGCGGCGACCTGCTGCTCGTCCTCGCCCCCTGACCTGCGGATATCCGTTCACCGGGTTACGGTCGAAGGGCACGGGGGTCAAGAAGCGGCCGTCAGGACGTGCAGCCGGCGCGGACGGTCACGGCCGCGATGGAAACACTTCTCACCAAGGAGCACACCATGGGACTCACCGACAAGCTCGACAACACCAAGGACGACCTCGCCGGCAAGGCGAAGGAAGCCACGGGCAAGGCCACCGACAACGAGCGCCTCGAGGCCGAGGGCAAGACCGACCAGGCCGAGTCCGACGTCAAGCAGGCCGGCGAGAAGGTCAAGGACGCCTTCAAGCACTGAGCGACGCACCCGCAAAGCGGGGGTTGCCCGGCGAAACGGTCCCCACAGACCCTGTTTCGCCGAGCAACCCCCGCTTTGTCGTGTCGTGGGCTACCAGGAGCCGCCCGACGAGCCGCCGCCACCACCTCCGGAGAAGCCGCCACCGCCGGAGAACCCGGACCCGCCCGAGCTGCCCGGCGTGCTGGTGAACGTGCCGCCCGCAGTCGTCGCGAACGAGTCCATGCCGTCGGCGATCCCGCCGAACGAGTTCATGGTGCCGCCGAGGTACCACAGCGGCGGCGTCACCACGTGGCCTGCGGCGGCTGCCGCCTCGGCGACCTTCTCGAAGGTTGAGGCCCACTGCGACGCGACCCCGAAGACGATGGCGTAGGGAAGGTAGCGGCTGAAGACGTCCTGCGCCTCCTCCCACTTGATCTGGGAGGCCTCCGCCGTCACGAGATACTGCTTGAAGCCCTCGGACTGGGCCAGCACAGCGCTGCCCTCGGCCGTGCGCGCGGCCATCTTCCGCCCCAGCACCAGCACGATGACGCCCGCGGCTACGCACCCAGCGACGAGCGCGATCCCGGGCGGCACGCCCAGGCTGCTGCTCGAACCCAGTCGACTCAGTGGGCCGCTCAGCCAGACGCCGACGAACACGGGCACGAAGACGAGCAGGCCACCCAGGGTGGTCCAGGCCCCGCGCTGCGCCTGGGGTGACCGGCGGAACCAGCCGCGGCGGACGACCTCGTCGTACATCAGCGACTGCACCCGCGTCAGGGTCGGCTTGAAGGTGTTCTTCAGGTCAGACAGGTCGCGCACGGGGGCCGTCGCGAAGACCCCGCCCAGCAGCGCCTCCTCGTAGGGCAGGAGAGGCGCAGCCTGGGCCGCGGTCGGCGAGGTCCGCGTCAGCCGCCAGTCCTTGCTCTTGAACATCCCCGACTCGATCGGCTCGATGGTGAGGTGCCCGCGCACCGCGAGGTCGACGAGGGTCGCCGAGACGTCGACGGTGTTGGCCGTCTCGTCGATGACCGTGCCCACGAGGCCCGGGGTCACCCCCTGCGGCGGGGTGAACTGCACCGCCACGACCCGCTTGCCGGCCCGCACGACCGGTGCCGTGGCCTGCGGGCCCGAGACCGCACTCGGTATGGCGCCGGGGGCCGCGCCCGAGCCCGAGCCCGCGCTCAGGCCCGCGCCCGGGACCGGGGCCAGGCCGGGCGTCAGGCCGGGTGTCACGCCGGCATACTGCTCGTCCCGACCTCGGGTGTAGACCAACGTGCCCATCAGGCCGGCGGCCAGCAGCGGGAGGGTGACCCCCGCGCCCAGCGCCAGCGCGCCCAGGGCCTTGGACGTCTGGGTGGTGATGACCCCACCGTCGCTGGACACCTCGCCCTGGTGCAGCACGGGCTCGAGCGCGCCGAACCCCTGGCGTGGCAGCGAGGCGAGGATCGAGACGCCCTGCCCGGGGGCTGCCCTGGCCGCGCTGAACTGCGCCGTCGCGCCCGGGGTCGCCGTGCAGCGGTCGGTCGAACCGAGCTCGCCGAAGAAGCACTCGGCCCGGTCGGCGGCACCGGGACCGGTCACCGAGGCGCTGACGTTCTCGTAGGTGCTGTCGTTCGCCGCGCCGATGAGGTTGTAGTAGAACTCCGCGTGGTCCGCGAACCCGTTGACGATGGCGGCGAGGTGGTAGCGCACGACGTAGGTCTGGGTGCCCGTGACGGTCTGGTCGGGGTTGCCGACGCGGATCCGCACCGAGGTGCCGTCGGTGGCGTCGCTCACGGACACGTCGGACGGCGCTCCCGACGGGGAGCTCGCCGTGATGTCGCTGATCGGGTACTCGCGGTAGGTGTCCGTGCGGCCCTGGTACCCGGCCCGGACCGTGATGAAGCGCTCGATACCGTGCCGGTCCTGCCCCGAGGGAAACTGCCACGTGATGTTCTCGGCGACGTCGGCCGAGCCGTCCTGGTTGAGGGTGAAGTCGACGTGGAACTTCGTGGCGAGGTCGTCCGACGCTGCTGCCGACGCGGCCCCCCCTGACAGCACCAGGACGGCGAAGCCGAGTGCCAGCGCCGCCCATCCCGCCAACACACGACGACGGGCGGCTCCCCCCAGCCGGTTCATGCCTGCGGGCGCCCCTTGGCGCCCAGCGCCCGCTGGGCCTCGCGGTTGTCCTGCCGCTCACGCAGGGCGTGACGCTTGTCGTACTGCCGCTTGCCCTTGGCCACGGCGATCTCGACCTTGGCGATCCCGTCCTTGAAGTACATCTGCAGCGGCACGATCGTGTGGCCGCTCTCGGAGGACTTGCGCGCGATCTTGGTCAGCTCGGCCCGGTGCAGCAGCAGCTTGCGACGCCGTCGTGGCGTGTGGTTGGTCCAGGTCCCCTGGATGTACTCCGGGATGTGGACGCCCTCGAGCCACAGCTCGTCGCCGCGCCACGCGGCGTACCCGTCGATGAGGGAGGCACGCCCCATGCGCAGGCTCTTCACCTCGGTGCCCATGAGGACCAGACCTGCCTCGAAGGTGTCCTCGATGAGGTAGTCGTGGCGTGCCTTGCGGTTGCTCGCCACCACCTTGCGACCCTCGTCATTGGCCTTGGCCACTGCCCCATCCCGTCTGTCTGCACCTGCACGTCCGTCGAGCCGCCCGGGTCATCCGGGCAGCAGGTCAACGCTACCTGTTGGAGGGGGTGGGACCGCGACGGGTTTGCGGCTTTCGGCTCAGAGCCAGCGTCGCGGGTCGACCGGGGTGCCGTCGTCGTAGGTCTCGAAGTGCAGGTGGCAGCCCGTCGAGGACCCGGTGGTGCCGACGTAGCCGATCACCTGGCCACGGGAGACGTGACCGCCGCGGACGGCATAGCGCTCCATGTGGTTGTAGGTCGTCACCAGGTCGACACCGCGCAGCACGCCGTGGTCGACCATGATCCGGTTGCCGTACCCGCCTCCCCAGCCCGCGGAGATGACCGTGCCGTCGGCGGCGGCACGGATCGGCGAGCCGCAGGAGGCGGCATAGTCACGGCCGGCGTGCAGGCGCCAGTAGTGCAGGATGGGGTGGAACCGCATCCCGAACTCGGAGGAGATCGGCGCGTCGGACGGTGCGCTCAGGAAGCCGCCGGAGCTCGGCGCAGTGGGCAGCGTCGACCGGGGTATGGGGCGGTGCGCCTTGCGCGCGGCAGCTCGGGCGCGAGCCTCGGCAGCAGCCCTGCGTGCGGCAGCCGCCTTGGCCGCCTTGGCCCGGGCGACGAGGACCGCCTGGAGCCTGGACTGCTCCTTCTGGGCGGTGGCGAGAGAGGCCTTCTCACCGGCCTTCTTCGACTCCAGGTCCTTGGACTGCGCGGCCTGCCTCGCGGCGAGTGCGTCGAGCTCGGCCTTGGCGGCAGCGGCAGTGGCCCTGGCCTTGGTCGCGCGAGCGAGGGCCACCTCGGCTGCCTTCTTGGCGGCCGCGACCTGGGACCGCAGCGCCCTGATGTGCGCTTCCTGGGCCCGCGCGGCGGCCTGCGCCGTCGCGAGCTTGGTCAGCGACTGGTTCTGCACGTCCATCACGGTGTCGGTGAGGGCGACGCGGTCGGCGAAGTCCTCGGGCGTCGTGGCGCTCAGCGCGACGGACAGCTGGCCCATGCCCTGGTCCTGGTACAGCTGGGAGGCGAACCTCGCGACCCGGCCCCGGGTGTCGGAGAGGTCCTTGCGGGTCCCCGCGAGGTCGTCGACGGCGCGCGCCTCGTTGGCCTTGGCGACGTCGAGCGCGACCGCCATCTCGTCGTTGTGCACGTCAGCGGCCGACATCTGGGCCGTCGCCTTGTCGAGGACCGCCTGAGCTGCCGGAAGTGCCAGCTGGGTGCGTCGCAGGGCGATGTAGGCGTCGCGCAGGGCCGAGGAGGTGTCCTCGAGCTGGCCGCGCAGCGCCTCGATCTCCTTGTCGACCTTCTTCTTGGCGCTCCCCGGGTCGGTGGCAGCCGGGGCGGAGGCCAGGGCGGAGGCAGGGGCGCCGGCGGCAGCACGACCGACGACGCCCGCCTGCGCTGCAGCGGTCGTTCCGGCTGCCGTGGCCGCCAGCGAGGGGGTCGCCAGGGCCAGGGAACAGGCCGCAGCCAGACCCAGGGCGGTGAGCCGGACGGGGCGGGGGGCGCGACGACGCGGGGCGATGGCGCTCATAGGCCTCATTGGTAACACAGGGCGCAGCAGTTTCGTGGTCAGACGCGCAGGTACCGCCACAAGGTCACCCAGGAGGTGACGATGGCGATGGAGAGCATGAGGCCGCCGAGGTAGGGCGCGATGAGCCAGACGTCCATGACGCCGACGAGGGCCACGTCCGGGAGCACCTGCGCGACATACGGCACGACGAGGAAGCGCATCGTCGCCCACAGCAGGCCGACCGCGGCGCTGACACCGACGGCGGTCGCCAGCACGATCTCCATGACGAACGGGAGCCGGATCGTGAGGTTGCTCGCGCCGACCAGCTTCATGATGCCGGTCTCTCTCCGGCGGGTGAACGCAGCCTGCCTGATCGTCGTCGCCATCAGCAGGATGGCGCAGATGATCATGATGAACGCCAGGCCCAGCGAGGCGATGGTGATGCCGTTCATCACCTTGAAGAGCTTGTCGAGCGTCTTCTGCTGGTCCTGCACCCGGCCGACACCGGGCGCCCCCTCGAAAGCGCTGACCACGACCTCGTACTTCGTGGGGTCGGACAGCTGCACGCGGTAGCTCTGCGGGATGTCGCCCACCCGGATGTTGCTGGCCAGCGGGCTGTTGCGGAACTGCTCCTGGAAGCGGTCGTAGGCCTGCTGCTCGGACTCGTAGTAGACGTTCTTGACCAGCGGCTTCATCTGGTCGAGCTGGTCCTTGAGGGCGGTCTTCTGCTCCTCGCTGACCGGCTTCCCGGCACAGTTGGCCTCGGCCGAGTCGTCACCGCACATGAAGATCGAGACCTGGATCCGGTCGTACCAGTACCCCTTGAGCGTGTCGACCTCGCGCTGGGCCAGCAGGCCGAGGCCGAGGAGGTACAGCGAGACCGTGGTCACGAGCATGACCGAGACGGCGATCGAGAGGTTCCGGCGCAGGCCGATCCAGATCTCGCTGAGCATGAACTGCAGTCGCATGGGGTGAGGTCTCCCGAGGTCCGTGGCGCGCGGTCAGCGACCGCTGCCGTAGACGCCCTTGTTCTCGTCGCGGATGATGTGGCCGTTCTTCAGTTCGACGACGCGCTTGCGCAGCTGGTCGACGATGTCGTCGTCGTGCGTGGCCATGACGATGGTGGTGCCGGTGCGGTTGATCCGGTCGAGCAGCCGCACGATGTCGAGGCTGGTGGTCGGGTCGAGGTTGCCGGTCGGCTCGTCGCACAGCAGGATCGGCGGCTTGTTGACGAACGCGCGCGCGATGGCGACGCGCTGCTGCTCACCACCGGAGAGCTCGTGCGGCAGGCGCTTCTCCTTGCCGTCGAGGCCGACCATCTCCAGGGTCTCCGGGACGACCTGGCGGATCGCGTGGCCCGAGCGGCCGAGGACCTGCAGGGCGAACGCGACGTTCTGGTAGACGCTCTTGTTGGGCAGCAGGCGGAAGTCCTGGAACACCGTGCCGATCTCACGACGCAGGCGCGGGACCTTGCGCTGCGGCAGGCTCCCGACCTCCTGGCCGGCGACGAGGACGGTGCCCTGGGACACGCCCTCCTCCTTGAGCACGAGGCGCAGGAGCGTCGACTTGCCCGACCCGGACGACCCGACGACGAAGACGAACTCGCCCCGCTCGATCTCGAGGTTGATGTCGCTCAGCGCCGGTCGGGTGGACCGGGGATAGACCTTGCTGACGTTCTCGAAACGGATCATGCGCGGGCGTGAGCCTTACCGGGGGGACTGGATGGGACGGCATACCTGGCGCCCGCGGCTGCCCGCGCACGACCACCCGAGGATAGGTCGCCGACCCCGGTATGCCGCGCAGCCGCGCCTGCTCGGCGTTGCGTCCTACTCCGCGGCCTTCTGCTGCTCCTTGCGCCACCGCACGCCGGCCTCGATGAAGCCGTCGATGTCACCGTCGAAGACCGCCGAGGGGTTGCCGACCTCGTACTCGGTCCGCAGGTCCTTGACCATCTGGTAGGGCTGGAGCACGTAGGAGCGCATCTGGTCGCCCCAGCTGGCCTTGACGTCGCCGGCCATCTCCTTGCGCTCGGCGGCCTCCTCGGCCTGGCGCTGCAGCAGCAGGCGGGACTGCAGGACGCGCAGGGCGGCGGCGCGGTTCTGGATCTGCGACTTCTCGTTCTGCATCGACACGACGATCCCGGTGGGGATGTGGGTCATGCGGACGGCGGAGTCGGTGGTGTTGACGCTCTGGCCGCCGGGACCGCTGGAGCGGAAGACGTCGACCTTGATCTCGTTCTCGGGGATGTCGATGTGGTCGGTCTGTTCGATGAGCGGGATGACCTCGACGGCGGCGAAGCTCGTCTGGCGACGGCCTTGGTTGTCGAACGGGCTGATCCGCACCAGGCGGTGGGTGCCGGCCTCGACGGAGAGGTTGCCGAAGGCGTAGGGCACGTTGATCTCGAAGGTGGCGGACTTCAGCCCGGCCTCCTCGGCGTAGGAGGTGTCCATCACCTGCGCGGGGTAGTTGTGGCGCTCGGCCCAGCGCAGGTACATGCGCATGAGCATCTCCGCGAAGTCGGCGGCGTCGACGCCGCCCGCACCCGAGCGGATGGTGATGACGGCGGCGCGCTCGTCGTACTCCCCCGAGAGCAGGGTCCGCACCTCGAGCTCGCCGACGGCCTTCTGGAGCGACACGAGCTCGCGCTCCGCCTCGGCCATGGTTGCGGCGTCGCCGCCGTCCTCGGTGCCCATCTCGACGAGCACCTCGAGGTCGTCGATGCGCGAGTCCATGCTCTTGACGCGCTCGAGCTCGGAGTTGGCGCGGCTCAGCGCGGAGGTCACCACCTGGGCGGCGTCCGGGTCGTCCCACAGGTCCGGCGCGGAGGCCTTGGCCTCGAGGTCGGTGATCTGCTCCTGCAGCGATGCCAGGTCGGTCACCTCACGCACGGAGTCCATGGTGGTGCGGAGGTTCTTGATCTCTTGCTGGAAGTCGACGGCCACGAGGACCAACTCTATGGCACGGTCCGCACGGCGCCGACCGGCCGACCGGCGTCGCCCTCGCGCCATACCCCTCCCTCGCGACTTTGGGTGCCCGGACGGTCGCTAATCCGACCACCCGGGCACCCAAAGGTCAGGAGGGGTGCTGCTGACCGGGGTCAGACGACCAGGCCGAGGAGGAGGACGAACACCAGGCCGGACACCGACAGCACGGTCTCCATCAGCGACCAGGACTTGATCGTCTGGCCGACGCTGAGGCCGAAGTACTCCTTGACCAGCCAGAAGCCGGCGTCGTTGACGTGGGAGAAGAAGACCGAGCCGGCACCGATGGCCAGGACGAGCAGCGACACCTCCGGGGTGCTCATGCCGGCGGCCAACGGGGCGAGGATGCCCGAGGCGGTCACCGTGGCGACCGTCGCAGAGCCGGTCGCGAGGCGGATGAGGACCGCGACGATCCACGCCAGCAGCAGCACCGACATGCCGCTGTTCTGCACCCAGTCGGCGACGAGTCCACCGATGCCGGTGTCGACGAGGGTCTGCTTGAAACCACCGCCGGCGGAGACGATGAGCAGGATGCCCGCGATCGGCGGCAGCGACTTCTCGAGCGAGGTCGAGAGCTCCTTGGTGCCCATGCCGGCGCCGCGGCCGAGGGTGAACATGCCGACGATGACTGCGATGAGCAGGGCCACGAGCGGGGTGCCGAGGAAGTCGAGCACGGTCCGGACCGGGTTGCCCTCGGCGGTGAAGATGTCGGCGAGCGCCTTGCCCATCATGAGGACGACGGGCGTGAGGACGGCGAACAGCGTGACGCCGAAGGACGGGCGCTCGAGCCGCTCCTCGCGGCCGCCGTCACCGTCGACAGCGAACATGTCCGGGGCCGGCACGTCGACCCAGCGGCCGGCGATGCGGGCGAACAACGGACCGGAGAGCGCGATGGTCGGCAGCGCGACGAGGACACCGAAGGCCAAGGTGATGCCGAGGTTGGCCTTGAGGGCGTCGATGGCCACGAGCGGACCGGGGTGCGGGGGCACGAGCCCGTGCATGGCGGACAGGCCGGCCAGAGCAGGGATGCCGACCTTGATGACCGACAGACCCGAGCGGCGGGCGACGAGGAAGATCACCGGCATCAGCAGCACGAGGCCGATCTCGAAGAACATCGGCAGGCCGATCAGCGCGCCCACCCCGGCCATCGCCCACGGGAGCGTGCGCGCCGAGGAACGTCCGACGATGGTGTCGACGATCTCGTCGGCGCCCCCGGAGTCGGCGAGCAGCTTGCCGAACATCGCGCCCAGCGCGATCAGCGTGCCGACGCTGGCGGCGGTGGAGCCGAAGCCCTTGGTGAAGCTGGTGACCACGTCACCCATGGCCACCCCGGCGACCGCACCGACCGTGAGTGAGCCCAGGGTCAGCCCGAGGAAGGGGTGGAGCTTGAACTTCGTGATGAGCAGGACGATCACGGCGATGCCGATCAGGGCGGCGGGGACCAGGCGCCCCGCCGGGATGGCCGGGGCGTCGGCGGCCGCGAGGGCCGGCTGCAGGAACGAGAACAGGTCAGTGGTCATGCGAGCGACGCACCTTTCGAGGCGAGGACGTCGAGCGACTGCTCGACAAGGGTGTCGACGGGCTGGGCGACGTCGAGGGTCTGACCGATCTCATCGGCCTGGAGGGGTTCGAGGGTGGCGAACTGCGAGTCGATGAGGGCCGCGGGCATGAAGTGCCCGGGGCGCCCGGCGACCCGCTCGGCGAGCACGTCGCGGTCACCGTGGAGGTGGATGAAGACGGTGTGCGGCGCGGCCGAGGTGAGGATGTCGCGGTAGGCGCGCTTGAGCGCCGAGCAGCTCGCGACCCCACCGGTGACGGCGTGCTCCCCCAGCCAGGCGGCGATCGTCTGCAGCCACGGACCGCGGTCGTCGTCGTCCAGGGGGATCCCGGCGGCCATCTTGGCGATGTTCTCCGGCGGGTGGAAGTCGTCGGCATCGGCGAACGGGACCCGCAGCCGCTGCGCGAGGGCTGCTCCCACGGTCGTCTTCCCGGAGCCGGACACCCCCATCATCACGACGAGAGGTGGGCTGGTGCTGGTCATGTCCGCGACTCCTTTGTCCGGTGAGCATCGTTCTGGGAGCTCGACGTCGAGGCTTCCGGCATCCAGAGTCCCTGATGAGATCGGTTTTGACAAGACTCAGGGACAAACAAATCTTATTTAAAGACCGTCATAGGACCTGTGGTCGGCTTCTGGCACCCTTGGGTCATGTCCACCGACCATCCCGTCCCCGGGTTGCACGCCAGCGTCCTGGACGCGCTCGGACAGGAGATCGTCTCCGGGACGGCACCGGTCGGGGCCGTCGTGCGGATCGACCAGCTCGACGAGCGGTTCGGTGTCTCGCGGTCGGTCGTCCGCGAAGCCGTGCGCGTGCTGTCCTCGATGGGACTGGTCGAGACCCGGCGGCGCCTCGGCGTCCGCGTGCGACCCCGCACCCAGTGGAACGTGTTCGACCCGCGGGTCATCCGGTGGCGCCTGGACGGCCCCGACCGCGAGGACCAGCTGGTCTCGCTCGGCGAGCTGCGCCGGGGGTTCGAGCCGGTGGCTGCCGAGCTGGCTGCCGAGCGAGCCACTCCCGAGCAGTGTGGAGCGATGGTGGGCGCGGTCATGCAGATGACGGTGCATGCCAAGGCGGGCGACCTCGAGGCCTACCTCGAGGCCGACACGGTCTTCCACACCACGATGCTCGAGGCGAGCGGCAACGAGATGCTGGCGGCACTGTCCAACGTCGTGGCCGAGGTGCTGGCCGGCCGCACCCACCACCAGCTCATGCCGGCCCGCCCGAACCCGGTGGCCATCCGGCTGCACGGCGATGTGGCGCAGGCGATCGGTTCCGGCGACGGCCGAGCCGCCTCGGCGGCGATGGCCGCCATCATCACGGAGGCCAGCGACGCCGTACGCAGCACCGCGGCGGCCCCCGAAGGGACCGCCGCGGACTGACGTCCTGCGCCGAGGTCTGGGACTTCGGCCCACAGGTACATCTTTGGCGCAAGGTGTGGAACCTCGGCGCTCAGAGGGTGCAGGTGTTGACCAGGTCGCCACTGCTCGGACGGGCGACGAAGCCCTCGGCCGGCGGAGCCGTACCCCGCTCCACCCAACCCGTCAGGGCATCGAACGCGCTACGGGCACAGGGCAGGAGCGGCCGAAGCTTGTCCGGGTACGCCGTGTAGAGGCCGTCCGTGTGCGTGCCGTCCGCCACCCGGTAGTAGCGGTGCAGGCTCCCGCTGCCGGCTTGGTCGATGAGACGGTCGTACTCATCGGAGTCCGTGCTGATGGGCAGCAGCGTGTCGAGCGTCCCGTGGACGGTGATCATCGGCTTGCGGATCTTCCCCGTGAGCGACACCGACCTGACGACATCCTTCACCGACTGGGGACGTGACGCGTAGTCGTAGTCGGCGTCGCAGCTCGGGGTGCCGCTGGCGCAGAACGGCACACCGGCGTCAAGGGCGCCGTCCCACTGGGGGTCGAACTCCTCGCGGTAGATGCGCTGGGTCAGGTCCCAGTAGTAGGAGTAGTGGAAGGCCCACAGGAACTCCGAGCCCGGGGCGAAGCCGGCCGCGATCATCGCGTCGTGCGCCGCCTGGTCGCCCGTGGCGGCGTACTTCGGGTAGTTCTTCAGCGCGGTCGGCAGGTAGGTGAACAGGTTGGGCCCCTCGGACCGGAACAACGTCCCCTCCCAGTCGACGCCGCCGTCGTAGAGGTCGGGGCGGTTCTCGAGCTGCCAGCGGGTGAGGTAGCCACCGTTGGAGATGCCGACCATCCAGGTCCGCTTCGGCGCCTTGGTGTAGGCCTTCTTCAGCGTCGCCTTCGCGGCGACCGTCAGCTGGGTCACGCGGGAGTTCCACTCACGGATCGAGCCACCGGGGGCGCTCCCGTCACGGTAGAACGCGGCACCGGTGTTGCCCTTGTCGGTCGAGGCGAACGCGTAGCCCTTGCTCAGCACCCAGTCACCGATGATGAAGTCGTTGGCGTACTGGCCACGGACTCCGGGCGCGCCGCTGACGACCAGACCGCCGTTCCAGTGGTCCGGGAGGCGCAGGACGAACTGCGAGTCGTGGTTCCAGCCGTTGTTGGTGTTGGTGGTCGAGGTGTCGGGGAAGTACCCGTCGACCTGGATGCCGGGGATCCCGGTCGGGTTGACCGTGCCCGCGGCGTTCAGGCCGGCCCAGTCATTGGCGTTGGTGTGTCCCGAGGCGACGGTGCCCGCGGTGGTGAGGTCGTCGAGGCAGGCGACCTTCTGCACCTCGGCTCCGGGGACCCGCACCTTGGACTGGCGGTCGCAGTGGCCGTTGCGCGCCGTGCCGGGGTGCGGCGTGTCGCGGTGTGCCGAGGCCGGCTCGGCGGTGGCCAGTGCGCCCAGGAGGGCGAGGCTGGCAGCGGTGGCGAGGGCGGTGATCCGCCGGCGTGACGTCGTTGTCGGGCGCATACCGGCCATGCTTCGCCTGCGCGACGTCGCTGCTCAATGTGGGTGAGTCACACAAAGCGGCCATATGGCGTGTGCCCACTGACCTGCAGGTATGCGGCGTGACGGTGCGAGTACGGTCCCCCGGCCGGGAGTGGTTCGACCGCCAAGCTGATGGCTCGGGACACGTCGACGAGGCCCTTCGCCACCGTCGGCAGCACGACGCTGACGCGAGTCAGTCCGTCGCGCGGGACCGCGCCACGAGGAGGTCGCGGGTGACGTCCACGTGTCCGCGGTGCTGGGCCAGCTCCTCGTAGACGTGGAACAGCACACCCCCCTGCGTGGCGGAGAACCAGTCCTGCCTGCCCGGCGTCGGGTTGACCGGCGGCGCCGAGACGCTGGACCGGGCGACCCACTCCTGCAACGACTTCACCATCCGGTCGGTGTCTGCCGCGAGCACGGCGACCGGCCCCGTGGCAGTGAACTCGGCAGCGCGGTCACGGGGCACGACCTCCCCCAGGTTGACCGTCGACGCCCAGCCGGCCACCACGCCGAGGCAGTGGGTGAGGATGGCGTACGGGGTGTTGGCACCAAGGAGGTCGGGTCGGGTGTTGGCGAGGTCGTCACCCAGCTCGAGGACGTGGTCGCGCATGGCGACCAGGGCTTCCTCACAGAACCGCAGGTAGGTCTGCTCGTCGATCACGTCAGTCCCCCTCGGTGCCGGACTCCGGACCGTCGGCGAGCAGCCGGCGGAACCCCGCCTCGTCGAGGATGGGTCGCCCCAGCTCGCGGGCCTTGTCCTCCTTGGATCCGGCGTTCTCCCCGACGACGACGTAGTCGGTCTTCTTCGACACCGAACCCGAGGCCTTGCCACCACGGGACAGGATCGCCTCCTTGGCCTCGTCACGGGAGAACCCCTCCAGCGAGCCGGTCACGACGATGGTCAGCCCCGCGAGGGTCTGCTCGACCGACGCGTCGCGCTCGTCCTCCATCCGGACGCCGTCAGCGGCCCAACGGTCGACGATCCGCTGGTGCCAGTCGTTGCCGGGGGCGTCGAACCACTCGCGCACCGCCTCCGCGATCACGCCCCCGACCCCCTCGACCCCGGCGAGCTCCTCGAGGCTGGCCGCGCGGATCGCGTCCATCGAGGCGAAGTGCTGCGCCAGCGCACGCGCAGCGGTGGGCCCCACGTGGCGGATCGACAGCGCGACGAGCACCCGCCACAGCGGCTGGGTCTTGACCTGCTGGAGGTTGTCGACGAGCCGCCTGCCGTTGGCTGACAGGACGCGGCCGTCGACGACCTCGTCCTCGGGGTCGGTCTTCTTCGCGGCGCGGGTGAACAGCGGGACCTGCGCGATCTCCTTCTCCCCCAACGAGAAAAGCCCAGACTCGTCCTCGAGCACACCCGCGTCGAGCAGCGCGATGGAACCCTCCCACCCGAGCGCGTCGATGTCGAAGGCGCCGCGACCGGCCAGCCCGGCGAGCCGCTCACGCAGCTGCTGGGGACAGGTCCTCGCGTTGGGGCACCGGATGTCCTTGTCGCCCTCCTTCTCCGGCTTGAGGGGCGTGCCGCACGACGGGCAGGCCGTCGGCATGACGAACTCCCGCTCGGTGCCGTCGCGCAGCTCGACGACCGGACCGAGGATCTCGGGGATGACGTCCCCGGCCTTGCGCAGGACCACCGTGTCACCGATGAGGACCCCCTTGCGTCGCACCTCGTCGCCGTTGTGGAGGGTGGCCCGCTCGACGGTGGACCCGGCGACCAGCACGGGCTCCATCACCCCGAACGGGGTCACCCGGCCGGTGCGGCCCACGTTGACCTGGATGTCGAGGAGCTTGGTGTTGACCTCCTCCGGCGGGTACTTGTAGGCGATCGCCCAGCGCGGCGCCCGCGACGTGGACCCGAGCCGGCGCTGGAGGCTGACCTCGTCGACCTTGACCACGATGCCGTCGAGCTCGTGCTCGACGCTGTGCCGGTGCTCACCGAAGTGCACGACGAACGCCTGCACCTCCTCGATGGTGTCGACGACCTTGAAGTGGCTCGAGATCGGCAGCCCCCACTCGCGCAGCAGCTCGTAGGCCTCCGACTGCCTGGTCAGCTCGAACCCCTCGCGGAAACCGATGCCGTGCACGAGCATGTGCAGCGGACGGCTCGCCGTCACGCGGGGGTCCTTCTGCCGCAGGGAGCCGGCGGCAGAGTTGCGTGGGTTGGCGAACGGCGGCTTCCCTGCCTCCACGAGCGAGGCGTTGAGGTCGGCGAACCCCTCGATCGGGAAGAACACCTCACCGCGGATCTCCACGCGAGCCGGGTGGTCGGTGCCCGCCAGCTGGTGGGGTATGCCGTCGATGGTCCGGACGTTGTTGGTCACGTCCTCGCCGGTGCGGCCGTCGCCGCGGGTCAGGGCCCGGACCAGGCGGCCCTTCTCATAGAGGAGGTTGACCGCCAGGCCGTCGATCTTCAGCTCGCACAGGTAGTGGAAGTCCGTCGTCCCGGAGTCACGGGTCACCCGGGCCGCCCAGGCGGCGAGCTCCTCCGGTGAGAAGCAGTTGTCGAGGGACAGCATGCGCTCGAGGTGGTCCACCGCCTGGAAGTCGGTGCTGAACGCCGCTCCCCCGACCTGCTGCGTCGGGCTCTCGGGGGACCGCAGCTCCGGGTGCGCGTCCTCGATCTCGGTCAGCCTGCGGATGAGCGCGTCGTACTCGCCGTCACTGATCGTCGGGGCGTCCCTGACGTGGTAGGCGAACTGTGCCGCGCTGGCCTGCTCGGCGAGGTCGGTCCACTCGTGACGGACCTGGTCGGGGACGCTGCTCGAGACGATCTCACTCACGCAGGTCATCCTGCCGCACGGCACCGACGGCCACCGCGGAGGCGCGGCACTCCCCCGCGGAGTTCGGCGTTGGCAGGGTAGCCGCGCCCGCGGCATACCGGAGCTGGACCTCGCGCCGTGCACACGGCGCCCGATGCGTGGCCAAACCGGGCACGACCGGCAAGGATGTCCACACCACGTTCCCCGACGATGCGGAGCCCTCGATGACGAACCTCGCGACCAACCTGGTCACCACGGCACAGAAGACGCCCGACCAGGCAGCCATCAAGTTCAGGGGCAACGACCTGAGCTACGCCCACCTGCACGCCATGGCGGCCAAGGTGGCCGGATCGCTGCGGGCCGCGGGTGTCGAACCGGGTGACCGCGTGGCGATCATCCTGCCGAACGTCCCGGCGTTCCCCGTCGTGTTCTTCGGGTCGCTGCTCGCGGGGGCGATCGTCGTGCCGATGAACCCGCTGCTCAAGGCGGGCGAGATCGACTTCTTCTTCAGCAACTCCGGCGCGAAGGTCGCCTTCGTCTGGCCCGACTTCGTGTCCGAGGCCACCGAGGGAGCGAAGAACTCCGGCACCCGCATCGTCCAGTGCGGGCCCCTCGGCCCCGACGAGGGCGCCCTCGAGGAGGGTGAGCCGATCGCCGAGCCGATCGAGCGCGCCGACGACGACACCGCGATCGTGCTCTACACCTCGGGCACCACGGGCCGTCCCAAGGGGGCCGAGCTCACCCACAGCAACATCCACCTCAACGCCTACCGCAGCGCCGTGGACATCCAGGAGACCAACAGCGACGACGTCGTCATGGGCTGCCTCCCGCTGTTCCACGTGTTCGGGCTCGTGGTCGGGCTCAACGCCGCCGTCATCGCGGGCGCCGCACTCGCGCTGATCCCGCGGTTCGACCCCGCCGAGGCCATCAAGGTCATCACCGACGAGAAGGTCACGATCATGATGGGCGTGCCCACCATGTATGCCGCGATCCTCAACCACCCGGACTCCGACCACATGGACGCGACGTCGCTGCGCACCTGTTGCTCCGGCGGGTCGGCCATGCCGCACGAGGTGATGAAGGCGTTCGAGGACAAGTTCGGGTGCGTCATCCTCGAGGGCTACGGCCTCTCCGAGACCTCTCCCGTCGCGTCGTTCAACATGCCGACGAAGGAGCGCAAGCCGGGCACCATCGGCGTGGCCATCCCCGGCTGCGAGATGAAGCTCGTGGACCTCGACGGCAATGACGTCCCGCCCGGCGACGGCGTCGGCGAGATCGCGATCCGCGGCGACAACGTCATGAAGGGGTACTGGCGCAACCCCGAGGCCACCGCCGAGGCCATCCCGGACGGTTGGTTCCGCACCGGCGACCTCGCGACGATGGACGACGAGGGCTACTTCACGATCGTCGACCGCAAGAAGGACATGATCCTGCGCGGTGGCATGAACGTGTACCCGCGCGAGGTCGAGGAGGTGCTGTACGAGCACCCCGACGTGCTCGAGGCAGCGGTCGTCGCCGTGCCGGACGAGCTGCTCGGCGAGGAGGTCGGTGCGGCCGTGGCGCTCAAGCCCGGCGCCCAGGCGTCGCTCGAGGACGTGCAGGCCTTCGTGAAGTCGAAGATCGCGGCCTACAAGTACCCGCGCCACATCTGGGCGGTCGACGAGCTCCCGAAGGGCGCGACCGGCAAGATCCTGCGGCGCGAGGTGCACCAGCCCTCCGCCTGACCAGGCAGCTCGTCTCAGGCAGGCTGCTCGCCCGGTGCCTGACGGCGCCGGGCGGGCAGCCCGACCACCACCGCCGACACCAGCACGATGGCCGCGCCCACCAGCTGCGGCCAGGCCAGGTGCTCATCGAGCACCAGCACACCGAGGATGACCGAGACCACCGGGATCAGGTAGGTGACCGTCGTGCTCACCGTCGCACCCGCCCCACGGACGACGTCGAACTGGAGCATGTAGGCCAGCCCGGTCCCGACGACGCCCAGCACCAGGACGCACAGGACCGGGGTGAGCCAGCCACCGCCGGTCGGGTCGACGTGCCCGCTCCACGGCGCTGCATACGTGTCGCGGTGCAGGGACCACCACACCAGCAGGACCGGGGCCATGAGGACCGAGCCGACGACGAGCAGCGCGGTCGGCATGGACAGCCCACCGAGGTCGGCACCGCCGAGGAACCGGCGGTTGTAGGTCCAGCCCAGGCCGTAGCACGCGCCCGCCACGAGGGTCATGCCGAAGCCGAGCAGGTCGGGGCGCCCGGCGGACTCCCACGGCTGGGTGATGACGACGACGCCGACGAAGCCGACGAGGACCGCCGCGACCTTGCGCGGGGACAGGCGGTCGCTGGGCAGCAGCAGGAGCGCGAAGAATAGGGCGGCGATCGGGGTGGTCGCGTTGCCGATGCCGGCCAGCGCGCTCGACACCCGCTCCTCGCCCAGGGCGAAGAGGCTGAACGGCAGGACCGTCAGGAAGATGCCGGACACCGTCAGGTGGGCCCAGGTACGGCGTCCGCGCGGCAGCCGCCCGCCGGTCACCGCGAGCAGGGTCAGGAGGGTGGCCGTCCCGGCGTAGATGCGCAGGCCCGAGATCTGCAGCGGCGCCATCGTGCGCAGCCCGATCTTCATCAGCAGGAAGCTCGACCCCCAGATGAGCGCCAGCATGAGGTACTTCGCCTGCCACGGCACGCGCGTGGTGCGCACCGGGGCCGTCGACGTCGCCGTCTCTGGTGCGCCGCCGGAGGGGTGGCCGGCAGCGCTGCTCGTGGCGTTGCTCGTGACATTGCTCGTCGCGTTGCTCGTGGCGCCACCGGTCGGTGGGGTGTTCGTCGTGCTGCTCATCGGTGTTTCAGCCTTCGGCTCGTTCGGTCCACTCGGCAGCCACCTCGACCGCCCTGCGTTGAACGCCCCAGGCCCCGTGCGGTGTGAGTCCGGCGAGGCCGCACGTCGGGGTGGCGACGAGGTCGGCCAGCCCGCGCGGCGCGAGCCCTGCATCGCTCCACCCGCGTTCGACCGTACGGGCAGCGTCCTTGGAGGTGCTGGTGCCGTCGGTCGCCAGGCATCCGGCCCACAGGGCGACGCCCTGCTCGGTCGTCGCCGCGATCGACTCCCAGCGCTGGGGGGTGAGGTGGGTGACGTCCAGGGACACGGCGCCGACGCCCGTCGCCCGCAGGAGCGGCAGCGGTATGGCGCGGTCGCAGCAGTGCACGACGGTCGCCCGCTCCCCCGCGGCAGCGAGGACGTCGCGCAGTCCATTCATCGCCCGCTGAGGGTCGACCGGACGCAGGTAGCCGTACCCGGACGCGGTGGGGAGATGGCCGGCGAGGACGGCGGGCAGCGAGGGCTCGTCGACCTGGAGCACCAGCCGGGCACCGGGCACCAGCCGCTGGACGGTGTCGAGGTGGACGCGGATGCCCTCGGCCAACGAACCGGTGAGGTCGCGGACCGCACCCGGGTCGGCCAGGACCTTCTCGCCGCGGGTCAGCTCGAGGTTCGCCGCCAGGGTCCACGGACCGGTGCACTGGAGCTTGAGCTCGCCCTCCCAGCCGTCGAACGCCTCGGCCAGCTCGTCCAGGTCCTGGCGCCACAGGGCTCCGGTCCGCGACGCGTCGTGACCTGGACGCTCGACGAGGCGCCACCCAGCGGGCTGGAGGTCGACGTGCAGGTCGACGAGGAGCCCGGCGGCTCGGCCGATCATGTCGGCACCGGGTCCGCGGGCGGGCAGCTCGGGCAGGTAGGGCAGGTGGTCGTCGACGGCCAGGATCTCGCGGACCCCTCGCAGCGCCTCCCTGATGTCGGTGCCGGGAAGGGAGCCGATACCACTTGCGCGAGCCACGGCCCCGACTCTAGTCGCGACCACCGACAGCCCAGCCCACACCGCTCGGCCTCACTCCTCGCTCGCAGGATTGGGTGTCCACGCGGGCGGAATTCCGACCGTCTGGACACCCAATGCGGCGAAGATGCAGCGAGAAGGGCGTGTCAGCGCGCGTCGTGCTCCGCGACCAGGCGCTTCGGCGCGACCTGCCGCCACGCGTCCTCGACGATCTCCTCGACGCGGTCCCAGTCGATGTCGTCGACGTCGAGGTGGACCCCGACCCAGCCGCGGGTGCCGACGTAGGGCGGCCGGAAGTATCGCTCCGGTTCGGCGGCCACCAGGGCACCCTGCACCCCCTCGGGCGCAGCGGCCCAGAACCCCACGCGGTCGTCGTGGTGGTGCTGCGACGTCACCACGAACATCTTCTTCCCGCCGGCCCACCAGCAGGGCTCGCCGTGCGACGTCCGCTCCTGCGTCGCCGGGAACGCGAGGCACAGCGCCCGGACCCGGGCCAGCGGCGTCCCGTCACGAATCTCCCGAGCCGCCGCGCCGTCCCCCACGGCCTCCTGCGACGCCATACCGATCAGCGCTCGAGCCAGCTCGACCCTATGGTGGCCGAACCCACCACGCGGGTCCCGTCGTAAAGCACCACCGACTGACCCGGGGCGACACCGCGCATGCGCGACGAGAGTCGCACCTCGACGTCCTCGCCAGAGGCCCACGCCTGCGCCGGCACCTCTTCGCCGTGCGCACGCACCTGGGCCCCGACCTCGACGACCCCCTCGGGGGGAGCGCCGCACCAGCGGGCGTGGTCGCCTCGAATCGCGTTGACCCCCAACAGGTCTGCGGTGCCGATCGTCACCGTGTTGGTGGCGGCGTCCACACCGACGACGTAGCGCGGCTCTCCGTCCTGGCTCGACCGGGGAAGGCCCAGCCCGCGCCGCTGGCCGACGGTGTAGCCGTAAGACCCGGCATGCGCCCCGACGACCTCGCCCGAGGCTGCGTCGACGATGTCACCGGCCTGCTCCCCCAGACGGGACGTGAGCCAGCCCCGGGTGTCGCCGTCGGCGATGAAGCAGATGTCGTGGGAGTCCGGCTTGGAGGCGATGTAGAAGCCGCGTTCCCTTGCCTCCGAACGGATCTCGGGCTTCGTGGTGTCGCCCAGGGGGAAGAACGCGCGGGCCAGCTGGTCGGCATCGAGCACACCCAGGACGTACGACTGGTCCTTGGCCATGTCCACGGCCCGGTGCAGCTCGCGCCGCCCTCCGTCACCCGTGACGATCTGCGCGTAGTGGCCGGTCGCCACGGCGTCGAACCCCAGGGCCACGGCCTTGTCCAGTAGCGCGGAGAACTTGATCTTCTCGTTGCACCGCAGGCAGGGGTTCGGGGTGCGTCCGGCCGAGTACTCGGCGACGAAGTCCTCCATGACGTCACGCTTGAAGCGAGCGGCCATGTCCCAGACGTAGAAAGGGATCCCGAGCACGTCGGCCACCCGTCGAGCATCGCCGGCGTCCTCGATGGTGCAGCACCCGCGGGCCGACTCGCGCAGGGTCGCCGCGCTCTGCGACAGGGCGAGGTGCACGCCGACGACCTCGTGACCGGCGTCGAGCATGCGGGCAGCGGCGACGGCCGAGTCCACTCCTCCGGACATGGCGGCGACGACCCGCATCAGCTGGCCAGTCCACTGGCGCGGCGGGCACGCTCGACCGCGGCCGGCAGCGCCGCGAGCAGGGCGTCGACGTCGGCATCGGTCGAGGTGTGGCCCAACGTCAGGCGCAGCGCACCACGCGCCGAGCCCTCCGGGATCCCCATCGCGAGGAGCACGTGCGAGGGCTGCGGCACGCCGGCCTGGCACGCCGAGCCGGTCGAGCACTCCACCCCCGCGGCGTCGAGGAGGTAGAGCAGCGAGTCACCCTCGCAGCCCGGCACGAGGAGGTGGGCGTTGCCGGGGAGCCGCCGTATGGCGTCGCCGGGCTCCCACGCGCCGGTCACCGTGATCGCATACCCCATCTCCTCCGCCGAGGTGATGAGCCGGTCGCGCAGGGCGACGAGGCGCGCGGTCTCGGACCCGAGGGCGGCGACCGACTCCTCGACGGCCACGGCGAAGGCGCGGATGGCGGGCACGTCGAGCGTGCCGCTGCGGATCTGGCGCTCCTGCCCACCACCGAAGGTCTGCGGGACGACCGTGGCGTCACGGCGGACGAACAGTGCGCCGATCCCGAGCGGGCCACCGACCTTGTGACCGGTCACCGTCATGAGGTCGGCCCCGGAGCCGGCGAAGTCCACGGGGACGTGCCCGGCCGCCTGCACCGCGTCGGTGTGGAACGGGATCCCGAACTCGTGGGACAGGGCGGCCAGCTCGGCCACCGGCTGGATCGTGCCGACCTCGTTGTTGGCCCACATCACCGTGACGAGCGCAACCGAGTCGGGGTCCTCCTCGATCGCCGCACGGACGGCGCCGACGGTGACCACCCCGTGCGCGTCGGGTTCGACCCAGCTGGCCTTGGCCCCCTCGTGGGTGACGAGGTGGTCGACGCAGTCGAGCACGGCATGGTGCTCGATCGCGCTCACGACGATGCGGATGCGGGCGGGGTCGGCGTCGCGCCGTGCCTCCCACGTCCCGGAGACGGCCAGGTTGTCGGACTCGGTGCCCCCGGAGGTGAAGACCACCTCGGACGGACGCGCCCCGAGGGCCTTCGCGATGCGCTCGCGCGACTCCTCCACGACGCGTCGCGCGAGGCGGCCACTCGTGTGCAGCGACGACGCGTTGCCGGTGACGGCCAGCTGCTCGGTCATCGCCGCGACGGCCGATGGGAGCATCGGCGTGGTGGCGGCGTGGTCGAGGTAGGCGGGCACCCGCAAAGTTTACGCGGCGAGGGCGGGACCGCCCCTCGCACACCCGCTCCTCGGTCGCTCCAGGCCCCCAGGGACCTGCCCTTCCTTGACCCTCCCTTGACCTACTCGCGCGTAACCACACGCAGCGAACCCTCGTTGTCCGGGCACAGGCAGACCATCACCGATGCTGGTCGCTCCTCGAAAGGGAACCCATGCGCACTGTGACACGTACCCGGGCAGCCGTCGCTGCCGCGGCCCTGGCCGCTGTGGCCCTGGCCGCCCCGGCCTCCGCCGGCCTGCTCCCGTCGGGCGGCTCCCTCGCCGCCGTCCAGCCCTGGCTCTCCTCGCAGCTGGGAACGCTCCAGGCCGCCACCCCCACGACCGTGCTCGTGCACGGCACGGACACCGCAGCCGCCAAGCGCGCCGTCGCCGCGGCCGGCATGAGGTCCGTGACGACGTTCGACAAGATCGGCGTCGTCGTCGCCACCGGCCTGCCGGCCCAGATCCAGGCTGTCCGCGGCCAGTCGGGTGTCACCTACGTCGAGGGCAACCAGCCCATCGCCTTCACCCTCGCCACGTCCAACAAGGCCACCCGCGGCGACGAGGCGCGCAACACCCTCAGCGGTGCCGACGGCACGAGCCTGGACGGCAAGGGCGTCTCCGTCGCGGTGATCGACTCCGGCGTCGACCCGAGCCACCCGTTCCTGCAGAACGCGAACGGCACGTCCGCCGTGGTCAAGAACCTCAAGATGGTCTGCGAGCCGCTCACCGAGAGCACCTGCGCGCCTGTCGACGCCGGAGCGCTCGACACGGACCTGCTGTCGGTCGGCGGTCACGGGATGCACGTCAACGGCATCGTCGCCGGTCGCGACGTCACGCTGTCCGACGGGACGAAGATGCACGGTGCGGCTCCCGGCGCGAGCCTGGTGAGCATCAGCACCGGCGCGGTGCTGTTCATCATCGGGGCCGACGCCGCGCTCAACTGGGTCCTCGAGAACCACGCGGCCCCCTGTGGTGCAGGGGTCCCCGCTAAGACCTGCCCGCCCATCAAGGTGACGAGCAACTCTTACGGCCCCACCGGGGGTGGCGCCTTCGACCCCAACTCCGCGACGGTCAAGCTCCAGCGTGCGCTCGTCAAGGAAGGCGTCGTGTCGGTCTGGGCCAACGGCAACGACGGTGGCGACGGCTCGGCCTCGCTGTCCAACCCGCCCGGCATGGACCCGACCCCCGGCATCCTGTCGGTCGCGTCCTTCTTCGACCAGAACACCGGCACCCGCGACGGCACCGTCTCCTCCTTCTCCAGCCGCGGCAAGAAGGGCGACCAGTCGACCTACCCGGACATCTCGGCACCCGGTGAGAGCATCACCAGCTCCTGCCGCATCTACCTCCCGATCTGCAGCACCGGCATGGACCCCAAGGAGGCCGGCGACTACAACACGATCAGCGGCACCTCGATGGCCACGCCGCACATCTCCGGCATCGTCGCCCAGCTCTTCCAGGCGAACCCGTCGGCCACGCCTGCGCAGATCGAGGCCGCGATCGAGTCGACCGCCTACAAGTACACCGACGGCGCTCCCTACGAGCCCGGCACCAACGGCACCACGAGCTTCGACAAGGGGCACGGCCTCGTCGACGTCGTGGCGGCCGCCAACGTCGTCCGCTGACACCCCCAGCCCGGCGGACGAACGCCGAACGCCCCGGACCGCGCGTGGTCCGGGGCGTTCGTGCGTATGGCGCGTGCTACATGCGGGCTGCGCCGTCCCGGATCGCCTCGCGGATGCGGTTGTAGGTGCCGCAGCGGCAGACGTTGCGGATGGCGTCGAGGTCCGCGTCGGTAATCTCGCGTCCCTCGGCGCGCACCTTCCGCACCAGGGCCACCGCGGCCATGATCTGGCCGGGCTGGCAGTAGCCGCACTGGGCGACGTCGCGTGCGAGCCAGGCCTCCTGCATGGGGTGCAGGTCCCCCTCGGCGGTGTCGGCGAGCCCCTCGATCGTCGTGACCTCGTCGGTCGGTGCGAGGTCGCCCACGCGGACCGAGCAGGGGTTGAAGGCCTTGCCGTTGATGTGGGAGGTGCAGGCCTTGCAGACGTTGATGCCGCAGCCGTACTTGGGACCGGTGTAGCCCAGGACGTCGCGCAGGACCCAGAGGAGCCGGACGTCGTCGGCCACGTCGACGGTGACAGACTCGCCGTTCACGGTGAAGGTGTGCTGTGCCATGGGTGCTCCTCAGTAGGTGTGGGTGAGGCCGTCGGTGGGCGACGCCGGCACCGGGGGGATGAAGGTCTTCGGGGTGAACGAGACGGTCCCGTGGTTGACCGGGAACCGCGTGGGCACCGTGCCGGTGGCGCGAGCGTAGGCACAGGCCGTGGCGGCGACGGACGCAGCGACGCCGGCCTCCCCCGCCCCTCCGGGCAGGTCACGGTCCGAGGGCATGACCACGCACTCGAAGACCGGTGGGACGTTCCACTGCCGGGTGTAGAAGTAGTTGTCCCAGCTGGCCTCGAGGAAGTGCCCGTCCTGCAGGTGGGTGCTGCTCGTGAGCGCCAGGGCGATGCCGTCGGAGACGCCACCCATCATCTGCGCCTCGAGCCCGCGGGGGTTGACCACGAGGCCGGCGTCGATCGCGATGACGGCCTTGGTGACCCGAGGGCCCGTGACCGCTTCACGGATCTGGCGGTTCACGGTCTCGGGGCGGCAGTCGATCTCGACGAGCACCGCGGTCGCGCCCTTGTACTCCGAGTGGATCGCGATCCCCTGGGCGGTGCCGGTCGGCATCGCCCGGCCCCAGTTCCCGACCTCTGCGACCTTGCGCAGGCAGGCCTTGACCCGCTCGTTCTTGAGGAAATCGAGGCGGAAGGCCACGGGGTCCTTGCCCATCTTCTTCGCCAGCTGGTCGATGAACAGCTCGTTGGCGCAGGCGACGTCGGGTGAGTAGATGTTGCGCATGCTCCCGGTGTTGAAACCCGTGTCGACCTCGTTGAGGAGCTGGGTCACGACCCCGAAGTCGTAGGGCAGCTCCTGGGTCAGCGTGAAGATCGACTGGGCGAACCCGAGGTTGCCCAGCCCCGCCGGCAGCTCGGCCGCCATGGCGGTGAGCCGCTCGCCGAGACCGTGCGAGAAGTCGGTCTCGACGCTCGTGTGGCGCTGTTGGAACGACAGCACCTCCGTCCCGAGCATGGTCGCGCGGATCCGCGACGTCGCCATCGGGTGGACGCGACCCTGGCGCGGCTCGTCGGCGCGGTGCCACATGAGCTTGACCGGCTTGCCCATCGCCTTGGAGATCTTGGCCGCCTCGATGGCTGCGTCGCCGAAGAGCTTGTGCCCGAACGACCCGCCGCCAGTGACGACGTTGACCTTGACGCTCGTCTGCGGGAGGCCGAGGGCGTCGGCGATGTTGCGCTGCGCCACGATCGGTGACTTCAGCCCCGCCCACACGGTGGCCGTGCCGTCACGGACGTCGGCGATGGCGCAGTTGGGCTCGAGGGCCGCGCTGCTGCGGAACATGAACTCGAACCGCATATCGACGGTCTTGGCGAGCAGCGGCACCTTCGGCACCGCCATCGGCAGCTCGGCCGCCTTGAGCCGGCGCAGCACCGACTCGTCGGACTCGCCCTCGACCGTGCCACCGTTCCACGAGACGTCGAGCGCCCGCACGGCGTCGATGCACTGGCCGAAGGTGGCGGCCCGCACCGCCACGCCGGTCTCCACGACCACGACGTCGGTGACGCCCGTCATGGCCCTGACCTCGGCGAGGTTCTGGACGCTGCGCGGGGAGCCGTTGAGCGTCGGCGGCCGGCACACCATCGTCGGCAGCGCGTCCGGCACGTCGAGGTCCATCGTGAACTTCTTGGCACCGGTTACGGCGTCGCGGGCATCCACCCGGTTCTGCGGGGTGCCGACGACACGGAACGACGACCGTGACTTCAGGGCGACCTTGACCGGCACCGTCTCGGAGCTGGCCGCCAGCGTGGCGAGCTCGCCATAGGTGGCGCTGCCGCCCACCGCGTCGGTGATGATGCCCTGCCTGGCGGTGAGCGAGGACACCTGCGCACCCAGGAACGTCGCCGCAGCGGCGAGCAACCGACCCTTCGCGACCGCGGCCGCGACCCGGATCGGGGTGTACATCGACTCCATCGTGTTGGAGCCACCGGTCAGCTGGTTGAAGACCAGCTCGGGACGGGCCGGCGCGAGGGTGACCTCGACCTTGTCGAGGGGCAGGTCGAGCTCCTCGGCGATGAGCATGGCCGCAGCCGTCGTGATGCCCTGCCCGACCTCCATCCTCGGGATCGCGAAGTGCGCGACCCCGTCCTTGTCGAGGGTGATCGAGATGAGCTGCGAGGTCGCCAGAGCCGACCTGGTCTGCAGGTCACCGAGGTCGAAGGTCTCGGGAATCTGTGGGGCGCTCGGGATGGCAGCGGCGGCGGGCTGGGCACCGGTGGTGAGGTCGGCGGCCACGACGAGGGTCGCCCCGGTCAGGACGTATCCCATGAACCCGCGGCGGGACAGACCTGCACGGTCGCGACGCGGTGGTGCCGCGGGGCGCGGACCGAGCGGCTGCCCGGACTGCCCGGACTGCGGCGCGGTCTCCTCGGGATCGGGTTGGGCGGGCATTGTCGTCATTGACATTCCTCTCACCAGACGGAGCACGTGACGTCAAGACGTTCGGGGCCCGCGGCGCGGGCCCCCCGCGTGCTGGTTTGTCCAGATTCGGGGCCATCCGCCCAGCGGATGGGTGCGTGTCCACACTCCGGACATTTCCGCGTATGACGCCCACGCGCCATACGCCGAAGGGCCCCCGACCGGTGTGGTCGGGGGCCCTTCGGACGAGCGGGTCGAGGCCTAGCCCTTGGCGGCCTTGACGGCGTCGGTGGCCTGCGGCAGGACCGCGAAGAGGTCGCCGACGACGCCGAAGTCGACGAGCTCGAAGATCGGCGCCTCCTCGTCCTTGTTGATGGCGACGATGGTCTTCGAGGTCTGCATGCCGGCGCGGTGCTGGATGGCACCGGAGATGCCGCACGCGACGTAGAGCTGCGGCGAGACCTGCTTGCCGGTCTGGCCGACCTGCGAGGTGTGCGGGTACCAGCCGGCGTCGACGGCGGCGCGCGAGGCGCCGACGGCGGCACCGAGGGAGTCGGCGAAGTCCTCCACCTTGGAGAAGTCGCCGCCGGTGCCGCGGCCACCGGAGACCACGATGGCGGCCTCGGTCAGCTCGGGGCGGCCGGTGGCCTCCTTGGGCTTGGACTCGGTGATCTTCGCGCCCTTGGCACCCTCGGAGATCTCGATCGAGACGACCTCGTCGGCCGCCGCGCCGGCGTGCTCCTCGGGAGCCGCCGAGTTGGGCTTGACGGTGACGATCGGCGTGCCCTTGGTGACGGTCGAGGTGACCGAGTAGGAGCCGGCGAAGACGGACTGGGTCGTCTTCACGCCACCGCCCTCACCCGCCTGCACGTCGACCGCGTCGGTGATCAGACCGGACTCGGTCTTGATCGCGAGGCGCGCGGCGATCTCCTTGCCGGCGGAGTTGCTCGGGATGAGCACGGCGGCCGGCGAGGCCGAGGCGACGAGCTGCGCGAGCACCTCGGCCTGCGGGGCTACCAGGTGGTCGGTGACGTCGGCGGACTCGACGCGGTAGACCTTCTCCGCGCCGTACTTCGCGAGCGCCTCCTTGGCCGCGTCGAACCCGTCGCCGACGAAGACGGCGGAGGGCTCGCCGAGGCGGCGGGCGATGGTCAACAGCTCAGCGGTGGTCTTGCGGACGGTGCCGTTCGCGTGGTCGACCAGGACGAGTACTTCAGCCATGGGTATGCCTTCCTTCTCTCTCTGGCCGGCTCAGACGAACTTCTGCGCGGACAGGAACTCGGCGAGCTTGCTGCCGCCGTCACCCTCGTCGGTGACGATCTGGCCCTGCTCGCGCGGCGGGCGCTTGGTGAACGACTCGACCTTGGTCCAGGCGGCCTCGAGGCCGACCTGCGAGGCGTCGACACCGAGGTCGGCGAGCGCCCACTCCTCGACCGGCTTCTTCTTGGCGGCCATGATCCCCTTGAACGAGGGGTAGCGCGGCTCGTTGATCTGGTCGGTGACCGAGACGAGCGCGGGCAGCGAGGCGACGATGGTCTCGGACGCGGCGTCACCGTCTCGGCGGATGGTCACGGTGGACCCGTCGACGGTCAGCTCGGAGGCGAACGTCACCTGCGGCAGGCCGAGGCGCTCGGCGAGCATCGCCGGGACGACGCTCATGGTGCCGTCGGTCGAGGCCATGCCGGTGATGACGAGGTCGGGCGTCCCGATCTTCTTGACGGCCTCGGCGAGGACGAGCGAGGTGGCCACGGAGTCGGACCCGTGGATCGCGTCGTCCTTGACGTGGACGGCCTTGTGCGCGCCCATCTGGAGCGCCTTCTTGAGGGCGTCGGCGGCCTGGTCGGGGCCGACCGTCAGGACGGTGACCTCTCCCTCGCCGGCCTCGACGATCTTGAGGGCCTCCTCGACGGCGTACTCGTCGAGCTCGGACAGCAGTCCGTCGACACCCACCCGGTCGGTGGTGTTGTCGGAGTCGTTGAAGGTGCGGTCGGACTGTGCGTCCGGAACGTATTTCACGCAGACGACGATGTTCATGCGCAGATCGTCCTCTTCCAGGTAGGGAATGAGATGAGGTCAGGTGCCATCCTTACAGTCCGTGCTCGCCGAGGGCACACCAGCGCCGCGTGACGCTCACCACGGGGTCACCGGCAGCAGGGAGAGGGTGAGCGTGGACACACGAGCGGGGCCTCGACCGGTGGCCGTGGTTCAGCCGTCCCCGGTCGAGCGCCGCCCTGCCTTGAGCTGACCGCGGCGCTTCTTGGAGTCGAGGCGACGCCTCCGCGAACCCATCGTCGGCCGGGTGGCACGCCTCGGTGGCGGGTCGGGGGCCGCGGCTTCGCGGATCATGGCGACGAGGCGCTTGCGGGCGGCGACCCGGTTCTGTCGCTGGGCCCGGTGCTCTGACGCCACGACCAGGAGGCGACCGCCCACGAGGTGCGGCACGAGACGCTCCCGTAGCCGCTCGCGGACGGCGTCGGGGAGGCCGGCAACGGCTGTCGAGGTGGACGGGTCGAACTCCAGCTCGACCCGGCTGTCGGTGGTGTTGACGCCCTGGCCGCCGGGGCCCGACGACCGGGAGAACCGCTCGACCAGCTCGCCCGCGTCGATCCGCAGCCCCTGCGGCAGTCCCGGTCCCGGCGGGACCACGAGCGCGGCACCGGGCTGGGGCCGGTTGGCGGAGATCGTCGTCACCGCACCACTCCACCACAGAGGGCGCTGCGCCATGCGGCAGACTGGTTCCTCGTGACCTCACCGGTGCCGGGCACGTTCTGCCTCGTCCTGCACTCCCACCTGCCGTGGCTGCCGGGCCACGGCGTCTGGCCGCTCGGTGAGGAGTGGCTGTTCCAGGCCTGGGTCGAGTCCTACCTCCCCCTCGTCGCCGAGCTGGACTCCCTTGCGGCACAAGGACATCGCAACGTCCTCACGTTGGGCGTGACGCCCGTTCTCGCGGCCCAGCTCGACCACCCGCGCATGCGCAGGGACGTGGGCACCTGGGTCGGGCTGGCGCAGCAGCGAGCGCGGGAGCTGGGCTTCGACGCGGACCCGGTCCGCCGGGCGGCCGCGTCGAGGGAGTATGCCGCCGCGGCCGTCGCCGAGCGGCTCCTCGAGGGCCGCTGGAGCGGCGGCGGATCACCGGTCCTGAGGTCCCTGCGAGACGCGGGTGTGGTGGAGCTGCTGGGTGGGCCACCCGCCCACCCGTTCCTTCCCCTGCTCCTGCCGGAGGTGGCCGCCCTCGCCGTGGAGTCCGGGCTGGCCGACAGCACCTGGCGCCATGGCGAACGGCCCCGCGGCATCTGGTCACCGGAGTGCGGCTGGACGCCGTCACTGGGTCCGGCGTTCGATGCTGCCGGCGTAGGTCACTTCGTCGTGGACGAACAGCTGGTCCGGGACGCCGGGGGTCACCCGCACGCGGCGTGGCGGGTGACCGGGTCGGCCGTGGTGGCGGTCCCCCGCGACCTCGAGGTGACCAACCTCGTGTGGTCCTCGCGCACCGGCTACCCCGCTGCGGCCCCCTACCGCGACTTCCACGCCCGGGAGGAGTACACCGGCACGCGCCTGTGGGCGGTGGGCACCGGCGCCGACGGTGCAAAGGCGCCGTACGACCCGGTTGCCGCCTCGGCCCAGGTGGACCGGGACGTCGCCCACTTCGTCGCAGCCGTCCGCGCTCGGCTCGAGCAGTCGCAGGCGGCGACCGGCAGGCCGGGACTGGTGGTGGCCGCCTACGACACCGAGCTGTTCGGGCACTGGTGGCACGAGGGCCCGGTCTTCCTCGGTCGCGCCGTCCGGGCGCTGGGGGCAGCCGGGATCCAGGTCAACACCCTCGAGCGAGCCCTGGCTGCCGGGCACGTGGCCGGAGAGCTCGACCTCGGGGCGGGCTCGTGGGGTGCGGGCAAGGACTTCTCCGTCTGGGACGGGCCCGCGGTCGCCGAGATCGCCCGTGAGAACGCCTCGCTGCAGCGACGGTGGCTCCGCGTCATGGACCGCGAGCGCGCCGCCGGACGACTGGGCAACCGCCGCCCCGACCTCGACCAGCTGCTCCTCACCCTGTGGAACGCGTTGTCCAGCGACTGGGCGTTCCTGGTCTCGAGAGGGCAGTCGGTGGACTACGCGGTGCGCCGGGCAGAGGAGCACCGTGCCGACTTCCACCGGCTGGCCCAGCTCGTCGAGGACGGGGACCTGGTGTCCTCGCTCGCCGAGGCCGGACGACAGGCACGGAACGACCGCACCTTCCCGGCGATGGACGCCCGACTCAGCCCTCGGTGACCGCGGCGACGGTGCCGTCTGTGCCGTCGGTGTCCGGCTCTTCTGCGGACTCGGCACGAAGCCGCACCTCGAACGTCGTCCCGCGCTCGACGGGCAGGACGCGGACCGTCCCAGCGTGCCGCTCGACGACCTCTCGGACGAGGGCCAGCCCCAGGCCGAACCCGGGCGACGAGGGGTCCTTGGCGAAGCGGTCGAAGACCCGGTCACGGGCGCCGGGCTGGATACCGGGGCCGTCGTCGGCGACGGTCAGCACCACGTCGTCACCGTCGTCGCGCAGCCGCACCGTGACCATGCTGTGCGCGTGGTGCAGAGCGTTGTCGACGAGAGCGTCCACGACCCGCCGCAGGGCGGGATGGGCGCCCCGCACCGGCGGGACGGAGCCGACGTCGGCGGCCAGCTCGACACCCCGCGAGGCCGCGAGCTGCAGGTCGAGGTCGAGCACCTCCTCGACGAGGGCAGCGAGGTCGACGAGCTCTCCCGAGTCCGGGGAGGAGTCCACTTCGGCGGCGAGCAGCAGATCCTCGACGATGTCCGCGAGGGCGGCAGCTTCTCGCCTCAGCAGGTCCACCTCAGGACCGATGTCCTCCCGGGGCCCGTCCTGGCGCAAGGTGTCGTGGAGCAGGTCGGCACGCAGCGCCAGTCGCGCGAGCGGGGTCCGCAGCTCGTGGCTGGCGTCGGCGATGAACTGCCGTTGCCGCGACAGGGCGTCGTCCCACACCCTCAGGGCTCGACGACCGAGTCGCTGACCAGCCACGAGGGCGACGAGTGCCGCGGCCACGCCGGCGACCAGGAGCGCGATGAGGACGCGGTGTCGCTCGGACTCGTAGGGCGCCAGGTCGACGCCGGCCTGCACGACCGAGCCGTTCACGGTGCGCGTGCGGGTCTGGTACTCCTCGTCCCCCACGTACGCCTCACGGTCCACCACGGTGCCCCGACGGGCACTGGCGAGGTCCGCGGCCGAGGGCAACGAGGCCGGCGTGCCTGCTGACGCGGTCCGACGGCCGAAGCGGTCGACCGTCACGACCCACGAGCCACTCGGCACGGCCTCGGCGTCGGGCACCGCCAGGAGCGCCGTCAGCTGGGACTGCACCTCCCGGTGCTGGCCGACCAGGACCAGCCCCACCGTGGCCACCCCCGCGACCAGGACTCCGGCGACGACGCCGGCAAGGGCCTGGAGCGCGATGACCCGGCGCGCCCGGTCGACGGTGTCTGTGCTCACCCGCGGTCCAGCTCGCCCGCCCGGTAGCCGACACCCCGGACGGTGCGGATGACGTCGCGGCCGAGCTTGCGCCGGATCCCGTAGACGTAGGTGTCGACCAACGACAGGCTCTTGGTGCCGGGAGCGAGGGAGTCACGCAGCTCGTCGCGCGAGAAGACTCGCGTGGGCCGGCGCGCCAGCTGGGCCAGGAACGCACCCTCCGCGGGTGAGAGCTCCACCGAGGTCCGGTCCTGCAGGTGCACCACGTTCGCGGCCGTGTCCAGGCGAGCAGTCCCCAGCGGGAGCAGGACCGCTGCGTCGTCGAGGTGCCGACGCAGCAGCGAGCGCACGCGCGCCAGCAGCTCGGCCGAGTCGAACGGCTTGACGAGGTAGTCGTCCGCCCCACCGTCGAGGCCCTCGACACGGTCACGGACGGTGCCGTGCGCGGTGAGGACGAGCACCGGAGTGGCGACACCCTGCCGGCGCAGCCTCGACACGAGGTCGATGCCGTCGCCGTCGGGCAGGCGGCGGTCCACGACCAGGACGGCATGCGATCCGGTCAGGGCCGCGTGCAGGCCGGACTGCACGTCCGACACGGCCTGCACGGCATACCCCTGGCCCTCGAAGAGGCGCACGAGGAGGGCCCGCAGCTCACGGTCGTCCTCGACGAGGAGCAGCTCGGTCCTCGGGGCATCTCCCATGTCGTCCAGCATGACAGTGGTTCAGCGTGCCGGGGCGCCTTCGTCCGACCCACCGGCTGACGTCGACGTGCCCTTCCAGACGGCGGTGGCACCGCTGTGCCCGATCCGGCCGACCTGGACGAGCGTGCCCAGCGCTGCGACGATGCCGAGCACGGCCACGACCCGCACCACAGCAGGCGAGCCCACGCGAGCGGCCCGTCCCTGCGTGGACTGGCTGCCGTCGGTGCCGTCGACCCGCCGTCCCCGGAGCTCGAACCACGCGAGGGCGAAGGCCAGGACGGTCACGACGACCATGAACGGCAGCAGGGTGTCGCCGAGCTCGGTGTGCTCACGCACCAGTGCCGTCTCCTGGACGTTGCGCTCGAGGTTCTCGCCGCTGCTGGTGGCCAGCGGCACCATGACCAGGCCGAGCAGCGCGGTCGCGGGGGTTGCGTACCGGGACCAGTGCCGGAATCGCGTCGACACGGCGGAGGCGCCGAGCAGCAGTGCGGCCAGGGGGACGAGGACCACGACGGCGTGCACGATCAGCGGGTGCGCGGGCAGGCCGAGGATGGAGCTGGGCATGGACTCTCCTGGGGTTCTGGGGCGGAATGCCCCAGCGTGCCCCACAAGTCTCAAGACATTCTCAATGGCGCCCGGGGACACGGGTAAAGAGTTCGCCCCGGCGCGTACCACCCGTGGCCCGCGCTCACGCCCGGGTGCGGACCACCCGCGCCGGCACACCGGCCACGACGGAGTACTCCGGGTAGGTGCCCCGGGCCACCGAAGCGGCGGCGACGACGCTGTGGTCGCCGATGCGGGTCCCTCGCGTGACCACGGCCTTGGTGCCGATCCACACGTCGTCGCCGATCCGCACCGGCGTCTTGACGATGCCCTGGTCCTTGATCGGCACGTCCAGCCGCTCGGTGACGTGGTCGAAGTCGCAGACGTAGACGTCGTCGCCGAGCAGGCATGCCTCGCCGACGGAGATGTCCAGCCAGCAGTTCAACGTGTTGCGTATGCCGATCACGGACTTGGCGCCGATGCGCAACGTCCCCTCGTGGGCCCGGACCCGGGCGTGTGCACCGAAGTGCGTGTACGCCCCGACGACGAGCCGTCCGTAGCCCTCGCGGACCTCGAACCGCACGTCCGGGCCGATGAAGCACGGGCCCTCGAAGCGCAGGGACGGGTAGCGGGCGCTCGCCCGGGCCATCCGCAGGTAGCTCAGCAGGTGGTGGCGGGTGAAGGCCCGGTGGGACAGCGCCCAGCCGACCCACCGCACCCACAGCAGTGGCCGCGGGACGCCCCACGGACCGCGCACCCCGTGCTCTGACGGCACCATGTCGGCGTCGGCTGCCGCGTCCACCTCAGCCGGGCTTCACGCCGGTGATGCCGACGTTGTAGAAGAACCTCGCCGGCACCGCCTTGGCCAGCACCCGGTCGACCGCGGACAGCCGTCGCCACGAGCCGTAGGCGAACATCGCCCAGCCCCAGCCCAGGGCACCGGGCTTCACCGCGGCCTCGAAGGTCCGCACCGGCCAGCCGAGGAAGGCTGCCGTCAGCTCCTCCGTGCGGGTCCGCACGTCGACGGCACCGGCGCGCAGCGCCATCCGGGCGAGCTCGTCGGGGTCGAAGGTGTGCAGGTCCACGACGGCTTCCAGGGCCGCGGCCCGCGAGGACTCGTCGAGCTCCTCGGGGTCCCTGGCCCACGTGTCGCGCAGCGGCGCCAGGGCGGTGACGGCCTTGGTGGCGTGCCAGGTGATGCGCCCGAGGTGCCGGGCGTACCAGTCACCGATGCGGGTCGGCTCGCCCGCGACGACGAAACGCCCACCGGGCTTGAGCACTCGGAGCATCTCGGAGAAAGCGGCCTCGACATCGGGAATGTGGTGGATGACCGCGTGACCGACGACGATGTCAAAGGTGTTGTCGTCGTAAGGAATTCGCTCCGCGTCCGCGACCCGGCCCTCGACGGTGAAGCCGAGCTTCTCGGCATTCGCCCTGGCCGCATCGACCATGCCCGGCGACAGGTCCGTCACGTGGACCTCGTCGACGATGCCGGCCTGCTTGAGGTTGAGCGAGAAGAACCCCGTCCCTGCGCCGAGCTCGAGCGCGGTGGCGTAGGGCAGCGGGTCCGGCAGACCCGTGACCGCCTCGAAGCGGTCACGGGCGTAGGCGGTGCAGCGCTCGTCGAACGAGATCGACCACTTGTCGTCGTAGGACTGCGCTTCCCAGTCGTGGTAGAGCACCTGGGCGAGCTTGTTGTCCTCGTAGGCGCGCTGCACGTCCTCGCGGCTGGCGGGCATCGGTCAGGCGCCCTCGAACTTCGCCTTGCCGGGCCCGTTCTCGACGAAGGACCTCATGCCGGTGGCGCGGTCCTTCGTGGCGAACAGGGACGCGAAGAGCATCCGCTCGATCTCCAGACCGCTGTCGAGGTCGACCTCGACGCCGCGGTCGATGGCTTCCTTGGCGGCACGGATGGCGTATGCGGGTCCTCCGACGTACGGCGCCAGTCGCGCCCGGGCGGCGGCATACACGTCCTGCGCCTCGACGACCTCGTCGACGAGCCCGATCGCGAGCGCCTCGTCGGCGGAGACGAACCGGCCGGAGAAGATGATCTCCTTGGCCTTCGCCGGGCCGACGAGACGGGCCAGGCGCTGGGTGCCTCCGGCGCCGGGGATGATCCCCAGCAGGATCTCGGGCTGGCCGAGCTTGGCGTTCTTGGCGGCGACGCGGAAGTCGCACGCGAGGGCGACCTCGCAGCCGCCACCGAGCGCGTAGCCGGTGATGGCGGCGACGGTCGGCTTGGGGATGCGAGCCAGCGTCCTGGTGAAGTCCTGCAGCGCGCCGGAGTGGTCGGCCATGTCGGTGTAGGACATGGTCTCCATCTCCTTGATGTCCGCGCCGGCGGCGAAGACCTTCTCGCCGCCGTAGAGGATCACGCCGGAGACGTCCTTGCGCTCTCCCACCTCGACCGCCGCGGCGGCCAGGGCAGCCTGGATCTCGCGGTTGAGGGCGTTCATCGGCGGACGGTTGAGCAGGATCGTGGCGATGCCGCCCTCGACGTCGACCGAGACGAGGTCGCTCATGCGGGGCCACCGTCGGTGGTGGGCTCGCCCGCGCCGGGGCCGGTGTCGCCGCCGCCCATGATCCGCTCGTGCCACATCTGCACGCCCGCCAGGACGAGCTGGATCGTCACGTTGACCAGGCCGGGGACGTCGGTGGTGGGCGTGACGATGTGCTCACCGGTGACGACCAGGGTGTCGTTGGCCAGGCCGGCCTTGACGATGTTCAGCTGAAGGGTGATCTCGTTGCAGGTGGCGAGGCGGGTGAGCGGGTCGCTGGGCACCGCGTCGCTGATGGCCCACTGGCCGAACAGCCGCATGATCTGGAAGTCGCCCTCGGTGCAGCGGACGAACAGCTGCTGCTCCTGCACGGTGAACGCCACGTCGCCGTCACCGTCGATGTCGGGCGCCAGGCCCATGTCGATCAGCGCGTCCAGCACGCGTCCGCGGAGGGGGTGCTCGTCCGCGGGGGGCGGGAAGTTGGGCAGCGACGTGGGATCAGTCATGCGCCAACCGTAACCACTACCTAGGCTGAGGACCATGTCGCCTGCCACGCGCCCGCGTGACCTTCCACCCACTCTCGGCATGACCCTCGTCGAGGGCGGGGCGGAGTTCGCGGTGTACGCAGGGCACGCCGAGGCGATCGAGGTCTGCCTGTTCGACGCGGACGACACCGACGGGTCCACCGAGCGACGCATCCCCCTCACCGAGCGCACCCACGGCACGTGGTTCGGCTTCCTGCCCGGCGTGGTCGCCGGGCAGCGGTACGGCGTGCGGGCCGACGGTCCGTGGCGCCCCCAGGAGGGCCTGCGGTACAACCCCCACAAGCTGCTGCTCGACCCCTACGCCCGCGCCATCGACGGAGACGTCGACTGGTCGCCCGCGGTCTACGCGCACCCCGTCGACGGGCAGCTCAAGGGCGACGACGTGCTCCAGGGCAGCCTCGACAGCGCCGGAGCGATGCCGCGATGCGTCGTCGTCGACGACCGTTTCGACTGGGGCGACGACCACCACCCGCACACGCCGCTGGCCGACTCCGTCATCTACGAGGCGCACGTCCGCAACCTCACGATGCTCCACCCCGAGGTCCCCGAGCACCTGCGCGGGACGTATGCCGGCCTGTGCCACCCGGCGGTCATCGCCCACCTCAAGGCGGTGGGGGCGACGGCGGTCGAGCTGCTGCCGGTGCACGCCTTCGCGTCCGAGCCCGAAGTGTCGCGGCGCGGGCTGACCAACCACTGGGGCTACAACACGCTCGGCTTCTTCGCGCCCCACTCCCCCTACGCCTCGACGACCGACCCGCAGGGCGCCCTCGACGAGTTCAAGGGCATGGTGCGGCTCCTGCACGCCGAGGGCATCGAGGTCCTGCTGGACGTCGTCTACAACCACACGGCCGAGCAGTCCCGCCAGGGTGCGTCGCTGTCGTGGCGCGGCCTGGACAACCGCGCCTACTACCGCCTCGACGACCGCGGTCAGGACATCGACGTCACGGGCTGCGGCAACACCCTGGACCTGCGGCACGCGATGGTCTGCAAGATGGTCCTCGACTCGCTGCGGTACTGGGTGAACGAGTGCCACGTCGACGGCTTCCGCTTCGACCTCGCGGTGGCCCTCGGGCGTGGCCAGAACGACGACTACGACCCCAACCACCCGTTCCTCGTGGCGCTGCGGACCGACCCGGTCCTCTCGCGGGTCAAGCTCGTCGCCGAGCCGTGGGACGTGGGCATCCACGGCTGGCGGACGGGACAGTTCCCGCCGCCCTTCGCGGAGTGGAACGACCGGTTCCGTGACACGGTCCGCACCTTCTGGCTGCAGGACGTCGCCACCCAGGTGCACGGTCACGAGGGCCACGGCATCCGCGAGCTCGCGACGCGGCTCGCCGGGTCGCAGGACCTGTTCGGCGCCCGGGACCGCGGGCCGGTCGCGTCGGTGAACTTCGTCGCCGCCCACGACGGCTTCACGGTCGCCGACCTCACGGCATACAACTCCAAGCACAACGGGCCCAACGGCGAGGGCAACCGCGACGGCACGGACGGCAACCGGTCCTGGAACCACGGCGTCGAGGGTCCGGTGGACCCCGACGACGAACGCAGGGACGACATCGAGGCCGCACGCCGGCGGTCGATGCGCAACCTGCTCGCGACGACGCTGCTGGCCACGGGTGTGCCGATGCTCAACGCGGGCGACGAGTTCGGGCGCTCACAGGGAGGCAACAACAACCCCTACTGCCAGGACAACGAGGTCTCCTGGTTCGACTGGGACCTGCAGGGGTGGCAGCAGGACCTGCTGGCCACGACCGTGTTCCTCAGCCGCCTGCGGTCCGAGCACCCGGTCCTGCGGCAGCGCACGTTCTTCACCGGGCGTTCGGTCCACGCCGACGGCTCCACCGACCTGGCCTGGTTCGGCGCCGACGGCGAGGTCCTGGAGAACGGGCGCTGGGAGGACCCGTCCACACGGACCCTGCTCATGTACCTCAACGGCGCCTGGCTGGGCGAGCGTTCGCTGCTGCTCGTGCTGCGCGGCGACGCCGAGGACGGCAAGGTCACCCTGCCGGCGGTGCCGGGCCTGACCGGCTACGAGCTGCTGTGGGACTCCACGGACGACCGACCCGGACAGACTCCTTCGGTGGTCGTCGACCCGGGCGTCGTCGAGGTCCGGGGGGCCAGCCTGCAGGTCTACCGCGCCGTCGACGAGACCTGACCGACGCCGCGGCTCCACGGCCGGGGGTGCGTGACGAGCGAGGCGACGAGGGGCGCCAGTACGAAGCCTGCACCCCACCAGGCGACTCCGGTCCACGGGGCGTCCACCGTCGCCCACCCTGCGAGCAGCGCGGCGCACAGCAGACCCACCGGGGCGACCCGCCAGCGCACGGAGAGGACGACCAGGGTTCCGGTCACGATCAGCGGTATCGCGAGCAACCCGGCCACGAACCCCCACCCCACGAACCAGTCACTGCCGGACCAGGCCGGGCCCCCCACGGCATACGTGAGCAGCGCCCAGGCCCCGAACACTCCGACCGTCTCGACGGCGTAGCCCCGGGCGATCCGGCTCCAGCCGCGGGCGCTGTTGACCCCCACCTCCGCCGCTGACCCGCCACGCGCCATACCGGGAGCGTGGCAGACGCGGGCTGCCTGACGTGGAGGTTCCCGGACACAGGTGTGCCGCACGCCTCAGGGCGCGCGGCACAGCTGGGTATGCGGGTGGTGGCGTCAGGCGTTGGCCACCAGGCCGAGCTCGCTCGTGCTGGCCAGCCCGGCGTGCTTGGGCAGCACGCGGACGGTGTAGCCGAACGCCCCGGTGCGGGCGAGGGCGAGGTCACCGGCGAACTGGTGGCGGCCCCCCTCGTAGGACTCGACGAACGCCAGCGGCTCGCTCTGGACGTCGCGCAGCTCGTCGGAGTCACGGGCCGTGCCGTGCACGACCTGCACCTCGACCTGGTCGGGCGTGAGGTCGCCGAGCGAGACGTAGGCCCGCACGTGCAGGGTCTCGCCGATCTGCGGCGCGTCGGAGACGCCCGAGGACTCGACGTGGTCGACCTGCACGGACGACCAGCCCGCCCGGACCTTGGTCTTGTATGCCGCGAGGTCGCGAGCACCCTCGAAGGTCTCACCGTTGAGGGCCCAGCCTGCACGGGCCGCGGGCCCGTAGAGCTGCGTGGTGTAGTCACGGACCATGCGGCTCGCCAGCACCTTCGGCCCGAGCGTGCGCAGCGTGTGGCTGATCATCGACAGCCAGTTCTGCGGCAGGCCCGACTCGTCGGTGTCGTAGAAGCGCGGGGCGACGGAGTTCTCGATGAGGTCGTACAGCGCGGCCGCCTCGAGGTCGTCGCGACGGGACTCGTCCTCGACGCCGTCGGCGGTCGGGATGGCCCAGCCGTTCTCGCCGTCGAACCACTCGTCCCACCACCCGTCGAGGATCGACAGGTTGAGGCCACCGTTCAGCGCGGCCTTCATGCCGGACGTGCCGCAGGCCTCAAGGGGGCGCAGCGGGTTGTTGAGCCACACGTCGCACCCCGGGTAGAGGTACTGCGCCATGGCGATGTCGTAGTTCGGGAGGAACACGATGCGGTGGCGGATCTCGGGGTCGTCGGCGAAGCGCACCATCTGCTGGATGAGCTGCTTGCCGGTCTCGTCGGCGGGGTGGGACTTGCCGGCGATGACGAGCTGGATCGGCCGCTTCTCGTCCAGCAGCAGGCGCTTGAGGCGCGCGGGGTCGCGCAGCATCAGGGTGAGGCGCTTGTAGGTCGGGACACGACGGGCGAACCCGATGGTCAGCACGTCGGGGTCGAGGATGTCGTCGACCCAGCCGAGCTCGGCGGGGCTCGCGCCGCGCTTCTTCCACGAGGAGCGGGTGCGGCGACGGGCCTCCATGACCAGCTGCTGGCGCATCTCGCGCTTGGTGGCCCAGATCGCGTCGCGCGGGATCTCCTCGATGCGGTCCCAGGCGTCGTCGCGCTCCAGGTCGTGGGTACCGAGGTGCTTGTCGGCGAGCTCGTAGACGCGGCGGTCGACCCACGTGCCGGCGTGGACACCGTTGGTGACGCTGGAGATCGGCACCTCGTCGTCGTCGAAGCCCGGCCACAGGCCATCGAACATCTCGCGGCTGACGACACCGTGCAGCTTGGACACACCGTTGGCGCGGCCACCGAGTCGCAGGCCCATGACCGCCATGTTGAACATGCCGGACTGTCCGCCCGGGTAGTCCTCAGCACCGAGGGCGAGGAGCTTGTCGACGGGCACACCGGCGACGGCCTGGTCGCCGCCGAAGTGCAGCTCGATGAGCTCGGCACCGAACCGGTCGATGCCCGCAGGCACGGGCGTGTGGGTCGTGAAGACCGTGGCCGCGCGAACGGCCTCGAGGGCCTCGTCGAAGGACAGCCCGGCGGACTGGGTCAGCTCGTGGATCCGCTCGACGCCGAGGAAACCGGCGTGGCCCTCGTTGGTGTGGTAGACGTCCGGGGCCGGGGCGCCGGTGAGGCGCGACCACAGGCGCAACGCGCGCACTCCACCGATGCCGAGCAGCATCTCCTGCTGGAGGCGCTGCTCGCCGCCACCGCCGTAGAGGCGGTTGGTGATGTTGCGGGCGGCCTCGTCGTTGTCCGGGACGTCGGAGTCCAGGAGCAGCAACGGCACCCGGCCGACCTGCGCCCGCCAGACGTGGGCGTGCAGCTCACGGCCACCGGGGAGCTCGAGGGTGATGACGCAGGGCGTGCCATCGTCCTCGCGCAGCATGCTCAGCGGCAGGCCGTCGGGGTCGAGGACCGGGTAGGTCTCCTGCTGCCAGCCGTCGCGGTTGAGGCTCTGCTTGAAGTAACCGGTCTTGTAGAACAGGCCGACGCCGACGATCGGGACGCCGAGATCGGAGGCGGTCTTCAGGTGGTCGCCGGCGAGGATGCCCAGACCACCGGAGTACTGCGGGAGCACCTCGGTGATGCCGAACTCGGGGCTGAAGTAGCCGATCGCCTTCGGGGCGCCGGGGCCGTCGTCGTCCTGGGCCTGGGCCCACGCCTGGTACCAGCGCGGCTCGCTGAGGTAGGTGTCGAGGTCCGCCTTGGCGGCGGCGACGGCAGAGACGAACTCGGAGTCGGCGGCGAGGGCGGCGAGCTCGGCCGGCGAGAGCGCCGACAGCAGGCGTACCGGGTCCTTGCGGACCTTGGCCCAGCGCTGCGGGTCGATGCGCTCGAACAGGTCGCGCGTCGGGGGGTGCCAGGACCACCGGAGGTTGCTCGCCAGGTCGCCGAGGGCGGCGATGGGGGCGGGCAGGACAGTACGGACGCTGAAGCGTCGAATCGCCTTCACGAGGGGAGATCCTAAGCCAACGGAACCGAATCGTTGACGCCTTCTTGCAGATCTTTCAGAAAGTTGCACACCGAACCCGGTTCACGTCCTCTGGCTGTCCCAGGTCGGTCCACCTGATGGGTGGGAGACCGTGTGGGGAGGTGCACCCCACCCCAGACCGAGTAGCGTCGCGCCTGTGACTGCGACGCCTCCGGCAACCACACCCGTCCCCCCCACCCCGCCCACCACGGGCAGCACCGGCACCCACCCCACCACTGGGCCGGCCCCCACGACCCGACCACCCCAGACTCCCATCGGCCGCATACCGGTCCAGGACCTGAGCCCCCTCGTCGACGGGGGTGCCCGCCCCGCCAAGTCGGTGGTCGGCGAGCAGTTCACGGTGACCGCCACGGTGTTCCGGGAGGGCCACGACGCGGTCAACGCGTCCGTGGTGCTCACCGCGCCCGACGGGTCCGAGTCGGTCCTCCCGATGACGTGCACCAACCCCGGGCTCAACGCCTGGGAAGCGGTCGTCCAAGCCGACGCCGTCGGCTGGTGGTCCTACCGGGTCGAGGGATGGTCCGACCCCTACGGCACGTGGGAGCACGACGCGTCCATCAAGGTCGCCGCAGACATCGACGCCGAGATGATGCTCGAGGAGGGCGCCCGGGTCCTGGACCGAGCCCTGGCCGAGGTCGACCGCGACGACGCCGGCGCCAAGGTCCTCACGGACGCCGTCACCGCGCTGCGCGACACCCGGCGACCGCCGCTCGCGCGCCTGCACGCCGGCACCGACCCCTCCGTGGAGCGCGAGCTCGCCGCCCGCCCGCTGCGCGACTACGTCAGCCCCTCGACGGACCTCCCGCTGCTCGTCGAGCGCGAGCGGGCCCTGTACGGCGCGTGGTACGAGATCTTCCCCCGCTCCGAGGGCGCCGTGCAGGACCCCACCACCGGGAAGTGGACGTCCGGCACCCTGCGGACGGCTGCCGAACGGCTCCCCGCGATCGCGGCGATGGGGTTCGACGTCGTCTACCTCACCCCGATCCACCCGATCGGCACCACGGCGCGCAAGGGTCCCAACAACACCCTGCACGCCGGACCCGAGGACCCGGGCAGCCCGTACGCCATCGGCTCCCCCGACGGCGGGCACGACGCCATCCACCCGGACCTCGGCACCTTCGAGGACTTCGACGCCTTCGTCGCCCGCACCGAGGAGCTCGGCATGGAGGTCGCGATGGACATCGCCCTCCAGTGCTCACCGGACCACCCCTACGTCAAGACCAACCCCGAGTGGTTCACCACGCGCGCGGACGGCACGATCGCCTACGCCGAGAACCCGCCCAAGAAGTACCAGGACATCTACCCGCTGAACTTCGACAACGACCCGCAGGGGTCCTACGCCGAGATGCGCCGGATGATCCAGGTCTGGATCGACCACGGGGTGAAGATCTTCCGGGTCGACAACCCCCACACCAAGCCGGTCGAGTTCTGGCAGTGGCTCATCGACGACGTCGCCCGCGACCACCCCGAGGTGATCTGGCTGGCCGAGGCGTTCACCAAGCCGGCGATGATGCACTCGCTCGGCAAGGTCGGGTTCCAGCAGTCGTACACCTACTACGCCTGGCGCAACCAGAAGTGGGAGCTCACCGAGTACCTCGAGGAGCTCTCGGGCGACGCGGCGGCATACATGCGTCCGTCGTTCTGGCCCACGACGCACGACATCCTCACGCCGTACATGCAGTTCGGCGGCCCGGCCGCCTGGAAGCTGCGCGCTGCGCTCGCTGCGACGCTCGTGCCGACCTACGGGATCTATGCGGGGTACGAGCTCATCGAGCACGTCGCCCGCCCGGGCGCCGAGGAGCAGATCGACAACGAGAAGTACCAGTACAAGAACCGCCACTGGGAGGACTACGAGCCCGGTGGTGCCAAGGAGGGCCAGTCGCTGGCCGGGTACCTCACGAAGATCAACGAGATCCGCCGCGAGCACCCGGCCCTGCACTGGCTGCGCAACATCACGTTCCACCACGTCGACGACGAGAACATCATGGCGTTCTCCAAGCGGCGCACCCTCGCCGACGGCAGCGAGGACATCATCGTCGTCGTCGCCAACCTCGACCCGCACAGCACGCGCGAGTCGACCGTCCACCTCGACATGCCCGCCCTGGGCCTCGGGTACGAGGACGGCATCGCCGCCCAGGACCTCATCACCGGTGCGTCCTGGCACTGGGGTGAGCACGTCTACGTCCGACTCGGTCCCGAGACCGAACCCGTCCACATCGTCGCCATCCGGAGGTTCTGATGCAGGGTCTCAACCTCAACCAGCCAGGTCTCAAGCACGACCCCGAGTGGTTCAAGACCGCCGTCTTCTACGAGGTGCTCGTCCGCGGCTTCGGCGACTCCAACGGGTCCGGCGCCGGTGACTTCACCGGGCTGATCGGTCGCCTCGACTACCTCCAGTGGCTCGGCGTCGACTGCCTGTGGCTGCCGCCGTTCTACGCGTCGCCGTTGCGCGACGGTGGCTACGACATAGCCGACTACACCGCGGTGCTCCCGGAGTTCGGCACGCTGCCGGACTTCCAGGAGCTGGTGTCGCAGGCGCACGCCCGCGGCATCCGGATCATCACCGACTTCGTCATGAACCACACCAGCGACCAGCACCCGTGGTTCCAGGCGTCGCGCTCGGACCCCGAGGGCCCGTTCGGCGACTTCTACGTGTGGTCCGACACCGACGAGCCGTACTCCGACGCGCGCATCATCTTCATCGACACCGAGGTCTCCAACTGGACCTTCGACCCGGTCCGCCGGCAGTTCTTCTGGCACCGCTTCTTCTCCCACCAGCCCGACCTCAACTTCGAGAACCCCGCCGTGCACGAGGCGATGTTCGACGTCGTGCGGTTCTGGATGGACATGGGCATCGACGGCTTCCGGCTCGACGCGGTCCCCTATCTCTACGAGGAGGAGGGCCACAACGGCGAGAACCACCCGAAGACGCACCAGTTCCTCGCCAAGCTCCGGAAGATGGTCGACACGGAGTACCCGGGCCGCATCCTGCTCGCCGAGGCCAACCAGCCCCCGGCCGACGTCGTGGACTACTTCGGCACCGAGGAGGAGCCGGAGTGCCAGATGTGCTTCCACTTCCCCGTGATGCCGATGCTCTACTACTCGCTGCGCGAGGAGAAGGCGTCGCCGATCATCGACGTCCTCGCCGACACCCCGCCGATCCCCGCAGGCACGCAGTGGGGCACGTTCCTGCGCAACCACGACGAGCTGACCCTCGAGATGGTGACGCCGGAGCAGCGGGCGGCGATGTACGGCTGGTACGCCCCCGACCCGCGGATGCGCGCCAACGTCGGCATCCGCCGCCGGCTGTCGCCGCTGCTCGACAACAGCCGCGCGGAGATCGAGCTCATCAATGCCCTGCTGCTGTCGCTCCCCGGCTCCCCGTGTCTCTACTACGGCGACGAGATCGGCATGGGCGACAACATCTGGCTCAACGACCGTGACGCGGTGCGCACGCCGATGCAGTGGTCGCCGGACCGCAACTCGGGCTTCTCGGCGGCCGACCCGGGCAAGCTCTACCTGCCGGTGATCTCCTCGCTCGTCTACCACTACAACAACGTCAACGTCGAGGCGCAGATGGCGCACAGCTCCTCGCTGCTGCACTGGGTCAAGGCGATGCTCGAGATCCGCAAGCGCCACCCCGTCTTCGGCCGCGGCGCGTTCGAGGTCTGCCCGTCCGACAACGACGCCATCCTGTCGTTCCTGCGGGTCGAGTGGGACCACGAGGACGGCGCCGACTCCGAGGCAGTGCTCTGCGTCAACAACCTGTCCAGCCGACCCCAGGCCACGACGATCCGGGTGCCCGACGAGTTCAAGGGCGCCCAGCTCGCCGACCTGTTCGGTGGCAACGGTTTCCCGAAGATCTCCGACGACGGCACGATCACCGTGACCCTGGGTTCGCGTGACTTCTTCTGGCTCCGGTTGGTGCCGGGTGCTGCCCGTGGCTGAGATCCACTCGAACGCCGACATCTCCCCGACCAAGCTCGAGCTGGTCGGCCCCTGGATGGCGCGCCAGCGCTGGTATGCCGCGAAGGGCCGTGAGCCCGTGCTGCGCAAGCTCTGGTCGTGGCGCCTCGACGACCCTGCCGGCGAGGTCGGGATCGAGACCCTCCTCGTCGTCGACGAGGGCGGTCCGGAGACCGTCGTGTACCAGGTGCCCCTCACCTACCGCGGAGCCCCGCTCGAGGGTGGTCAGCACGCCCTGGTCGGCACCATGGAGCACAGCGTCCTCGGGTCCCGCTGGATCTACGACGGCACCCACGACCCGGTCTACGCCGCCCAGCTCCTCGCTCTCGTGCTGGAGCAGGCAACACCCCAGGCCGGGAGCGCCACCGACACCCCGGAGCCCGCCGTGGTGCCGCGTCGGCACCCGTCGTGGACGACGCAGACCACGCTGAGGGGCTCACGCGTCCTGTCCGGCGAACAGTCCAACACCTCGGTCATCTTCGACTGCGTCGACGAGTCAGGCGACCCGAAACCGTTGATCTGCAAGGTGTTCCGCACCCTGCAGGCTGGCGATAACCCGGACGTCGTGGTGCAGGGCGCCCTCGCCGAGGCCGGGTCGCTGCGCGTGCCCGGCATGGTCGGTGCCGTCTCGGCGACCTGGCCGTCGGTCGACGGCGAGGGCACCGACACGGGCCACCTCGCCTTCGCTCAGGAGTTCTTCCCCGGCACCCAGGACGCGTGGCGGGTGGCCCTCCATGCCGTCGCGACGGGCGCCGACTTCTCCGGCCCGGCCCGCGAGCTCGGCACCGCCACGGCCGAGGTGCACGCCCGCCTCGCCGAGGTCATGCCGACCGAGCCGATCACCCCGGAGGCGGTCGCCGCCATGGTCGCCGGCATGCGCACACGCTACGTCGCAGCAGCCTCGGAGGTGCCCGCCCTCGCAGAGCACGAACACCGTGTCGCAGCGGTCTACGACAGAGCCGTCAACGCGAGCTGGCCTGCGCTGCAACGGATCCACGGTGACTACCACCTCGGCCAGGTGCTCCAGGTCGCCGATCGCGGCTGGGTGCTCCTCGACTTCGAGGGAGAGCCCCTGCGTCCGCTGTCCGAACGCACGCGACCCGACCTCGCCGTGCGCGACGTCGCCGGCATGCTGCGCTCGTTCGACTACGCGGGCGGGTCGTGGGAACAGTCCCACCCCGGGCAGAACGCCCGCGCCTGGGTCGACTCGGCGCAGCGCGCCTTCCTCGAGGGGTATGCCGCGCAGTCCGGTCGCGACCCGCGCGAGGACGCCGCCCTGCTCACCGCGTTCCAGCTCGACAAGGCGCTGTACGAGGTCGTCTACGAGGCCCGCAACCGGCCGACCTGGTTGACCATCCCCACCACAGCGGTGGTCCGATTGCTTGACGATGTGAGGAAGGACCTTCCGTGACCCCATTCGGCAAGAAGGACAAGAAGCCCAAGAAGCCCAAGGCCGTCGCGTCCGAGGCCGTGCCGACCGAGGCCGAGCCTGCGCCCCAGCCCGCCGGGGCCGAGCCGCCCGCTGAGGAGCCGGTGACCGCCGCCGCCGAGTCGGCTGCCGTCGAGCCGACCGTGCCCGAGGCGGCTGCGCCAGAGGAAGCACCCGTCGTGGAGGAGGCGTCCGCGCCCGAGGCGACCGCGCCCGCGCCGCACACCTCCCCCGAGGAGGCGTTGATCGAGAAGCCGGGCGGCACACCCTCCGCGCCCCGGGCTCCCTCCACCGAGCCGCCGGTCGACCGCACGCCCGAGCCGCTGCCGCCGGTCTCGACTCCCGCGGAAGCCATCCGAGCGCTTGCGGACGGCCGCCACCAGCAGCCGCACGACCTGCTCGGACACCACCTCGAGCCGGCCGGCCTGCGCGTGCGCGCCTACCGCCCGTTCGCGTCGACCGTCGCCGTGCGGTTCGCCGACGGCACCCGCCTCGACCTCGCCCACGAGGCCGACGGCGTGTGGGGCGGCCTTCGCGAGGGTGCCACCGAGACGCAGGACTACCGGCTCGCGGTGAGCTACGCCGACGGCGTCGAGCACGAGATGGACGACCCCTACCGGTTCGCCCCGACGCTCGGCCCGATCGACCTGCACCTCATCGGCGAAGGCCGCCACGAGCAGCTCTGGACCGTCCTCGGCGCGCACGTGCGCGAGTACGACGGTCCGCTCGGGCACGTCGTCGGCACCTCGTTCGCCGTGTGGGCGCCACGCGCCCAGGCCGTGCACGTGGCCGGCGACTTCAACGGCTGGGACGGCCGCAGCCACCCGATGCGCCTGCTCGGTGAGTCCGGGGTGTGGGAGCTGTTCGTCCCCGGTGTCGGCGACGGCACGATGTACAAGTACCTCATCCGTGGTGCCGACGGGAAGGTCCGCGAGAAGGCGGACCCGATGGCACAGGCCACCGAGCTCCCGCCGGGCACCGCCTCGTCTGTCGTGCAGTCCCGTTACGACTGGAACGACGGCGAGTGGCTCGCCAGGCGCACCGAGAGCAACCACCACGAGCAGCCGATGAGCATCTACGAGGTGCACCTCGGCTCGTGGCGCCGGGGCCACTCCTACCGCGACCTCGCGGAGCACCTCGTCAACTACGTGGCCGACCTCGGGTTCACCCACGTCGAGCTCATGCCCGTCATGGAGCACCCCTACCCGCCGTCCTGGGGCTACCACGTGACGAGCTACTACGCGCCGAGCGCGCGGTTCGGTCGCCCGGACGACTTCCGCTACCTCGTCGACCGGCTGCACCAGGCCGGCATCGGCGTCATCCTCGACTGGGTCCCCGGCCACTTCGCCACCGACCCGTGGGCGCTGTCGCGCTTCGACGGCCTGCCGCTCTACGAGCACCCGGACCCGCGCAAGGGCTGGCATCCCGAGTGGGGCTCCTACATCTTCGACTTCGGCCGGATGCAGGTGCGCAACTTCCTCGTCGCCAACGCGGTCTACTGGCTGGAGGAGTTCCACGTCGACGGCCTGCGCGTCGACGGTGTCGCGTCGATGCTCTACCTCGACTACGCCCGCAAGGACGGCGAGTGGGTGCCCAACATCCACGGCGGCCACGAGAACCTCGAGGCGGTAGGCCTGCTCCAGGAGGCCAACGCCACGGCATACAAGCGGGTGCCCGGCGTGGTGATCATCGCCGAGGAGTCCACGTCCTGGCCGGGTGTCACCAAGCCCACCAGCGAGGGCGGGCTCGGCTTCGGGCTGAAGTGGAACATGGGCTGGATGAACGACTCCTTGAAGTACCTCAAGGAGAACCCCATCAACCGCCAGTACCACCACCACCTGCTGACGTTCTCCCTCATGTACGCCTTCAGCGAGAACTACCTGCTGCCGATCAGCCACGACGAGGTCGTGCACGGCAAGGGGTCGTTGTTGCGCAAGGCTCCGGGCAGCAGGTACGACCAGCTCGCCACGGTGCGGGCGTTCCTCGCCTACCTGTGGAGCCACCCCGGCAAGCAGCTGCTGTTCATGGGCAGCGAGTTCGCGCAGGAGGCCGAGTGGGCCGACGGCCGCGAGCTCGACTGGTGGCTGCTCGACCACGCGGCGCACTACCGGGTGCACAACCTCGTCAAGGAGCTCAACCGCGTCTACCGCGAGAACCCCGCGCTGTGGGCCCTGGACTCCGACCCCGCCGGGTTCGAGTGGCTCGACGCGGACGACAACGCCGGGAACACCTACTCCTACCTGCGATTCGGTGAGCGCGACCGGCAGGGAGCGGTCGTCGCCGTGGCCGTCAACTTCGGCGGCCTGCCCCGTGAACCGCTGCGCATCGGGGTCCCGCGCGCGGGTGACTGGAAGGTCATCCTCGACACCAGCGGCTACGACGAGTTCGGCACGCCCAGCCAGGCCGACGTCGTCGTCACCGCCCAGGAGCACGGCGCGCAGGGCCAGCCGTTCTCCGTCGAGGTGCGGGTCGCCCCGCTGTCGGCGGTCTACCTCGCGCCGGTGTCGTCTGGCACCTCCACCGTCGAGTCGTCCGTCACCGGGTCGCACCAGGTGACCTCTGCGGAGAACACCACGGAGTGAACCGCTTCTGGGGCTACCGCATCCCGCTGCTCGTGGTCCCGGTCGTGCTCACGTATGCGGTCCTGGCCGTGTGGTGGGTGTGGCGCGGCCGCACCCACCTCACGGTCACCCTCGAGCGGGTCCTGCTCGGGGGTGCCGTCGTCTTTGCCACCGTGGTCACCATGTCGCCTCCCGGCGTCGGCGACACGGGAGTCCTGCAATCGGACCGTTCGTGCGCCATCCACGCAGTCGACCTCGGCCTGGGGGCCATCACGGCTGACGACCAGCGCATCCTCAACATGCTGCTGCTCCTCCCGGTGGGACTGTTCGCGGCGGTCGTTTCAGCTCGCCTCAGCGCCGGCCGCGCCCTTGCCGTGGTCGCCGGATGCGCTGTGCTGCCGGTGCTGTTCGAGGGCGGTCAGCAGGCCTTCCCCGGCCTCCAGCGGACCTGCGACACGACCGACCTCGCCGACAACCTCAGCGGGTTCGTCCTCGGGCTCGTCCTCGGCGCCGCCGTCATGGGACTGCGGTGGGCAGTGAGCCGCAACGCTGGCAGAGTGGCCTCATGAACGACCCGCGCGCAGGACAGCCCGCAGAGCCCTCCGACCTCGTCGACGTGGCCCACCTCGTCACCGCGTACTACACGCTGACGCCCGACCCCGACGACCTCGACCAGCAGGTCGCGTTCGGCACCTCGGGCCACCGGGGCTCGAGCCTGCGAACCGCGTTCAACGAGGCGCACATCCTGGCGACCACCCAAGCCATCTGTGACTACCGCTCGTCGCAGGGCTACGACGGTCCGCTGTTCGTCGGCCGGGACACCCATGCACTCTCGGAGCCGGCCTGGGCCTCGGCCCTCGAGGTCCTCGTCGCCAACGACGTCATCGTGCTCGTCGACGACCGCGACGGCTACACGCCGACGCCTGCGGTCAGCCACGCGATCATCCGCGCCAACGAGGGCCGGACGACAGGGTCCGCCCTGGCCGACGGCATCGTGGTCACCCCGTCGCACAACCCGCCCTACGACGGTGGGTTCAAGTACAACCCGCCGCACGGTGGTCCCGCCGACTCCGACGCCACCAAGGTCATCGCCGCCCGGGCGAACGAGCTCATCGCCGGCGGCCTCGCGGACGTCCGACGCGTGCCCTTCAGCCGGGCACGGGCGAACGCGCAGTCCTACGACTTCCTCGGCACCTACGTCGACGACCTGCCCGACGTCGTCGACCTCGCCCGCATCAAGGAGGCCGGCGTCCGCATCGGTGCCGACCCGCTCGGTGGCGCGGCCGTCGCCTACTGGGGTGAGATCGCCGACCGCCACGGCATCGACCTCACCGTGGTCAACCCGCTGGTCGACCCGACGTGGCGCTTCATGACGCTCGACTGGGACGGCAAGATCCGGATGGACTGCTCCTCCCCCTCGGCGATGGCCTCGCTCATCGCGCGCAAGGACGAGTACGACATCGCCACGGGCAACGACGCCGACTCCGACCGCCACGGCATCGTCACCCCCGACGCCGGCCTGATGAACCCCAACCACTTCCTCGCCGTCGCCATCCAGTACCTCTTCGGAGGCGCGCGTCCCGGCTGGCCCGAGGGCGCCGCGATCGGCAAGACCTTGGTGTCCTCGTCGATGATCGACCGTGTGGCCACCGACCTGAGAGCCCGCCTGGTCGAGGTGCCGGTCGGGTTCAAGTGGTTCGTGCCAGGGCTCATCGACGGGAGCTTCGGCTTCGGCGGCGAGGAGTCGGCCGGGGCGTCGTTCCTGCGTCGTGGAGGTGCGGCCTGGACGACCGACAAGGACGGCATCATCCTCGCGCTGCTGGCGTCGGAGATCCTCGCGGCGACCGGCAAGTCCCCCAGCCAGCACTACGCCGACCTCACTGCGCGCCACGGCGACCCGGCCTACGCCCGCATCGACGCCGCTGCCGACCGCGAGCAGAAGGCCAAGCTCGCCGCACTCTCCCCCGAGGACGTCGCTGCGGACTCCCTTGCAGGAGAGCCGATCACGGCCAAGCTCACCAAGGCGCCCGGCAACGACGCAGCCATCGGCGGCCTCAAGGTGACGACCGACAGCGCGTGGTTCGCGGCGCGGCCGTCCGGCACCGAGGACGTCTACAAGATCTACGCCGAGTCGTTCCAGGGCCCGGAGCACCTCGCCCAGGTGCAGGCCGAGGCCAAGGAGGTCGTCGACGCCGCCTTGCGCGGTTGACGATCCCGGATTCACTATTCGGAGGCGTCCTCCGGAACAAAGCGGAGGGCCACTCCGTTGTACCCGACATGACGCCGATGAACACCCCACGCCAGTCCGGGCCTCGCTCGTTCCCGCGAACCAGCAGCACGGGTCCCAACCTCGCCACCCTCGACCGCGTCCGCGGTCTGCGACGTCCCCGGTTGATGCAGCCGGAAGCTCGTCGCCACCAGATCGAGCAGGAGTGTCGCGCCTGCTGAAGGCCCACCTTCGCGTCGACCGACGGGCTCCGCCACACCACGGCGGGGCCCGTCAGTCGTGTCCGGAGGCGGGCGGTCCGGCCCTCAGTCGGCCAGGGCCGGAGCCGGGCCGCCGACGACGGTCTCGTCGGCCGCCGACCGTCCCGGGCTCAGCCGCGCGGCCTCGTCCGAGACCCACAGCCGCGTCAGCCCACCGAAGTGGCCCTCGAACTTGTCCCACTCGTGCTTCGGGTAGGTCGCCTGGATCGTGTCGGTCAGCAGCCCACGAAAGTCCGGTGAGTCCACCCACTCGAGGACCATCTCGTCGAGGTGCGGCAGCGCCGCCTCGCAGAACTCGCGGTAGCGGTCGGTCTCGAAGTGGTCGTCCGAAAGTCCTTGGTATGCGGCGAGCTTCGCCTGGTAGTCCAGCGCAGGGTCGTCAGCGATCTCGAACCACGGCCCGGTGTCGACCTGGGTCTTCGCCTTGCGTCCGGTGGCGACGCAGAACACCGACCACTTGAGCAGGGCCTTCATCGCCCAAGGGAAGTAGTAGTGCAGCGAGGTCACGGCGACGTCGGGGCAGGCGTTCGCGTAGTCGATCGGGTAGACCACCCCGTCCTTGACGAGCATCTCGCAGGAGTTGAACTCCCACCGGAAGAACGCGTTGACCGTCTGCGCGATGGTGACCGCCTCGGTGCCCACGCCCTCGGAGAGGAAGCCGTGCTCGACGGCATACCGGTTGTGCATGGGCTCGTCGGGGCGGAACTTCATCACCATGGTCTCCGGGCCGATGGTCAGCGCCCGCGCGAAGACCTCGAACCCGTCGACCGACTTCTGCAGGTGCATGAGCATCTCGCCGGAGTCGTCGTAGGCCTCGTGGAGGTCGGCCTGGTTCTTGATCTGGGTGACGCCGCGCCACGCACCGCCGTCGAACGGCTTCATGAACATGGGGTAGCCGAGCTCGTCGGCGATGCGGTCGAGGTCGAAGGACTTGTTGTAGCGCTCTGACGTGTAGGCCCAGCGGGCGTTGTCGAGGGGGTTCTTGTAGGGGACGAGCACCGTCTCGGGGACGTTCATCCCGAGGCGCAGCAACGCGCAGTAGGCCGAGTGTTTCTCCATGGACTGGAACGTGAACGGGCTGTTGAGCAGGTAGACGTCGTCCATCAGGGCGACCTTCTTGAGCCACTCGCGCGGGTGGTAGTACCAGTGCGCGAGCCGGTCGATCACGAGGTCGTAGCGTGGTTTGTCACGCAGGTTGAATGGCTCGATCGTCACGCGCTCGGTGGCCACGTGGTGCCCGGTGCCGTCCGGTCCGGTGACGACGCCCAGGCGCTGCGCCAGGGTCTCGAACGCGCGGGGCCAGTCGCCCTCGGCGCCGAGGAGCAGACCGATGAGGTGTTCCTGCGATTTCGCCATGCGCCCCATCCTGTCGGCTGGGGCGCCTCCCGGAAAGTGCAGAGCTCAGAAGAGGGCGCTCATCAGCGAGGTGCGCGCCTTGCGCACCCGCTCGTCGTGCGCACCGACGACGGCGAACAGCTGCACGAGGTGGACCCGGGCCTGCTCGCGCTCGTCACCGCTCGTCGCGCGGACCAGGTCGATGAGTCGAAGGAACGCGTCCTCGACGTGACCGCCGAGGACGTCGAGGTCGGCGACCAGCGTCTGCGCTGCGACATCGGTGGGCTTCTCCGCGGCGGCGGCACGGGCGGCCTGGAGGTCGGCGCCCTCGGTGCGCTGCATGAGCCCCACCTGGGCAAGGCCCAGCTCGGCGTCCGCGTCCGCGGGGTTGGCCTTAAGCGCCTTCGTGTATGCCGCGTGGGCTGCGTCGAGGTCGCCGCGCTCGATGGCGTCGTAGGCCTCCTGGTGCAACGGCGGCAGCGGCGGCTCGGACGCCTCCTCCTCACCGCCCTGAGGGCCGGCGTCGGTGACGTCGACCCGGCCGGTGACACCATGCTGGACGGCGAGGCCGAGGAACTCCTCGAGGATCGGGCGCACGGCCTCGGCCGGCTGCACCCCGGCGAACATCGGGACCGGCTGGCCCTGGACCAGACCCATCGTCATCGGGACGCTCTGGACCTGGAAGGCACGCATCAGGGTGGGGTTCTGCTCGACGTCGACGCTGACGACCTGGAGGCGGCCACCGTGGGCAGCGGCGAGCTCGCCGACCGTGTCGAGGTAGGCGCGGGACTCGGGCACTTGCGCGGCCCACAGCACGAGCAGGAGCGGGATGGTGACCGAGGCGTTGGCCACCTCCTGGAAGTTGGCGTCCGTGCCCTCCACCACGAGTCCCGAACGCCCCGGCACACCGGCCGGAGCGGCACCGCCGGCGCGGTCGGCATCCGCGGCGGGCGCGCCCTGTGGGGCGCGGGAGGGTGCCGCACCCTTCAGGCCGGTGAGGTCGATGGCCCCGCGCAGGCCTCCAGCAGTGAACGGCTGATCAGTCATGGGGGCGATTCTCCCTCACGGAGCTCCGTCGTGCGCACGCGCCCTGCAGGCGCGGTCCGGGCGCGTCGAGGCGCGTCGAGGCGCCGAGCATTGGTCGCGATCGTGGTGACGCCGTTCGCAGACCGCTCAGGTGCCCTTGGCCGAGAACAGCACCTCGTCGGCGCCGACGACGCCGGCCTTGCCCGAGGCGGGAACCGTGAAGACGACCGTCTCGTAGGACTTCAGCTCGGCGCTCCTGCTCAGCGCCTTCTTCCTCACCAGGCGCTGGAACTCGGCGCTGGGCGTCAGCGACTTGCCTCCCGCCGCGAGGGTGATGGTGTCCGTGCGCTCGAGCAGGGAGAAGACGAGGGCTCCCCCGCCACGCAGGGCGATCGACACGGTCTGCCTCGGCTGGGCCGTGTGCTTCTGCGTCAGCTTCGCCAGCTTTCCGAACGCCTTGGCCTGCGCCGCGGCGTTGGCTCGCACCGAGGTGGCGAACGGGTCGCCTGGCTCCACATCGGCAGCGTTGGCCGGCTTCGGGTAGTCCAGGCTGGCGGCATACTGCGTGACGAGGTCGGCCGGGGCGACCCCGAGCTTCGTGCCGTCGGTGACCATCGGCGAACCGGAGGCCACGGAGTCCAGGGCCGCGACCTGGGTGCCGGGCGCCATGGTCACCGACGTGCTGAGCCGGAACGGCGTCGTCGCGTCTGGTGACGTGAGCAGGTTGAGCCTGGCCGCACCCTCGGAGGTCGTGGTCTGCACGAGGATGAGGCGCGGGAACGTCGTGCCCCGCGAGATGGCGAGGACCTTCGGGGACTCCGAGCGGGTGAGCGGCAACGACGGGGCTGTGGGCGACGGACCCGTCTGCAGCTTGCTGGCGGCGGTGGCCACGGCCAGGGCGCTCCCGGTCAGTGCCTGTTCGCGCAGGGCCCGAGCCTCTGCGACGGGCGCAGCGGCAGCCTCGTCCGCACGGGCCATGACGCGCTCGGCGATCTTCTGCGCGCTCTGCGCGTCGATGGGGGCGGTGGTCGTCACCTGGGCGGGCGCGGCGTCGTTGACGCCGGCCAGGGTGCTGCCGACTCCGCAGCCTGCGAGCGTCAGGGCCAGGACGCCGGCAGCGATCACGGGCGTGGTCGGGCGCTTCATGCGGAGGCCTCCTCGGTCGGGCGGTCTGGATCGGGCGTGGCTTCCCGCTGGACGTCACGGTGGGTCTCGCGGTGGCGTGCCTGCCACAGCCCGGCACCACCGGCCGCCGCGGCCAGCAGCCCGACCAGCGTCACGAGCAGGGACTGGAAGAACCAGGCGCGGCGCTCGATGGTGACGCTCAGCTCGGCGATGTCGGCGGGCTTGCCGTCCGCGGTGGCCACGACCACGGCCTCGGGTGCGCTCTCCTGGGTGACCTGCAGCTGCGCGCTGCCGTTGCCCTGGACGGTCTGGCGCCAGACGTCTGCAGCGGCCAGGGGCGGCGACTCACCTGCACCGGACTCGGACTGCACGAGGGACCACGAGCGGACACGGGCCCCGGTCACCGTGGTCCTCGCGGCACCGCCGACGACGGCGGCCGCGTCGGAGGGCGTCGCCCGGCCGACGAAGACCGGGCCCGAGTCACGGGTGGTCACGCTGACCGTGGCGGGGCTGTCGACGCGGTTGAGCAGCGACGGCTCGAGCACGACGATGCTCCCCGGGGAGGGGATGCTGGTGAACGTCGCACTGCCGCTCGGGCCGAGGTGGAACGTGAACCAGGCTCCCAGGCCCAGCAGCACGACTCCGATCACGGTCAGCACGGCCAGGACGGCGCGTTTGGCCACCATCGACACAGGCAGAATCCTTACGTGAGTGGGCCGGCACGGGAGAGTTCCCCGCACCGGCGTCGTCCTCCACCATGACCCACCCGCTTCGTGAGGACAAATCCTCCGGCCCCACAAACCGGACGCCGGTGGCATGATCGCCCGTAATGACCACTCGAGCCCGGCACAGCCGCCATCGCCGCCCCGGACGCCCCCGCGAGGAGTCCACGGAGCAGGCGATCACCGCTGCGGCCCGGCAGGTGCTCGCCGACAAGGGCGTGGCCCGGATGTCGATGGAGCACGTGGCCGCCAAGGCCGGCGTGGCCAAGAGCACGCTCTACCGGCGCTGGCCGAGCAAGGTCGAGCTGGCCGTCCACGCGGTCGCCGTGACGTTCGACGACATCGAGGTCGGGGACCACGGCTCGCTCGCCGCCGACATGCGCTCGGGCATCGAGGAGGCCGCCAGCCTCCTGCGCGACCCCTCCACCGGGGGCGCGTATGCCGCGTTGCTCGCCGAGTCGGCCCGTGACCCCGAGGGGGTCGGGCGGCAGGTCCGGGAGTCGCTGTCGACCCGGCTGCACGCGCTCGTCGCGACGTCGGTGTCCCGGGCCATCGACCGTGGCGAGATCGCACCCGAGATGGTGGACGTCGACCTGCTCGCCGACGTCGTCGTGGGTTCGGTGATGCACCGGTCACTGGTGACCGGCGTGCCCGACGAGGCGTTCGTCGACGGCCTCATCGAGCTGCTCGCCGATGTGGCCTACGCCCGGCTGCACCGTGCCGCCCGGCTGCAGCGTGTCGCCCGCGCTGCCGGACCGGCCACCTGGGCCGAACCGGCAGCGCAGCCGTCCGGCTAGAAGCGAGCCGGCTCGCGGTAGACGCCCCACTCGTCGCGCAGGGCGTCACAGATCTCGCCCAGCGTGGCCTCGACGCGGACCGCGTCCAGCATCGCGGGGAGCATGTTGTCCTCGGTGCGCGCGACCTCGACCATGTGGGCGACCGCAGCCCGCACGGCGTCCTCGTCACGAGCGGCCTTGCGGGTGGCGAGGGCAGCCACCTGCTCGGTCTCGACCTCGTGGCTGACCCGCAGGATCTCGAGCTCGTGGGTAACCGAGGCGGTGTGGCAGTTGACGCCGACGACCTTCTTGTCGCCCTTCTCCAGCGACACCTGGTACTGGAAGGCGGCCTCGGCGATCTCGGACATGAACCAGCCGTCCTCGATGCCGCGCAGGATTCCCTTGGTCATGGGCCACTCCACGTCGGTGCGCCCGGTCTTCTCCCGGACCTGGGCGGCCAGGCCCTCGGTGTCCTTGCTCGTGAGGTCGCTGCCGCCCATGGTGAGGATACGGTCGAAGATCGCCTCGGCCTCGGCCTCGATCTTGTCGGTGAGGGCCTCGACGTACCAGCTGCCACCCAGCGGGTCCGCGACGTTGACGACACCGGTCTCCTCCATGATCACCTGCTGGGTGCGCAGCGCGATCTCGGCGGCCTGCTCGCTCGGGAGGGCCAAGGTCTCGTCGAGAGCGTTGGTGTGTAACGAGTTCGTGCCACCGAGGACGGCGGCGAGCGCCTCGACGGCGGTGCGGACGACGTTGTTGTAGGGCTGCTGGGCCGTGAGGCTCACGCCGGCGGTCTGGGTGTGGAACCGCAGCCACTGCGCCTTGTCGCTCTTCGCGCCATACACGTCGCGCAGCCAGCGGGCCCAGATGCGGCGGGCCGCACGGAACTTGGCGATCTCCTCGAAGAAGTCGAGGTGGCTGTCGAAGAAGAACGACAGGCCGGGGGCGAAGGTGTCGATGTCGAGGCCGCGCGACAGGCCGAGCTCGACGTAGCCGAAGCCGTCGGCGAGGGTGAACGCGAGCTCCTGCGCGGCCGTGGAGCCGGCCTCGCGGATGTGGTAGCCGGAGACGGACAGCGGCTTGTAGTCCGGGATCTTCTCGGCGCAGTACTCCATGAGGTCGCCGATCAGGCGCAGGTGCGGCTCAGGCGCGAACAGCCACTCCTTCTGCGCGATGTACTCCTTGAAGATGTCGGTCTGCAGCGTGCCGTTGAGCACCCCGAGGTCGACGCCCTGCCGCTCGGCAGCGACGAGGTACATGCAGAAGACGGGCACGGCCGGGCCGCTGATCGTCATCGAGGTGGTGATCTGCTCGAGCGGCAGCTCGTTGAACAGCACCTCCATGTCGGCGGCCGAGTCGATGGCCACGCCGCAGTGGCCGACCTCGCCGAGGGCCATCGGGTCGTCAGAGTCGCGGCCCATGAGGGTCGGCATGTCGAACGCGACCGACAAGCCGCCGCCCCCGCGCTTGAGGATCATCTTGTAGCGCTCGTTGGTCTGCACCGCGTTCCCGAAGCCGGCGAACTGGCGGATCGTCCAGGTGCGGCCGCGGTAGCCGGTCGGGTAGAGACCGCGGGTGAACGGGAACTCCCCCGGCCAGCCGATGCGCTCGGGCGCCTCGGTGCCGTCGGCCGGACCGTAGGCAGGGTCGACCTCCATCCCGGAGAGCGTGGTGAAGTCGGCGTCGCGCACCCGACCGGTGGACTGGGCTGCGTCGTACCGCGCCTGCCAGCGCTGGGCGCCGGACTGGCCGGGAGTGGTCTGCGTCATGCCCGGCAATTTACTAGGACGTCCTACTAATTGCCAAGCAGCGCTCCCCGCGCCTTCCCCCGCGCCTTCCCCCGCGAAACGGCGGTTGCTCGACGAAACGGGGTCCGTGCGCCCCGTTTCACCGAGCAACCACCGTTTCTGCCGGGTGGGTATGGCGCGGGGCTGGCTCAGGCGTCGAAGTCGGCGGCGCCGATGCGGACCTTGCGTAGGAGGTCGAAGAGCTGCTCGTGCTCGGCGGCGGTGAGCATGCCGAGGCCGAACCGGGCCTCGACGAGGTCCTTGGTCGCCGCCTCCATGGCGTCGCGCCCGGCCGGGGTGATCACGGCGAGGGTGCCGCGGCCGTCGTCGGGGTTCGGTACCCGCTCGACGAAACCCTGGGCGTCGAGTCGCTGGACGATGTTCGTCGCGCTGGTCGGGTGAACCATGAGGCGCTGGCCGATCTTGCTCATCCCGAGCCGCCCGTCGCGGCTGAAGGCGAGCAGGACCAGTGCCTCGTAGCGCGCGAAGCTCAGCCCGTGCCGACCGACGAGGGCGTCGTAGTCGGTGATGAGCAGCTGCTGGACGCGCATGATCGAGGTGGCGCTGGCCATGGCCAGGGGCTGGGAGGTCCGCCCCCACCGCTTGGTCCACAGCTGTGCCGCACGCGTGATCGGGTCGAACGGCAGGCGGATGGGCTTGGGCACGCGCAGCAGGCTAGCTGCGGGGAACGCGCACCGTCTCGAGGTGTCCGTCATCGAGACGGATCTCGCCGTCGGCCTGCGCCGCGGCCTCCGGGTCGTGGGTCGCCATCACGACGATGGCTCCGCGCTCGGCCTCGGCCCGCAGCAGGGCGAGCACCTTCTCGCGGTTGTCGTGGTCGAGCTCCGAGGTGGGTTCGTCGGCGAGCAGCACCCTTCCCCGCAGGGCCAGGCCCCGAGCCACCGCGACCCGTTGCTGCTGACCGCCGCTCAGCTCCTCGGCGAGGTGGCTGCCCGACTCCTCCAGCCCCACGGCGGCCAGGGCCGCCTGCACACGGTGACGCGTGTGCTCTGCCGACACCCCCCGGGCCAGCAGCGGGAGCTCGAGGTTCTCGCGCGCGGTGAGAAGGACGGCGAGCGCACTCCCCTGCGGGATGACCTCGATCCCGAGGCTCGCCCCCTGGGAGCGTTCGGTGACCACGTCGTCGCCGAGGCGGACCGCGCCCTCTGCCGGGACGGCGCCGGCGATGGCCCACAGGAGGGAGGACTTGCCGGCACCGCTGTGACCTGTCACCGCGATGAACTCACCTGCGTAGGCGTCGAACGACGCAGCATCGACCGCCACGGTGTTGCCGTACCTGACGCTGACCGCGTCGACCACGAGGGGCGGCGACTCGACGTCCTCCTCCGGGTGGCCCGGACCGCCGTTCTCGACAACACCTCTCGGGATGGTCGCCGATGATCCTCGGCGACCTCGGGGACGACGACGCTCAGGCATCCGGGGCGCCTCCGTTCTGCGGGATGAGGGTCCAGACCCCGTCGACGTGGTGCACGCGGACGAGGGCGCCGGGCGGGAACGCGTCCACGGCTGCGGCCGGCAGCGGCAGCGATCCGTCGGCCGACACGACGGCATACTCCTCGCCCGCCCGGCCCTCGCTGCCCACCCGGCCGTCGCGGATCGTGACGGTGCGCGGCAGGCGTGCCGCGACGTCGGGGTCGTGGGTGACGACGACGATCGTCGTGCCCCACTCCTCGTTGACGCGGTGCAGCGCGTCGAGGACGACGTCGCGGGAGGTGTGGTGGAGCTGGCTGGTCGGCTCGTCGCCGAGGAGGAGACCGGGTCGGCTCGCGAGCGACACCGCGAGGGCGGCGAGCTGGAGCTGCCCCGGCGGCAGGGAGTCGAGGGGTTCGGTGGCGGCGTGGTCGAGGCCGACGAGCTCGAGCACCTCGCCGGCACCCGGGACGCCCCGGCCGGCCTTGACCGCCGACCGCTGCGCGAACTCGACGTTCTGTCGGGCAGTGAGGTAGGGCAACAGGTTTCGCGTCGCACCCTGCAGGATGATGCCGACGTCGGCGGCTCGGAAGCGGTCGAGCTCCGGCTCGGTCATCGTCGACAGCTCGTGCTCCCCCACCCGGACGCGACCGGCGCTGGGCCGCATCAGACCGCCGAACAGCGTCAGGAGGGTCGACTTGCCTGCACCCGACGGACCGAGCAGGCCGACCACCTCGCCCGGGTCGACCACGAGGTCGACGCCGGACAGTGCCGCGACGTCGTGCCCCTCGGCACGATAGATGTGGACGAGCCCACGAGTGCTGACCCCGAGACCGTTCATCACACGGACTCCCTGATCCGGCGCAAGGCGATCCGTCTGCCGCAGCCCACGGCCGCAGCCGCGCCCACCGGGAGCAGCACGAGCAGCGCCGCCACGGTGGCGAGCAGGACGGCCGGGACGGAGGGAGCGATCTGCACCTCGGGCACCGGGGTGCTGGGGTCGTCGAACAGCGGCAGCAGGGGCATCGCCACCAGCGCCGAGACGGCCCCGCACACCGTGCCCACCGCGGTGCCGACCGCGACCAGCACGAGCTGTTCACGCACGAGTGCACGACGCAGCACCGGCAACCGGACCCCGGCCATGTGGAGGGCGGCGAGGTCGCGGGCCACGACCCGCCAACCGGTCACGGTCATGACGACCACCACGAGTGCGGCCAGGAGCACGGCCATCAGCCCCGTGAATACGGCAAGGCGGATGCCCCACCCGGAACCCGAGGTGTCGAGCCGCTCCTTGGCCGTCTCGTAGGTCGTCGTGCGGAGCACCCCGATGCCCGCCTGAGTCAGTCCGGCACGGACCGCCGAGGCCTGCGCCGGGTCCTTGAGCCACACCGACATCGTGCCGCCCGACTGGAGGCTCCCGCCGAGGCGTTCCAAGGTCGAGAAGTCGACCATGACGCCGCGGGCGCCGACCACGGGGAGCGCGGCCGGACGCTGGGCGGACGAGATCGTGATGGGCGCGCCGGTGATGCTGACGGCGGTGAACGCCTCCGCCGTGCCGCCGGGAGGAACGCGGCCGGCGAGGAGGCCCGGCACCTGGGCGGGGACGTCGCCATACGTGCGGCCGACGGCGACCCCACTGGAGCGGATGTCGAACACCATCGTGTCGGCGGCAGGGCTCGTCAGCCCGAGCCGGTCGGTGCTGTCGGCGGAGATGGGGGCGAAGGCGTTCCAGCTCTTCGGGTCGGACACGCCGATGGAACGACCGTCCAGACCGAGTCCGGCGACCGTCACGGTCCCCGAGGCCGACGCCGTGACCGGGTCGGTGGGGCGGAACTCGATGCTGTTGAGGCGGCACCCGGACGGGCAGAGCAGCGGCGTCGAGAGCGTCGCTGAGCCGGAGCCGTCCGCGGGGAAGGTCGTGACCTGTCGCAGCAGCGAGGTCCCGTCCGGGCCGGTCACGGTCAGCCGCATCTCGATGGGCATCAGCGCCTGCCCCGGCGGACTGAAACCCCCCGTGTCGGTCGCAAAGTGCCACGTGACCTTGCCGGTGATGCGCTGCCCCCTGAGCAGCACGGTCTGCACCGAGGGAGGCCTGAGCGCGTCGAGCCGCAGCTGCTGCCCGGCGGGCGCGTAGGCGACGGACGCGAAGTGCTCGGCGTCGACGGCGATCGTCGGCGTCGAGTCGGCGGCCACCTGGCGGACGACGGCGACGGGGGTGACCCTGTCGCCGCTGGGGTCGATCCGGCGGACCGCGGCCGACAGCGCCGTGGGGTTGCGGCTGTCCGTCTCGAGGACGAGCGGGGCTCCCACCTGCAGCTGGGCCCTCGCGGTCCAGTTGCGGTTGGCGACCACGACGGCGTTGGCGGCGAACACGGTCAGGGCCACGGCGACGCTGACGACGGTGACGACCTTGCGCATCGCCGGTCGCCGCTGCAGCCCGAAGGCGGTGAGGGCCGGGCCGATCTGGCCGCGCGACAGACTGGTCCGGCCCGTGGACCGCGCCACCGGCACGGCGAGCCGCGACGTCACGAGACCACCGGCCAGGGCGACCAGGGTCGGGGTCAGGAGGGCGAGGGGACCGGTCAGGGTGCGTGTGGCCAGGCCGACGAGGCCGAACACGGCCAGGGCGACGGCGAGGACGTCGACGACGGCAAAGGCCCCTGCGCGGCTCGGTGACACCCGGCGCAGCAACGACGAGATCGCCTGCTGCTGAAGGGGCCGTACGGCGACGACGATGGCCAGAGCGCAGACGGCGGCCGCGGCTGCGAGGGCCACCAGCGAAAGGACCGGCACCTCGAACGGCACTCCCGGTGCGAGCAGCGTCCGCCGCACCAGCTCGGAGAGCAGCACGGCCAGGCCGAACCCCAGCGGCAGGCCGATCGCGACCGTCAACCCCAGCTCGGCCATGACCAGGCGTCCCGCGCCTTCGCGGCTGCGCCCCCGAAGGCGTGCGAGGGCAGCCTCGGGTCGCCGCTGCTCGACGGCCGCCTGCGCCACCAGCAGGAGGATGGCTCCAGCGAGCAGCCCGAGCTGGGCCATCAGCAGCGGGACGATGACGCGCAGCTGGCGTTGTCCTCCCGTCACGCTGGAGATGACGAGCGGCAGCTCGCTCTCGACGAGGGTGCTGCCCTGAGACGAGCCGCTCCCCCTCGCCCCGATGACCCCGGTCACCTCCTCGAGGTTGTCGACGGACAACAGCTCACGACGTAGCGGGTAGGTGAGGGTGGACGACACCTGCACCCACGCCTTGCCGAAGGTCTTCTCCGTCGTGACGAAGTCGTCGATGCCGGGCACGATCTCGGTGCCCACGGGAATGAGCGTGCCCGACTTCCCGTCGAGCTGGGTGCGCAACCAGTAGGCCGGATCGGGCTTGACGCCATAGAACCCGACGACCTTGAGCGGAGCGATGGTGTCCGGCGGTCGCGGGTAGACCTTGACGTCCGGACCGGGCACGTCGACCCGGAAGACCTGGCCGATCGTCCAGCCCCAGGCCTTCTGGTCCTTGGCGGAGACGAGCACCTCGTTGTCGTTGGCCGGGCACGACCCCGACGTCAGCGTGAGGTGCGTGCAGGCATCGGTCCTCGCCACGATGCGACCCGGCGACGGCTTGAGGCCGGTCCGGGGCACGACGTCGATGACGTCGGACATCTGACCGATCGGGGCGGCATACAGGGCGCTGACCTCGCGCGGCACCGAACTCGCAAGCGACTCCGAGCGGAGCAGGGGGTCGGTGGAGGTGCGCCCACCCCTCGCGACCAGCGCGGTGTCCGCCACGGGCGCCCCGTCGACCGCCGATCGCAGGAGCGACTGCTCGAGCCCACGCTCGTAGAGGGGCGCGAAGACGGCGCAGGCGGTCACGAGGGTGGACAGGAGAACGAGCACCACGGCTTGGGCGCGGCGGTACCTGATGGCTGCCCACATGTGCCCGTCGCCCTCCCCTGCGCGTGTGCGGCGCCGGCTCATCCGCGACGCTCCCGGTCGACCCTAGGGCGACAACGTTCGCCCAAAGGGCACGTTCCGGCAACGATTGACGGCCGAGGGCCGTTCGGGGAGGACCTACTGCTGTGCGTCGATGGCAGCCTCGAGGCGGTCGAGCTTCCCGGTGAGCTCGCCGGTGAACCCCTCACGGATGTCGGCCTTGAGGACGAGCGAGACGCGGGGACCGTGTGCCGCGACGGCATCGACGGCGCCCTTGACGACCGCCATGCACTCGTCCCACTCCCCCTCGATGGTCGTGAACATCGAGTCGGTGCGGTGCGGCAGTCCAGAGGCGCGGACCACCGCGACCGCCGCGGCGACGGCTTCACTCACGGAGCCGGTGGAGTCGGCGGCGGCGGACGGGGCGACGGAGAAGGCGACGAGCATGCCCCCACCGTATGCCGTGCGCCCGTCAGTCCCGTACGTGGCGCTGGTAGGCCAGCAGGGCCTCGACCCGCCGGAACCCGAGCTCCTCGTTGACCCCGACCATCTGCGCGTTCTGCTCGGCGTTGCACGTCTGCACGCGCTTCGCCGTCGGCGCGACGCTCGCCAGCTCCTGCAGGCCCCTGACCTTGACGGCCATGCCCAGTCGCCGGCCGCGGTGCTCGCGACGCACCAACGTGCCCCACTGCATGACCTCGTCGGGGTCGTCGGCCGACACCACGAGGTCGTTGTAGCCGACCACCTCGCCGCTCGGCGCGACGGCCACGGTGTGCACCGTCGTGCGACCCTGCTGCGTCAGGTGCTCCCACTGCTCGACGTAGGTGGTGGGGCTCAGCGACTCCGCCTCGAAGTCCACCGCACCCGTCGGCGCATCCACACCGAGCAGGTTCGAGCAGTCGCAGTAGGACTGCTGCAGCGACTCGGGGAGGAGGCCGACGTACGACTCGACGCGGTAACCCTCGTGCCGCCGAGCCGCCTCCATCGCCAGCCCTGCGAGCCGGACCGGATCGAGCGGGAGGTCGAGCAGCCTGCGGATCTCGGTGTTGGCCCACGTGAAGCCGTGCCGCTCGGCGAATCGCACGTGCGGGTGGTCCGCGCGCCCGGTGTCCGGCACGTGGCTCTCGACCAGGACGGTGCTGCGCCCCTCCTCCCGAGTGCGGTCCACGAGCTGTTCGACCAGGGCGCCGCCGGCACCGCGTCGTCGCAGGCGGGGGTCGACGTCCACCTCGGCCCAGGTGAGGCGGGTGTTGTCCAGGAGCGGGAACCAGTGCATGGCCACGCCCGCGAGCTCGCCGTCGACGAGGGCGACCCAGGGCTCGAGCCGTTCGACCGTGCTCGCGGAGCGCAGGTCGACGACCACTTCGCGCAGGGACAGCCGCTTGGCCCACGGGCGCTGGTGGCCACGTGAGGCGACCAGCGCGGCGTGGGCGGCAGCCACTTCCGCATCGTCGTCAACCGCGAGACGGCGGACAAGGACGTCACCACGGCCGTCGTCGCGGCGGACGTGGATGTCCGTCGCCGTGCTGGACCGGTGCATTGCTGGCATGGGACGAGTGTCGGCCTGTGGCGCCGCGGGCCACAACAGGTTTACCGCGCCACTAGAGGTTCACCGCGTCACGACAGGTTCACCGCCCTGGGACCGGACCCTGTCGGCCACGGTGTTCGAGCCGGTTGATCCCTCAGGACGCCCGCCGGTCAGCTGGGCTCGACGCCGAGGTCGAACTCCCACCGACCGTCGTCGCGGCCCGCCGAGAGCAGCTCGAGCAGGGCCACTGCGTCCACGTCCGGGGGGACATCGGCAGCCACGAGCCCGTACTCGGTCTGACGCGCCCGGCACCCCAGGCGCGTCAGGGCGGAGACGACCACGGTGAAGGAGGTGTCGCCGAACGGGACCACGCGCACCACACCGTGACCGGACTCGAGAAGCACGTCGGTCACCCACCACGAGTCCTCGTCGACCTCCACGACGGAGACGATGTCGTCCACGGCGAGCCCGCTGGCGAACACGGGGGTGCCCACCAGGACACAGGCGCCGTCGGGCCGCATCACGGCGTCGATCTCCTCGGCCTCGAAGGGCGGGTAGCCGTCCTCGTCCTGCTCCAGCGCGACGTGGACGAGTACGGGGGTGCCCGCCTCGGGGTCGGGCGACGCCTTGGTCACGAGGCCTCCGGTGGGTTCAGGTGCGCGTGGACGAGCGCGACGGTGGCGGCGCCCTCGCCGCTGGCCGAGGCGACCCGCTTCATCGAGCCCGCGCGGACGTCGCCGGCGGCGAAGATGCCTGGGACCGTGGTCTCCAGCGCCGCGGGTGGACGCCCACCGGTCCAGAGCGGCTTGGGCACCTCGCGCCCGGTGTAGACGAACCCGCGTCCGTCGCGCACGACGGCCTGGGGCAGCCAGTCGGCGCAGGGGTCGGCGCCGAGCAGCAGGAACAGGCCGTCCGCGTCGACCCGGGTCGCGCCCTCCGGACCGGCGAGCTGCAGCCACTCGAGGCGACCGTCACCACCACCGGCGGTGACCTGGGTGGAGGTCGCGACCGTGATCCGCGCGGTGGCTGCGATCTCGCGGACGAGGTAGTCGGACATGGTCGCGGCCAGGTCGGGGCGCCGTACAAGGAGCGTCACCGAGCGTGCGTACCGGGCGAGGTGGACCGCCGCCTGTCCCGCCGAGTTGCCCCCGCCCACGACGAAGGCGGCCCGGCCCTCCATCTCGCGCGAGGCGCTCGTCGCGGCGCCGTAGTAGACGCCGAGCCCGACGAGCTCCTCGAGGGGCTCGATGCCGAGGCGCCGGTAGCGCACGCCGGTCGCCACGAGGACCGCCCGTGCCCGCAGCGGTCCCCCCTCCGTCTGGATCACGTGAGCCTCCCCCGGCTCGGAGGCCGGTGTGAGGGACTCGGCCGCCAGTCCGGTGTAGATCCGGGCCCCGAACCTCGTGGCCTGGAACCGCGCCCGTTGCGCGAGCCGCATGCCGGAGATCCCCCGAGGGAACCCGAGGTAGTTGCGGATCATCGAGCTGGTGCCGGCCTGTCCGCCGACGGCGTCCTCCTCGAGCACGACGGTGTCGAGCCCCTCGGAGGCGCCGTACACGGCGGCCGCGAGGCCGGCCGGACCGGAACCGACGACGACGAGGTCGGCCACGTCGTCGGAGTCCACCACCTGCGGCGAGCCGTAGACCAGTCGGGCGACCTGGCGGGCGGTGGCGCCCTCCAGGACGGCGCCGCTCCCCACCCCACCCGAGGCCACCACGGGGAACGCCGGAGCGGCGCCGCTCTGCACCGAGGGCAGCCCGGTGAGCACCTCTCGGCCCACTGCGCTGTCGGGGCGGTGCACCCTGTGCGGGATCCCCATCCGGTCGAGGAAGTCACGGATGCGCGCCACCTCGGCCGAGTTGGCGCCGTCGATGATCTGCACGCCCTCCACCTCGGGGGTGGAGGCGGTCCAGCCCCAGTCCGAGAGGTACTCGGTGACGGCGGTGTGGAACTCCTCGTCGCGCGGGCCCTGCGGGACCAAGAGGTAGGTGTCGATTCGTCCCTGCTGCAAGGCTTCCCGCAGCTTCGGCAGCGACAGCCCGAAGTCGCCGCGGGCGGTGAGGCAGATCCGACGGGCCGTCGGCAGGAGGGCGTGCAGCTCGTCCATGAGGACGAGGCCGCTGACAGCAGCCGCCGAGGCTCCGTCTGCGGAGGGCGCTTCGCTCCCGGGCGGCGCGCCGGGGGGCGCCGCGTCTGCGGGGAGCCGCCAGCCGATGCCGAGCAGGGCGACCGGCTGGCCCTGCTCCAGGGCCTCGGCGACGACGGCGCGGACACGCGAAGCGCTGTCGGCGCAACGGATGTCGTAGTCCCGGGCGTACCGCGCGAACTCGCTGTCGACGGTCGGCAGGTGCTCGGGTGCGACGGCCAGGACGAGCGCAGGACGGACCCGAGCGGGCGTGGACGACGCCTCGGTAGCGGCCGCCGTGGTCATCAGGCCTGGCCGTCGCCGCTGATCAGCCACGCCTTGCCGTTCGGCTCCACCGTGATCCGGTGCACCTCCTGGGAGTCGCTCCCATCGGCCTTGTGGAAGGTGAGCTGCACGATCACCGTGCCCACCGCAGCGTCCGCCTGGGTCTGGCCGACGTCGACCGACTTGATGCCGGACCAGAAGCTCTCGTAAGCCTGCCGCCCCGTCTTCGCCTGGTAGGCCGGGGTGAGCTCAGCGAAGGTGTCATCGCGCTTGTTCTTCTTCGTGACGTCGCCGTAGTAGCCCTTGATGAACTTCGCCAGAGCCGCGTTGTCGGGCGCCTTCGTCGTGGTCGTGGTCGTCGTCGACGACGGGGTCTGGGTGGTCGTCGTGCTCGTCGAGGAGCTCGACGAGCTGGTGCTGCTCGACGAGGACGGGGCCGACGGCGTCGTCGTCACGGCGGGAGCCGTCGTCGTGGCCACCGGGGGGGTCTGCGCGTCCGTGCCGCCAGAGCCGTTGGGACGCGTGAGCAGGTAGGCCAGGGCCACGACACCGAGCACGGCCAGGCCCACGAGGATCGGCACGAGCGGCGAGCGACGCCTGCGTCGGTCGTCGCCGGGGCTCGGGGGCTCCTCGTCGTATCCGAGCGGGGGTCCCGGTGGCACTGCGGCCGCCGCCGCAGGCGCAACCGGGCCGGCCGGTTCGATCTGCTGCGTGGACTCCACGCGGTCGCGGATGACCTCGGTCGCAGCGGCGCCACCGAGGGCAGCCGCCGCGCCCGCACCCAGGGGGGTGCCGACGGGCAGCGCCATGGTGGCGTCACCGGCGGCGATCCGGCTCAAGCGCTCGGACGCCGTGTCCATGTCCCAGCGCTGTTGCGGGTCGGCGTTCATCATGGCGGCGATCGCGCCACCCAGAGGGCCGGCCTTCTCCATCGGCCTCGCCTCGCCGGAGGCGATGGCCTGGAGGGTCGCGAGCGGGTTGGCCTGCGACTCGTACGGAGGGTGACCCTCGACGGCGTAGTAGAGGGTCGCACCGAGCGCCCACACATCGGAGGCCGACGTCGGGTCGCCGCCACGAGCGAGCTCGGGCGAGAGGTAGCCGGGGGTGCCCGTCATGAAGCCGGTCTGCGTGAGCTGGTCGTCGGTCTGCGCGCGGGCGATGCCGAAGTCGCTGATCTTCGGCGTGCCGTTGCGGTCCATGAGGATGTTGCCGGGCTTGATGTCGCGGTGCACGATCCCGAGCTGGTGGGCGCGGGCCAGGGCGCGGGCGACCGCACTCCCGATGGCAGCGGCCCTGGTCGGGGACAGGGCGCCGGTGTCGCGGATCGTCTCGGCCAGGCTCTGGCCCTCGACGTACTCCATGACCAGCCAGTGCGCGTCGTCCTGGTCGACGATGTCGTAGACCCCGACGGTGTTGGCGTCGTTGAGCGAGGCGGCGATGCGGGCCTCACGCATGGCGCGGGCAGCAGCGGCGGGATCTCCCGGCAGCGCGCCGACCCGCTTGACCGCGACCTCGCGACCGAGCACGGTGTCGAGGCAGAGCCAGACGGTGCCCATCCCACCACTACCGATGGAACGCACGACCTCGTAGCGTCCGGCGATGAGCTCGGGCTGCACAGGGATCCTTTCGTCGGGTCGCCCATCACCCTATGACGTGCGGCCGCCCCTTGACACTCGAGCACCTTGACGTGCCACGCTGCACGGATGCGACCGAGTCTGTACGAGTTCGCCGGTGGGGAGCCTGCGTTCCTGTCGCTGGCCGCAGCCATGCACGTGCGGTGCCTGGAGGACCCGGAGCTCAACCACCCGTTCTCCCACCCGGGTCAGCACCCCCAGCACGTCGAACGCCTTGGCCTCTACTGGGCGGAGGTGCTCGGCGGTCCCCCGCGGTTCTCCACCGAGTGCAACGACCAGAGCGCGATGCTGCGGCTGCACGCGGGGCACGGCGAGGGCATGGCCGAGCTGGGTGTGCGGTTCGTCGAGTGCTTCGTCGCCGCGGCCGACGACGCGCACCTGCCGGAGGACGCCGAGTTCCGGGCGGCTCTGCGGGCCTACATGCAGTGGTCGGTGACCGAGATGAACACCTACAACCCCGAGGGCTCACAGGTCCCCGACGACCTCGGTGTGCCGCGCTGGGACTGGGACGGCCTCGTCCGTCCCTGAACCACCTCCCTGAACCACCTCCCCCTGACCATCGGCGGCGCGAGGGGCCGGGGAGGCGACGCGGAGCTCAGCTGAGGGCGGCCACGACGTGGTCGGCGGCGGCATACGGGTCGGTCGTCCCGTCCACGACCTGGCCGGCCAGCTCGTCCACCCCGCTGCCGTGGCGCAGGTCGCCCATCTTTGCGCGCAGCTGCTGGAGCGCGATGGCCTCGATCTCGTCGCCGGCGCGGCGGACCCGGCGCTCGCGCAGCGCGCCGGTCTCCTCCATCCAGGCGACGTGCTTGTCGAGGGCCTCCATGACCTCGTCAATGCCTTGGGCCTGTGCCGCAACGGTTTTCACGACAGGTGGACGCCAGAGGTTGGGCTCCGTGCGGTCACCGAGGGAGATCATGTGGCGGATGTCCCGCACGGTGGCGTCGGCGCCCTCGCGGTCGGCCTTGTTGACCACGAAGAGGTCGCCGATCTCGAGGATGCCGGCCTTGGCCGCCTGGATGCCGTCACCCATGCCGGGTGCCAGCAGGACGATCGTGGTGTCGGCCAGCCCGGCGATCTCGACCTCCGACTGACCGACGCCGACCGTCTCGACGATGATCACGTCGCAGCCGGCGGCATCGAGGACACGCAGCGCCTGCGGCGTGGTCCACGACAGCCCGCCGAGGTGGCCGCGGCTGGCCATCGAGCGGATGTAGACCTCGGGGTCGAGGACGTGGTCCTGCATGCGGATCCGGTCACCGAGGAGGGCGCCACCGGAGAACGGTGACGACGGGTCGACAGCCAGCACCCCGATGCGCTTGCCCCGGGCCCGGAACGCCGCGACCAAGGCGTTCGTCGACGTCGACTTGCCGACGCCGGGGCTGCCGGTGACCCCGATGATGTGCGCAGTGCCGCTGTGCGGGGCGAGCGCGGCCATCACCTCACGCAGGGCGGGGTGGGCGTCCTCGACGAGGCTGATCAGCCGCGCGACGGCGCGGGGCGAGCCTGCCCTGGCCGACTCGACCAGGGCAGGGACGTCAACGGTGCGGGGAGCCAAGCGGCCGGTCCTCCGGTCGATGAGTTCAGGCAGGGTGGGGGTCAGGCGGTCTTGTGGACGCGGACGATCAGGGCGTCGCCCTGTCCGCCGCCGCCACACAGTGCGGCGGCACCCACGCCACCGCCGCGACGCTGCAGCTCCAGGGCCAGGTGCAGGGCGATGCGGGCGCCGGACATGCCGATCGGGTGCCCCAGGGCGATGGCGCCGCCGTTGACGTTGACCTTGTCGAGGTCGATGCCGAGCTCCTTGGCCGAAGCCAGGCCGACCGCGGCGAACGCCTCGTTGATCTCGATGAGGTCGAGGTCGGCCGGCGTGATGCCCTCGCGCTCGCAGGCCTTCGCGATGGCGCGGGCCGGCTGCTGCTGCAGGGTCGAGTCGGGTCCGGCGACCATGCCGTGCGCCCCGATCTCGGCGAGCCAGGTGAGGCCCAGCTCCTCGGCCTTCGCCTTGCTCATGACGACCACCGCGGCGGCGCCGTCGCTGATCTGGCTGGCGGTGCCGGCGGTGATGGTGCCGTCCTTGGAGAAGGCGGGACGCAGCTTGCCGAGGGTCTCGGTGGTCGTGTCGGCGCGGATGCCCTCGTCCGTGCGGAACTCGACCGGGTCGCCCTTGCGCTGCGGGATCGACACGGGCACGACCTCGTCGTCGAAGAGGCCGTCCTTCCATGCACGGGCCGCGAGCTGGTGGCTGCGTGCCGAGAACTCGTCCTGCTGCTCGCGGGTGAACTCCTGGGACCCGGTGTTGGCCTGCTCGGTGAGCAGTCCCATCGCCTGATCGGTGAAGGCGTCCCACAGCCCGTCGAAGGCCATGTGGTCGCGCATCGTCACGTCGCCGTACTTGTAGCCCTCACGCGACTTCTCCAGCAGGTGTGGTGCGTTGGTCATCGACTCCTGACCACCGGCGACGACGACGTCGCACTCCCCCGCGCGGATCAGCTGGTCGGCCATCGCGATGGCGTTGATGCCCGAGAGGCAGACCTTGTTGATGGTCAGGGCGGGGACGTCCATCGGGATCCCTGCCTTGGCTGCGGCCTGGCGAGCGGGGATCTGCCCCGCTCCGGCCTGCAGCACCTGGCCCATGATCACGTAGTCGACCTGCTCCGGCGCGACGCCGGACTTGTCGAGCGCGCCCTTGATGGCGAAGCCACCGAGGTCGGCTCCGCTGAAGCCCTTGAGCGAGCCGAGGAGGCGGCCCATGGGGGTGCGGGCCCCCGCGACGATGACGGAAACGGGACGGTCGGACATGGTTCAAGCCTCCAGCGCCATTGGTGTGGTTCACCCGGCACTCTAGTCGGGCCGCATGGGTGCGGGAGGGCCCGGGCGGGTGGCCCTGACCACACGCCGCCTCAACCCTGCACGTCGGCCCGGGCGCGGGACTCCACCGTGATCGTCACCGAACCACCGAGTGTGTCGAGCAGTCCACCGACGAGGGGCAGGTCGGCCTCACCGGTGAGGCGGACCACCGCGGTCCGGCCGTCGGGACTGCCCGTGCCCGAGGTGACCGCCCAGGCGTTCAGGCCGACCGGCAGCGGGCGTTCGGCGAGGTAGCGCTGCGCCGTGGCGGCGACCGTGGCGTCACTGACCGGCACCGACGCATCGATCCCGTCCTGGTAGGCACCGAGGTCGAGGGAGTCCGCGGCGTCGAGCGCGGCACCGTCCGCGACGTCGAGCAGACGCATCCGCGAGAGCTGGGCGGAGGTGACCGCGATGGTCCCGACGACCAGCAGGATGGCCACGATCGTGTAGCCGAGGATGAGGATGCTCACCTGGCCAGCCTCGCCTCGACGGGTCAACGCGCGCTGCCACGTGGGGGCGGTCATCGTGGGGCCCGGAAGCGGTCGACCACGGCGACATGGCTGGCAGAGACGGGCACCTGCAGCGGCACCAGGTCACGGGCGAACGCGGGGACGAACGGAAGGGGCACCGTCACGGTCGCCCCGACCTCGATCCGACCCTCGGGCCGCAGGCACGGGGTGCCGTCACAGCTCAGGGTCAGCGCACCTTGTCCGCCCCCGAAACCCTGGTCCTCGAAGGCGATTTCCGCAGCAGCGCGGGCTCGGGGCTCGGCAGACTCCAGCGACTTCGCCGTGACGTAGCCACGAGCGGCTTCACGCGCCGCGGCCGAAGCGGCATACGCCCCCGCCTGGAGTCGGGCCATGGTCATGACGAGGTAGATCAGGGGCACCAGCATCAGCACCCCGAGCACGACGAACTCGACCACGGCGCTCCCACGCTCGTCGCGATAGCGCGCTCGTGCCAGGCGTCGCCGGAGCGCGAGGATCACTGGGACTCCAGGAACGCGCGGCCCACGACGTCAAGGCTGCGATCCGGCCCGAGGGGGCCGAGGACGGGAAGCGGCGCGACCACGCGGACGGACACGGCCTGGACGCCACCGGACTCGGTGAGGCTGACGCTGACGTCTTGGGCGAAGCGCGGTGACAGCGACGCCGCGATGAGCTCGCGGGTGCGCTGAGCGCCCTCCTCGGGTCGCGCGCCGTCCCGGGCCCCCAGCCTCGCGCCTTCGGACGCACAGGAGATCAGGGTGTTGCGGATGTGCAGGGCGAGCCCGAGCTGAAAGACCGCGACGAAGAGCAGGGTCACCAGCGCGGCGACCATGGCGAAGTCGGCGACGGCTGCCCCCGAGTCACCGCGTCCCGCACCCCTCGGGCGGCTGGGCCGGGGCATCGCTCAGGGGCCGGAGACGGTGTTCATCGCCCGGCTGAACAGCGCTCGGAGCTGGTCGTCGGCCACGGTCCACAGGACCGCCACCAGTCCGGCCGTCATGAGGGTGATCATCACCCAGCCGGGAACGTCACCGCGTTCGCCTCGATGCGCGGCGAGGTGGAGCGCGTGCTCCGCCCGGGTCAGCGCCTTGGTGAGGACAGTCATGGGTCTACCTTTCGTCGAACGATCAGATGGAGCGATCAGATGGAGAACCGGAGGAACGAGAAGCCGGGATAGATCGCGAACAGCACCGTGATGGGCAGGACGAGGAAGACGACCGGGACCATCATCGCGATCTCCTTCTTGCCCCCGGCCTCCATCACCGCCCGGCGCCCGGTCTCGCGGACGTCCTGGGCCTGAGCTCTCAGGACGTCGGCCAGTGGAGTGCCCCGCTCGACGGCTTGAATTACGGTGAGCACATGATCCCCTCGGAAGCGAATCTTCCTCTCCGCGCCGCCACATACGCGCGGCAATCCAAGGCTCGTGCCGACGAGAGCGCCGCCTCGCCACAAGCGCAGAGAGAAGCTGCCACGTCCTTCGCGGCTGCGCGTGGCTGGCAGCACGTCGGGCACTACGAGGACGTCGGAGCGTCGGGTTACGACCCGAAGGCCGAACGCCCCGGGCTGGACGCGCTCCTCGCCACAGTGCGGCGTCGCGAGGTGGACGTGGTGATCGTCTACCGGCTCGACCGTCTAACGCGTCGCGGCGTCGTCGAGGCGGTACGTCTTGTCGGCGAGTTCGCAGAGCATGACGCGGCCCTGTCCTCCGTCATGGAGCCCTATCTCGACACCTCCACGCCGATGAATCGCGGGATCTTCGGCCTGTTCGCGGCGATGGCAGAACAGGAGTCAACCAACATCGAGCAGCGCACCCGTGCAGCGAAAGCTGTTCTTCGCAGAGCGGGCTCCTACGCGGGAGGCCCGCGCGTCTTCGGCTACTCCCTCGGTAAGGAGTACCGCGATGGACTCACGATCACGGTTCTTGTTCCCGTTCCCAAGGAGGCCGAAGTCATTGCCGACGTCGCCCGCCGCGTCCTTGAGGGCGCCTCCATCGCCGGAGAAGCTAAGCGACTCAACCGCGAGCGCATCCGCACCTCGACGGGCAAGAAGTGGGCAACTGCGTCACTCTCGCGGCTCCTGAAGTCCCCCACCATCGCGGGCTACCTCGTCGAGCGACGACCAACGATGATCGACAGCCTCGACGAAGACGGAAAGCCCAGGAAGATCCAGCGCGGCTATGAGCGAGTCGTCATTCGAGATGAGTCCGGTCGTCCTGTTACCGCGTGGCCAGCTGTCGTCGATCCGACGGACTGGCACCGCCTACAGGAAGTCATTGGGACGCGCTCGTCGGGTCGTGGGCCTCGGCCAAACCCCACGCTCCTCGGCGGTGCCGACTTCTTTCGGTGCGGCGACTGCGGGGGCCGCATGGGTGGGGACCGTCGGGGGGAAGGGCGGGGTTCGTACCGCTGCATTCGGCATCGCAGCGGTTCAGACGACTGCAAGGGCGCTGCAATCTCGATGCCGCACTTGGACGCCTACCTCTCCCGGCTCGTCTGGGACCGCGCGGTCGATCTCGACCCGGACGACGCTGACGACCTTGCGACCCTCCGCTCCATCGCGATTCGTTTCAACGATGCGACCGAGTCCGATCCGGAAGCTGACTCCGCGAGGCGCGCCGCGCTTGCCGTCATCGCGGACGCTGAGACCGCGCTGAACCAACTCGACGACGACCGCGCAGCCGGGGTCTTCGCAGGGCCCTTCGGAACCGAGCGATACCGGCGACAGGCCTCCGCGCTTGACGACCGCGCGGAGGCCGCGAGGGCGACGTTGGCGACGATCCCCGAGCCGACCTCCGGCGACGACCTCTCGGGTCTCTTGGAACTCCTCACTGTGCTTCGCGATGCGGACGTCATCGACTCGTCAGAGTCGCCCTGGCAGACATGGACTATGGAGGAGCGTCGGGCCTTCCTCTCACTCTTCCTCGGCGACGTCACCCTCACGAAGGCGGCAGGTCGCGGCGGCGGCGACAAGGTCGCGTGGCGGGGCGCCGAGCGGCTCACTGTGAAGTGGGTTGGAGAGGTTGTGCCGTTCTAGCGAGTCCCTCGCTGACCACGTGGACACCTCTCCGGCCTTGCAACGCGCGTCACGGGTCGGTGTCGGACGCGGCGGAGCGGGGGCTGGGGCCGCTCAAACCTTCACTGAGGGTTGCTTTTGGCAAAGCGCTAGTAGTTGGCATCTATACCTCTCTCTCTCTTAGAAGCCCAATAGAACCGTTTCACCAAAAGTCACCCGCAGTGAAGGTTTCAGAGCCCACAGCGCACGCCTGGCCCTCTCCGCAACGCGCGTCACAGCACTGCCGAAAACTAGTGCCCAAATACGTGAGTCGGAGAGCCTCCCAGCGGACACCTAACCCTCTGAGCCAAGAGCCGAACGCTCGCCTATCAAGAGGAGGAGGCCCGGTGCCGACCCAATCCATGACCTGCGCTGCCTGCGGCGCCCACCGCAACGACGCGCGCGCGGATGCCGTCTACTGCACGAACCGATGTCGGGCACGAGCGCGTCGCGAGTGGCTCGCAGAGTGGCGAACACTCACACTTCGCCAGACCGAGGCCGTCATCGCTGGCGACACCGCGGCCCTCGACGAGATCCGCGAGCTCGCTATCGACCTCGACCTCCGCGGTCGGCGATGAGCACCGCTGATCGCCTGAAGTTAGACGTCATAGAGCGCCGTGCACGCGTCCTCCTGGCGCAGGTCCGCACGCTACGTGCGACCGCCTTCTAGGGCGGTTCGTGCCCCTCCTCGACGGCCCCACGGATCCGGTCCTGAGCAGTGCCGACAGCCTCGCTATGCGAGTTGGGTCTGTCGGCACTGCCCTGTGCCGGGACACTCCCGCCTCCCGGCATGCACGACGGCGCCCTTCCGCGCCTGAGCGATGCCCAAGAGGGCTTCGCATCCGAAGGCCAAGAGGCCGACGGCTACCCACGAGAGGACTCCTTCCATGATTAGGACTCGCATCCCATGCCAACCGCCACCTTCGACGAGAGCGATCTCGTCCTCGCCGCCCGCGTAACCCTCCTCTTCGCGGTTCGACCCTTCCCCGAGGGCTTCCCCGGCACCGACGAGGACACCGCCTCCGTCATCATCGACCGCGCTGACGCCCTAGCCCTGGCATCCGCCCTACGCCCTGGCGTACGTCGTAACCGCTTCTTCGCCGCCCTTCGCCACCTCTCGGAGCTCGCCGCGTCCGCCGCCGCGCAGATCGCGGACGACACCGGACAGGACGCGGCCCTTCCCGCTCTGGCCCTCGCGCGTCACTCCCGCGGCGAGGTGCTGACCGTGGCCCGCTACAACGACGAGGACGCGGTCGAGGACGCTGTCGACGCGTGGGACCGTCACCTCGTCCCCGCATGCCTCCTCGACAGGGTTGAGGTCGAAATCGACGAGGTCCTCCCCGCCATCCTCGGAATCGAGTCGGTCCATCACCGAGCCCTCCCCGCCTCCGCTGTCCCAGGCCTTCGCCTTTCGTCGGACGACCAGACCGACGAGACCGATGAGGTCAACGTCGATGACGTTGTGCGCCCGTGCCCCGGCCCGTGCGGCCTGATGCTCCCTGCGTCCACGTTCCGCTCGCTCAGTGGAGGCACGCGCTACCACCAGTGCCGAAGCTGCATGCGGGAGTACCGACGTTCCTGGGCTGCCACGCACCCTGGCCACGTCGCTCGTTACGCACGCCACAAGGCCTCCGTATACGAGCCGCGTCCGGGCTGGTCGTTCGGCGTCTAACGCCCCACGAACTCCTCGACACAAGGCCCACGCCTCGGAGCCGTCGAGGTGAGTCCTAGGTAGGACTCCGCGAGTGCCCTCCCTGCGCCACAGCGACGCAGGGAGGGTGCCCGTCTCATTGCTTCCTCCGCCCAACAGCGGAGGTTGGTGGCCTGCGGGTGGGCCGCTCCTTCGGATCGCCGAGGCTCTCAACACCGTTGGGAGCCTCGGCTTCCCCACGCTCTGGGACGCACCCCCTGGAAAGTCCACAGCCACCACCACTTCCAACCCTCCAAGGAGCGCTCCGTGGGACGCAAGAACAACAACCGCGAGGTAGGCCGCGCGACCTACGGCGTCGCTCGTCTCCGCATCCCGCCACCCCCACTGATCCGACGCGGCGAGACGGCCATCCTTGGCGGTGAAATCCCTACCCCTGTCGTAGACCGCCAACCTTCTTGCAGCACTGCTCAGGTTGGCGAGGCGAGGCCTCGGGAGAGCACACGTCCCGCGCTCGACCCTGTCGGTGTCGCGGCTGTCCTCAACGGCCCCGGCTTTCGGATCGGATCTCGACGGCGTCGCGGCGAGAAGGGACGAACCCTCTGGCTCAAGGTCCGCAGCACCGACGAGGCATACGCCCACGACGCCGCATATGTCCTACAGACCGTGGCCCGGCCAATGTCCCGCGACCGCGGCATCTTCGCGATCCGCGCCGAAGGACGGCGAGCTCACCGCATCGTCGAATGCGCCGCGCATCTTCTTGGCGGTGACGTCGTCGGTTACGTGGAGCGTGCGCTCGCAAGCACCGACGACGGCTGACGTAGGGGCGACCGGAGCGGGAGCTACGGCGCGCGACCCCCCTCCCCCGCCTCCGTCCCTCTCCGTATTGGCATGGCGTCTACGCCAGCCGCTGCTCTCTTCTCTGTTTTTGAATAGCCAGCCCTCGACCCTCATTTCTCACCTCAGGAGCCCTAATGCCCGTCAATCCGCACTCTGGCGAGTATGTCCAGCCACGCCGAACGCCTCGCGTTCTTTCGCAGTCATCTGAGGACGCCAAGGCGCGTGGTCCGATCCCCGCGTCCGAGCTCATCGAGAATCGCCGTGCAAGTCGCGCGCAGGCCCGCGACGGCAACGACAACGCCGATGGCGGACGTCGACCGCGGCCTCGGTCCGTTCCTGGCTTCTGGCCCGACGAACGTGCCCGTAACGCGCTGCTTGCCGATCCCGTTCGCGGCGCTGCCTACCGAGCCAAGGGATGGCGCATGAGTGCCGATCACGTCGCGCGGCTCGGCGCCGCGAGCGTCTCCCACCATCGCGTGGGTATCGGCGCCATCCCCCGTCACCTGGCACGTCGCGCCGACGGATCGGTGCGCTCATTCTTCGGTCCCGGCCCGGCCATGTCATGGGCACAGGGGGGTTCTCCGTGAGTGATAACTCAACTGCACAGAGCACGGATTTCGCGGTGGAGTGGGGCTTACCTGCCCATTGGCAAGCCCGTACGCGCGGACTCTTCGAGGAGGTCATCGACGAGCACCCCGATCTCAAGGGCGCCGCCCTTGGCACTCTCTTCGAGGCCTGCGAGTTGTCCGCCTCGGCAGACCTACTGAATGCGTACGCCCGCGATCACGGGCCGATGTCGACGGGCTCGACGGGCCAGCCCACAGTCTCCCCCGCCCTCATCGAGGCCCGCCTAGCGCGCACCGCCGCGGCAGCCATCCTCAAGAGCTTGCGGGGAGACGCAGGAACCGCCCGCACCACGCACGCTCGTCGCGCCGCTCGCGCCCGTCACGGGACCCGTGGGCGCGGGTGAGCCTGCGCCCCAGCGGTATGAGTCACGGTTCCGCCAGAGACAGTCCCTTGACCGCGCTCCGCAACGTCGAGCCCATCATCGTTCTTGAGCGCGACTCCGAGGGATCTCCTGACCTCCGCCTCGTCATCGACCGGATCGCGGAGCTCCCCGAAACCGCGACGGCTTGCGCCTGGGCTACGTCCGACGCACGTCGTAAGGACGCTGTCTCCCGTACTCGGGCCTACCTGACTGCCGCGTCCTATCGAGCCTCGGCGGTCGCGATTGAACTCGCCTCGATCACCTTCTAGCAGTGTCCGCGGTCTGGCCTCCTTGCGCCCGACCCCCTACCCCCCGCACCCCGCGGTCTCGCCATGTACAACCTCAAACCGAAGGAACTCCGCACATGAACTACATCCCCGTCAGCGCCGCCGATTTCAGGAGCAGTGCGGGCCAGCCCGTGTTTCCCCACCAGCTACCTCCTGCGTTTCTCGATGGCCCAATGTCCACCGGAGCCGAGCGTGCGGCCTGGGAGACAGCCCTCGACGAGAGCATCACCGCCACCAACACCTACGCCAAGGCCTTGCGTGATTGGCATGAAGGAAACCCGATCGGCGACTTCGCCGACCGCGCGAGTCGCGCCCACGCTCAGAAGGTGGCACTCCGCGAGATCGAGGCGGCATCGGACGCCGCCGCCCGTGCGGGCAACGCAGCCGTGAAGCGTTACCACGCCGCGACTACCGCAGCATTCGCCAAGCCGGAAACAATCACCTCCATCCGGCAGGCTTGGCTCGATGCCGACGCGGACGCCGTCGAGGCCCTGCGTCAGCTCGAAGACTCAATTCGTCGGCGAGAGGGACTCCACCACGCTCTTCGACTGCGCCCCGAGAGCTCACGGAACCCTGGCCGCGGACACTGGTCCTTCCACGGCGGCTTCGATGCGCCGAAGGATGGCCTCGACTCGCGTATCGCCGCCATTCGCGAGGTAGTTGACGTTGCTCCGCGTGACCTCGTCGCCGAGGCAACGCGATGAGCGCCCATCCCTCCCGCAACCTCGCGGACATCGTCACCGACGTCCTGGCCTCGCAGCCTAAGGACCCCGCCCAGCAGGCCTACAGGGCGATGAGTTCGGTCCAGAAGGCCTACGTTGACCGCTTGGCCACCCGTCGGGGCCTCTCGACCGCCGAGCATTTGGCCGCCCTCGACCGCCACCGCGCGGAGCGGGTCGCGGACGCCCAGCGTGCCGACGGTCCAGCCGACATCGCTCGCCGCGCTCGACGCTGACCACCCCCAACCAGGTGCCCACCTACCTCAATCCGAGGTAGGTGGGCTCTTGCTTTCACTCGCGTTAGGGGACTTCACCGATGCTCGGAAGAACCGCAACCAGCCTCCACGCGGCACGCCGACCATCTTCCGCGAGCGGCCTACCCGAATTCCGCCCACCCCGTCCCTCGGCCCGCGATCCCAGACTGCGAGTTCGTCCCGTGAGCACCGCCCCTCGCGGCCCCGACCGGCCTGCACCCCAGGCGTTGCGGATCAGCACGAAGCGCAAGAAGCGCGCTCAGTCCTTACGCTGACGCAGGTCCCGGCGTGCGTGCCATTGCCACGCGATGAACCCGGCGACGCACACCACCGCGCCGATCCAGCGCACTGCCGCCGCCTCGGGAACGAGGCCGGCGAGCAGGACGGTGATTACGCCGAGCGCCATTACCGCCAGACCTTCGCGGGAATTCTTCATGCCCGCACATTAGACCCTGAAAGGCTGTTCGCATTGGCGTTCGGAGCAGACCGCGCCGTCAAGGTTAGCCTCACCACGAACGTTTCGGACTACCTCGGCAAACTGGCTCTGGCGCAGAAGAAGGCTGCCGAGTTCGGCAAGTCGGCTAATTCGTCTGCGGTGAAGAACCGCCCGACTGGGAGCGTGTTGGCAAGTACCTCCTGGTCGTCGGTGCTGCCGCTGCTGCGGGTGTGGGTCTGGCCGTCAAGCGGTTCGCCGTCTTCGACGCCGCCATGTCTGCTGTCGCTGCTGGCACGAATGCGACCACACTCGAGCTCAAGTCCTCCGACAGGAGGACGCCCGCCTCGTCGGTGCTGCCGTGAACTCCGAAGGCACCTTCGGTATCTGTACGACCCCCGCCTCCGGTTTACGTGCGGACCTACTTCGCACACGCAGCACGCGCGAGCCATTAGTCACCTCGTGGGCGTTACCGCTCGACGTGATTCTCCGACCGCCCGCACGGCCGACGCCGACCGCGGCGAGTGGGTCGTCGATCTCCACTGCCTGGGCGCACCGATCCCCGAGATCCGCGTCTCTCCGACAGCTCACGCTCGGAGCTAAAGCAGCACCTCGGACGTCGGAACGCCCTCCCACGAGAGCACTCCTGAACACCGTCGCCACTGAGCCACTCGCCCCGTGCGCTGCACGGGCGAGGCCCCTTGTACCTCTATTGAGCCTGATCCACTTGCAGACATCGAACCGCGACCGCGGACCTTTACAGAACCAGAGCGCCGCCTCGTCGCCGTAGAGCCGGGCGCGCAGATGTGGCGCCCCTCCGTCGACAGCTCCGGCGGCGAGACCGTCGGTCACCGGCGCCTTCGCCGCGGCGTCCGCCGCATCCGACACCGAGCCGTCCTGGCCGACGACCTCGCGGAGACCTCCGTAGGAATGACCGACGCGCAGCCGTGGCCGACGATGCCTCCTCGTACCGCACAACAACGAGGGCACTCCGGAGTCCGTCGACTATGACCGCACCGCCGTCGCTCTCATCCCGTGGCTCAAGAGCATCTAAATCGCACCTCGAAGCAGCCCGGTCTCTACCTATCCCCCCTCTCATAGGAGTCCCCTTGATCCCCGTACCGCCGCCGCCAACGCTCATGGCCATCGTTGCCCGAGCACCCAGACGCGCCCTCGGCGAGGCCCGCGCCGCGAAGTTCAGCGACTCCGTCGTCCCCGACGACCTCACGGTCCACGACCGCCCCGCCAACCTGGACACCGTCCGCTCGGCCTACTGGCGAGGTGGCGACCCTGCCGCGCACCGCGCCCTCTTCGCCCTGGCGATGCATCGAGTAGCCCGACACCCGATCCACACCGCCGAGGCGGCTGAGTGCATAGGGCAATGGGTGTCTCGAACCGTCGCGAAGGACGCCCTCATCGTCCGCGAAGCCATCCTTGCGGGACACATGGACGAGCCCACTCCCCCTGTCGTCACCTCTGAGGAGGCCCGCGCCCGACTCTTGGCGACCGTTGACGAAATCCTCGATGCTTACGAAGAGGACTTGGACGACGACCCGCCGTCGACGCCGCGCTTGCCGACGTTGACCGGCTTGTTGACGCCTCCTGATCTGGCTCATGCAAAGGCCCCGCCCCCTCGTCGCGAGGGTGGCGGGGCCTCTCGTCGTTTACACGGTCTACGGGCCGCGGGGAGGCCATCGCCCGGCCACTACCTGCCGCCCCATCTTCGGTTCAGGGTTATATGACCGGCTTTCTGCCAAGGAGCGCAATTTGTCAGCAGGTGCCTCTAGTATCGCGGCATGGCGCAATGCACAGCCCCGGTCAGAGGTCACCGCTCACCCGCCGCAGCCGCGGACTGCCCCGCGTGCGGCGGGCGATCGCGGTACGGCTCCTCCTACTCCTCCTACTCCTCCTACGGTGGCTCGTCGCCCTATGGAAGCGGGCGAGGGTCGACGTACGGGGCGCCATCGTCCGGCGGCTCGACCTCGCGACGCACCCGAACTGGTAGGTCCGTCTCGTACAGCCCTAGCGAGTGGCGCGCTGTTGAGCCATACGCTGAAAAAGCTGCGGAACAAGCCCGCGCCCACCCGGAGCGCCGCGATCTCTTCCTGTGCCACGCCTGGGACGACCGTCAGGGCAGCGCGGCTGACCTCAACCGGCTCTTGAAGGCCAACGGCGCAAGTGTGTGGTTCAGCGAGGAAGACATTCCCCTCGGTTCGCTGATGATTCGCGAGATCGATAAGGGGCTCAGGAACTCGCGTATCGGGATCGTTTTGGTGACGCCAGCGCTGATCAAGAGCATCAACAACGAGGGCATCGCCGAGAAAGAGCTCGCCGTGCTGCTAGCCAGCAGGCGTGTCGTTCCCGTGATGCACGGCGTCACCTTCGACGAGTTGAATGACGTCAGCACGATGCTCGCGTCGCATGCTGGACTTAGCACGGCAACGTCGTCGCTCGACGATGTTGCAGCCAAGCTCGCAGCTGCAGCCGCTGCTCTCCCGGTCGCGTAGTCCGGCGGCATCGCACGACAAGGCCCCGTCTCTTCAGCAGAGACGGGGCCTTTCGCCCTTTGCACGCCCTAGAGGTCACCGCGCGCGATGGCCGAGCGCACGGCCTCCCGCGCCCCCGCGCGTCTCACGAGATAGAGGGCAAGGCCCGCCTCCTCCATACGCTCTTCGACGGTGGACGAGCAATTACCCGAAGACTCGCCCCGGTCGTCGTGCAACCGACCTCCGGGGCCGCCCCTTATGGGGATGCCGCGGAGGCTAACGCCGAATCACGTCGCACCGCACACCGAGAGGGTCTCGGCTACAAGCCGGTCCCCGCCCGCGAGGACGACGCTTCCATCTCCGCCAGCATCCCCGAGCACCATGCGGTGAACTCCTTGCCATGGTTACGGGGGCCCCGAAGGCAGCGTTTGATGGTCGTCTCTGCGAAGAGGTGAGCGGCCACCGCGTTCTCTACCCGAAAGATTACGTAGCGGCGCTCCATGCCGACCCGCCAAGTCGGGTGACCCACCGGGTCTGTAAAGGCGGCGGCCGGATGCACCGCACCGTCACGGAAGCGGAAGATCTCCTGCAGAATCCGACGACTCTCCTTGCTGAAATCATTCGGCAAGATGAACGCTCGCTGAAGGGTTTGATGAATCCGCGCATCGGCGCTCTTTCCGCTCGCTTTCGACGAGGGGACGTAGTGATGCACCGTGTTCGCAAACGCCTCCATCGCGAAGGCCGAGGAACACAGTGATGTCACGGAGCCCCGAAACTCACGCGTAAGCGCGGCATGGAAGGCCTGCGGCTGCTCCTCGCGGTCGGGACTCGAAGCTCGCGCTTCCAAGGCGGCATCGCGTTGCGCCGCCGCGATGGAGAGCCAGTCGGGCCAAACGTCAGAGCGGACCGCGACCTGGACGTCCGAGGCGACTTCCCCCTCCTCCGTGACGCGAATGGAGAGGTTACGGACCTGCAGCTGGCCCTGGCTGGGGAACCACACCCCCTCCCAGCTCCCGTCATATGGCTCCTCAGTCATACGGCCACGCTAGTGCGGCGTCTAACCGAGGGGATGGACGAAGAGCGTTACGGCGATGCTCGCAAGGACGCCAGCGAGAAAATCGAGAGCGTTGGAGACGTCCGCAGACCGGGCCGATCGCTTCGATTCAGCCGCAAGCTCCGTCCGAAGTACATTTCTTACGGCTTCCCGCGTCTCTGCATGTAGGGCCGCTAGTCGCTCGGCCTCCTCCGCCTCGGCCCGCAACTGTTCAGCGGCAGCCGCGCGCAGTGAGCTCTACCTCAATCTCACGCATGATGGCCGCGGAGGTCCGGACAGTCAGCAAGGCCATCCAGCCGCGTCTCGGTTGTACCTTCGGGGGCCTGCGTCTGTCTCCTCAGAAGCTCTGCATGCGTTCGTCGCCTGGCCGAGAAGAAGGACAACAACGACCCAACCAGGGCCACCAGTGCAAGGACTACTGGGGTGAAGTCGTTACTCCGAACCGGGTCCACGGCGCGATCCTGAGTGAAAGGGCTCTGCGGGGCTCAGCGGTTGCCCAAGGTGACACGCTCGACCGAACGCAGGCCACACGCACGAGCGAGCAGGGAACGGACTCCGCACTCAGGCTGAAGGGGGAACAGCTTCAATCGACTCTGATGGGGTGGGAACGCTCCGCAGAGCGATGGCTGAGCCAAACGCGATCATGCTGAGGAAGTCGACATCGACCCAGATTTCTCGCGTCATCTCAATAGGTATGAGTGGATTGAAGAGGACAGCAAGTCCGGCGAACACCACCTTGGCGACAGGCCAATGCTGGTGGGCCCATGCCGGAGTCGGCTCATAGGCTCCACGCCGGGGGTGTGTTGCTTCCCTCTTCTCCTGACCGTACGAAAACCATGCGATGGAGAGCGCGCTTAGGCACACGACCCAACGAAGGAGGGTGAAGAAGCCGTATGGGTGTCCGCTGGTAGCCCCTACAAAGAGAAGGACCAAGGAGACGACAGCCGGAATCGTCTGAGGGCGGTCTGTCACTCTGGGAAACATACCGGACCGGTGACGCAAGCGCCCCAAGGTTGCTGAGAACCGAAGTGCTCACCGTGACACGCTCGACAGCGATGATCATGCCGTCGACGAACCTGGCGAGGCTGACCAGGCCGGTGCGGTCGGCAAGTCCCTGCAGCGCGGTGGGAAGGTTGGCGCCGGCCCGGGCATCGGCGAGGCATCGGCCGAGCTCGTGGGAGAGCTCGCCGTGGGAGAGGCGGCAGACCCGCTCCAGGGCACCCACGGCCCCCTCGCCCGCCCCAACGGCCAGGGCGAGCAGCTCGGCGATCGTCGGAAACTCCGCGAGCATGCGTTCCTCGCGACGGTTGGCCTCACGGCTGAGCCACTGGTCACGGCCGACGACCCCGACCCCAGCGCCACACAGCGTCACGATGACCGCGGGCCCGACGGAACCGCCGTTGCCCAGCCACAGGCTGACGCCGAGGACCACTCCGACCACCAGGCCAGCCGCACCCCACAGCACCTGCTCGGCACGGAAGCGGTCGACGTCGGCGGGCCGACCGGCCCGCAGCAACCTGCGCCGCACCGAGGCCGAACCACCAAGCACGCGCTCGATCCGCGCAGCCAGGTCAGCTACGAGGGGCCGCGCCAGCACCCCGAGCGCCCCGGCGCCGGCAACCTGGCGTCCCTCGAGGAGCCGGGAGGGCCGTGGCGCGTCCCGGAGGTAGGGCAGCAACCGGTCGTCGAGGGTGGCGCGGCGCCTGCGCGGCAGGCCCGCCCAGGCCAGGAGCAACCCGACCCCCACACCGAGACCGACCCCCGCGCCGGTCACCGAGAAGCCCAGACCTGCGACGCCGCTCATCGCAGCACCCGCTCGTCCTCGGGCAGCCGGCCGATGTGGATCATGATGCGGTAGGCCGCAACGGAGACCGCTGCCCCGACGAGCAGCACGACCATGCCGGTGGAGCTCGCGTAGGCCTGGATCGACTCGGGACGGGTGCAGAGCATCGCGAGGACGATCCACGGGGCCGCCACCGCCAGGCGTGCCGCGTTGACGGTCCACCCCTGGCGGGTCTCGAGCTCCGCGCGCGTCCGGCTGTCCTCACGCAGGAACGTGGACAGGGTGCGCAGCAACCGTCCCAGGTCGCTGCCACCGACCTCTCGGGCGATCCGCAGCGACTCGACGAGCCGGTCGCCCACCGGATCACTGAGTCGGACCTTCAGCAGGTCGAGGCTCTCGTGGAAGCGACCCGTCGTGCGGTAGTCCTCGGCGAACGCCCGGAAAGCCGGTCGCAGCTCCTCTGGACCGCGGCGGCCCAGCTGGCTCAACGCCTCCGGCAGTGCCAGTCCCGCCCGAACCGCGGACGCGATGTTGTCGACCGCATCGGGCCAGAGCTCTCGCAGGCTGGCCCTGCGTCGACGCGCCCTCATGCGGACCAGCGCCAGTGGCGCGTACCCCGCCATCGCAGCGAAGCACAGCGCCACGGGTGCTACACCGGTCGTCGCCAGCACGAGCAGCACCACGACGGAGAAGGCGATGACGCAGGCGCTCACCAGGCTCCGTGGTCCCACCGACTCGTACCCCGCCTGGACGAGCTCGTCGCGCATCTTGTCGCCCAGCGTCACCCTTGGTGCTGCGGCTCCGCCCGGCGACGGCACCCAGGCGGACCACCAGATGCAGAACAGACCGCATCCCAGCAACAGCCCGACGAGCAGACCGCTGGCGTTGCCCCCGACGGCGACCACCACGTCATGCAGCTCCCCCATCGCGACGTCCCCCTCAGCCCTGCGCCAACAGGGCCGCGACGTCGTACCCGGCCCGCCGGAACCGGTCGCTGTGCGGTGGGAAGCCCTCGGCCCTGCGCAGCACCCCGTCCCGCTGGACGAACAGGTCGGCGACCTCGACGACGTCGTTCTCGACGCGTCCCGGCACCGCGACGATCTCTCGGACCCGGCGCACCCCGTCGTGCTCCAGCGCCGCGTGCACGACGATGTCGATCGACCCCGCGACGGTCGGCACGACGAACCGGCTTCCCACCTAGTCACACAGCCAGAGCTTCCCGCCGATGGAGATGTGCATGACTACATCATCAGTTGGTTCAACGAGAAGCGACCTGCATCGTCCAGGCCGTCCACGAGGTGCGTCGAGAGCCGCTAGCCAGAACGCCGCAGGAATGATACCGGGCCGGATCGCATACGTGCGTGTGTCGACCGCACGCGACGAGATGGTCGCGCCCGAGATCCAAATTGATGCCATGCGCGCGTGGGCCGCACAGCATCATGTTCCGATCCTTGACGTCGTACAGGACCTCGATCAGTCAGGGCGCGGGTTTGCCAAACGCAAGATCGCTTCGATCATCGAGCGTATCCAGCGCGGTGAAGCGTCTGGCGCCCTCGTATACAACTTCTCCCGCTTCGGCCGGAACGCCACTCTGGCACTCGCGCACATCGCGGAACTGGAAGCGGCTGGCGGATCAATCTTGTCCGCCACCGAGCCCGTAGACCCGGAGACGGCGATCGGTCGATTCACACGGACCACGGCACTCGCCGTCGCGGAACTTCAGTCGGACCAGATCTCGGACGGGTGGAAGGCCGCGATCGCTCGCAGGGTCAAGCACGGCCTTCCCGGTGATGGCCAGCCGCGCTTCGGCTACGTCTATCACCGGGCTGCAGGCGCGGTACGTTCGTGCCCGCAGGGCTGCCCAGAGGGGACGTGCACGACCGGCTACGTGCTCCACCCGAGTACGGCAAGCATTCTCCGCAATCTCTACCTCTCGTACCTGGACGGAACCTCCCTCCCGGCTCTAGCAGAGCGATTGCAGGTGGAGGGCATAGCGTCCGTCCGCGGCGGTCGTTGGGTGACCACCACAGTGCGCGACATGCTCGACAACGGGTTCGGGGCTGGTCTGGTGTCGACGAAAGGCCACTTCGCGGACGGCGCCCATCCTCCGGTGATTTCTGCGGACGAGTGGGCCGCCTACGTCCGTCGACGTGACGAGTCACGAACCGTCGCTCCTCGGCACCGCAACGCCGTTCACTCCACTGCCGGCATCGCCGTCTGCGGCCTATGCGGGAACAGCATGGTGGCGGCGTCGACGCGACGAGACGGAAAGGGCTACATCCTGCGCTGCGGACGGATGCAATCATCCGGTCGTGGTGCATGCGCCGGAGTATGGATCGTCCGTAAGTCCGTCGATGCAGCCGTCCTTGAGTGGCTGAAGCCGGCCGAGGCCATTCTCACCCGAGCCGCTGCCCTCGCCGCCACTATCCGACCGATCACTCATCTACCGACGGTCCCGTCCGGCCAGGGAGAGTTGAGGCGTCAGGGCAAGGACTTGGAACGGCGCATCCAAAGGATTACGGACGCCTACGAGGCCGAAGCATTCCCACTGGACGAATTTCTCCAGCGACGCGCTGCCGCCCAAGCAGCGCTGGACGAGGTGGAGCACGGTCTAAGTGAGGGCGCGGCGAGTAAGGAGGTAGTGACGTCGTTTCAGATCAAGAACCTGATCGAACAGTGGGAGCAGTTCTCGTCTGCTGCGCAGCGCGATGTGCTTAAGGTGCTTATCGAAAGGATCGTCATCCATCCCCGTGATTCTCCGATTCGGGTAGAGATCCAGCCAAGCCGGGTGTTCGGTTCCACTTTGGACCTGCCGATAACGAGACAGTGAATGACTACATCGACTCTGTCACTACCGACCCGGCGAGCCTTTCCTCCTTGTCGCAGATCCTGTCGTGGGCAGGTGATCGACTGGCGAGAGACGCAGCCCAGGGGGGTAGTTCTCGGGAAGAGGCGCCGCCCGAAGGCCGCACATCCTCGGTCGCGCGGAGGGCGACCTGAAGCCGTCCCTCCTGTGTCGCGAGGCGAGCCAAGCGGTCCCAGATGACATGAGTGAGGGCCTGTCAAGCGACCAATGCAAACGGTCGTCCATCGTGCCGCAACCCTCGGATCACCTCTCCGGACCGTCACAACACCCACTGACAACCATCCACGATAGAGGCAAAACATGTTTGACCCGGAGGTGCAGCGATTCGTATTGCGGACACTTGCCGCCTGGGAGGAGCTCGAACTCGAGTGCCTCCAGCCCCGCGATGCTGGCGACATGGCAGCCACAGGGAGCAGGGCCGTTGTTTCATCAAACCAATCCTTTAGGACCTTGGGCTGCCCATCGTCGTCACCGAACACAAAGGCCGCCCCCACGCCCACCTCACCGACCGCATGGACCTGCCACGGGGGGCGGGGCGACTTCGACCGCGACTTCGCCCCGCGCCTTGAAAGTACTCCGCATGCCTGAAGCGCCGAGTTGGTCCTGCCCGGACTGGAGTGCCACCTACCGTGAACTGGTGGACGCCCTGCGACATGGTCAAGAACCAGAAGTTCCTGCCCTGCTGCTCGTCTTTGCCCCGCAGGAGCTCGCCGACGAGTCCGCCGGAGCGGCGTGAGCGGTCCCCGACGAAACGGCTGGGTGGCGCAAAGGTGGATTCCAGCCCAACGAGCCCTTGCCCTCACGTTGCTTCGGAGGCGAAACGCTCGTCAGCGGGCGAGCGCACCCGAACCGGCAATCAGGGCGCCAAAGGTAGGTACGATCCGTACCGTCACGTGCCGATGAGTCACCCATGCTGCATGCCGAACTGACTATGGTCGCGATCGGAACTGAACGTGAGTCCTCACAACTACGAATAAGGGCGGCGTTCGCGTCCACTAGCGCAGCGTGGCACGGGGCCATGTTCCTGCTCCTGCCACTGGGCCCAAGTACGAAGGGCTCTGCGCGTTCGGTGTTTGACCCCGGATCGGACTTGGAGCGAAATTGGTGGACGCGAGCGAGTGGCTTAGTGGCGATGGGCTGCGGCTGCTCTCATGACGTGGCGCGACTCGCGACGGGACCTAGTGAAGGCGAGGTACGCATCCTCGTCAGCAGCAGGCACTCCCCCGCCGAGGCTCGGCTGCATCAGTTCTGTGCAGCACACGAAGAGAGCGTCTCCCTCGGGCGCGACCGGTTCACGCTTGCGACCCGCATACGTCACAGCGAATTGGGGGTGATTCATGGCGCCATCGAGAGGCACCGAGCCGGCGACATCTTCATGGCACTCGCGGGCTCGTACGCCAGCGCTGGCATCGCTCCCCATGAGTCGTCCCTGCTGGACCGCGGCGTCGATTCCGATCCCGCAGCAGCACTGCGAACAATGGCAGCGCTGCGAGGCACCCCGATCCTCGGCCAGCAAGACCCAGACTGGTTCCGGGTCAGGTGAATGCGTCGACTCGGGTCTCTCATCTCGGTTCGCGCACGACGGGTCAGCGAGCACTTCGACCGACAGGGTCAATGACCCCCGCTGACCCGCCGATGTAACCACCACCCTGTCCGAACACGACCGCCAAGGAACTCGCCGCATGCCCAAGCAACCCAACCTCTCGCTCCACCTCAACCCTGACGACCAAACCATCCGCTTGGAGGGCTGGGCCGAGATCGAACATCCTCGATGCGGCCGCGGAGGTTACTTCTCGATCGCTTTAAAGGCGCAGACGGTCGAAGACGAGTTGCGCCCCTTCGCCGCGGCCATTGCAAACCACGTTCACGCACAGCTCTTCGCGATCCCGATACTTGGAACGGTGTGGTGGGGACCGAAGTGGGGGTCGAACCAGTCCGACATCGTCATGGTCCATATCTACCGACAAGACAACCATCTGGCACTGTCCGTCACCGTGCGCGATGTCTGGTCGGACGAACTAGAGGAGGACGACGACACGGATGTCCTCCTGTTCAGGATCTCGAACATCGTTCCGTCGCTCATCGTCGATGCTCTGGCCTACCTGCATCACCGTTCTACGGAAATGGCTCACGTCGGCCATCGAGTAATGGCGGGCCTGAACCCGCATGAACCGAGCATTAGCGACAGCGCCTTGGTGACCCTGGCAGCACTCCGATTACCAGATGCCGCTGTGCCATCGCAACCGGTGTCGGGCAGGTTCGCTCTACCCCTCATCTGAGGAACGGGACCATGGGCGACAATTCCGGAATCGGGCTTGCACTTCGTGTCGTCCCGTGGCGTGGTTTCTGAGTCCGCCGGTCCATGGGTTTGCCCCCGCCCAAGGGTCCCGTCATGGGCAGGTCCCGCTCGCGGCATCGGACATGGCTCCAGGACGATCGTCCTCTTGAGGCGTGTCATGCGGGGCCTGCGCCTGACGACAGCGCCCGCGGACGGAGCCGCTTGAGAGGTGGCCGCACCGCGTTGGAAGCCGGCTAACGAGTGGACATACTGACTTGGGTCACCTAGGCGCAACTACCCACTCATTGTCGATACCGAGAGATGCCAGCCTTGTGCAGTCGTTTGCTAAGGGCGCGGTCTGAGACCCCCAGCGTGTACGCCAAATCGACGAGAGGCGTTTTCCGATCAATGTATGCCTCTCGAAGGCGCGCGTCCGTCCACTCGGGACCGATGGATCCGGTAGTTTTGACGTGGAGTTCCAGGGCTTCAACGGCGCTGTGGATCTCGTGCCGGCGCTTGCCTAGCCGCGATACCAGCATCGTCGTAGTGATAGCAGGGTCCCCCAGAACTGCCCTGCGAAGATCGAGCCACCATTCCGGCTGGGCGTCTTTGACAGGGCGGCGTGCCTGTGGGAGGGCCGCCAAGGAGCGGAAGCAGTCAGGGAACTCCGGTGACCCGGCGACGGGCATTCGAAGGCATCCGCTGCAGAGCAGCCCCAAGGGGCATTCTCTAACCCTGGCCACGATGTCGACCCGACCACCACAGTGCGGGCAGTCGCGACATTGAACGCTGACCTTCTGCCCACCCTTGTTGGAGGGTGCCACGAAGTAGCGGTCTAGTTGTGCTACTCCCAACCACGTCCCGTCCTTGGCTCGCAGCAGGGCGTCGAGGTCGCGGCCAAGAAGTTGGGTCTCGAAGCGGCGCGCGAGCTCTTCGCGATCGAGGGCTCCCTCCTGCGACACAACGTCAAGAAGGTCTTGGCGCAACGCGCTTGGTGCGTTCCAGTTGAACTGTGCGGTCGTGGATTCTCCTGTGTAGGCACTAACCAACAGGGTGCGGAAGCCTGGGTCAACGCCTTCTGATGGTGGCTCCCCAAGGAGTTCCCGGATGGCAATCGAGCGGACTTGGGCAGGGGCGCCGACGAGGGATTGTGCCGCGCCATGCCCAGCCACACCGACGCCTTTGAGCCCGCGAATTGCGTAGGCGGACAGGTCGGGGTCTAGTGGGGTTGGCTCGGCCGCCCGCCGCAAGGCGTCAGCCACTTCATGAGCAAGGGACTTCTGGCTCCTTCGGGGGGCGATGGCCACCGCTCCGGTCACAGGTGCCGTCTGCTTCTCCCCCGTTCCCCCAGCTGTAGGGAGCCGAAGCGCCAGGGACCAGTTGGCCGTCCCTTGACGTTGGTCATAGTTGACAGTGAATCCGGTGAATACCGCGTGCAGTGCCTCGACGATCGGCAGGGGGAGCATGCCCTGTGTGTGTCGCAGCCTCGCTAGCGCCATCATGAAGTCGCCCACTGAGACCCTTAAGGCCTCAGGCGGCTTCGGGGCCGGGGGGCGCGTCTTCGCACGTTCCAGCAGGCGCGTCAGGCGGGCAACAGAGTCCGAAGCCTCCTCGTAGTCAGCCTTAAAGACCGGGCGCAAAGAGTCGCCGGGTGACGTCGCGTAGAACTCGTCGTGTGCCTGCTTCTTGATGCGCGTCGCCCGCGTTAGTTCATCCGCGAGCGCGCTGCACTCGTCCTCACTCGTATCGGAGTCTGGGGCGCGACCGGCATGGGACAAGAGACCAGCCGGCTCGACGAACTCGAAACGCCGAAGTTGACCGACAGCGTCGGCAATCGACTTGTGGAAGTCCGCGGGCACCACGAGGCAACGGAAGTGCGGACTGTTCGGAGTCGCTTCAGTCCAGCCACGCTTGAGCGATGCAGTCCAGGCTCGTCCTCCGGGTTCGGCACCTAGCGCGGCGCTCGAGGCCTTCCGCACGGCCAACATGTAGTGGGAGCGGGAGCGATAGGACCGCGAGAGCAGCGCGAACTCTTCCTCCCCGACCCGCCAACGGAAACCTGCCAGTGGGAGTTGCTGCCGGTTCTTGTCCGGCGTGGTCTGCGGCAGGCGGTTGCGCTTCGCCTGTGCCTCCCGACTCCGCTCACGTATGGCACTGAAGACCTCCGGACTGGCCCACCCTCCTTCCGGAACAGGGAGGTCGAACACGTACTCAATTTGCGGATCAAGGGCACCTCGGTCCCCGACCAATCGAGGGACCTGAGTGCGATGGTTCACCTGATGTTGGCCTCGTTCATAGGTGTCGATGCGCTCTATCATCCGCTTTACATAAGCCTTGGACAGTTTCAGGTCCACAAGTCGCCGCTGACTGACCAGTCCGGCCTTCCGCGTCGTCAACACCTTGGCCGCCGCGAGAGTGGCAGCGACCTGCCCCCTAGAAGTGGTCGAGTGAGCGAGCTGCTCGAAGGCACGCTGCAAGGCCTCAACGACCGCCTTGTCGGCCAGGGCGATTCGCCCATCGGGGGTACGGACATAGCCGAGGGGCAGGGTTGCCTCAGCAAATGGGTAGCGTCCCCGGCTCGCTCCAGCAAGTCGCCCACCGTCCATACGCGCCACGATGACAGAGCGTTCCCGAATCGCGTGTGTGGCAAGCGCGATGAAGTCGGCCCCGGCGGAAGGGTTGTGCTTGAAGTCGATGACCTCGGTGGCAGCGCAGTCCAGAAGAACGCGGGCGGCCTTGAGGGCTCGCGCGGCGTCCGAAACGTGGTGCTCGTGGCGCACGATGCGGCTGACTGGGCCGGTGACCAGGACGTCCGGCTTCAGGTCGCGAAGTGTCTGTGCGAGGGCTCGTGTGAAAGCATTATCGCCTTGGTCTGAGTCCTTCGCCGCCGAGGTCAGGGCGTAGAGGACATAGGAGTTTCCACGGCGGACGACGGCCACGCGGCCTTCCGGGACCTTGATCGGGTACCCGCCCCAGCTCTGGGGCTCGAACAGGGGCGCCACGCCACCGTTGATCAAGTCCTGCAGGTCATCACGATAGGAATGGGCGCCAAGCACCGTGGCAGCCATGTTGGCCAACTGCTGGAGTGCGCTTAGTGAACTCTCACGGACAACAAAGAGGATCCGCGCCTCGGGCTCGTAGACGCGTTGAGCCCGGCCACCCCAGTAGACGCCACTACCTAGTTCGGTCGCGGTCACGTTCAGGCTCTCGGCGCCGTTGTTCGCGGTGATTCGAACCATGCTCATCGTCGGCCGCCTTGGACCACGAGAGCAGGGTCATCCACGCGCGGACAAGCCACAGGTTTGGCGGCTCGTGCGGGGTTTCGGCCCCCTCGATATCTGGCATCGCTGCACCTCAGAGCGCTAGAGCGACCCTCAGCTCGAACCAGCGAGCTGGGCTGCCTTGATGATATCGAGAAAGCGTGGAATGCCCTGAGCAACAACGGTGCTGAAGGACTGGATAGGTCATGGGTTCGGGTCATGGGTGGTTTCTCGGCTCTGTTACCGAGCACCTTTAGGAGCCCGCTGCAGAAACTTGCTAGCGGCGTCTTCCTTGACTGGCTGCCGTTGGCGAGGCATCGATCCGAGCGTCTACGTGCGGGGTGACCCGTGAGCGGGTCGGGTTGGCAGCGATTCCGCCAGCGCCAGTTCAGCCGGTGAAGCAGGTCAGGGATCTCGAGCTCGTCGACTGCCGAACGGAGTCCCCGGGACCTAGCCCTGTTCAAACTCCTGTTGAGCAGCCTGTGCTGAGAGCCCGAGGGCGACGCCGATCACCGTCCACGAGTCCCCGTGTTGGCGAGCGCTTGCGACGGCGGTACGGAGGTGCTCGGTGGCTTGGTCAACTTCGCGCTGTGCGGCGATGATGGCGCGGAAAAGCCGACCGTCGCGGGCAGGCGTGTCAGCGGGGTTCAGAGAGTCGAGTCCAGCGTCTTCGTTCACGCCTCCAATGGTGCCTGCTCCCGCCCCGACGACGGGCTGCCTGAGCCGCCGGGATCACGGAGAACCCGCTTCACACCTCCCACGTCCCTCCTCCGTTCGAACTGGACGACAAGGTCCCCAAATCGCCCTCACCGGACGCCCCTGTCTGGTTCACTGCCGACGTACAGCGACCCTCGCCGGGGTCGCGTAGTTGGGGGGAATCGTGGGCGCTTTCAGGGACGCGTTTCGGCGTCTGATCGGCCATTCCGAAGAGGTATCGGCTCCATCACAGCCGCTACTAAGCCAGGCACCCCGGATGTCTCACGCTCCCCGAGCGCCCCAATCAGCACCGTCCGAGGGGGCACCCTCGTGGCCCCGGACGGGTTATGCAGTGCTCGATGTCGAGACGACCGGACTGTCCCCTCGATCAGATCGCGTGATCGAGGTTGGCGTCGTACTGCTTGACGGCAACGGTCAGCGCGAACACGAGTGGACGAGCCGAATCAACCCACAAGGTCCCGTCGGAGCAACCCACATCCACGGCATCACCGACGCTGATGTAGCTCACGCGCCGACCTTCGAGCAGCTCGCCCCGCACCTCGCCGGGCTCCTCCACGGCCGAGCGCTCGTCGCGCACAACGCCCGGTTCGACTCGTCCTTCATGAGGTACGAGTTCGGCCGTGCAAACTGGTCCTGGCCGATCGTTCCTACCCTCTGCACGCTGGAAGCATCCTGGCACTACATGCCGCACCTTGATCGTCGGCGCTTGGTCGACTGCTGTTGGGCCGCCGGGGTGAACTTGGACGGTGGGCACTCTGCCCTGGTGGACGCACGAGCCACCGCGGAGCTGCTTGGCCACTTCCTCAACTCTGCCTTTCCGCCCGCGCCCCTCAAGGAGCACCGCGCCATCCTGGGTCAAGCGACACGGGTGCCCTGGCCCACGCTGGCCGGAACGGGACGCATTGCCGACCCAGCCGCACCGCCCAAGCCCCCCTCGCGAGTCTCCCACCACTACGCACCACCCCTGCGAGTAGCCAGCCTTCTAGAGACCTTCTCCCTCTCCGACGCGCTCGACGACGGAGCCTCCGAAGCGTCCCTGCCTTACCTTGAACTTCTGACCGAAGCCCTCGAAGACGGCGAACTCAACGGGCAGGAACGGGCAGCCCTGGGTGAAGTTGCTGAGTTGTACGAGCTCGGCACAGACGGCGTCGACCGTGCACACCGGGGTTTCATGCGTGCCCTAGCCAGGGCAGCCATCGAAGACGGCAAGATCACCCGAGCCGAGCGACGAGAACTCCATGCGATGGCCCGGCTGCTAGGACAGCCCATATCCACGGTCAAGGACCTCCTCGACGGTGAGGAAGAGGCACGTCTCGCCTCCTTGTCGACCGGACTCGCACCCCTCCCAGACATTTGGGCCCACGGCGAGCCCCTCCGAGTCGGCCAACGCATCGCCTTCACCGGCTGCGACGACGCCGAACGCGACCTGCTCGAACAAGCTGCGAGCCAGGCAGGCGTACGCGTCCTCAACAACGTCAGTCGCCGCACCGCCCTCCTGGTCACGGACGGCTCTTTCCAAGGAGGCAAAGCCGAAGCCGCCGCGCAGCTCGGCACACGCCTCGTCACTCCTCAAGACTTCGCGACAATGCTCCGTCACATCCAGCCGCACCAAGCCCCCAGCACGAGAGACGAGCCAGTGCACTCGGCGGCAACGCAAAGCCCAGCGCCGGCGAAGTTGGCCCCAACGGACCATCGCGCCGCACCCGGCGTAGTGCGCACATGGGCCATCGCCAACGGCTACTCCGTCGGCGCCCGTGGCCGCCTTTCAAGGGAAATCTGGGAAGCGCACAAGGCGGCAACCGCCTGACCTGTGCCGTGGATCGGATTGCCTCAACATCCGCCGATGTCCAAAACACCAAACGTCGATCGAGGAAGACACCATGGCTCCGATCTCTAGCTCGCCAAGCACGAAGCCGTGCCACTACGTGACTCTCTCCGACCTGACAAGCGACCCTTGCGGAGGTCGACTCATCCTCTGGTGCCACACATGTGCGAGCTACAGCGAGCCCGAGGACCAGCATGTCTTTGAGGACGAGTGGCACGAAACATTCTTCGCCATGGTGATGGACCATCATGGCTTCACCGCAGAAGAACGATATTCCGTCTCGTTTGCAGCCGCACTGGGAGACATTGACGCGGCCCTGAACCTCACCGAGGAGATCCAGCGGACTCGCTGTCCCGACCACCCCGGAGTGTGCACCCACTGGTAATTGAACCTCCCCCGGCCCTCTCCGCAACCGATGTCGGCTACCACCTGTCCGGCTCAATTCCACGTCCTGGTTGGGGCCGCCAGAGAGGACGGACCTGCGAAAGGACTACTGCCGTGGTTGGGTTGAGGCCCCGCTGACGGTGCCCACACGCACGAAGACATTGCTGCACAGCGCCCATAAAGACTGCGTGATGTCGACATGAGTGCTGCGCAAGATCCCGCGAGGACCTGCTGTGGCCGACGACGCATGGCCTCGGAACTATGTCCGGTACGGTCGCGCTGAAAGGAAGCCGGAGCTAGAGGGGAGAATCATGGCAGGGGGCACCTACGAGCCAGAAATCTGGATCGGCGATGACGAACCGATCGCAACGTTTTTTCTTCGTCTTCCTGAGACTGTGGGCTGGCCCCAGGGCGTTCCAGTCCGCGACCTTGTGAAGATGGGCCCCGAGCTCCATCGCCTTCTGGATACGCCAAGCAGCGGCGATGCGCTGGAATCTGGCGATGCGCCGGGTGGCAAGTTTGAAAACCTCACGAGGGCGCACGTGCTCGCCTCCTCGATCCTCTTCCATCAGGTCGAAATCGATCTTGTCGCGGCCTTGGGCATGGATGCCACCATGGCTGCAGTCGAAGCCGGACTACCCAAGAGCCAAGAATCCCCGAGCGACGTCCGCGGTGAAGAATTCGCCGCAGTCCATCCCGCTGGTTATTCGACGGTCGCGGAGGTCGCGATTCCTCTCCAGACGCTTGCTGCCATCAGAGCGGCGGACCGACTCGATGACAAGTTCGTCATGCCTGACCCAGAGGCGGCGAAGGAACTTATGGAACCAGCTTTCGATGCCGCGGTCCGCGCTGTCGGCAGCTTTCAGGCCGCATACCATGCCGCGACTCGACGGCCCCTGACACTCCTCACCGGCGCACTACTTCCTCCCCTAGTGCCGTACGTCTTACGCACGCACCTTCAGATTGCGGCCAAGGAGCCTGCCGAGGTTTGTCTGTTTCACGCCAACTCGAACTTCGTTCATGCTTCCGAGGCGCCAACGCTCGAGCCTGAGCAGGTCGATGCGGTGTTCGAAGCGGGCCGACGGGATCCGGCCCTGCGCATGTACCTGGATCTACATCAGCAGGGATCTGCAGCACTGTTCAGCCGAGGCAACACGCGTGAAGCCATCGTCATGATGGCCGCTGCCTCGGAAGCTCTTCTGAACATCACCTTGTGCCACATGCGCTGGGAGGATGGGCTCACGCCCGAACAAAGTGCCGGCCTGTGGCGCCAAGGCTTGGCCACTCGAGTTAAGACGCAATACGCGAACTTGTTGGGTGGTGATTGGAAGACGGATGGCAATGGCGCAGTGGGTAGGTGGGCCGATGACGTAGCTGCCGTCCGACATCGCGTTGTCCATGGCGGCTACCTGCCTAGCGTCGCGGAGGCCGAGCAAAGCATCGAGTCACTGGAGAGACTTCTCACCTTCATCGGCGATCGGCTCGTGTATGGGTCCAATCTCCGCCGGTACCCAAGAACGGCCTCAGAACTTCTCAATGAGTCGGGGCTTCGGCGTAGGGGGCGGTATCCCAAGTGGTTGCAAGAGCTGCAGGTGGATCCAGCGGAGCCCCTATGGCACCAGTCGTTTAGCGCTTGGTATGCGGCCCACTCGAGGCTGTTGGGTGACGAAGCTCGTCCACGCATCCCTGAGGAACTACGTTCGCAGTTGCTGTGCGTTCACCGATCTCGCGAAGACTACATCTGGGTACTCCGCGACCCCCTGACGCATCAAGCAGCTGAAGCCGAAGTGGTGACCCCACCTCCAAACGATGACCCCGTAGCAAATTTCCAGCGAATCCAAGAGGCTGCCGAAGGGGGCAGCGATCCCAGATTTCCGATCAGTGTTGCCTACGCAAGATCTGAGGAGGTCGTCGTTACCCGTCTGGGCCCGTGGGTCGAGGAATACCACCTGTGTCCACTGGCCGGAGTCATGCTCGATGGCTCGGATGTCGAGGCCCCATGGCCCATTCCGCCAGCATCGCGTTACCGCTGAGCCGCCGTCGCAAGTTGGGCATCTGGCGCGAAGCCCTCAACGCTCGATTCGTCCTTCCGCCGCGTGTCGGCCCGCGGCCCAGCGGCTTTAGAACAGGACCTTGGTGCTCAACAGGCCGTCCCCGGGAGAGCGCCCGGACAAGATTCGGCAGAACTCGACCGCGTCCATCTCCGGCACCGCGCCGCCCGCTCCGGATTGATACCGCCCACCGGCGGGTCCGGTAAGGGTCAGGTCGACCGGCTGGCCATGGCGCCGGACCCAGTCCAAACACACGTCCTGCACGATGCGGCCGTTGACGGGGGAACCAAGCGACGGCGGACGACCGACCACCTCGCTGATGTCGATGGTGTGCATCCACGCATCGCGGGTGGAGACCACGTCCAGCAGCCGGCCGAGGTTGACCGAGCGCGGCATCCCCGCCGCGGCCGAACCACCGGTGGACAGCGGCACACTGAGGGCGCCGAACCACGCCGACAGACGCAGGCGCCCACGGACGGCATGCGGTTCAACGGCGCGCAGTGCCTCGGCCCGCCGCGCATCGGGCAGGCCGGCATGGTCGGCGATCTGAAGGCTGTTGACCGCGTCCAACGGATTGCCGCCGAACTCCCCTCGATGACGCAGCCCCCAGAGCTGCTGCCCTACGAACTCACGTACGGACGCGTTACCCCGGGGCGCGCCGATCAGATGCCGACCATGTCCGCGGCCGACCCAGCCAGGTCAAGCAGTCGGCAACGCCCAGTCCTTCTCGCCCAACGTCCGCAGCAGTGCGTCGAGCTGCTCATACACCGCGAGGCAGACCGGCCCAGCATCGGTACGCCGAGTGATCTGAGCCATCTGGGCAACGTCATGACCTTTCGACAAACGGTCCTCCAAACGTCAGCGACTCGCGCACCGCACAACACACGCAGACTACGGCCATCGACACCACCGCCTCTGCGCCGCCAGTCGGCTGGCCTTACGACCGTCCGTCCCTGTAGCGGGTCACTCCACCCTCACTCCACGGGGCGTGACAATCCATCGCCGCGGGCGGCGCCGTTTCGGTATAGGCGCGCATGGGTTCCCGGCCGAGGAAGCGCCATGGTGGGGTGTGTAATCGGGGTGGCCGACGGGTAGACGGCCCGACAAGATGAGTCTGTGTTCGGACTCGAGATAGTGGTCATGCTCGGACTCGCCTTGGTGGTGTGCGGTCTGTTTGCGCGGCGCTACCCCATCGCGCCAGCCATCTTGCTCGTGCTGGTCGGGGTGCTGCTCGGTTTCTGGCCGCACGTGCGGCAGGCCCAGCTGCCGCCGGAGGTGGTGCTTCTCCTGTTCCTGCCCGCCTTGCTGTACTGGGAGAGCCTGACGACCTCATTGCGGGAGATCCGCAACAACCTGCGGGTCGTGGTCCTGACCAGCACCGCGTTGGTCTTCGCCACCGCTGCCGCGGTCGCTGGCGCCGCGCACTGGCTCGGCCTCGGGTGGGGGCCGGCGTGGGTTCTCGGCGCGGCTCTGGCACCTACCGACGCCACGGCTGTCGGCGTCCTGGCCCGCGACCTACCCCGCCGCACGGTGACCGTGCTCCGCGCCGAGAGCCTGATCAACGACGGCACCGCCCTTGTCCTCTATGGACTGGCGGTGGGCGTAACGGTCGGCCAAGAGGACCTCACCGGCTGGCACGTGACCTGGTTGTTGGTACTGGCGTACTGCGGGGGTGTTCTGGCTGGCGCACTCATCGGATTGGTCAGCTGGCAGGTTCGGCGCCGGATGGACGACCCGATGCTGGAAGCCATCGCGATGCTGGTTACGCCCTTCGCAGCGTTCCTACTGGCAGACGTCCTCCACGCGTCCGGCGTCCTGGCCGTCGTGGTGTGCGGGCTGTTCATGAGCCAGGTGGCGCCACGCATTACTGGCGCGGTGACGCGGCAGATCGCCATACCGTTCTGGGCGCTGTCCACGACGGTGCTCAGCAGTGCGCTCTTCGTACTTGTCGGGGTGTCGGCCCAGTCCGCTGTCCGGGGGTTGAGCAGCGCCTCCATGATGCGGGCGCTCGGTGACGTACTGGTGGTCACGGCCGTCGTCATCGGGGTCCGGTGGGCGTGGATCTACACGACGCCCTACCTCATCCGGCTCCTCGATCGCCGCCCGGCCCAGCGGTTGCGCCGCGTCCCGGCGCGGCAACGCATGGTCAGCGCGGTAGCGGGGTTCCGGGGAGCGGTGTCGCTGGCCGCGATCCTTGCCGTGCCGCACGCCCTGGACTCCGGAGCACCCTTTCCCGGACGAGACCTGATGGTGCTGATCACGTGCGGGGTGATCCTCCTGACCCTTCTCCAGGCACTTCTCCTGCCCTCGGTGGTGCGGTTCGCGCGGCTGCCAGCTGATACCTCGGTCGACGAAGAGGTCCAGTACGCCGACGAGTACACCCTGGACGTGGCAATCGAGGCGCTCGAAAACACGGCCAGCGAGCTCGACAGCGATGAGATGGTGATCGAGCGGGTGCGTCGCGAACTGGACAAGCAGCGCAGGCTGGTGGCTGCTGCAGGTGCGCAGGACAATCCTGCGGTCCAGCACGACGACCAGTACACGAGCCTTCTACTCGCTCTCATCGGCAGGCGACGTGAGGCACTCCTCGAGCTGCGCGACGCGCAACGCATCGACGACATCGCGCTGCGTCGGGTGCAGGCTGGGCTCGACGCCGACGAGGTGCGGTTGCTGAGAGCGCACCCTCTCGAGTGACGGGGAGCGATGCCCGGTGCGCCGTCGCGCAAGGGAACGGCGCAGCCTTGCGAGAGGGCGTAGGTCTTTCCGCCGCATTCGGGGGAGCCCTCGCCTGCGGGTCTCAAGGTTCGGCACGATCCGTTCACCACGAGGGTGCCTGGCGAACGACCGAGCCCGCACCAAAGGTGCTCACGGGAACTGTCGTATCGCTCAGCGTGTTCCATCCGGTGTTATGGAGGATTCGGTGATCGACTGCGCGCGCGCGGGCGCCCCAGTCCTCGTTGAGGGCCGAGTCGTCAAAGGGGGCCGGGCGCGAGAGAGTGAGAACACTGTCGAAGGCTCGGCCGATTGCGTCGGCAATCTCCATCCCCGGATCGGCGGCGCTGAAGGTGAACCCAATGTGCCACGGATCATTGGCGACAAGGTGCATCAACAAGGGCCGGACGTTGTCGGTCGCGTAGTCATGCCAAAGCTCCACTGGGTCAATCGTTCGGCCGCGCATCAGGAAGTCAGCGTGCCAGAGAATCCCCGGTGCGTTGTCACCCACCTCCTGCCCTTTGGCCCATGGCCGCCGGCTGAACTGCAGGACCAGCTTGGTGTCATAGTTCCTGCGCGCGTGCTCGACGAGCCTTTGCGCGTCATCGTGATTCTGGTGCAGCCACGCATCCGTCACTGGGTCGTGCTGTTCCCAGAGCAAGTCCCGTCGGTTGTACGAGGCCTGAGCAATGAAGGCCCCTCGCTCGAGATCGCGCAAGGTCTGTTCCAGCCTACTGAGGTCATCGGGGTGCGGAACTCGCATATGTCCTATGCGATGCCGGATTCGCTTGAGATCCTCTTGACGCCCTTCCCATGATCGTTTCTCGACTAGGGCATAGCCGAATAGGTCCCAGTTCTCGGACATGACGTCGAGAAGCTGACTGTAGTCCAGGTAGGCGAGGGGGTTTCGGCTGTCCGCGCCCTCCATGTGCGTGAATGCAGCGTCCTGCGATTGGCGGCCTGCGGACCGCGAGACGGAAGCTTCCCAGGTCTTTCCATACCTGGCCCGTAGTTCGACGTATGCCAGTTCTCGCAGCCATGTCTCGAGTTGCCACCACCGAGCGAAGACGCCAATCGAGCGCTCCTGCAAGCCGTTGTTCAACGCAGCGGATACGGCGGCATGATTGTCCGGGTCGCCCCATTGCGCTTGCGTTGGCTCGTTCACGTGACAGTTCTACCCGAGGAGCACGTCCAGACGAGGTATTTCCTGCCCGTTGGGGCCGTCGAATGCGCTCGTGCCGTCCGTCTATCCGCCGCCTGCTGGCGCGCTGTCCGTCGGTGGCTGCTTTGGGCTCGGTCTGGCGCGGACGGGCTGAACCGACGGCTCGTCCGAGTTGCCGCTTAGACTTGCTGGGCCAAACCGACCACATGACCCTGAGGGTCGGCGATGAGCGCGAACGACACCCCGGGAACGCTGACCGGCTCCTGCACGACGCGTCCGCCGAGGCGTGTCGTGTCTGCGATGGCGCCGGCCATGTCCTCAACACCGACGAAGAACGTGACCAGGTCGCCGTCGTCGCCCTGAAGCGGGCTGATCGCGGTGTACAGCGCTCCGGGCACCCCAGTCTCGACAAAGGTGTAGCCGGGGAAAGCGCCTTCGGTGGGGTAAGTCCAGCCAAACAGCTCCCCGAAAAATGCCCTTGTTGCGTCAGGGTCGCTCGAACGGATCTCGGCGTGCACGATGGGGTGGCACATGATGACCTCCGATTCTGCGGGGCCACCGGGCGTGGCCTTCAACCAGATGACGTTCGAGCCCGTCCCCAATCGACGGTGCTCAGCGACCAGCTGCCCGGCATCATGCGCTTGGGTGGCTGTCTCGCGTGCCGTGTCCGCGCGGTGCGTCTATCCGCCGCCTTTGCACACGGCGAGCTCACCCGAGGGTACGGACGATCTCGCAGCGGCCGTCGTCGAGCCGCACCTCACAGTCAGCCGCCTGCGCCGCCTCCGGGTCGTGCGTGGCCATGAGGACGATCGCTCCCCGCGACGCCTCTGCCCGCAGCAGTGCCAGAACCCGCTCTCGGTTGTCGTGATCGAGCTCGCTCGTGGGCTCGTCGGCGAGCAACACCCGTGGCCGCAGCGCTAGCCCGCGCGCGACCGACACCCGTTGCTGCTGACCACCGCTCAGCTCCTCGGCCAGGTGACTGCCGGACTCCTCGAGGCTGACTGCCCTCAGCGCCTCCTGCGCGCGGCGCGCGGCCTCCTCGGCAGGCACGCCCCTAGCCAGCAGCGGGAGTTCAACGTTCTCCCGCGCCGACAACAGCAGTGCGAGGGCGCTGCCCTGCGGGATCACCTCGATCCCGAGATCGCCCGCCTGCTCGCGCCCGCTCACCGCCTCGACGCCCAACCGCACGCTGCCCTCGAACGGAACCGCCCCCGCGATCGCCCACAGCAGGGACGACTTGCCCGCGCCACTGTGACCCGTGACAGCGATGAAGTCGCCCGGGTGGGCCTCCAAGCGGGCGGCGTCCACAGCCACCGTGGTCCCGTGTCGGACGGTGACCCCGGAAAGCACCAGCGGGGGCACCAAGCCTTCCATCCCTTCCCGGTCCACGTCCTGTCGGTCAATGTCCACGAAACCTCGTCGCTCAGCCACCTTGGCCCCCTCCCCCTTCGGGCACGAGCGTCCAGACGCCGTCCACGTGGTGCACCCGGACGAAGGCGCCGGGCGGGAACGCGGCGACCGCCGCGGCAGGCAGCGGCAGGGAGCCGTCGGCGGACACCACGGCGTACTCCTCGCCCGCGCGCCCCTCGCTGCCCACGCGACCGTCGCGGATGGTCACCGTGCGCGGGAGCCGCGCCGCGACGTCGGGGTCGTGGGTCACGACGACGATCGTCGTGCCCCACTCCTCGTTGACGCGGTGCAGCGCGTCGAGGACGACGTCGCGCGAGGTGTGGTGGAGTTGGCTGGTCGGCTCGTCGCCGAGGAGGAGCCCGGGCCGGCTCGCGAGCGACACCGCGAGAGCGGCGAGCTGGAGCTGTCCCGGCGGCAGGGAGTCGAGAGGTTCGGTGGCGGCGTGGTCGAGGCCGACGAGCTCGAGCACCTCGGCGGCACCCGGGACGCCCCGGCCGGCCTTGACCGCCGAGCGCTGCGCGAACTCGACGTTCTGACGAGCGGTCAAGTAGGGCAACAGGTTTCGCGTGGCACCCTGCAGGATGATGCCGACGTCTGCGGCCCGGAAGCGGTCGAGCTCCGGCTCGGTCATCGTCGACAGCTCGTGCTCCCCCACCCGCACGCGGCCGGCGCTCGGGCGCATCAGGCCGCCGAACAACGTCAGCAGCGTGGACTTGCCTGCACCCGACGGGCCCAGCAGTCCGACCACCTCACCGGGGGCGACGACGAGGTCCACGCCCGACAGGGCCGCGACGTCGTGGCCCTCAGCCCGGTAGATGTGGACCAGGCCACGGGTGCTCACCCCCAGACCACCACCATCTGCCGTGGCGGACGTCGTCCTGGCCGTTCTCACAGCGTCTCCCGGATCCTGCTGAGGGTGACCCGGCTACCGGACGAGAGCGCAGCAGCGAGCGCCGCAAGGATCAGTACCACGAGGGCGACGAGGGTCGCGCCAAGGACCGCTGTTATGGACGGCGCAATCTGCAGGGCCGGTACGGGCGTCGATGCGTCGTCGAACAACGGCAGCAGCGGCATCGCCAAGGCCGCCGCGGTGACGCCGCAGACCGCTCCCACGACAGTCCCGAGGGTGACGACGAGCACCTGCTCACGCACCAGCGACCGCCGCAGCACGCCCAGCCGCACCCCGGACATGTGCAGCGCGGCAAGGTCTCGGGCCACGACCCGCCACCCCGTCGCAGCGATCACGATCACGACTAGGGCGGCGAGGACGACGGCCATCGCCCCGCTGAACAGCGCGAGCCGCACCCCCCAGCCCGACCCGGAGGCGACGATCCGGGCCTTTGCGTCGTCGTAGTGGTGGGCCGTCGTGACGCCGATCCCCGTCCTGCCCAAGGCCGCGCGCACCGCCTGCTCCTGGCCGGGCTCGCGTAGCCAGACCGACAGCGTGCCGCCGGCGCCGAGCGGGCCCCCTAGCCGGGCCAGCGTGCGGTAGTCGACCATGACGCCCCGTGTGCCGAGCACGGGCAGCGCAGCCGGCCGCTGTACCGCCGTCACCTGCATCGGTGCCCCATTGAGCCCGATGGCCTGGAACGACTTGGCGGTGCCACCGGGTGGCACGGGCCCCGCCAGAAGGCCCGGCAGCTGCGCGGGCACATCGGCATATGACACCCTGACGGTGACCCCGCTGGACCGGAACGCCAGTCGAAGGGTGTCCGATGTCGGGAACGTCAGGCGGAGGTCGTCATGGGTGCCCGAGGAGAGAGGGGTGAACGGGTTCCAGCGGGTTACGTCGTCGACATCGAGGCGTCGGTCGTCGATGCCTAGCCCTGCGATCGTGACGGTGCCGACCACCCCCTTGGACAGAGGGTCGGTCTGGACCACGCCGATACCATCGAGTCGGCACCCAGCGGGGCACAGCAGTGGGGTGGAGAAGTCCTTCGACCCTGCACCGGTGGCGGGCAGGTCGACGACGTCGCGGGTGAGCCGCCGGCCGGTCGTCGTCGTGACGTCGAGACGCACGACCACGGGGGTCGCGGCGTCACCGGTGCCGGATGCGTCGAGCGGGTCCGCGGTGCTTCGGGTCTCCCAGGTCACGTGACCGGTGACGCGCTGCCCCACGAGTGGGACCGTCGCGACGGCGGGGGGTCGCAGCAGGCGGGTGCGCAGCTCGGCGCCCGCCGGGGAGAACGCCACCTGGTCGAACGTGGACCCGATGACGGCCATGGTCGGGGTGGACCCCTGAGCGGTCTGGCGCACCACCGCCACTGGCAGCACGCGGCGGCCGGACGGGTCGATCCCCTGCACGGCGCCAGCGAGTTTCGTCGGGTCCGAGCTGTCGGTGTCCAGGACCACCGGGGCCCCGGTGGTGAGCTGGGCCCGCGCGACCCAGTTGCGGTCCGCGACCACGAGGGCGTTGGCGGCGAACACGGTGAGCGAGACCGCCACGCTGACGACGGTGACCACCGTGCGCATCGCGGGACGACGCTCGAGCCCGTATGCCGCGAGCGCCGGCCCGATGCGCCCACGGCGCAGGTTGGTCCGCCCCACGGACCGGGCGATGGGCACGGCGGCGCGCGAGGCCACGAGGCCACCGGCCAGAGCCACCAACGTCGGGGTGAGCAGTGCCAGCGGACCCTGGAGGGCGCGGGTCGCCAGGCCCACAAGGCCGAAACCTGCGAGCGCGACGGCGAGCAGGTCGACGATGCCGAGGCCGACGCGACGGGCGGGTGAGACCCGGCGCAGCAGCGCGGAGATGCTCTGCCGCTGGAGCGGACGCGCGGCGACGACGACGGCCAGGACGCAGACGACCGCCGAGGCGAGCAGGCCCACGATTGCGATCCAAGACACCTCGAACGGCACTCCGTCCGCCAACAGGCGACGGCGCACGACCTCGGACAGCACCACCGCCGCCACGGCGCCCACCGGCAGGCCGAGCAGGACGGTGAGGCCGAGTTCGGTGATGACGAGCCGGCCGGCTCCCTCGCGGCTGCGGCCCCGAAGCCGGGCGAGGGCCGCCTCAGGCCGTCGCTGGTCAACGGCCGCCCGGGCCACGAGGACCAGGATGGCAGCGCCGAGCAGTGCGAGCTGTGCCGTGAGCAGCGGGACGATGACCCGCAACTGCCCCTGGGCGTCCTCGACCGTGGCGATGAACGCCGGCAGCTCACTCTGGACCACGACGTCGGTGTGCCCGTTGGGCACGCCTTCGACTCGCGGCTGCAGTGCCGATGTCACCCGGTCGAGGTTGCCCATCGTCACCGACTCGGCCCTAAGGGGAAAGATCAACGTCGACCCGACGTGCACCCAAGTGGGGTCGAACGTCGCCTCAGTGGTGACGAGGTCGTCAACACCCGGCACCGTCTGAGACCCGAAGTTGGTCGGTACACCGGACTTGCCGTCGAGTTGTGTACCCAGCCAGTAGGCAGGGTTGGGACGGACGGCGTACACCCCGACGACCGTGAGCCGGGCGGTCCGCTGGGCCTGCCCCGGACTCGTCGACGAACCCGTGCCCGGAACTGGCGTGTCGAACGTCCGGCCCAGTCGCCAGGACCAGGTGCTCGCGTCCTTCGACGACACCAGCACCTCACCGGGGGTCTGCGGGCAGCGGCCCCTCACCGTCAGGTGCGCGCAGACGTCGCTGCGCGAGAGGAGTCGGACGGGTGACGGCAGGAGTCCGTGGCGGGGAGTGATGAAGATGGAGTCCTGCATCTGCCTGAAGGGAACCATGTACAACCCACGCAGCACCGGTGGCACGACATCGGCCAGGTCCCCGGGCTGGCGGGTGGGGAAGCGCTCACTGCGTCCGCCGCGTACGGACAGGGCGGTACCGGTGATGGGTGCCTGGTCGATGGTGCTGCGCAGGAGGGACTGCTCGAGGGCCCGCTCGTACAGCGGCGCGAAGACGGCGCAGGTGGCGATGAGTGCCGAGAGGACGACCAGGGGCAGCGCCTGGGCCCGCCGGTACCTGATCGCCGCCCACAAGGCCACGGCGGCTCCCGTGCCGTCGCGCCCTCCACCGGCCCCTCCTGGGGACGTCCGTCCGTCCGGGCGCGCTGCAGCCACTGGCAACCTTCAGCTCTTCGACGACGTGCTCAGGCGGCCACGGCGACCCGGTCCACCGCGACGTCCTTGTGAGTGCGGCGGTCACTGACTCCCTGCCGGAGGAGAATCAGCACGAAGCTGACCACGAACCACGCAATCAGGACCGCGATCGAGGCCCAGGCGTGCGAACCACCGAAGTAGCCGAAGTCGTTGACTGCCCGCACGGCCGCGCCGGGCGGAAGCTTGGCAGAGACGGCCTGCGCCCAAGTAGGCAGCAGGTCGTAACCGATGGTCGCTCCGCTGGTGGCATTTCCGATAGTCGTGAGGATCAGGACCGCCAGTCCGATCCCCGCAGGGCCGAGCCAGGCACCAAGGGCCTTCGTGGCAAACGCGCTTGCCGCCGAGAGCAGGATGAGCGAGAGCGCCAGGGCGGAGAACGGGGCTGTCAGAGACCCGAAGACAGGACCCGCGATGGTTGCCGCGATGAGGCCGATGGCAACCGCGAACCCGACCATCGCGTACAGCCGGTGACGAAGGCGAACCGTGCGGGTCGCGCCGGTGAGTCCCTGAGCGAGGACGAAGGAGGACAGCGTGACGCCGAAGACCACGTAGAAGGCGGACAGGCCGCGTGAGTCATAGCGCGCCAGCGGGACGATGTCCGCTTCTTCGACGCTGAAGCCGCCCTTGCTCGCCAGACCGGCGACGAGCCTTCGCGCCGCAGCGCTCTCGCTGAAGCCGCTGGCACCGGCGTAGTGGAGGCGCAACGAGCTCGGCGAGGTCGCGCTGACGACGGCAATCGCGTCGCCGTTACGGACGAGCTCGTCCCCCCTTTCGAGGCTGGGGACCGCGATGACGTCTACCTTCTCCGCCAGTCCCGAGCGCACCGCCGAGGAGAGCTGCTGACCCACCGTGGCGAGCGGCAGGTTGCGCGGTTCCGGAGAACGTTGCAGCCCGACGTACACCGCGATGAACGCCGCGCCGATGATCAGGCCGGTGACGACCAGCGGGATCCAAGTGCGGTGCTGGGTGATTACGGGAGACCCGACGGGGTGTGGAGCGGATGATGACGACATGGGTTGGTCCTCGGCTATAGTGGTTTGAATGTCAAACAAAGAAAACGGTAACACAAGTGGTTTGGATAACAAACCAACTCGCGACTCGTTGGCTGTGGCGTTGGACGCGATCAACGACAGATGGTCGCTGCACATCGTTCGAGCGGTCGCCTTCGGGGCCTCCCGCTACACCGACATCCTGAGAGCCGTCGGAGCGCCTCGGGATGTCCTTTCGGCCAGGCTCCGGAAGTTGACGGAGTCCGGGATTCTGCAGGCGCGTTCGCCCGAGCGTGGTCGGCTCGCCGGGTACGAGTTGACCCCGAAGGGCCGCGATCTCGGTGTGGTGATCCTCGTGCTCAAGAACTGGGGCGATGCCTACCGCGACGAAGGCGTGCCTACGGTCGACTTCGTCCACACCGTGTGTGGCGAGACGTTCCACGCCCAAGTGACCTGCCAGGCGTGCCGGAACGTGATCCGGTCCGGGGAGTTCTCGGTCGATGGCACCTCCTCAGGCTGTTGACCGCTTCTGGACCCCTTGGGCCGTCTCGACGATCACGGCTGCCGTCGCCGCCGGCTGATCCCACTGGGGCCAGTGCGCAGCCCCTGATATCGGGTGCAGGACAGACCCTGGGAAGAGCGTGTGCAGGTGCTCGGCCACACGCTGGTTCAGGTAACGATCGTGCTCTCCGAAGGCGATGGTGACCGGTACGTCCAGACGACCCAGCTCGCCGCGCGCTATCTGCGAGTTCTGTTGCTGCAGGCCGGGAAAGAGGTCCGCAGACCAGGCTCGGATGGCGGGGACGGCGTCAAGTTGCGTGTCGTCGCCGAAGAACTGGGGCAGGATCGACTGACCGCCCAGGCCCGCCAGGTCGACCGGCCCCGGGTTCAGCGTGCTGCTCGTGTAGAACAACATCCATCCCAGCGTCGTCGGGTCTGCGATGATCGCGTCGACCAAAGGGGCAAGATGCCTGTCCGCGAGCATCCGGATGAACTCGGGGAACACCAGCGTCGGCGCATCGCCGAAGAACGTGTTGAGCAGCACGAGTCCGCCGACACTCGCAGGGTTGGCGATGGCGTACCTGATGGCGACCGGGCCACCGATGTCGTGCCCGACCAGGATGGGCCTGTCCAGCCCCAGCTGCTCGACGATTGCCGCCAGCTCGCCCTCGCGCTGACCGGACTCCATGGGGGTCAGGTCCACCCTCGCCGAACGACCGTGCCCCAGGAAGTCGAAGGTGATTGCGTGTCGGCCCGACAGCTCCGGCAGCAGGTGCTTGTAGATCCGCGAGTCGTCCGGGAAGCCGTGCGTCAGGACGATCGGAGGGCCTTCGCCCGGATACTCGTTGACGTGGACTCGCCCCTTGGCCGTGACCACATCACGCTCGATCACACCCGACACATCGGATATGGTCATTAGTTGCTCCTTTTCGTGATGCCGATGCCCCAAACGGACCGATGACTGCGACGGTATTCCGCCCCAGGACGCCGGCGTCCTCCCGAGAACCGGGTGTGCACGTGCGGCAGAGATGGCTGCACACCTCGTCGAGACAGCAGTGGCCGACGATGCCCGGCGAGACCCCAGACGAGACACCAGACGAGGCGAGATGGACCTGATCGGTCGTGAGGACGTCCTGGCACAGGCGCACCGTGTGCTCGCCACCACTCTGCACAGCGGACAGGGCGCCGTCCTGCTCATCACCGGCGACCCCGGCACAGGCAAGAGCTCAGTGGTATCCGCTGTGGTCGAGCGGGCCGGATCTCTCGGCTTCGCCGTCGGCACCGGCAAGGCCGAGGAGGCGGACCAGATCGCGCCAGGCGCTCCGCTGCTCGTTGCGCTGCGGTCCGGCCAAGCACCGGTGCTGGACTCCGATTCCTTCACAGCCCTGTCCAGCCTCTACGACCACCGCCTCTGGCTGGTGGACCGCCTGGCGTCCCTCTTGGAAGAGGAGGCTTCGCGACGACCGATCGTCATCGCGATCGACGATCTGCAGTGGGCAGACCGCCTTACGCGATTTGCCCTCGACGTCCTGCCACCGAGACTGGCCGGCTCCCCCGTCGTTTGGGTGATGGCCAGCCGCGACAGACCATCCTCGGCGACTAGCGAGCCGATCAAGACCGGCCCAGCGGAGGTGCCCCTGCACCAGATCGAGCTGGCTCCGCTCAGCGAGAGCGACGTCATGTCATGGGCCGCTCGGCGGCTCGGATCGACTCCGTCCGGCCGTGCCGCCGAGCTCCTTCACGGCGCAGGGGGCAACCCGTTCTTGGTCGCCGAGCTGCTGACCGGCCTCGTGCTCGCCCGGGCAGCCGGGGACGTCAGCGATGAAATCCCCCAGACGATCAAGCAAATGGTGACCCAGCGCTGCCACGCCATGCCTGAGGCCTCCCAGCGAGCTGTTCGGATCTCTGCTGTCCTCGGTCACCCGATCCACCTCGACGACCTCATGGACCTCCTCGGCGATGACATCATCGACCTCGACACCGACTGGCTGTCCCCACTCATCACGTACGGCGTGTTTGCCGCACGCGCCGAGTGGGTTGTCTTTCGCCATGACCTGATCCGTCAGACCGTTTACGACACCACGTCTGCCGCCGTTAGACGCGATCTCCATCGACGCTGCGCCCGATGGATACTGCGAAATGACGGCAGCGCCCTCGCGGCTGCCCCCCACGCGCTGGCGTTCGCTAGGAGCGGCGATGCCGAAGCAATCCGCATCCTCTCCGCGGCTGCGGCCGCATCATCTGAGGTTGACCCGGTGGGCGCCGCCGACCTGGCCAGAAGCGCGTACCTCCTGACGAAGCGTGATACCGCTGACCACATGGAGCTGGGACTCCAAACTCTCGGGCTTCTGCCAGCGGCGCACCGCGACACCGAGGCGATCGAGCTGGCAGACCGCCTGCTCGCCGTTGCCAGCGACGTCGAGGTGGCAGCGCAACTGGAGTTCCTGGCACGTGGCGCCCTTTGGCGGACGGGGGCGCTCGAGGAGATCCTCACCCGGACGGAGGCCTTCGCGAACGTAGAGGTCTCGCAGGTGGCAGGGACACGGCTACGGTCCATCCAGGCACTGACCATGACACGCTCCCACGCCAGCGACGCAGCTCGCCAGTTCGCCGAGGACACGCTGGCCGCGAGTCGGCGGCTGCGCGATCGTCCAAGCGAGCAGATGGCACTTGAGGCGCTCGGCGAGGTGGCCCGCAAGGAGGGCAGGCATCGGGACGCCCATCGCCACTTCCACCACCTGCGCTCCCTTTTCGGAAAGAGTTACCTCGCCCCGGAGATCGCCTCGCTCCAGCATTTGGACCGCTACGACGAGGCACATCGCCTGCTGAGGGACGCCCGTGGTGAAGCGAATGCAGCCGGAGTAACCGTCGCGCCCGCGCTGATCGAAGCCCAGATCTGGCAGGACCACGACCTCGGCCGTGTGGAGGACGCCGAGGTGGGCGCCCGCACCCTTGTACGGCTCGCAGACGAGGTCGGCGACGAGGACTCGGCACACGGAGCGCATCTCATCCTCGCCTGGCTCTGCGTGACACGCGGCGAGCTCCATGAGGCGCGGGAGCAGCTCACGATCTCCCTCGACAGTCCCGTCCCCGACCCGCCAAACACGACCCTCAGCGAAGCCTTGGTCACCGGATGGCTGTCTGCCGCCGAAGGTGACGCCGCAGCCGCCGTCAGGATCCTCGAACCACTGCTCAACGGGGCGCCTCTCACCTTGAGCTACTGGCCGTGGATTCCCGGACGGATGCGGAACTTCGCAGATATCGGACTCGCAGCATCCAACGGCGACCTCGTCCGCCGCGCCGCCCACATCGCTTCGATCGGGGCGGAACGCAACCCGGGTGTCAGCAGCTTCGAGGGACAGGCCCTCCTACTGCGTGGACTCGTGGACCAGAACCTCGACGTCCTTGCGGGGGCTGTCCGCATCCTCGAGGACGGTCCTCGAGAGCTGCTCCTGGCCAGAGCACTGACGGACTATGGTCTTGCGTTGCTCGAGGCGGGACAACGCAAGAACGGAATCAGTGCCCTGGACAGGGCGTGGGGCCCCTTCGAGCGCTTCGACATCCGCAGCGGTATGGAGACCGTGCAGATGGCCCTGAGAAGCGCCGGGGTCAGGAGAAAGCACTGGCTGCCGTCTCCGCGTCGCGCCAAGACTGGATGGGAGTCCCTGACCACGGGTGAGCGCCGGGTGGCCGGGCTCGTCGGCAGTGGAGCGTCGAACCGGGCAGCCGCGGAGGCGCTCGGGCTGTCCCCCAACACCGTTGCAACACATCTGCGCTCGATCTTCGCCAAGCTCGACGTCTCCTCCCGCGTCCAGCTGGCCAACGCGCTGCGCGATGTGGAGTTCTCACAGGGACGGTAGGACTCACCCCTCCGTCACCACCGGCACGCTGCCGGTTGCCCGTATCGCGCATCCCGCGCAAGACGAGCGATTCCATCCACGGCGACGACGGGACGTTGGACGTGCCGCCCAGGCGCCGCAGGTGAATGAAGTCACCCAAACAGGTGAGAAGTTCGCAACGCGTCCGGGCCTGGCACACGGTCGAGTCACCGGTCCGGACGATGTGCCGACCCCGGACAACAGCGTTGTGTAGCGCTACCGATGGAGTCCGCAGAGGAGTGACCAATCATGTCCGGCAGTTGCGCAACGCCCCCAGCAGGAGAGCCCGTACGTTCTCCGCACCGTCTCGGCAAAGGCGGTCTGGCATGACGCTTGTCCTCAACACGTCGCTGATGCCGCCGTTGGACCGTGCCCAGATCGTGCGCCAGGTGATCGCCGAAACCATGGTGCACGTCGACATCGACTTCCCCGGCCCGAAGGGTGACGCGGACGCACACGGCCTGATCATCGACGTCGGTGATCTGCGCCTGTGCTCGGTTCGATCCAATGCCACCAGGGTGCACCGCACGCCTGCGTTGGCCCGCGATTCGCAGGAGCCCACGATCTTCTTGGCCCTGCAGACTCCCGGATCGAGCCTGCAGCTGAGCCAAGGTGGGCGCACCGCCACGCTGAAGCCCGGCCAGCTGGCCTTCTGCGACTCGAGCAGCGAGTACACGCTGCTCGACGACCTGGGCATCCAGCAGCACTTCTTCGCCATCAAGGTCGCCTCTCTGGCACTCCCATACGACCTCGTCCGACGGCTCCGAGCCGTTCCCCTGGCTCCCGGCCACCCCGTCGCTGACCTCGCCGCGGCCTACTTCGGGCGAATGGCAGCTCGGCGAGAGGTAGCCACTCATCCCAGCGCGAATGCACTTGGCCAGCCCAGCATCGAACTCGTGCGCGCGCTCATCACCACGCACCTGGACTCAACTGCCCTTGCACAGGAGTCACTGCACAGCAGTCTTCTCCTTCGAGTGCTCGAGTACGCGCGGGCTCATCTCCACGACCCGCGCCTGAACGCAGCCGAGATCGCCGCCGAACACCACATCTCCGTCCGACACCTGTACAAGGTGCTCGCCGAGGGCGAGGTCAGCCTCGGCGACTGGATCCGGACCCAGCGTCTGGAAGCCTGCCGGTCCGATCTCAGGGGTGCGGAGTGGAGCCACCTGACCATCGCATCGATAGCGAGACGCCACGGCTTCACGGACGCTTCCACGTTCGGACGGCTCTTCCGGACTGCCTACGGCCTCTCGCCCCGAGAGTGGCGAGAAGCGAGGACCGCGACCACCGGGAACCCGGTGCGTGGCTAGCACGTGCACGACTGTCTACCCCTCGTGCACAAGAAGTACAGCCCGGCTGTGCCGGAGTTGAAGGGCACTAGCGTCCGGCACATCCCGCCACGTCGGACGTCCAGCCCGGCACCACACCCTCCAGGAGATCACATGTCATATGTCAGCGTAGGAACCGAGAATTCCGGCTCCATCGACCTCTACTACGAAGATCGAGGAAGCGGAGCACCCGTGGTGCTCATTCACGGCTACCCCTTGGACGGCCGCTCGTTCGAGAAGCAATCGGCCGCCCTGCTGGCCTCTGGCTTTCGCGTCATCACCTACGACCGACGCGGGTTCGGCATGTCGAGCCAGCCGTCGATCGGCTACGACTACGACACCTTCGCCGCAGACCTCAACTCACTGCTCGACCACCTGGACCTTCCCGAGGTGGCCCTCGTCGGATTCTCGATGGGCACGGGCGAGGTCACTCGATACCTCAGCACCTACGGCTCGTCGCGCGTGAACAAGGCGGTCCTGCTCGGTCCGGTTCCACCCTTCCTGCTGGACACGGAGGACAACGAAGGGGTTCCGCAGAGCCTCTTCGACGGCTTCATCTCGGCTGTGGGCAGCGACCGGCCCGCGTTCATGACCGGGTTCTTGGGTGACTTCTACAACTACGACCTCAACCGGGACACCCTGGTGAGCCAGGACCGGTTCCGTGCCAGCTGGAACACGGCAACTGCTGCATCGGCGGTCGCCGTGGCCGCCTGCATCCCAACGTGGCTCACGGACTTCCGCGGCGATCTTCCCAAGATTGATGTCCCTGTCCTAGTGATGCAGGGTGACCAGGACAGGATCCTGCCCCCGCAGTTCAGCGGGAACCGACTCCCCGGACTCATCAAGGACGTCAAGCACGTCATCGTCGACGGCGGTCCGCACGCGATCATCTGGACCCACGCGGACCTTGTCAACAAGGAGCTCGTGGACTTCTTGAAGTAGCCGGACGCCCTCCGATGGACGGGTGGCCAGGTCAGCCACCCGTCCGTCGTCAGGGACCGCGAAGAACCGGACGCGGCCCCGCGCCGGGCGATCAGCGCGTTCCTAGATGCGCACGCCGATCACCTCGTGCACCGACCTGATGACGCTGGCACCTTCACCCACCGCTGCCGCGACCCGCCTCATCGAGCCGACCCGCACGTCACCTGCGGCGAAAACGCCCGGAGCACTCGTCTCGAAAGGCAGCGGTCGACGCCCCAGAGCCGCCCAGACAGGTGGCAGGTCGGTCGGTGTCAGTTGTGAACCGGTGAGGATGAATCCGCCTCGGTCCACGACAACACCGCTCTGCCAGCTCGTCGCCGGCTCTGCACCGATGAAGCAGAACAGCGCCGCGCACCGTCGCTCACTGACCTCCGCGCCGGAGCTAGCGAGCGTGATCGCCTCCAGCACGGTGGCGCCGGCGACACCGACCACTTGTGCGTTGACTTGGATCTCGACCCTCGGGTCGTGGCGCAGCCTGTCGACGAGGTATGCGGACATCCCGGCTTCGATGTCGCTGCCGCGCACCACCAGGGTCACCGAGCATCCTCGCTTGGCCAGGAAGAGCGCCGCCTGCCCGGCCGAGTTGGCCCCTCCCACGACGACGACAGGCTGCCCGGAGCAAGCCTGCGCCTCGATCTCGGTCGCCGCGTAGTAGATGCCCGCGCCCTCGAAGTCCGCCCACCCCGGCACGGGGAGGGACCGGTACCTGGCGCCTGTCGCGATGACGGCGGTTCGAGTGTCGATGCCCGTGCCATCGGTGAACCGCACGGACAAGTGACCATCGACCGGGTAGATCCCATCCACCTGGCCGGGACTGCGCAGTTCCGCGCCGAACTTCATGGCTTGGAGCGCGGCGCGCTGGGTGAGGTCGTAACCGCTGATCCCCGAGGGGAACCCGACGTAGTTCTCGATCCGAGAGCTCGCCGCCGCCTGACCGCCGATCCCGACCATGTCCACCACGATCGTCCTCAAACCCTCGGAGGCGCCGGAGACGGCTGCGGCCAGACCAGCAGGCCCGGAACCGATGATGGTCAGGTCGTGCAACGTCCTGGCTGGCGCCGAACGGTAGGACAGGCCCAGGGCTTGCGCCAGGCCACTCGGTCCCGCCCGGCGCAGGACCCGGTCACGCAACACGACTGCCGGGAGGTCAGCGGCTGCCAGCGGCACGAGGCTCATCAACGCGCGACCGGGAAGGGTGTCGATGTCGAGCCACACGTGCGGCAACCGCTGCCGCGCAGCGAAGGTGCGCAGCGCGAGTGCCTCAGCCGACATCCCGCTGCCCACGATCTCGATGCTGCGCGCCGCTGGACTGTCACGCAGGTGGTCACGTCGCCACAGGAAGGTGCGCAGTAGGAGGTCGGAGACCTCCGGATCGTCGGCCATCAGGCGGCGGAACCGATCAGGCGCGATCCGGTGGATCGTGCCGGCCGCCACGACGCGGGCTGTGAGATATGCCGTCTGCCCGGTGAGGAGGTTCAGCTCCCCCAGGAAACCTCCCGCTCCATACGACGCGATCGGTGCCTCCGACTCGTCGTGCGTGGACGGGCTGACGATCTCGATCCGACCGGACTCGATCACGATCAAGTCGTAGGCAGGATCCCCAGGGCGGAAGACGATGTCACCCACGCGGACCTCCTGCGCGACTCCGTACGCGACGAGCCGAGCCAACTGGGGACCGGTGAGCTGTCGTACGCCCACGTCCGGATCTTCGTTTTCCTGCACCGACTTCCCCTGTTCTGCCGACGGTTCGAGCGGGATGGACCCACTCCTCGAACGTAGGACGTCGCCACGAGCACCGGGACGGCAGATGGCGGCAGTGCACAACGGACAGAAGGAAGTGCACGAACAGACGAACTGGTGCCGGAGGTGGTCGAGGAGTGCGCGCCTCTCTGCAGCAAGTGCACGACGAACCTCCGCCCCTACGACCTGCGCACGCTGCCTGTCAGCGTGATGGGCAGCGGTCACTAGATCGCCGAAACCCTTAGGGAGGACAGGAAATGCGGAGCATCCAGGAACGCACACGTGTCGGTACGATGCGTGCCGCCATCGGCGGCATCTTCATCGCGGTTCTGCTGGGCCTCGCGCTCGCGCTCAACCCCCTCGCGAGTAGCGCTGCGACACCACACCACACGACCCACAAGTCCGACAAACCGACGATCGTGCTCGTTCACGGAGCATGGGCGGACGGTTCGAGCTGGCGCAGCGTGACCGCCAAGCTGCAGAAGAGCGGGTACACCGTCGACGTGGCTGCCAACCCCCTGCGTGGCGTCAAGAGCGACACGGGCTACCTCAAGGACCGCCTCAGCACGATCCCTGGACCGATCGTGCTCGTGGCGCACTCTTACGGCGGCATGGTCATCACCGGGGCCGCCACCGGCAACTCGCACGTCAAGGCCCTTGTCTACATCGACGCCTACGTCCCAGACACCGGCGACAATGTCGTCGCCCTGACCGGTCCGAACTCGTCGCTCGATCCCGCCACCACCCTCGACGCCGTGCCGCTGCACGACGCGACGGGCGCGGTGTACGACGTCGACCTGTACGTGAAGCAGGCGGTGTTCCCCGCGATCTTCGCCGGCGGCGTCCGCTCATCGACTGCAGCCGTCCTGGCGGCCGGGCAGCGACCCCTGACCCTCAGCGCGCTCTCCGAGAAGTTCACCGGTGCGCCTGCGTGGGAGACGATCCCGTCGTGGGACCTCATCGGCACCGCCGACCGCGTCATTCCCAGGGCTGAGCAGGAGAAGATGGCCGCTCGCGCGGGCGCCCAGGTCGTCCGGGTCGACGCTCCGCACCTCTCGATGGTCTCCGACCCCGGCGCGGTGGCCTCCCTCATCCGGACCGCGGCCCAGCACAGCTGAGTCGAGGCGGTGCGCCGTCCGCTGCGGCGAGGCGCACCGCCACACCCAATCCATCCCCGACCAAGGAGCACGCCATGACATCGATCGACACCCTGAGAGCACGAAACCACGACTTCGCTGCACAACGCTTCGACGCAGCCTTGAGGATCAACCCGAGCGGCAAGCTGATGATCATCGGCTGCGTCGACCCCCGCGTGGACCCAGCAGCGCTCCTCGGCCTCGAGCAGGGCGAGGCTGCGGTCATCCGCAACGTCGGAGGGCGCGTCACACCGGCGACGCTCAAGACGCTCGGGATGCTCGGCAAGGTGGGGCAAGCCAACGGCGGGGGTGCCCCCGGTGTCGGGTGGAACCTCGTCGTCCTGCACCACACCGACTGCGGGATGACCGACCTGGCGGCATTCCCCGACCTTCTTGCGGAGTACTTCGAGATCAGCGCAGCCGAGCTCGGCTCCAAGGCGGTCAGTGACCCCTACGCCTCGGTGAAGGTCGACACGGGCATCCTCGAAAGGACGGCGTCGCTCGCATTTGCCGTCAGCGGACTGGTGTACGACGTCAGCACGGGGCGGGTTGAGCTGGTCGCGACTGCGGCCGGTCAGCACGAGGCCTGAGCTCGACGGCGATGTGTGACACCCACGTCAGTCCGATCGAAGCTGCCGCCTCGGCCCCCATCCCGGCACCCGGATCGGCGGTCGACCCCGTCCACCTCCAGCCCGTGGACGAGGTCACCGTCACCACACTCGTCGACAACGTTTACGACGCTCTCCTGGGCGGGGACGAGACGACGAACCGTGCGCCCTTTCGGGTCGGAACAGCCCGCGCCCCGCAGTTCGAGAACGGTCGCACCACGGTGGGGCTCATGGCCGAGCACGGCTTCTCCGCCCTCGTCAGCGTCCGCCGCGGGACCACGACGAGCACGGTGCTCTTCGACGCCGGGCTCTCCCCGGACGCGATGTCCACGAATGCCGAACGGCTCGGCGTGTCCTTCACCGACGTCATGGCCATCGTCCTGAGTCACGGGCATTTCGATCACGCCGGCGGCCTGGTCGGCCTGGCTGCCAAACGCGGGAAACGGGCTCTGCCCATGGTCGTCCATCCGGAAGCATGGACCCGTCGCCGGTTGGTCCTCCCGGGTGCCGATCCCGAGCTTCTTCCTTCGCTGAGTCGCACAGCGCTCGAGTCCGAGGGCTTCGCGATCATCGAGCGAAGGCAGCCCTCGCTGCTCGTGGACGGCTGCCTCCTGGTCACGGGCGAGGTGGACAGGACCACAGAGTTCGAGCGGGGTATGCCTGCTGCCCACCAGTTCCGGGTAGAGGGACGGTGGCACCACGACCCGACGGTCATCGACGACCAGGCTGTGGTCATCCACGTGCGAGGTCGCGGGTTGGTCATCCTCACCGGGTGCGCACACGCCGGCGCGATCAACATCGTGCGCCACGCACAGCGACTCTCCGGAGTCCCGAGACTGTGTGCCCTGATCGGCGGCCTGCACCTCAGCGGGCCGGCCTTCGAACCCGTCATCGGGCAGACGACGGCCGCGCTGGAGGAGCTGCGACCCCAGCTTCTCGTACCTGGACACTGCACAGGCTGGCGGGCCCAGCACGCGCTTGCGGCTGCGCTGCCGGACGCTTTCGTCGCCGGGAGCACCGGGTCGTCGTACCGGATCGCAGCAGCATGATGCACGCGGCAGACCGATCCCCATGAAGGACACTCCTCCCCCCGTGGGTGCGGCCTTCGACTACTCCAACCTGAGCGAGCGTCCACCCGGCAGGGTCCTCGAGCTGCTACGGCACCGTTTCTCCGGCGTGGACAGGGTCGAGAGCCGCATCGCCGTCTACGCCTCGCAGTGGCATGAACACAACCTCGGCGCCCTGGCGGGCACAGCGCCGCTGTGGGTCGCACTAGGAGACTCGATCACGCAGGGAGTCGGCGCGAGCTCCTTCGCGCGGGGTTGGGTCATGCGGGCGCACCAGGCGCTGGACGCGGACCACGTCCCGCACCGCGTGCTCAACCTGTCTGTCAGTGGCGCCCGGACCGCCGACGTCGTGGCCCACCAGATCCCGGCGATGATCGAGCTCGGCGTCAGCCCGGCCCTGGTGACCGTGCTGATCGGGAGCAACGACATGCTGCGACACGACCATCGGGCCTCACTGAGCGACCACTACGGACAGCTGCTCCACGCCTTGCCCCACGGCGCGCTCGTCGCGATGCCCGTACGCACCTTGGGTCCCCTGCTCACCGTGAAGCGGCAGGTCGAACAGGCCGCAGCTCAGGGCCGGGTGGTCGTCGTGCCCGTCCGACTCGGCCTGCGCAACCACTCCGAGGACCACTTCCATCCCAACGACCTCGGTCACCAGTCGCTGGCCGACGACTTCCTAGGCGTCCTGCGGACCCGGCTCGCAGTCGACGCGCAGGCGTAGAACCCGGCGCACGCACGGCAGGCACGCAGGCTGTGCATGGGTGTACGCCAATCGTGCACACCCCTGGCGGGGACTCGGCGCGGCTGGCGCGGCACCCCCACTCTTGACGTCAGACGACGTGGCGCACCGGCGGCGTCGTTGATCGGCCTCCGAATAAACCACTCCAAGAGAAGTGAGATCACCATGACCTCTGCCACCAAGATCAACCCAGTCATCTTCATTCACGGGATGTGGATCCACGCCACCGCATGGCAACCCTGGCAGGAGCTGTTCGAGAGCCGCGGCTACACGACATCAGCGCCCGGATGGCCTGGCGACGCCGACACCGTCGAGGAGACGCGCCGCAATCCCGACGCCATGGACGACATCGGGATCGCCGACATCGTCGAGCACTACGCGAAGCTCATCGGAAGTCCCGAGACCAAGCCGATTCTCGTCGGCCACTCCTTCGGGGGCCTCATCGCGCAGGAGCTGCTGGCCGGTGGCTGGGCGGCTGCTGCCGTGGCTCTAGAACCGGCTGGCATCAAGGGCGTCAAGGCCCTCCCGCTGGCCCAGCTCAGGTCAGCATTTCCCGTGCTCGGCAACCCCGGAAACCGGCACCGAGCGGTCTCGCTGAGCTCGAAGCAGTTCAAGTACGCGTTCGGCAACACGATCTCCGACGAGGAGTCAGACGAGCTGCACGAGGCGTGGTCGATCCCCGGCGCCGGCCTCCCGCTCTTCCAGGTGGCGAGCGCCAACTTCTCCCGGCACTCCGAAGCGACGGTCGACACGCACCTGGCGCACCGGGGGCCTCTCCTGCTGACCTCGGGGACCCACGACCACGTCGTCCCCCTGAAAGTGACCAACGAAGTGTTCACCATGTATCAGGACGGTCCGGCCGACACCGAGTTCCACCTCTTCGAAGGACGTGGACACTCGCTCACCATCGACTCCGGCTGGAAGGACGTTGCGGAGGTGGCGCTGGAGTGGTTCGCGACCAAGGGTTACTAGCGTCCGCTCCCGAAGGACCCGGGACCCTGACCACCGCCTACCAGTCGACGACGCCGGGCCCTGTCCTTCTCGTTCCGATCTGGCCCCGAACTGGTGGAGCGATCATGATGATCGTGACTGCCATGTGCGACTGAATGACGCAGGGAGGTGTGACCGTCAACATGGTGTATGCCGTGAGCGCCCGCGCTGAAGACGTCGACGTGCTGGTCGTCGGTGACCGCATCGCGCGCGCCGACGACCTCAGTGACGTCTTCGGTCGTCAGCTGCTGCCGCGGCAGCTGACCCGTCTTCCGCGTTTGATCGCTCGCGCCACCACGGCTGTCGATCGTGCCGGGACAGACGGCATCGTCGTCGCGCACGAGATCGCCACGGAGCTCGCCGACCTGCGAGAGGTTCGTGACGTGATCACGCTCCGCCTCGCAGGCCAGACGGCAAGCACCTCGTCCGTGAACGCTTAGGCCCCGCCGTGCCGATCCGCCTGGACTCGCGCTTCATCCCCGTCGCAGACCGGGAGAGCGCAGTGCGCGAAGCCATCGCGCAGGCATTCGTCCCGGTCTCGATCGACTTCCCCCTCGCAGACGGACCGGTCATCCGAGGTGCCATCAACGACCTGGGTGATCTTCGACTCCTTTCCGTGCGGTCCAACGCCACGAAGGCCGAACGCACGCCGTCCCTGGCCCGCGACAGCACCGAACCAAGCATCTTTCTGGGGATGCAGGTCGCGGGAAGCAGCCTGATCGTCCAACATGACCGTGAGGCAGTGCTTCGGCCCGGCGAGCTCGTCCTCTACGAGTCATCACAGCCGTACACACTCGTTGACCGAGGCGGCATCAGCCAAGTCCAGATTCGCATCCCGGTAGAGAGCCTCGCCCTCCCACGCGACGTCCTCGGTCGGGTCCTGGCCGTGACCCTCAGTCCCGGGCACCCGGTCGCCGACCTGACAGCGACCTACTTCCAGCGCATGGCCTCGAGGCCCGACCTGTTCGGCGACCCAACGTCGACGACGGTCAGCAGACCCAGTATCGAGCTGGTGCGCGCTTTGGTCACGACGCACCTCGACCTGAGCGAGCTCGACGGTGGGTCGATGCATGCCACTCTCCGACTCCGGATCCTGGAGTACGCCCGAGCTAACCTCGGCGATCCGAATCTGAGTGCCGACCAGATCGCGACCGAGCACCACATCTCGGTGCGTCACCTCTACAACGTCTTGGCGGAGGAGAGCATCGGTCTGGGTGCGTGGATCCGCCAGCAGCGTGTCGTCGGTGCCCGCCAAGACCTGGGGAACCCATTGAGCGCGACACTGCCGATCGCTGCCATCGCCCGTCGATGGGGCTTCCGGGACGCCTCCTCCTTCGGGCGACTCTTCCGTGAGGCGTACGGGATGACTCCGCGCGAGTACCGACGCGAGGTGTTCTCGCCGCACTCCTAGCAAGCCGTGCCATGCTGGCGACCGTCACCGTAGCTGCACGGTGCCCAGCTGGACATCGCAGACCTGCGCAGCCTTCGGTCGGCTCCATGCGGCTGCCGGCTGGAGCCCCGGGCGAGGACGCCGCAAGAGGTGAGCCCAGATTCGTGGTGCTGATGTTCGGCGCGGGCTCCAAAACACCCCGCCAGATCCACGACGTCGACGAGAGATCGGATCTTGGGTCTGCTGCAGCTTCAGTTGACGTCGATCCTGATCAGTTTTCAGCCGCCGTTGACAGCCCGCATACGCGCGAACACGTGCCCGTTGTCAAGCAGTTAGTCAAGCAAGCCCCTCCCTGGATCTCGTCGCCGACGAGCCTGCAGTGCACTCGCATTGCCCACGTCTTCGCCGGGGCACCATCGCATAGCGAGCACGCCCACTTCGCCGCGAGGTGCACGGCCGAGCTCACTCACATGGCTCCCCTCTGTGTCAAGACGCGGCGGCAAGCCCGGTTCTAGGGTGGGTGGTGGCGGGTCCGGGAAGTGGCTTGTCCGAAGAGCTGGTGTGGGGTTGTGAGCCGGCCGCGCTGGAGTCAGAGTCGTCACCCTGTTGCCCTCCCGGGCCCGTCGTCATCTGCCGGGCCGCGTCGGCGAGCATGGTGCGGAACACGATGTCTGACAGTCGGCGTTTGAGCAGTCGCATGGCTTCGTTGGACGTCTTGCCCCGTGCCTTGGTGCGGTCGAAGAAGGCTCGCCCTTCGGTCGGGTTGCGCAACTGCACGGTGGCCATGATGTGCAGCACCCGGTTGATCTGACGGTTCCCGCCGCGCGATAGCCGGTGGCGCACGTGGTCCCCGGACGAGGCGTCGATCGGGGCGGTGCCGGTCCAGGATGCGAAGTGGTTGTTGTCCGGGAAGCGGGTGATGTCCCCGACCTCGACGAGCAGCCGCGCGGCGCCGGAGGGTCCGATGCCGTGCAGCCCGGTCAAGCTCGTGCCGGTCGCGGTGAGCAGCTGCGACAGTTCCTTGTTCGCCGCTTTCTTGCGCGCATAGACACGTTCGAGGTCGCTGATCAGTTCGGCCGCGACCCGACGGCGGGCCCTGCCGGCGAGGTCGCGAGGGCGCACGGTCGCGAGCAGCTTCTTGGCCTGCGCGGCGGACAGGTCCTTCTTCGCACCGCCCGGAATCAGCTCCAGCATAAGGTGATGCAGTTGCGAGACCATCCGGGTGTGGTCCTCACCAAGGGCCCGGCGTCGATCCACCAGCACCCGTAGGACGGCGAGCTGCTCGTCGTCCACGACTGGGCGCAGCCCGGCCATCCGGACCCCGACCAGCGCGATGGAGTGCGCGTCGGTGGCGTCGGTCTTGCGGCCCTGCCCGGTGGCGAACATCCGCACCCGCGCGGACAGCCGCGGCGGAACGTCGATGACCTGCTCACCGTCAGCGATCAGCCGCACCGCGACGTGACGACCGATCCCGTTGCAGCCCTCGACCGCCCACACCCGCTCGGGCCAGGCCCGCGCCACCTCGAGCATGGCTGCGTAGCCGCCCTGGTCGGTGGCGAAGCGCCCACCAACGGCGACCGACTCATCCGGGCGCATCACCTCGATCGTGACCGAGCGTTTGTGCGGGTCCATCCCGATCACCACGCGACTGGCTCGTTGCTCTTCCACGGTGCTCTCCTCTGCTCGAACCGAACCGGTTATCGAGCTGGGAGGGCAACGCTGCTTTGAGCTTGGGCACACCCCTCTTGAGCCTCTCCCGGCCCTGGCGACGTCCGGGACTGCGCAGGCCAAATGAGAGCCACACCCGTAGGCGAGCAGCCGATGTGAGAGCGACAGCCCGGACGCCTGGAACCGAGCCTTGCCAGGCACCGATCCTGCGTCAATGAAACAAGCAGCCGATGAGCGGGCATTCTAGGTCCGACTCGGAACCGGTCACCCACTCGCTTGGCTTGATGAACAGATCCCGCCGCTGCCGGTTAATGGACAGATCCCGCCGCTGCCGGTTAAACGTGCGCGCCCGCGCTAGTGTCCGCGCATGTTTAACGAGTCGTGGCCTTGGAAGCGGGATCTCGCCGCGGCGGCGGACCGCCTTGAAGAAGCTCGGCTCGGACTAGCGCATCGTCTGGAGTTTGGGGACGGTGACGATGCCTATGAGCAAGAGACAGAGGCGGTGTACCAGGTGGAGCGCGACGTGATGTCTGGCGCCTTCGCGGCTCGCCGCCTCATCGGCATGCCGTCGAAGGTGACGAAGAGGGCTCGGGCGACGAAGGCAGTCGTGACTCGGTTCCCGCTGCGCGGCGATGTCAGCGCCCCTGACACCTGGGATGCTCTCGACGACTTGGAGATGTACGACATGGACGCGCGCAGGGACGTTTCGATCTCGGCGAACGAGATGTGCAACCTCTTCGTCCATAGTCTGATCTTTCGATTGGCCTGGACACTCGAGGGTCTTTCATGGGCGAACTACTGGGCGCTACCTGCGGACGATCCGCGATGTGAAGCAATGCCCACGGAGGTTTCTGGGCTGCTCGTAGCTACCGACAAGTCGAGCAGTCAACACCTGACGCTGGTGAGCGTCGTGGAACTGGTGCGCGTCTTTCGGATCTTGGCGAACGACGAGGTCAGCCAAGTGATTAGCCGACGCGATCACCAAGGGCGAGTGCACGTTACCGCCGAGTAGTTCAACTGAGCGGGCAGAAAGCAAAGCAGATGCCTACTACCGGATCTACCCCGGAAAGCGCGGTCGTGCCGATGTGAGGTCGATGCCGGTCTGGCTTGTCCTCCCTATGGCTTCTACGCTCGAAACATGAGCCGATTCACGTTCGGCAAGCAGCATGACCCACCGGTTGACCCTGCGGACGCGCCTGAAGATCCCGTGGTGCGCCAGTACCGCTACCTGCTGCGGACAGCTCCCGTCGACGCGCTGGAGTCCGCGCACGCCGAAGCGATCTCGCTGTTGTCGCAAGCGCATCAAGAGTCCCTGTTGGAGACCGTCCGGAGCAGCTTGTTGGTGGGCGACCATCTGACGACCAGCGCCCACGCGAAGATCGCCCACCTCGTGACGGACGGTGAGCGCAGAGCTCCCGGCCAGTTGCTGACCGTCCTCCCCCGAGAGGTGCTTCAGGACCTCGCCGCCAGAGTGCTGGAGTCCGAGTCGTCCTTTGGGCTGCTGGGCGGATACGCGGGTTGGGATGGAGCCGAGCCGCCTCCCGCGGACGACTCCGAGTGGGCGGACGGCGGGTTTGACCCCAAGGTGAGCCAGCGAAAGCCTCGGGACGACCCCCGGACCGGGCAAGCGGGTGCCTTCGGTGGCGCCGGTCCCTGACGCTGCCGACGAATCGCAGGACAGTACGACGCAGAATGGAGACGCTCATGCGACACATCAGTCAGGCACTCCGGTGGGCGCGAATGAAGGTCCGGAGGCTGCGCTCGCTCGTCAAGGACGAGGATCACGACTCGTGGTACGACCACGGACCAGGGCACGAGAAGCCGCCGAACCTCATGGGCCCAGGGTCCCAAGGGGGTGGCTAGCTGAACGTCCGCACATGCCGCTGGCCGCCTGGTCATGCCGATGACAGGGCGTTGCCAATGTCATCAGTGGAGAGACTTGGGCCCGCGCCGGAGTACATTTGGAGGTATCGAGGGACTGTCATGGGAAAGCGACTCAGATGCCTGTTGGGCAGACACACGTGGCAACGGAAGCTGACCGAGGACAACCAGCCGTACCGTTCGTGTGTCCACTGCGGTGCCGAGGACACGTGGGGTGAAGGGCGGCTACCGGGCGTGCCCGAGATTGGCCCTTGACGTCGAAGGGCGGTCTAGGACCGCCCCGCTTCACGTCGAACACCCGCACATGCCGCAAATCGCGCGGTCTTCCGGATGAGAGGGCGTCAGCCCATTCCATAGCGGAGCAGCGTTTCGTCGATCTTTGAATCGCTGGCGGCCCAGTCCCAGGAGCGAAGTTCAACCAACCGGACCAAGCCGAGAAGTGCCACAGGGTCGGCGGCCACGTACTCCTCCGGGCCCCGGTGAGCAACGACTGAGTCGCCGCTGACCTCGAAGGAGAACCCGAGTGACTCGAGGGCCAGAAGCGCCGGAACGACGGTGTTGCCCGCTTGCACGATGCGTCGATGCATGACCCGAACCATCCCACTCGATCCCGACACGAGCATCCGCACATGCCGCGAACCGCGCGTGCTGGTGACAGCGCGCGATCGTCGGGGTCATGCGCTGCGTTGTTCTGTTGTCGACAGCGGCGGGACCCCCTTCAGGACCGGCAGCTAATCGGGTCGGTGGCGTCCAGCAGGGGAGGGCTGCGGCAAGTCCAGCGCCGCCGCAAGGACCTTGAGCCTCTCCTCCATCTTGCTGCGACCGCCCGAGACCTCGGGAACCTCGACCGCCTTGGGAGTGGAGCCATCGCGGACAGTGAGCACCACCATGCGAAAGCGGCCGGAGCGTGAGCCCCGATTCAGAATGCCTGAATAGCTCGCTGGGCCCACCCGGGTGATGTCGTTCTTGTTCCACGAACAGGAACGCACCCATGTGCGGCGGATGACGCGATCACCACGGACCACCAAGCCCACGAATGGCGCCCGCACGAGGAGCGCGACGAGGCCCGCGGCGCCCACCCAGAATATCCAGTCAGGGTCACGGGAGTTCCGCAACGTGGGGTCCAGGAATGCACCGACCGAGACCGCGAGGAATAGGGCCATGGTCCCTCCGCACAGTGCGACATAGCCAGGCGAGCGGACAACGACTGCGCTACTCACGCGCACATGTTGCCATCCTTCCGGCCTTTGGAGGCCGGGCGCTCTGTAGGCACCTAACGCTGCGGCTCGCGCAACGTCCGATCATGCCGCCGTGCGTGCGCTTGCAGACGCACTACTGCGGAGGGCTCCCGGGATTGGCGGACGCGTTCGCAGGCTCACGAAACCTGTCGGCGAGCCCGGTTAGTTTCGCGACGTACGCCGGCCAGTCGTACCCGTCAGGCACGTTGTCTCCCGGCCGCCGCCACCCCACGCTGCCGTCGACCTGTTCGCGCAGGATGTCCGCTTGGCCGTTGTGCTGCGCGAGGTCGTTGAAGTTGTGCACCAGGATCCAGTGCAGCGTGACCTCCCTGCCACCCCAGTGCCGGACGTGGCCGACGGTGTCGAGATCCAGCAGTTCGACGGTCTGCTCGCAGTGCGCGATCACCCGGAGATAGAGGTCGATGATGCCGGCGGTGGTCTCGTTGGCGGTGGCGTACCAGTCGGCCTGCGGATCGACCTCGTACGCCGATTCGGCAACCAGTTCCTCCGCGTCAGGGAACGGGTGTCCGAACGTGGTGCCGAGGTACACCGCCTCCACATTGAGGACGTGCTTGATGATGCCGATCAGGTTGGTTCCGGTTGGTGTGCGGGGCATCCGGGCCTCGTACTCCGACAGATCCTCGACCTTGGAGATCAGCGCGTCCCGGCGTTCCTTGTAGTACCGCTGCCAAATGGCCTTCTGGTCGGTGGACATGTTCCGAGCCTAGGGCCGCGTCCCTCCGGTGCCGGCGTCGAGTACAGCGAGCGCACGGACATGCCGCAAATGGCGCGGTCTTCCGGATGAGGGCGTCAGCCCATTCCGTAGCGGAGCAGCGTTTCGTCGATCTGTGAATCGCTGGCGGCCCAGTCCCACGAGCGAAGTTCTACCAACCGGACCAAGCCGAGAAGTGCCACAGGGTCGGCGGCCACGTACTCCTCCTGGCCGGCCTCGGTGAACAACGATTGAGTCGCCGCTGACCTCGACGGAGAACCCGAGTGACTCGAGGGCCAGGAGCGCCGGAACGACTGTGTTCCCCGCTTGCACGATGCGTTGATGCATGACCCGAACCATCCCACTCGATCCCGACACGAGCATCCGGACATGCCGCAGATGGTGTGGCGCGGAACTGCCGATGAGCGCGCTTCGTCCTTCGCGGACAAGCGGGTTAGGCCCGACTGGTCAGCCAGATGACCTCGCCATGGGCGACGCTGGTCTGGCCAGCTGGTTTGGAATCGGCTCGTTCAGCAGCCGCGATCGAGGATGACTTGTACTGGTTCGGGGACCACCATGCCCGGAGAGTCTGACTGCCTATCCGCGAACGCGCGGCGCAGCAGCGGCAGGTTCAGGTTGCTTTTCTCGATGGCTGCGAGGACGGCGTCAAGGCGGGCCGTCTGCCCCCGGGCGGCCATCGTTGCGAGTTGCGTCTCGAGCGGGACGGTGGGGATGGGCTGGCCTTGGCATGTCAAGGTGTCTTGTTCGTTCCACACAGGACTGGCACAACGACGCCTCTCACGCGGCGTCGACGTCTCCGAGGTCCTGGACGCGGCAGTCGCCGAGCTCGGCACCGCAGTGGGCGAACTACGCCAGCTGGCCCACGGTATCCGGCCCAGCTGTCTCGACGACGGCCTCGAGCGCGCCTTGGGGAGCCTGGTCGCAGCTGCCCCGCTTCCGGTCACCGTTCACGTCCAAGCCGTCGACCTCGACAAGGACCTGGAGACAACCGCCTACTACGTCGCCTCCGAAGCCATCGCCAACGCGATCAAGCACTCCGGCGCCGACCGCATCGCGTTGCACGTCAGTACCGACCACGGTCAGCTACATGTCAAGATAGCCGACAACGGCGCCGGACAAGCGCGAGCCACCCCGGGGTCAGGACTCACCGGGCTCCGCGACCGCGTCGGCGCCCACGGCGGCCGCCTGCTCATCAACAGCGGGACCGGGCAAGGAACAGTCGTCGAGGCAGTCATGCCATGCGCATAGTCATCGCCGAAGACTCCACCCTCTTTCGAGAGGGACTCGCGAGCCTGCTGCTCGATGCCGGACACGACATCGTCGCCAAGACCGCAGACGCACCCACCCTCCTCAAGGCAGTCCACCAGCACCGACCCGACCTGGCCATCATCGACGTCCGAATGCCACCAGACGGAACCGACGACGGTGCCAGAGCCGCCGCCACACTGCGCATTGACCAACCGCACCTCGGCATCCTGATGCTCTCCCAACACATCGAGACCAACCACTCGGTACACCTAGTGGCGCGCGGCGGCTTCGGATACCTGCTCAAGGACCGAGTCCTGGACGTGGACGACTTCCTCAGCGCCCTTGAGCGCGTCGCCAAGGGTGGCTCCGCCCTGGACCCCGAGGTAGTCGCCCGGCTCATAGGGGCCGGCACCCATACCGCCTTGGACACCCTCACCTCGCGAGAACGCGACGTGCTTGCCCTCATGGCGCAGGGCCTGGCCAATGCTGGCATCGCCAAACGGCTCTGGCTCAGTTCGCGGACCGTGGAGACCCACGTCGCCAACATCATGATCAAGCTCGGACTGGACGACAGGACCGACGACAACCGACGAGTGCTGGCCGTCCTGAGGTTCCTCCGCCTCAATGGCTGAGCGGGCAGCGCAGTGACCGCGGTGGGTGGCTAAGGGTCTTCACGGACAACAGACGCGGTTGTCGGTTCTACGAGAAGTTGGGATGGATTCAGACCGGCCAGTCGAGCCACAGCACGTTCCCGCCATACGCCGAACTCCTGCGATACGAACGCAACGTTGCTCCCGCGTGAAACGCCCGCATCTGCCGCGGACCGCGAGGTCGCGTCGAAATAGGTGCGCTAGACCACTCCACAACATCGGATGGGCGGTGTAGTGGCCGTCTGCGTGCTGCGGAGTCGCCCGCGCCGATGCGTATATCGGCCATCTCATTTGCACGAGCGGATCGCGGCTACTTAGAGACTGGTCGCAGGATCGGTGTCTGGCCAGACTCGGTCCAGGTGTCCGGCGAGACGCTCTGATTTGCGGCTGCCCACCGGTGTCATTGGTGTGGCTCTCTCATGGCGTGCGGCCTCGTCGGGCACCGCGCGAGGAGAGGCTCGAAAGGGGTTTGTCCGGCTCGAAGTAGCAATGCCCTCCCCGCTTCACATCACAGCGAGTGAAGGGAGCACGGCGATGGGCGTGATCATCGGGATGGACCCGCACAAACGCTCGGCCACGATCGAGGTCATCGACGAGGTTGGGCGGATGGTGGCGGTGGGACGGTTCGGTACGGACCGAGCCGGGTACGCCGAGCTGCTCGCCGCGGGTCGGGAGCACCGGGACAGGGTGTGGGCGGTCGAGGGCTGCAACGGCATCGGGCGGCACATCGCCCACCGGCTGGTCCACGACGGCGAGACGGTGCTGGACGTGCCGGCCAAGCTGTCGGCGCAGGTGCGGGTGTTCGCTACCGGCAACGGGCGCAAGACGGACCCGGTCGACGCGCACTCGGTCGCGCTGGCGGCGCTGTACGCCCCCGCTGAGCCCGGCCTACGGCGGGTGCAAGTCGACGGCGACCTGGTCGTGATGGGTTTGCTGGTCGACCGTCGCGACGAGCTCGGCCGGGCCCGCACCCAAACCCTCAACCGGTTGCATCGGCTGTTGCTCGAGCTGTTTCCCGGTGGTGCCAAACGGTTCCTGTCCGCCCCGCAGGCCCGAGCCCTGATCGCCACCACCAAACCGCGGGACCTGGCCGGCAAGACGCGCCGCCGGATCGTGGTTGAGCTGATCGGTGAGCTCGAGGCCATCGACCGCAAGATCAAGACCGCCGAGAAGGACCTGGCCGCGCTGGTCACCGACCGCGGCTCGACCCTGATGGACCTGACCGGGATCGGACCCACCGGCGCAGCCCGGCTGCTGGCCGACGTCGGAGACATCCACCGCTTCCGCGACAAGGACCGCTTCGCGTCGTGGAACGGCACCGCGCCACTGGACGCGTCCTCCGGGAACCAGCAACGGCACCGCCTGTCCCGTGCCGGGAACCGGCGGATCAACCGGACCCTGCACATCATGGCCGTGGTGCAGCTGCGAAACCCCACCCCGGGGCGGGACTTCTATCGGGCGAAGAAGGCCGGCGGGACACCCTCGTTGATGGCGATGCGATCGCTCAAACGGCGCCTGTCGAACATCGTGTACGCCCGCATGGTCGCCGACCAGAACAGGCGCGACCAGAACAGGGCGACGGGCCCGGGAGGGCAACGGGGCAACGACTCTGACTCCAGCGCGACCGGCTCACAACCCCACACCGGCACTTCGGACAAGCCACTTCCCGGACCCGCCATCAACCAGCGTAGAACTCTCGCCCCCGCCATGTCTTGACCTAAAGGGGTGCCATGAGGGGACGTCCGCACTGTCAGTGCCGGGTCGCCCACGCCACCATCATCGGGAACTCCTGTTCCCAGAAGGGGTCGCCATGCGACCCGGCGCGTTCCTTCATGACGACGTCGGCGCCCGCGTCGCGAAGGGCCGTCGCCCATCGCATCGCGTTCTCGTGGAAGAACGGCTCCTCCGTGCCAGCAACGAGATACACGTTCGGTAGTAGGGATGGCATCGGCTCAGGCGGTGGGTAGCCCGCTCCCGGCGAAGCGCATAGAACGGTTCCGAACTCCTGCGGATGTCGCATGCCCAGGGCGAGGGCCAGCTCTCCACTGGCCGATACTCCGAGCGCCGCCGTGTGTCTGGCGGGCAGCGCTACGCCGAACCTGGTCCGTACCCAATGCGTGACTTCGCTGAGGAGGAACCTCTCATGTGCCGCGAACCGCTCCGGGTTGAAGCGCGGCGAGTACTCGTGGAGGCGCAGCGTCTCATCTGCTTTGCGGTGTAGGCCCACCACCATCGTGGACGGCAGATCGGTCCCTACCAAGTCGCAGCCCCACGGGGCTAGCAGTTGACCATCACCCGCGAACACGATGAACTCCGGCGGGTCGGGCGGCACGTACACCGTGACCTGCCGTCCACTGTCGTACTCGAAGGCTTGGGTGACGAACTCTCCAGACTGTGCCGTGTGATGGCTCGTCACCTGGGCCCTCGGTCGTGCTCATGTGCGGCATCTTGCAGGACAGTGCGGGGCGTGCCAACCCTCCGACAAGATGCTCGAAGCTCCGCTAATCAACATGAGGGTGCGGATCGGGTGCCAGTTGTTGACCCGAGCTGGGCGGTCGGCTAACCACGCATGCGGAGCCCGCTTTCGGCCAGCGGCCGCCGTAGATGGTCGCCACGAATGGGTTGAAGGCGCAGGATGAGACCGTGGAAACGTGGGGCGCCCTGCGGGCGCGACGAAATGTGCGGCAGTTACTGAGCAGCCAGTTCCTGACGAGGCGCTCGACCGTATTCTCGAGGCTGGGCGGCGTGCCCCGTCGGCGGGTAACTGGCAGCCCTGGGATTTCGTGCTCGTCACGGATCGAGCGCAGCTGGTCGAGCTGGCGAAGGTCTGGCAGGGGGCGCAGCATGTCGCCGGAGCGGCTGCCGCGATCGCGATCGTCGCTCCCGAGCCGAAGGACGCTCGGCAGTCAGAGCTGCTCCAGTACGACCTCGGCCAAGCCACCTATGCGATGACCATCGCCGCCGCCGACCTGGGTGTCGGCACAGGCCATGCCGCAGCCGCTGACCAGGACCAGGCCAGGAACGTTCTGGGCTTTCCTGAGGGACGATTCCTGGCCTACATGCTCTCCGTCGGTTATCCGTCGGACAAGCCGTTGGCCGTGATCAACCGGCTGAACCGACGCCCCTTCGACGAGGTTGTGCACCGCGGAGCGTGGTGACCAGCGAGACGCCACAAGCAAGACAGTGTCACGGTCGCGCATGGCGGAAACAGCTCGCCCGGCGCACAACGGTCATCGAGATTGGGATCAACCGACCCGCCAAGGTTCGGCTCGTCGTTGACCTACCAAACGTGGGCGCTCGCAAAGGGATTGCACCTGCGTCACTTCGTCGCTTCCCGGCGAGCCACCCAGACGCAGCCTTACCGGATCGGCCGAATGAGCAAGCGCGTTAGGCCTCGAACCCTGGCCAGGCTGGTGGGCGGTGAGATTCGGGCGCCCCCTAGGCGACGGCGTCGAGGACGAAGAAGATGAACCCGATGAAACGGGTCGGATCGGACTCGCTCGACGGCAGCAACTCCGGTGGGGTGTCGGGCGCCACCGACGGCTCGCTGATCGTCGAGATCCTGAAGCCTGCAGTGGTAAACGACTCCGACATCGCGCTCAGCGAGCGGTACCAGATCGTGAGCGTGGCCGAGACGCCGTCGAAGTCGTACTCCTCCGCGTTCGGAACGGTGGCGAAGTAGTTCACCTCGGGGTACATCACCGGCGGGATGACCGGGTGATTGACCACCACGACCAGCCGTCCGCCGGGCTTCAGCACCCGGCGCAGCTCGGCGAGCGGCCGCGACCAGTCCTCGAGGTAGTGGAGCACGAGCACCGCCACGGCGTCGTCGAACTCCTCGGCGCCGTACGGAAGTGGACGGGTCAGGTCGGCCACATTCAGTTCGGCCTCCTCTCCGAGCCGCGCCCGGGCCAGCCCGATCATCGCCTGGCTCGCGTCGAACCCAGACACGGTCGCGCCTCGCTCCGAAAGATCCTTAAGGAGCGGCCCAGAACCGCAGCCAGCGTCCAAGATCCGCCGCCCAGCCACGTCACCGAGCAGATCCAACACCGCCGGCCGGGCGTACCACCGGTTGAACAGGCCGTTCTCGTTTGCCCGCGCGTACGCCTCAGCGAAGGCGTCATAGTGCTCTGGTTGCTGCTCGGCGGCCTGCGGTTCGGACGTCATGGCACGCCACCCTGCCACGTCGGATCGCAAGGCGGGCGGAGGCGACGCGTTCCACCACATCGCCCCAAACGACCGCTCTGCCGGGATCCTCGAGGTGCGTCACTCCGCCGCCTTTGCACAGCTCTTTCGGAAGCTAGGCCCCCCAAACGGGAGGGCCAGCGCTCCTCATCGCGGATGGGAACTCAGCGCGTACGCGACGAGCACCCTCTTCGGGCGTTCGCGCGACCCGGCTGAACTCGGCGTGTCTGCCACCGGCACGGGCTCGTCGCCTCACTGAATGCCTGGTTGTACCGGCCCTTGAGGCGCCGCGGCTCGGGCGTGCCGTGTCAATGCTGGCTGCGTGTTCGTGCAGCGGACGTCGACGACGGGTCGTCGGCAGCTCTACGAATGCCTATGTCAGACCACCGCATCGAAAGGGACCAGTCGTGAACAGACTCAAGGCCAAGGCGGCAGTCGCCGCGCTCGGAACGCTGGCGCTGCTATGCGTAACCGCGACGTCCGCGAGTGCCGATGGCAACACATGGGGCTACGTGGCCGGCACTGACAGCGGAGTCATTAGGCATGCCATTACCGGCAGCGGCACGGACATCACGAGCCAGTCAGCCAAGATCCAGCTGACCACCGGCGACATGATCTGCAACTACTACATCAACTGGGTGTACCTCGACATGAACAGCAATCCTTGGTACACCGAACGCGCGTTCACGAACACGGGCTGTTCCAGCGCGGGTGGGACCGCCGGAAGTGGTCAGCAGTACACGGTCGCTTCGGTGTACCGGGGGCATGGGACCGCCAAGAAGGGGTACGCCTGTGCATACGTGTTCACCAACAACGCCTACCGTGGACGGGCCTGCGTACGCGTGGGGTGGTGACCGCAGCACACCGGTCCATTCCGTGTCTCGAGCGGTCGCTCGAGCTGTCTGGGCCGGTGTGCATGGCCGCCCTGGCGCTCAGGCTCTCCCCATAACGGCAGTCAGGTGTGGGCGCACACGACGGACTTCCTCATCGACGGTCCGCAAGCTCACTCCGAGACCTCGGGCAATTGCTGCGTGGGTCGACCCCGACGCGACACCTTGGGCGATGGCGAGCTGGCGCTGGGACAGGTCCGGCCATCCCTCTGAAGCGGGGTCTGCGCTGCGCGACCAGGTGTCATCCCAGATGCGGCACGCCAGCTTAACGAGCTCGGGATTCGTGCCCAGCCATGCGGTTTCTCCCCCCGTACATGTGGGAAGGCCCGGCAGAATGACACAGGCCCGATCCAACAGGATGAATGAACCGTACGATGGACCGGGCCGGGCGTGGCGCTGGGAGGCCCGCAGGAACGGGTTCCGCCTGCCAGCTTCGGGAGCCGCGACCACCGCTATGCGGACACCCCGGCGCCGTGAGTTCTGGTCCAATCCCATGCCCTGCCGGGAGGCGCTGAACCCGGGCCTTAATTGCAGCGCGACAGCGGAGACGCGGCACTTAGGCTCAACACACTCAAGAGCCTCACGGATGACGTGCGCGCCCTCGCCCAGGAGGCGAAAACCTTCTGGGGCCCTGCCGAGGTATGCCGCGGCGCTCATCTCCAGGGTGGCAACGGTCAGAGTGGTCCACAGAGCCATCAGATAAGTGTTGTCGTTGACTGCCACCCGGCCCCCCCAAGTGCTTCGACGGTGCATACCCTGTTCGTGATAGACACTCAGCTGGGCAGAACGACTGGCGAGCCGAGCACCTTCGGTGGAACCACCATGGGCCACATGCTGCACCCGCTCACGGCATCCGAGAGCGGCAAAGGGGTAAAGGGCTAGTCAAGGAATCGACAGAGCAGGGACTCTTCTCCGCACGCCGACGAGATGGTCGTCGCCGACCCCGGGTGCCAGCGCAAACCGTTGCCAGCGGGCGCGGTGCGGGTCGCATTGGCCAAGAGTCTGCACATCTCAGGGGTTTCGCGCGCGCCTCGAAGGATCCGTGTCGGATACCCGTTGCACCCCACCGCGGGATCCTCAGGAGGCCGGTCACACCGACCCTGTGACGACATCACGACCAATCACCAGCCCTTCGACGGGGTCGTGCACCGCGGAGCGTGGTGACCAGCAAGACGCCACAAGCAGGACAGTGTCACGGCCGCGCATGGCGGAAGCAACTCGCCTGGCGGACAACGGTCATCGAGACCGGGGACCAGCGACCCGCCGGGATTTGGCGCGTCGTTGACCTACTGATTGCAGGGCGCTCGCAACGAATTGCCCCCGCATCGCGTCGCCGCCTGAGTGCTCCCCGCCGGCGCGGCCAGACGATCACGGCTAGTGCGACGCTTGGGCGGTGCGCGACACGCGAGCAGCCGCAATCCGCACGTCTCACCACTCTGTGGCGTGCCGCTACCGGTAACGCTAAGCAGGCCGTCACACTAGGCGAATGGCGAAGGACAGTTGGCTAGCTCTGATCGCGGTTGTGGGTCCGCTGATCGGCGCAACGGTGGGAGCCCTTTGGGCCACGTTCAGCCCGCGCACCACTCAGCAGCGCCTGAAGGAAGCCTTGGAGATCGACGACGTCGTCCCCGGCGAGTACCAGGCGGAGTGGCGTAGGCACCTTGATTACCTCATTGCAAACGAGGCCTTCAATGACCGGCTGATGTGGCCCGGACCTGCATGGGCTGCCGCAGGCTACGGGGCTCTCGTTCTCGCTCTTACAACAACCGAGACGGGACGCTGGGCATTGTTGAGTTTGGGTGCCGTCATGATCGCTTTTGGCGCATATCGCACCCTGGCCATCCGGTCGCATCTCAAGTCGGAGCGCAAGCGACTGTTGTCCGCCTTCCCCAGCGCTCGAAGCGCCGGCCGGGACCCCTCGGCGATATGACCTAGGCCTCGGGACTGCCATCCGCGGTGGGAATCCCGCCGGTGCCGGTGCCTCTGGCCCAAGCCTTCTTCGACAACGACCCGAGAGTCTGAACCTGCCGTCGGGATCTAGTACGGCCAGGGCGGAATGGTCCGCGCCCCCCGAACAGGTAAGACTGTCGGGGTCGTCCACGATGTCCTGACGGACGCCTACTTCGGCTCCCAGCTCGCACTGGTCGTCCGCCCGGATGAAGCTGACGGCACTGGTGCCCGGTCTGGGGGCTAATCATGGCTGAGCCTTACCCGCTGGACGCTGAACCAGCGGGGCTCGTCGCTGCGGGCGAGGCCCGACCGAAGTCGGGGTCCGGGCGCTCTCATCCGACGAGCCCTCGACGGCGTGAACCTCATCTGGGCAAGCGGGCACGATTCCTGATGACCAGCCACTCCACGCGAGGTCAATGGCTGGAGCACGGCTGGAAGGACAGTCTGCGCGTCGCCGCTGAGCTGGTCGAAGACCTTGCCGGTCTCGAGGAGACCTGCCTGTGGAACCAGGAAGAGCGCGACTTCTACGGCGAGGAAAGGCCAAACCGTTTCGCCGTCGGGCTCTCCCGCGCGTCGGTGGAGCCGTACATCTCGGCCCCGCCGCCCGGCACCAGTTCTGGCGTGGGCATCGAAAGGGAGTCCTGGATCGACAACCTCAACAGGGATCCCAACTCACCCGAGCTCCGGGCATTTGCAGCGCCCAGAAGGACATCTGGATCCAGTGCGCGTGCGCGTCGGCCCGGTTGGCGACCGCAACGACGAAGTGGGCGAAACCGATCTACGCGCTGTGAGTGCGGTGCGGATGACCGACAATGGCAAGTCCGCCATCAGAAACATGGCCGAACGCGACTGGTACCGATGGGCGCGCGACTCGGCAGCAAACGCCCATCCTTCGTTGGGGTGGGAACCCGCCGCCCAGGTATGGCGCACCCGTTAGCCACGAAGGCTCAGGCTCCCGGCCGTGGCTTCAAGTGCCTCCACTGCCCATGCGACGGCCAGTTGATGACTAGCGTCGAAGGGGACGTTCGGAAGGTATTGGGCCGCGGACCGGGCGGTGCAGTTCATGCAGTACACGTCACCGACCCGCGGGTGAGTGCTGTGCCCTTCGAACTCCAACGCAATCCCCTGGGGGTCGAGGACAATCACAGCGGACATGTCCACCTCAACTCGGAGGTCGGGGTTTCCGCACTGACAGGTCAGGGCTTCCTGATTCATGGTGCTCCTTGGTTCGGATGTGGATCGTGACCGGCGTCTTATCGGCGGTCGCGTACGAACGGTTGACCAACAAGGGAAACGCCGGCCGCGCAGGGAGCGGGGAGGGTTGTCCGCAGCGGGACGAGCCAAGACAAAACTGTCGGCGTGCTCCGCGAGGCGCGGTCTCGGCTGTGCTCTTCGATCGGGCGCCGTCTCGTCACAGCGACCGCCTAGGCACAACCGGTCAAAGACGGGATATCGGTTTCTGCTGACCGGTTGAGGAACGCTTCGGGGGTCGCGCCTCCGTACGCGTGTTCCAAGGCATCCCGCGGATCCATGCCCGTCTGCGTCCACAGGACAGCGACGTCAGGATCTGTCTCCCTATTCAGCAACTCGCATACCTGATCGGGCCTCCAGCCGGCAGCCGCCCAGGCCTGACCGGTCTGGGTGGGGACGTGCGCGACCGCCCACTCTGCGGACTCGTGACGGGTGAATCCTGGAGCCCTTGAAGCCCAGGCAGTCACCTCGTTGCAGCACGGATCGTCAGAAACTCCCCCGGGTTCCTGGACGCGACGTCCTAACACTCCATGCCGCGAGCATCTCGACAGGTTGTCGGCCGGTCGTCTCGCCCTAGCCTCTGGCTGACCGTCTCAGGCAAGGAGCACGGCGGGTTGGCGAACCCGTGGAGGTTCCGCGTGTCCAGTGCCTGCCGCAAGCCACGGTCGAGGGCGCCGTACGTGGCCTCTCCGCTCGACACAAGGTTGTGCAGGCTCGAACACGCGAGGTCGGTCAGCGCCTCCGCGAGGCACCACAGGTCCTCAGGGACCAAACCTGTGACATCGTCGCGCAGTTCTTGCCGGCGTCGGAGAAGGCTCTCGCGTGGGTCATGGGGGTCGTTCGTGAATGCGTACTGCGTAGCGACCTCAGTGTCGATCAGGTTGTATGCGAGGCGGATGAGGTCGGGGTTCATGGCTTCTCCGTGGCGTTCGGTTGATGGCGATCTGTTCATCGGCGGTTCGGCACTGGCACTGGCGCCTGCCCTAGGCATCGGCGGGCCACGGCCTCTGGTTGACCGCCCACTATGCGGCGATGGGCCGGGGTGGCTCTCCTGAGACCAAGGTCGTCAGTAGGGCGATCAGAGCGCCTTGATCGGTTGCGGCGGATTCGAGGATGATCTGCCCGTTTGGCTGACGGATGATCCGGATGCCCGGTGCCCCTGGTGCGCTTGCGGCAGGTGGAGCTGCCTTACGGACAGGGCCGCGGGGGGTCCCAACGCGAGGCTTGGAGGAGGTCCCACTTTGGCCACCGGGTGGTCCCACAGGCCGGGTCCCCCGGCTTCTATTGGGGGCGACCTCGTAGATGTTGGCGCGTTGCTTCTTTGCTCGCGGGCCGCTTGGCCTGCCTCGCTCTGCGAGTTCGAGCGCTCCGTGGGCGACGAGTCGCGCGAGGGCGTTCTTGGTGGTGCGCTCCCCCAGAGTCGTCGCGGAGGACACTGCGCGCCAAGGGAGGGCGACCCTGGTCATGGCTCGGTTCTTCATCTCGTTGGCGGCGTGACGCAGGACGATTCGGTCTGAGTCGAGCAGCGCGTTGTTGGGGTCGTCGGCGGTTGCTTTGGCGTGGTCGACGCGACTGTCGATCTCATGCGCAACCGCGTTTTGGTCCCAGGCTGGACTGGTGGTGCGGTTAGCCCATGCTCGGTCCCAGGCGTAGTGAAGCGTTTGCCGGATGCGGGCGGGGGTCTCTGGCCGGGGCGTGCTTCCTCGGCGTAGTTGGGTGATCAGACGGCGTTGTGGTTCGAGCACGACGGCTTCCCATTCCATGATTGACCAGTGGTGGTGCTGGGCGCTCATGGCGGTGCTGATGAGTGCTCCGACGACTGCTCGGTTGCCGGTGCGCCGGAGGTCGGGGGCGGCGACTCCGTCGGTGATGAGGTCGATGGCCCACCCGGGGAGGGCGCGGGTCGGAACTGCTTCGCGTGTCTGGCGTGCGGGGTGGCGAGCGTCGCCGAGTGAGGGTGCTTCTGTCTGTTCCTGGTCCTGTGGGACGTCCGGGACGCGGGGGTTAGTGTCGGTGGTGGGTTCTGTCGTGTTGTCGAGACTGGTCATGTACATGTTCATCGGCAGGCGGCGGCACTCGCTGTACAGCCCGGCCTTGGCAGTGGCGGCGGCAGTTCTCAGGCCACGCCGATGGGCGTACTTCTTGGTTCGTCTCGGTCACTGCCATGCCGATAGCGGCACGGTGCTCTCGTTCTTGTCTGAGTTGTCCGTTCACCGGTCGGTGCCGGTTCAAGCTGTCCCCCACTCAGGCTGGCTCGACTTGGGTGGACTACACCGTGAGGACTGTGGTGGCATGACTGGCGAGGCGGCGGCTGACGGAGTTGCTGGACCGTACGACAACGGTGACGTCTGCTTTGCGCGCCAGCGCCGAGAATCCGTGGTCGCCGCTTGCGAGGACGAACTGCTGCACTCCTGCGTGCCGTCGCAGCCACCAGGCTGCGTTGAGCAGTTGTACGTCAGCCGCGTTTCGACGGGCGCGCGCAGGGAGTATGAAGTACCCCAGCCGAATGAGTGTCGGCTCGTCTCGGCGAAGTACCGAAGGGCATCCCGACGCCAAAGGGTAGGTGTTTGGCCCGGCCAGGGATCGCAGCGCTGCCCCTACCTTGTCGAGCCCTGACACGCCCGGATCCACGTTGTCGAGGTCCCAAAGCACAACGGTCGCTGGCTGAGCAGGTTCGAGGGCAGGTGGTTGCGGGTCGCACTTGTCGTGGCCGGAGACACGCTCGCTGGAGTGGGTGATTTGTGGTGCGTCCGCTTTCCCCACGTGTGCGCCTCCGTCTGCGTCGATCTTCTGACGCTGACGTTAGGTGCCGACACCGACAGGGCCGCCGCGCGGCTGCGCCCGTGATGCTCCTGTAGGCGTCGATCTCGCCTACTCTTCGAGGCGGAAGCCGAGCTTCACGGTCACCTGCCTGTGCGCGACGGCCCCATCGCTGAGCTGCCCCCGGACTGCCTGTAGTTCGAACCAGTCCAGGTTCCGCAGGGTTGTGCTTGCTCTTGCGACCGCATTGTTGACGGCGGCTTCGATGCTGTCTGGGGATGTGCCTACGACCTCAGAAAGCCCGTACACGTGGTTAGCCATGGTTCCTCGTTTCTAGTGTGGTGCCTCTTCTTGATGGTTGGTCTCGGTCGGCGTGTGCGTGAGGACCGGTCCGGGTTACCGGAATCAGCGCGCGCCGGTTCGTGGGGCGCTGTTCGGCCACCCCGTGTAACCCTCGGCGAGGTAGGCAGAACCGGCGGCTGAGTCCACGGTGGACTGAAGCTCTCTCCGATTTGTCGACGGACATCGAAGTCGGTGGCTTCGGGGAGGGTGTGAAGCATCGTGGTCATCCAGTACGAAAGGTGCTGGGACTTCCAGACCCCTACAAGGGCGCGCTGGGTGTACTCCCCGAGAGCGTCGGGGTCGCCTTTTCGCAAAGCCCTGTCGAGCGCTTCCGCGAGGACTCGTACGTCGGCGAGGGCGAGGTTGAGTCCCTTTGCACCGGTAGGCGGGACCGTGTGCGCGGCGTCGCCAGCCAGCAGCATGTTGCCGTAGCGCATGGGCTCGTTGACGAAGCTTCGGAACCTGAGAACGGCCCGGTCTGTGATTGGGCCTTCGACGAGCTCGTGACCGTTGGCACCGACGCGGGCCTGCAGTTCGGACCAGATGCGGTCATCCGACCACGGCATCGGCTCGCAGTTCGTCGGCTCGATGCACAGACACACGCCGCAGCGCGCCGTGGCGTTCGCAGCCCGAGATGCCGCCAAGACGGAGTCCGTCGCGACACGACTCGGCATCCCCCGGACCTACACCGACACTGGTGCGCTGATCGCGGACGGCGAGGTCGACGCGGTCTACATAGCGACACCACACCCGCTCCACCGGGACCTCGCGCTGGAAGCGATCGCAGCGGGCAAGCACGTTCTCGTCGAGAAACCCATGGCGATGTCCGCGGCCGAGACCCAGGAGATCACCGACGCCGCACGGGCGGCAAGCGTCCTCGCCATGGAAGCCATGTGGACGCGATATCTGCCCCAGTCCGACACCCTGCGACAGATCCTCGCGGAGGGACTGATCGGGCGCCCCCACTTGGTACATGCCGACTTCGGCCTGCAGATGCCGTACGACCCCGACCATCGGCTGTGGAATGCAGAACTCGGTGGCGGAGCGATGCTGGACGCCTGTATCTACACGGTCAACCTGGCCTCGCTCGTGCTGGGGGCCCCGGCGACGATCGACGCCACCGGCAACGTCCTCCCGTCGGGTGTAGATGTGACGGCGAACATCCTCATCACGAAGGCATCCTGGGCCTTCGCGGTTGTTGTCGGCGTGCTCCGGATGACGTCAGGATCACTGCATGGGTGGGCCTGTTCGCAAGGTCCGGGGCACGCGGGGGGCACACGCCTCGCGAGACTGGTCGGTCGACAGCGTGAGGTGCCCTCGCGGGTCTGCGCAGTGACCTCGAGCCCGTTCGGCTGGGAGGTGTCCGGCTGCGATGCCGGTACGGAAGTCGGCTGGACGGGTCTGAGAACGGGCGCCATGCCGGTGGTGAGGGCTGGGGCTTGCGGCAGCCAGGCACGCGCCGGCCCCTGCCGTCATCAGCGCAGTGGACGCTCCCACTGACCAAGCTGAATCGGCGCCTTGGGACCTGCCCCGGGCGCTGCCGCGTGCCGTGGGCCGAGGGGACCGGCCGCGCCCGGAACGGCCGCCAGGCCGCATGCCCGGCACGGCCGGGGCCGGAGGCCCCGGCCTCGCGGCGAAGCCGCGCTTGAACCAGTGAAGAAAGTCCTCACCGAAACCCCGGAGGTCGGCCGGTTAGGGGGTGGTCATCAGTCCCGAGGAACGGACGAGGGCCCCGGCCGCCATGCCCAGCAAACCGTGCGGAGCGCCAGACCGGCGATGCCGACGGTCACCACGCCGAGGACCGCGGCGACAAGCAGGCTGCTGTGCGGGCTCCCGGTCGCCAGTGCCCAGCGCATGCCATCGGCGCCCGCGGCCGCGTACGAGAACGAGAACGCCCACCAGCCGGGAGAGAAGGCGAGCCGCGAGTAGACCGGGACCAGGCGCAGCTGGACCACCACCATCAGCAACGCGTACCCGAGGAGGAAGAGCGACACCCCGTCCACGCGGCCGTGGTTCATGACGAACCACGCGTTGCCCGCCACCACCGGCGGCGCCACCTGGATCGCCATGGTGGGGACGAGCCCGGCCGGGAGAGCAGGGGTGATGAGCAGCCTCGCCCACAGCAACGAGCTCACGGCCACTCAGCTGAGGCTCCCGTACCCGAACATGACCGTCGCCAAAGCGTCGTACCCCATCGCGGAGCTCGCCGCTGCGGCGACCAGACCGGTCGCGACAGTGGGCAAGAAGTAGCCCGCGTGGAGTTCGTCGAGACACAGCTCACTCACGACCCACTGGCCGGTCAGGAACCCACCGTAGGCCACCGCCGAGATGAGGGACACCCAGAACGTCACACGCCCCAAGTCTGGCTCGAGGTCGGCCAACCAGACCCCGATCATCATCGGGACCAGCAGCGCCAGGCACGTGAAGGGACCGAAGACCGGGTCCGAGATGTCGCTGGTCAGGCGGTGCCGGCGGACGGCGTCCACGAGGTAGGCGCACAGGACGACCAACCAGGTGGTCGTGGTGAGGCACCAGGCCGCGTGCACCGGCCACGACCCGACCACCCCCGCGCGAAGGGCGACGGTCCAGCACTGGGCAAGTCCCGCGCAGCCGAAAGGGATCCCGAACAGGTTCGCGGTGACGCGCACCTGCCACGGATGCCCGGGGCCGTCGGCCGTACGTCTTCTCCGGACGGTCGCCCTGCGCGTCGTCGTCACGTCCACTGGTCCGGCGCTCACCATCACCCACCCACTCCGGTCCCCCGCGACGAGGCCGACGTGTACGCCGCGCCCGCCAGTACCAGTGCGGCCCCTACGGTGAAGTCCACTGCCAGCCCCAGGTGGTCGACCGCGACGCCCCCCACCAGCGCCCCGCCTGCGATCGAGACCTGGAGCACGCTGACCAGCACGGCCGAGGCAGCCTCCGGGGCCTGCGGCCAAGCACGGATGATCCAGGTCTGGAGGCACAGCGGCATCACGCCCCACAGAAGCCCCCAGAACGCCATGGCGGCGGCCACGGCGCCATTCCACCGGGCCACCACGGGAAGCACCCCGATGGCGAGCGCAAGGCAGGCCATCGCCGTCACCGTGGTGCTGACGGGGTGGCGCCCGAGGAGCCGGCCGGCGACGAGCGTCCCCACGAAGCCGCAGACGCCGTAGGCCGTGAGCAGCCCGGTCAGCGCAGACGAGTCAAGCTCGCCAGGACCCATGAGGAAGGGACTCACGAAGGTCGAGGCCGCGAACTGGCCTGTCACCACGAGCACGGTGGCCGCGTAGCCCACCCGGGCGAGCCGGGACCGCAGCACCCCGGCCAGGTCGCGGAACCGCAGGCTGGTGACCGGCTCCACGTGAGGGACGAGCGCCGACTGGACGACCAGGCTCACCAGGGCGAGGGACGCCGTGGCCCAGAAGGCCGCGCGCCACCCGAACTCCTCGCCGAGGTACTGACCGGCCGGCAGCCCGACCACGGTGCCGACCGAGATACCGGCCAGGATCACCGACGTGGCGACCGGCCCCGAGCCCGGAGGAGCCATGCGGAACCCCAGGGACGGCACCACGGCCCAGAAACCGCCCAGCGAGAGGCCGACCAGCGCCCGGGCCGCGAGCAGCACGGGAAAGCTAGTGGTCAACGCCGCGATGAGGCTCGAGGCGAGGAGCAGCAGGCCGAGGGCGAGCACCAGGTGGCGCCGGTCCCAGCTCGCGAGCCAGGCGACCAGCGGCGGCGCGCTCACGCCGGCCACCAGCCCGGGCACGAGCACGCAGAGGCCTGCCGTCCCCACCGAGACCCGAAGCTCCTCGGAGAGCTCCGGCAGGATGCCGACGGGCACGAACTCGGCGGCAACGACCGCGAACGACCCGAGGGAGAGGGAGAGAAGTGCCCACCAGTCCCTCCGGGTCAGCCGGCCCTCTCCCGCCGCACCCTCGGTCATCGCGCCATCTGCGGGCGGGTGGGGCGACTGTGTCCGGTCCACTGCCAGGTCTCCGTCCTCGAAGCAGCGTCCCTCGCCGTGGGGTCGCGAGGCGACGTCTGTGGCGATCGTGTCCACCGTTGCGGGCCAACGCCATCGGTCTCCTGACTGCATCCTCGGCAGTCGCCGTACCGATGCTTTGCAGTGGTCGGCGGTCGCACGCTGGACCGGTCCTGCTCGCCCGTCCGGTGTCGTCTCGAGGACGCCCAGACCACGGAGGTTCGAACCATGCTCAGCACCGTTGTTGCCAGCCACACCCCGCCCCCCGGTCGGAGGTGCGCGTCATGAGCTTCGACCCGAGGTCAGCCGGCGCGGTCATCAGTCGGAGCACGCCCGAGGTGCGTGACGTCTTCGGTCCCACCATCGAGGTGCTCACCTCACTCGACTCGGCCGCGAGCGCCCCGGCGGTCCTGCGAGGGTTGGTGCCCCCGGACGTCACCATCCCGATGCATGCCCACGGGGACCCCGAGACGTTCGTGATCCTCTCCGGCGGGGTGCAGGCCCTCACGGTGCACGACGAGCAGCCGGTGTGGACCCAGCTCGCCTCCGGACAGATCTTCCACGTGCCACCGGACGCTCGGCACGCGTTCCGCAACACCGGTCAGGAGCCCTGCCGGATCCTCATCCTCTCGACGCCCACCATGGCCGGGTTCTTCACGAGCATCGGCATACCGCTCTCGGGGGTCGAGGACGCCAGGCGACCACCCACGGCCGAGGAGCTGCAACAGTTCCTGGACGAGTCCGCTAGCCGCGGGTACTGGAATGCGTCTCCCGCGGAGAACGCCGCGGTGGGCATCCAGCTGGGGCCTCCCTCGCAGGTGTAGTCAGATGACCGATGGCGACGGGGGTGCGCCCCCGGACATTGGAGGTGTCACGGCGTTTCCCCGCTCTTCTTGCAGATCGCCCCCTGGACCGAGGCACCAGCGGCGCTCGGCACCGGGGGTGAGGGTGGCACGCGAGGTCGCCTGACGTGAACGCGCGGGGCCGGTCTGGGTCATAACACGCCGGCCCCGCGTCCGCCTCGCTCCGGGCATCAGCCCCCTCCGAGCTTGCCGGCTCCTGGGTGGCCAATCCGCCTCGTGGCGGCACGGGTCCATGGGTGTCACCATGAAGGGCGTGATGGGCGTGTGATGCCGACGAGGTCGGACGCGGCTGCACGGACGAGGAACGACGCTCCCCCGCCCCCACCCAGCCTCGTCGAACGCCCTCGTCTGGAACTCTTGGCCGGCGGCCCGCCCGCCGTCGTACCTCCTGAAAGGGTTGTTGCGGTGTCCGGGGCGCCGGGCGCGGGCAAGACCACACTGCTCGGCGCCTGGACCCGTCGCCTGCTCTCCGGAGGCACCGACGTCGCCTGGGTGACGCTGGCCCCCGGGCACGACGACCCCGTGGTGCTACGCACAGTGCTGACGACAGCGCTCGACTCGACGCGGCATCTGACGCCTCCCGCCCCGCGTCCAGCGCTGGCTTGGTTGGTCCTCGACGAGGTGGACCGCCTGCGGACACAGGAGTGTCGCCGGGTGGTCCAGGAGCTGGTCCTCGAGTCCCGCGCCGGGCTCACCATCGCGCTCGGGGGCAGGTCCGATCCCTTGGCCGCCCTCGGCCTGGACCGGCTCCGGCTGGCGGGAGAGGTGCTCGAGGTCCGGGACGGCGACCTCCGGTTCTCGCTATCAGAAGCGAGGGAGCTCCTTCGAGGGCACGGGCTCAGCCTGGGGACGGCAGAGCTCGAGGGGTTGGTGCGCCTCACCGAGGGCTGGGCAGCAGGCCTGCGACTGGCGTGCCTGGCCCTGGGTGCCGGCCGCCCGATCGAGGGGGTGCTGCGCTCGTTCGCCGTCGACGACGCGTCGCTGGCGAGCTACCTCACCCACGAGGTCCTGGGCGAGCTGGACGGTCCCACGGCCCTGGTCCTCCGGGCGACCAGTGTCGTGCCAGAGCTGGACGTCCCGCTGGCCGAGGAGCTGAGCGGCCGGGCCGACGCCGGGGCGCTTCTCGCGACTCTGGCACGAGAGCACCCCTTCGTGACCCGGGTCTACGGTCACGGCACCGCCTACCGCTACCACCGGCTGCTGCGCTCGCAGCTCGCAGCCGAGCTCCAGCGCACCGAGCCGGAACGGTTCCTCGTCCTCCAGGGTCAGGCTTCGCGCTGGTTGGAGGCGAAGGGGCTGGTGGACGAGGCTCTGCCGCATGCCGTGGCGTCCCGGGACACGGCCCACATCCGTACGGTGCTGTCGGAGCACGGCATCGGCATGGTCCTGGAGGGGCGGCAGGGTGTCCTTGTCGACGCCCTCGCCCAAGCCCCTCCGTCGACGCTGTCCGACCCGGTGGTCGGCGCGGTCCTGGCCCTCGCCCAGGCCGAAGACGGCGACCTGGACCGCGCCGACGCCCTCTTGGCGTACGCCACCGGAGCCACCTTGGACGCCCTGGCCCCCGACCCGGCGCTGGAGAGGCGGCTGTCCCGATTGGCCCGTCTGGACATCGACCGCCTCCGCGGCGCAGTGGCGACGACTCCCGAGGTGGAGGAGCTGCTCGTGCACCGCGCGTCCCACCAGCGCGCCGCCACCGCGCCGCGGCTGCGGTCCAAGGCCGAGAGCGACCTCGAGCTTGCCGAGCTCGTGATGCTCGGCACCTACCTGGCGGATGCTGCACGGCTGGTCGAGGCGCAGGAGGTCATGACCGACGCCCTGCGCCTGGCCGAGGGCCTCCACCGAGACCTGGTGGCGATGCAGTGCATGGTCACCCTGTCACGCGTCGCAGCCCGCCTCGGGGACTTCGCGGCAATGACCAAGTGGGCCCAGATCGGCATCGACGTCGCGGCCAAGCGGGGGTGGTCGGGCCGCCCCCAGCTCGCGTTCGCCTACACCCTCGCGGCGGCCGCGGCCTACGAGACCTACGACCTGCAGTCGGCGTCGCACCTGAGCAACCGGGCCTTGTCGGCCGTCCGGGCGGGCCTGACGGAGACGGGCGTCACGACCCACGGGGCCGACGACGCGACGGCGCGGAGCGCCGAGACCCTCGCCTTCTACGTCGAGTTCGACCGGGCCCAGACGGCGCGCCGTCGAGAGCTCGTAGTGGCACGACGCCTCGACATCGACGCCTTGTCCCGACACGCCTACCCGGAGGCGCTCGTGGCGTACGAGACCCGAGAGTTCGAGCGGATGACCCTGCTCGTGGGCGAGCTCGACCTCGCCGAGTGGGCCATCGCCCTCACCGACCGGCTGCTCCCTGGGAAGGCCGAACCCGTAGTCATGCTGGCCGCTCTCCAGGCCCACTTGGGCGAGCACCGGGATGCGCTAAGCCTGTTGGGCCCCGTCACCCAAGGACACCAATCCGCCGTCGTGGTCACCACGACGATCACAGCGTGGCTGCTGTCCGCCGCCATCGCCGCGCGGACCGGCCGCCCCACGTCGGCGCACGAGGCGGTGACGAAGGCCGTCAGTTTGGCCGGGCCCCGCAACACCGTCCGCCTCATGCTGGAGGTGGCCCCCGAGGTCCCTGGTCTTCTCGCGGCCGGGCGACAACGGTTCGGTCGTCATGGACCTTTCGTGGAGCGTGTCCTCCGGACGTCCCGCCAACTCCAGGAGGGGCCGGGTAGGACCTACGCCCTCGGGCCGGTCCTGTCCCGGCCCCTCTCTCCGGTCGAGCTCTCGCTACTTCGCGACCTCTCCTCCTTGTTGTCCGTCCCGGAGCTCGCGGCAGCCCGGCAGGTGACCCCCAACACGATCAAGACCCAGGTTCGGTCGATCTTCAGCAAGCTCCAGGTGCACTCACGTCGCGACGCGGTAGAGGTGGCTCAACGGATGGGCCTCATCTGAGGGACCTGATTCAAGGGGGCTCACAGTCGCGCGACTGATGGCACCGTGCGGGCAGACGGGCAGCGTTGGGGTCGACGATCGACCACACGGAGGAGCCACCATGGACACCGCGACGATGGACCGCACGGTTCGTACTACACCGGGCCCCGAAGGGGTCAGCCGACGGGATGCGCTGCGGCTCGGTGCAGCAGGTGGTCTCACACTGCTCGCTGCGCCCCCACTCGTGGACCTGCACCCGGACCGCGGCTCGTCGTCGCTGGTCCTCGAACGAGCCACCACGGACATCGCGTCGTTCCGGTCCCGCGTGCCGGAGGCTGCGCTCGACGACCTTCGACGCCGTCTTGCGCTGGTGAGGTGGCCGGACGCGGAGACGCTTCCGGGGTGGGCGCAAGGCGTCCCACTTGTGCGGGCTCGCCGGCTGGTCGACTACTGGCTCCGCGACTACGACTGGCGCCGCGGCGAACGGGTCCTCAACGCTTTCCCCCAGTACCGGACGAGCATCGATGGCCTGGGCATCCACTTCCTGCACGTGCGGTCCCGGCACGCCGATGCGCTGCCGATCATCATCACCCATGGGTGGCCCGGCTCGGTCTTCGAGCTGGTCAAGCTGGTCCGGCCGTTGGTGGACCCGACGTCGTTCGACGGCCGGCCCTCGCAGGCTTTCCACGTCGTGATGCCGTCCCTGCCGGGATTCGGCTTCTCCGACATCCCGTCCACCAGTGGGTGGGGCGTCGAGCGGACCGCCGGCGCCTGGCAGGAGCTCATGCGACGACTCGGCTACCGCCGCTACGTCGCCGCCGGAGGTGACTTCGGCTCAGCCGTGACCCACGCCCTGGCTGCCCTGCGCTCGCCGGCGTTGGTGGGGATGCACACGAGCTTCCCCACCTGTCTGTTCGACCCCCCGGCCATCGCGCCTTATACGCCGGAGGAGGCCGATGCGCTGGCACAGCTAGCTGCATACCGGGCGAGCGACTCGGCACACGCGTTCCAGATGACCACACGCCCGCAGACGGTGGGGTACGGACTGGAGGACTCCCCAGTCGGGTTGGGGACGTGGATCTACGAGAAGCTCGCCGCCTGGACCGACAGCCCGCACGACCCGGACGCGGTGCTAGGGCGCAACTCAGTCCTCGACAACATCACGCTCTACTGGCTGACCGGGACGGCCACCTCGTCGGCCCGGTTCTTCTGGGAGGACCCGACCTGGCCCGTCCCGCGCCTGCAGCTGCCGGTGGGCGTGACCGCCTTCCCGGCCGACATCGTCACCACGCCCAAGGTCTGGGCCGAACGCACCTACCCTCAACTGACCCACTTCAGCCGCGCCCCGGAGGGCGGCCACTTCCCCGCTTGGGAGGTCCCGCTGGTGCTGGCGCAGGAGCTGAGGGCCACCTTCGAGCCGCTGCGCTGACCGCCGAGCGAGGCGGTCCGGCGAGCCGCAGCGCTCCACCAACCACCACCCCCTCCCACCAGGAGTCTGCAGATGAACACCCAACCCGTCTCTGCGCCGGTCTCGGCACCCGACCGCACCCTGTCCGCCCGCCGCTCAGTCGTCCGTGCCGCGGCCCTGGCCGGCCTCACCGTCGCCGGTCTCACTACTACAGCTCCTCGAAGGGCAGCTGCAGCCGTGCCCACGGACCGCTCGGGCCGACCTCTGGTCGCGCCGGCCACGACCGAGGTCGAGCCTGTCCGGCTGCACGTCCCCGAGTCGCAGCTGAAAGACCTGCGGGACCGGCTCGCCGGCACCCGGCTGCCCTCGCCGGCCCCGGTCACAGACTGGTCCCAAGGCGCTCCCGCAGACCAGGTGGGAGCGTTGGTACAGCACTGGCGTCGTCGCTACGACTGGCGGGTCCTCGAACGTCGGATCAACGACCTCGGCCACTTCCGCACGTCCGTCGACGGGCTCGGGATCCACTTCCTCCACGTCCGGTCGAAGCACCCAGACGCCTTGCCCGTCATCCTGACCCACGGCTGGCCCGGGTCGGTCGTGGAGTTCCTCGACACGATCGGCCCCCTGGTGGACCCCACTGCCCACGGTGGCACGCCGCAGCAGGCCTTCCACGTCGTGGTCCCGTCTCTCCCCGGATTCGGGCTGTCCGACCGGCCGACCGAGCCCGGCTGGGGCCTGCCGCGGATTGCCGAGGCCTGGGACGTCCTGATGCACCGGCTCGGCTACGACCGGTACGTGGCCCAGGGCGGCGACTGGGGCGCCGGGGTGACGACCTGGATGGGGAAGCAGCGGCCGGCGGGCCTCCTCGGCATCCACCTGAACCTGCCCATTCTCTTCGCGCCACCGCCACTGGCCGGGGCGACGACCCCGGCGGAGGACGCCGCGCTAGCAGCCCTGACCAGGTACGGCACTACGGAGTCCGCGTATGCCGCGCTGCAGGCCACCCGCCCGCAGACGATCGGCTACGCCCTGGCCGACTCCCCCGTTGGCCAGGCGGCCTGGATCTACGAGAAGCTCGGCGCATGGTCGGACACCCACGAGCAACCCGCGCAGGTCCTCGGTCCAGACCGCGTCCTGGACAACATCGCCTGGTACTGGATGACCGACACCGGGGCCTCGTCAGCACGCCTGTATGCGGAGAGCTTCGGGGACGACTTCGTCACCATCAAGCTCGACCTGCCGGTCGGCGTCAGCGTGTTCCCGAAGGAGATCTACCGGGCCCCGAAGATCTGGGCCGAGCGGACGTACTCCGACCTCGTCTACTTCAGCGACGACATCGGGGCCGGGGGCCACTTCGCAGCCTTCGAGCAGCCGGCGCTCTTTGTCTCCGAGCTCCGGGCCTGCTTCGCCGCCCTGCGTTGACGCAGGCAGCGCAAGCAGCGCAGTCAAGGCATGGCCCCCGCTCGAGGCTTTCGAGCGGGGGCCGCTGACGTCCCGACCCCCCGGGCGTACGTCGCGGTCAGATCTGCTCGGCGCCTCCGTCGACGAAGATCTCCGCACCGGTCATGAAGCTGCTCTGGTCGCTGGCCAGGAAGAGCGCCGCGCTGGCGATCTCCTCCGGCTGACCCATGCGGCCCATGGGGACCGTCGAGGCCAGGTGGTCGAGCAGCCCCTGGGTGTCTTCCGGGGTGGGTGCCAGGCCCTCGACGCCGGGCGTCTGGGTCGGCCCCGGGATCAGGGTATTGACGCGGATCTTTCGGCCCACCAGCTCGGCCGCCCACGTGCGGGCGAACGAACGGATCGCGGCCTTGGACGCGGCGTACACCCCGAAGGCGGGCGTCCCCGCGCTCGCGGCCGTGGACCCGACCAGCACGATCGCCGCACTGTCGTTGAGGACCGGGAGGGTCTTCTGCACGGTGAAGAGCGTGCCGGCGACGTTGCCGTTGAAAGTGTCGGCGTAGTGCTCCGGCGTGATGGCGCCCAGTGGCGCGAACTCGCCACCGCCGGCGTTGGCCATCACCACGTCGAGCCCACCGCCGTGGCTGCTGACCACCTCGACCAGCCGGTCGAGGTCCTCCAGCTTGCTGACGTCGCCACGCACTGCCGTGACGTGGTCACCGATTGTCGCTGCCGCCCGGTCGAGCGCTTCCTGGCGTCGACCGGTGATGAACACGTGGGCGCCTTCCGCGGCGAAGCGGCGGGCGGCGGCCAGGCCGATGCCCGACGTGCCCCCGGTGACCAGTGCGTTCTTGCCTTCGAGCTGTCCCATGATGCTTGTCTCCTTGTTTGTGTATCGATTGGTACACATAGAAGGTAAGCCGAGTCCCGTTCATTCCCCAAATCTGTACCGTTCAGTCTGAAACGTGTACTCTGGTGCGACGCGAGCGGGAACGGATGTGTGATGGCTGGACGAGGAAGGCCCCGTGGGTTCGACACGGACACGGCCATCGACCACGCCATCGAGGTGTTCTGGCAGCACGGGTACGAAGGCGCCTCCTTGGACGAGCTGACGGGGGCAATGGGCATCAACCGCCCGAGCCTGTATGCCGCGTTTGGCAACAAGGAGCAGCTCTTCCGCCTTGCGGTGGCCCGCTACGCGGAGGTCGACATGGCCTACGCCCGCGAGGCACTGGAGCAGCCCACCGCTGCCGACGTGGTGACGTCGCTGCTCCACCGCAATGTCGACGCGGTGACCCGCGCCGACCGACCTGCTGGGTGCCTGACCGTCCAGGGGGGCACGGCCTGCGGGGCGGGCAACGAGGCCATCGCCGACTTCCTGGCCGCCAGCCGGCTGACCGGCGAGCGCGCCCTCGCGGACAGGTTGACACGCTCCATCGCTGACGGCGACTTGCCGGCAGAGAGCGACCCCGTGGCCCTCGCCCGGTTCGTCATGGTGGTGGCGGAGGGAAACGCGGTCCATGCCGCCGCGGGCACCAGCGCCGAGGAGCTCCACGAGTCCGTCGACATCGCGCTTAAGGCGTTCTTCGCGCTGCAAACGGTCGGCGGCCACTAGCCGTCTGGGGCTGCCGCCGCACCCGTCCATGGCTCCAGCCGCCACCCGTGCAAATCACCGGGCGTTATCCGGGCTGTTGGACGCGCAAGTGCGGCAACGACAGTCATCAAGCTGATGCCTCGGCTCCGTCCCGGAGCCACTGTCGAGAGGTGACCCAGCGGCAGCGCACCCGCGTGCGCCGCATACCTCCCGCAGACAGGACAGCCATGAACCCGCTACCCGGCCCCAGCCCCCAGCACCCGTCCACCCCGGGTTCCGACCCGGCACCTGCACCCGGGGCCAACGGCGGTAACTTCAGTCGTCGCACCCTGCTCCACGCGACGGCGGCCACCGGTGTGGCGCTCGGCCTCACGGCCACCCTGCGCGCGATACCCGCACAGGCTGCCGGCGGAACCGGTGGGACCCACGAGTTGGGGCACGGCAGACCCCGGAAGTCGACCATCGTCCTGGCGCACGGCGCGTTCGCGGAGTCCTCGAGCTGGGACGACGTCGTCACCATCCTCCAGCGCCGCGGCCACCGCGTGGTCAGCGTCGCGGTCCCCCTGCGCGGAGTCGCCACCGACAGCCGCTACCTGAGCGACGTCGTGGCCACCCTCGACGGCCCCGTCGTCCTGGTCGGACACTCCTACGGCGGCGCCGTCATCTCCAACACCGACCGCACCGCCGGCGACATCCGCGCCCTGGTCTACGTCGCCGCCTTCGCCGGAGAAGTCGGAGAGTCCTGCGCCGAGCTGTCCGGCAAGTTCCCCGGCAGCACCCTCGGCACCACCCTCACCTTCGTCGACCTGGCCACCGGAGGACGCGACCTCTACATCGACCAGGACAAGTACCACCACCAGTTCTGCGCCGACGTCAGCGACCGCAAGGCCGCCCAGATGGCCACCAGCCAACGCCCCATCGCCGAGTCCGCCCTCGCCGAACCCTTCGGCCCCGACCCGCTGTGGAAGACCATCCCCTCCTGGTTCATCTGGGGCGAGATCGACTACAACATCCCCGCCCAGGCCCACGCCTTCATGGCCGACCGCGCCGGCGCCCACACCGCCATCGAGGTACCCGGCGCCTCCCACGTCGTCGGCGTCACCCACCCCGAACGCACCGCCGGGGTGATAGCGGCGGCAGCGCGGGCGACCCAACGCTCCGGCGGGGCGTCATGACCTCGCCGTTGCCGCCACCGGCCGACGCCCTCTCCGGCCAGCTGACCCGGACGGAGCTGCAGCGGAGCCGCTCCTCCGTTCCTGGCCGCCTGATCGTGCAGGTCCTCACCGAGATCCCAGTGGGGGTCGAGTCCGGTTGGCACACCCACCCGGGCGAGGAGGTCGGCTTCATCGTGGCCGGCACCGTCGAGATGCGCCGGCATGACAACACGACGCTGCTGCTACACGCGGGTGACGGCTTCCTCATCCCACCCGGCACGCCGCACAACGCCCGGGACGTCGGCGACGTCACCGGTCAGATGCTCTCGACCTACCTCGTCGAGGCAGACCAGCCCCTGTCGACGTTCGTCGACCCACCGAGCACCCCTGCACCACCCACCCCACCGAGAAAGGCACAGCCATGAAGTCGACCATCGTCCTGGCGCACGGCGCGTTCGCGGAGTCCTCGAGCTGGGACGACGTCGTCACCATCCTCCAGCGCCGCGGCCACCGCGTGGTCAGCGTCGCGGTCCCCCTGCGCGGAGTCGCCACCGACAGCCGCTACCTGAGCGACGTCGTGGCCACCCTCGACGGCCCCGTCGTCCTGGTCGGACACTCCTACGGCGGCGCCGTCATCTCCAACACCGACCGCACCGCCGGCGACATCCGCGCCCTGGTCTACGTCGCCGCCTTCGCCGGAGAAGTCGGAGAGTCCTGCGCCGAGCTGTCCGGCAAGTTCCCCGGCAGCACCCTCGGCACCACCCTCACCTTCGTCGACCTGGCCACCGGAGGACGCGACCTCTACATCGACCAGGACAAGTACCACCACCAGTTCTGCGCCGACGTCAGCGACCGCAAGGCCGCCCAGATGGCCACCAGCCAACGCCCCATCGCCGAGTCCGCCCTCGCCGAACCCTTCGGCCCCGACCCGCTGTGGAAGACCATCCCCTCCTGGTTCATCTGGGGCGAGATCGACTACAACATCCCCGCCCAGGCCCACGCCTTCATGGCCGACCGCGCCGGCGCCCACACCGCCATCGAGGTACCCGGCGCCTCCCACGTCGTCGGCGTCACCCACCCCGAACGCACCGCGGACACGATCCTCGCGGCCGCGCGAGTGGCCGACGGCGTCTCCGCCTGAACCGAGCAGCAGGTCCTTGCCCGGACTCGCTCCCCCACTCCTAGAACCAGACCCCTCGAACGGAGCAACCGTCATGCCCAGCATCTCCACACAGGACGGGACCAGCATCTTCTACAAGGACTGGGGGTCCGGCCCTCCCGTCCTGTTCAGCCACGGCTGGCCACTGAACGCCGACGCGTGGGACGAGCAGATGGTGCTGGTCGCCGAGGCCGGTTACCGGGCCATCGCCCACGACCGGCGCTCCCACGGACGCTCGGACCAGACATGGCACGGCAACCACATGGACCAGTACGCCGACGACCTCGCCGAGCTCATCGAGCAGCTCGACCTGCACGACGCCGTGCTCGTCGGCCACTCCACTGGGGGCGGGGAGGTCACGCGCTACATGGGCCGGCACGGCACGTCCCGCGTCGCCAAGGCCGTCCTGCTTGGCGCCGTCCCGCCGCTGATGCTCAGGACGGACGCCAACCCAGACGGACTGCCCATCGAGGCGTTCGACGCAATCCGACAGGGGGTGCGCTCGGACCGATCGCAGTTCTACTACGACCTGACGGTGCCGTTCTACGGCGGCAACCGGGACGGCAGCACCCTCACTGACGGGATGCGGCGGGCGTTCTGGCAGTGGTCCATGCAGGCCGGGCACAAGGGAGCGCTCGACTGCATCGAGGCTTTCTCCGAGACCGACTTCACCGAGGACCTCCGGCGCATCACGGTCCCCGTGCTGGTGGCCCACGGCGACGACGACCAGATCGTGCCCATCGGCGCCTCCGCCCACAAGGCGGCGACGCTTCTGCCCGACGCCACACTGAAGGTGTACCCCGGGCGGCCGCACGGCCTCGCCGGCGAGTACGCCCAGGAGTTCAACCGGGACCTGCTCACCTTCCTGCGGAACGGCACGACTAGCGAAGTGTCGCCAATGGAAGCGGTCAGCGGTGGTCAACGTGGGTGAGGCACAGGCCCCCGGCCCACCCCTCGGCCCCGTGGGCATCTGGGCCATGGAGCTCAGGTCCCCCAGCCCGCAGACCCTGGAGGCCGTTAGCGCGCTCGACGACATGGGTACCCAGGCCATGTGGGTGCCGGGGCTGGACGGGCACGACGTCTTGAACGACGTCGACGCTCTGCTCACCGCCGCGCCCAACGCGACCGTCGCCCTGGGCGTGCTGTCGATCTGGAGCCAGACCGCCGAGCAGCTCGGCACGCGACTCTCCTCTCTGGACCGGCGGCACGGACCGCGGGCCCTGGTCGGGCTGGGGGTCAGCAACCCCCACGCGGCCGCCCTAGCAGGGAGGTCCTACGGCACGCCCACCGAGTCCATGCGCGCCTACCTCGAGGAGCTCGACGGCATACCGGACGCGGTCCCCGTACACCGCCGGATCCTGGGGGCCCTGGGCCCCCGGATGGTCGACGTTGCCGCCGCCCACAGCGCGGGGTGGCACCCCTTCCTGGTCCCACCGGCCTACGTCCACCGGGAAAGGCGACGCCTGGGTCCCATGCCCATCATCGCTCCCCACCAGGCCGTGGTGCTGGACACCGACGCGGCGACAGCCCGCGCCGTCGCCAGGGCGGGCGTCGGCATGTACATCGGCTTTCCCGCCTACCGGTCGAACCTCGCGCGGTTGGGTTTCACCGAGGCGGACCTCGTATCCGGGGGCAGTGACCGGCTCATCGACGCACTCGTGGCCCACGGCAGCGTGGACGACGTCGCGGCCCGGGTCCGCGAGCACCTCGACGCAGGAGCGGACCACGTCGCGCTGCACGTCCTGAGCTCCGACCCGCAGGTGCGCGGGGGGCCCGGGGGACAGGCCCCGGTCGCCGAGTGGAAGGAGCTGGCACCCCTGCTCACGGAGCAGGGTGGGCGCGTCGTGAGACACCATTGACGACATCGCGGTCAGGCCGTGGTCACGAGCTCGCCGTCGTCCTCCGCCATCAGCCCCAACCGGGTCGCCAGCTGGCTGCGGGAGGTGATGCCCAGCTTGGGAAAGGCGTGGTAGAGGTGGGAGGACACGGTCCTGGCGGAGCAGAACAGGTGCTCGGCGATCTCCTTGTTCGTCAGCCCGCGAGCAGCCAGCCGTGCGATCTGCAGCTCCTGCGCCGACAGCACGTCCGCCGGCTGCGGGGCCAGCTCCGGCAGGCGCTCCCCCGACGCACGTAGCTCGTTCTGCGCCCGCGCGGCCCAGTGGGTCGCACCGAGCTCGGTCAGCAGGCTCAGGGCCTCCCGCATCGGCTGGCGGGAGTCGACGATTCGCCGATGGCGCCGCAGCCACACCCCGTAGGCCAGGTGGAGGCGGCCCTGCACCCAGGGCCAGCGGGACAGATCCTGCTCGAGAGCGTGCACGAAGAGCTCCTCGGCGGTCTCGTCCGGTCCCAGCACGGGGCGGACGTAGAGGAGGTGGGCGTGCAGCAACGGCGAGGGCGTTCGCTCGGCGAGCTCCTCCATGCGCGCCAGAACCTCCCGAGCCTCCCCGACGCGGCCGGCCTGGACCGCGGTCTCGGCCAGGAGCATCAGCCCATGGAGGGACTCCCGCTCGTGGTGGTAAGGCGACGTGGGGTCGAACACGCGGAGGAGCTCGTCGCACGCCGGGCCGTGTTGTCCCTGCCCGGCGAACGTGAAGGCGCGCGCTAGGCCCACGCATGCGAGCTGGTCGGCCAGGCCACGCGCACGCGCGAACGACTCGATGTCGGCCGTGAAGCCGGCATCGACATCCGGGTGTCCCTTGAGGCCGGCCAGCATCGCGGCGACGTTGCGCGAACCCGCCTCCCAGATCGGCTGGTCGGTCTCGCGGGCCAGGCGGATCGCCTCCGCTAGCGCCTCCTCCGCCCTGACCCACTCCCCGAGCGTCACGCAGGCGTTGGCCTGGATGGACAGCACGTGGACGAGCACGCCGAGCCGCCCCTGGGACCTCATGAGGAGCGACGCGCGCTCGAGGAGGTCGACACACCGCGGACTGTCACCGACAGCCCAGGCGGCCTGACCAAGAGCCCTCAGGGCGTCGGCGTCGTCGGACAGGACCGGTGGCGGGTCCCTCAGGACGCGCAGGACCGCAGCTCCAGCGGACACTGGCTCCGCGACCGCAAGCGCCACGAGGCTCTGCGGGTCACGGTCACGGCCGAGTCCGGCCAGGGCACCCGCCACGAGTTGTCGGTCGTCGGCACCAGCCCCGCTCCACCAGCACCTCACGGCAGCGCCATAGAGCAGGTTGAGCGCCAGCGACACCTCACCGGCCGTGGAGGCATCGCGCGCGCTGGCCACCATCTGGTGAACGCGTACGGCATCGCGCGGGTCACCGTCGTCGAAGAGCTCAGCCAGCCAGGTCACCTTGGCTCGGTCCAGGTCGCTCAGCGGGTTGCGACTGGCCTTGGCCACCATCCGACGAACCAGCTCGGCCCGGCCGAGCCCGAACGCCTCCTCTGCCGCCTCAAGCATCCGCTGCTGACGCAGGTGCCGGTCCGGGGTCAGGTTCGCCGCCAGCTCCAGCGCCATGACCGCGTCGAGCACGGCGCCAACGCCACGGGACCGGGCCGCAACATCCGTTAGGGCTGATGCCAGTGCTTCGTCCGGGCCTGTCGCCGCAGACGCCTGGAACCGCACGCGGCGGTCCGGCTCGTGGTCCAGGAAGGCGGCCCAGGCCAACCTCGCCCTCTGCCGACGACCTGCGGTCTCCGAAGCGAGCAACGTGGAGCGCACCAACGGGTGCCGAAAGCCGAGCTCGAGCTCGTCACAGCGGACCAGTCCGGCAGACACCGCGGCGTCGGCGGCATCGGCCGCGATGGGAGCGCCGACCATGTGACGAGTCGCGCCCAGGATCTCCGCCAGGGCTGGCGAGTCACCGACTGCCGCCACAAGAATGAGGTCCCGGGTGACGGACGGCAGCGCTGCCGCCCTTCCGGCGAAGGACTCCTGCAGTCGGCGGGTGGTCGGCGCCACCGGCTCGAAAGGAGCCTCGGTGACGCGCTGGTGAGGCGATGACCGCCACGCGGCTGCGAGCTCGACCAGTGCCAATGGGTTGCCTTGTGCGGCCTCCAGGACGGCTCGCCGGTGCTCGTCTGAGAGTCGTCGCGGCACCTTGTCCAGGATGCGTCCAGCGTCCCAGTCGGTGACGGGCCGGACATCGTGGTGACTGGCCGGCACGTCGGCCAGGTGGTGCTCCTGCCCCGTCCGGACGGTGGCGACCAGCGACACGGGGTCGCTGCCGAGGCGGCGAGCCACGAACGCCAGCACCGTCTGTGTGGGCTGGTCGAGCCAGTTCACGTCATCCACGGCGAGCACTATGGGCTGTCTCGCTGCCTGCTCGGTCAGGAGGGTGAGGGCAGCCAGACCGGTGAGGAACAGGCTCGGGGGAGGTCCGGTCGCCATCCCCAAGGCGGTGAGCAGAGCCGTGTTCTGCGGCCCGGGGAGTTTGCCGCAGTCGTGCAGAAGCGGGCTCAGGAGCTGGTGGAGGCCTGCGAACGGTAGGCGGGACTCCGCCTGGATGCCGATGGCCTTGAGGACCCGGTAGTCGCGGTCCCGCGCGAGGAGGGACAGCTGTTCCAGCAGCACGGACTTGCCGACACCGGGCTCACCGGTGAGGACCAGCACCTGCCCCGAGTCTGCCGTTGCGGCAAGCAGGTCGTCGAGCAGGAGCAACTCGGTGTCCCGCCCCTCCAGGGTGCGTTCCGCAGGAGGACGGTACACCGGGTCGGGCTCCGACCACGGCCTCACGGGGATCCGCCCAGCACGCTGTTGTTGGCCTCTCCCTCGCTCTCGTCCTGCCAAGGTCGACAGTAGGCACCTTGGGCACGGCTGGCGTCACCCGGAAAGGGTGAGCATCTCTCTTGCCTGTCATCGCACCGACCCGGCACTAGGGCCCACACCCGAGTCGGTCCGAGCGTGCCAGAAGCCGAGGGGCCGCGAAATTGGGCGAGTTCGGTTGCGGCCGCACTGGCGGCAGCGTGCAGACACCCCTCCTCCGCAATCCGTCCGGTTAAGGGTCTGGTCAAGAATCTGGCTCACGTCGAACGAGGAGGATGCGGCGGCACTCCTGTCAACCTCGCTCGTCGCCTCACATCCGACGGACGCGCAGATCTCAGGCTCCGCAGGTCGCGTCGCGTTTGCAGCCCCATGGTTCGCCCCGTCGGAGCTCAAGGTCACCGTGGGTCCGTGGGGGCGGCGGGAGATCGCGACATGGCGTCACCCGCAGCTCGAGGGTCCGAGCGATGGCTACGCCTATCAAGCCACAGCCTTCGCGTCATACGTCGCGGAGGGCCGAGCCGAGTCACGCCTCCAGACCTACTCGGAAACCGTCAAGATCATGGCCACGATCGATGAAGTGCGCCGCCAACTCACGACCGCTGGTCGCTCAGTCGGCGGCCTGCCCTCCACTTCATGATCCTCGGAGCAGTCCACGAGGGTTGACTGTCTTCGAAAATTGTGAGGCGACATCAGCGGCCCCTCGGCGACCAGCGACATCGAGCTCTACCGGGTGGAAGGAGAGCACGGCCCCGCAGACTCATCGTCGTCATTGCCGGGTGAGATTAGGGGCCGTTCAGCGCTCGTCGTCTGTCGATGAGTTCGCGGGCGTCAGCCTTCCCACTCGGGGTAGACGGGCCGCAAGCCCACTCCTGCGAGGACCGCGTAGACCCTGTGTACGTCGGAGACAAGGTCAGCCAAGGCTTCGTGCACCGTCCCAGCCTCGGAGTCTTCGTCCTCCTGGGTGAGTGGCACATCCGGGGCGGTGCGCCTCAAGGTATTCATGGCTTGGTGCTCCAAGAACTCCATGGCCTCACCGAGCGCGGACACCTGCTCCGAGGACAACGTGCAATCAGTGCTCACGACTCTCCCTACGATTGGGACTTCAGACTGCTGGACAACTCGGGAAGCCTACTGGCACCACACCGGCACCACTCACGGTCCCAGCAGCCCGGCGAATGCCACGTCAGGACGGCGGTGGATACGTCAAGCCAGCTGTTCCAACCGCGAGGCGGCGGCCCTGACAAACACCCATCATGGGCACATCGGCGTAGGGCCGCGGCTGGTGTGGGGAGTTCTCCGGTACACCGATCGTTAACCCGTGCCGATACGTGCTGTGGGGCGGCTGCGATCAGTGTCAGCCGCCAATCCACCGCTCAGGAGAAATCAGAATGATCGAGGACCTACTCCCTACACCTCTCACTATCACCCTGGAGCGCCCATTCAGCCTGGAGTGCGGAGGCCATGTGCTCGAGGCCACCAGTCCCCAGTACCAGGGGCTTCGCGGACGAGGTGAGGACGCGCACGATGTCGTCAGGAACCTTCTGGAAAAGATCGTCGATGAGGTGCCCCTAGGTCCCGAGATGGTGAACGCGCTGCGTGCTGCGGGGCACACGACTGAGGTCATCACGGCACTCGACAGGTGCCTCGTGGGCGATCTCCGAGACCGCTACCTGCGCAACCCGCCTGATCTGCTCGCCGACCTCGACGAATATGCGGCGCACGGCGTACCCGCCGAGACTGCATGCCGCTACATGCTCACGATCCTCACAGCCGAAGAAGCAGGACGAGTGCATGCGGCGGGGCACGCACCCGAAGATGTGCTTCCCTATATCAGCTGGTCTGCAACCGACCGGTGGTACCACTGGGACTTTGACTACGTCGAATGGATGCTTGCAGGCGTGCCTGCCGAACGCTGTATGTCCTATGCGGGGCGGTGCTCCTCAGCCGATGCGGCTGCCTGGGAACCCCTCGTGCGGGAACACAACATTTCGGATCAGGAACTGCAAACCATCATGCGTGCTGGCTTCACCTCCCAGGACTCCCGGTGCAGCCTCGAGAACGGAGGAGGGGACGTGCCAGGCCTAGTGGATGCAGCACGGCTGACTCTCGCGCTGACAACGCCATCGCAGACGCGATCTGTGGGTGGCTACGACGAGCCTCCGTTCTGACCACCAACCAGCCGTCGGCGGTCCTGCCGACGCTGTACCAACCACGATCGGAAACGCTTCTCGGTAGGCTCCCCCGGCTCGCGCGCGGCCTCCCTGATGCAAACGGGGTCGTCGAACTCGGCGCTCATGTCGAGGGCCATCTCGGGCCTGTTGATCTGGTGCGGGCATGCCGGTCACTAGGAAGATCACCGAGGTGAGCGAGGATGCGGTTAGTGCCCGAGTGCTAATCCTTGACGTAGACGGCGTCGTCTCACCAGTCGGGGGCGCCGGAACCATCTGGGGCGATGAGGTCATCGCGGGCGACTTTTCGGGTCCCGTGATGGTCTCACCAACGTTGTGTGACCGCCTGGATCGGCTCAGTCAGGGTCCCGGTGTGTCAGGCGTGTGGTTGTCCAGCTGGAGCTCGGGGATGCGTTCCCATTTGCATCCCTTTCCCGGTCAAGCCTGGCCGGTGATACCAGATCCAGTCGGTGTGGATATCCCCGACGACCGGTGGTGGAAGCTCGTTTGCCGTAGACGCTTGGCTGGTCCGCCATCCCGAGGTAGCAGCGCTAGCCTGGTGCGACGACCACCTCGTCGGTGACCGCCTGACGAGCGCACGTCGCAGTCTTCGCGCGTACGGCTTGGACCCGTTGTTGGTGGCGCCGAGAACCCAGGACGGCTTAACTCCCGAGGACATGGACCTGCTTTGCGCGTGGGCAAACATGCCGACTTGATCATCCAGCCCGTCGTGCCATGCTCGAGACCCTGGGCTGGGGCCCCTTTCAATCCGGTCCCCCAGTCTTTCAAGGCCTAGGATCTTCTAGTCCCCATGCCTTCGCGGAGGCGCCGGTCGCAGAGTTGGACGGCCGCTTCGAGCCGATGTGGGTGATCTAACCAGTGACATCATCTCGCCGGTTCTGGCAGCCAGAAAACGCTGGTGTGCTTCGCGCGCATGGACCACGAGTTTCGCACCGACGCGCTGACGCGTCAGCAGCCACGCATCGGCGGCGGGCCTGAGTTGGACATCGATCTGCGCCGCGCTCATGCCGAGCCCGCCAGCCAGATCTTCTGTCTGTCGTGCGATGTCGACGGGTCTGCTGACGGCTCTTGATACGACTTGGGGAATCTCATATCCACCATCAGGACTTCTGAGACGCCGGTGAGGATGACGTACCCGGTCAGAGCCATCACCAGTCGGGCATCGTTGTCGGCTTGCCGATGAACCCAAGGGATCAGCTTCATGTTCGGTGGTTGCAGGGCCCACATGAACACAATCGCATATAAGTCTTCCTTCGGAATGACCCCGATCCACCCTGGATGTCCTTCGGAATACGGTTGGCGGCGCCATTCTTCACCGAGATCGTGACTACACATCGACTCCACCAATCTTCCCGTGCCCCAAGGCTGCATCTCGGAACCGGTTCGCGACAGGTCACGGTCCGCCTTGTTAAGGGTCTGCGGCCTCAACAAGGCGACGTACCCAGGCGAACCCGCGCGGAACCACTCAGCTCCGACAGCGTCGCACACGGTGATCGAGGGCCGCACCAAACCTTCAGTGGAGCCATGTAGGCCACGCCTCAAACTGTCGGCAAGCCGTACCGGCCCCCATGGGCGAAGCGCATCAGTCGGGGTCCACCCGATCCAGGATGGGAAAGGGGGCACATCCCTGTCGCTTGAGATCGATAGCCTCTTCGGGGCTCTCGACCATCAGCATCCATACCAGCGCATCCGCCGGATCGGCCGCCGCCGCAACCAACTCAGCCGCTTCCGCAGGCGTGTATCCAGCGTGGCGCCAGATGACGGCGTGATCGGGCCAGATGGGCGCCAGAGCCCACTTGCGGGCTTCCGTCTTCGTGAACCTGAGCGCCTTGAAACGCTCAACCATGTCGGCGCGCAAACCCCACGACAGCGCCTCCTCGACAGTCATGTGCATCTTCCGAAAGCGGAGTACGTCTTCCGGAATGATCGATGCGGCAAACCACTGCTGCGCCTCCGTCACCCCGATACCCACTTGGCGATAGTCCTCGAACTGCGGCACCTCCCACGAGGTCCGGCGCGCGGGCTCGACGAACGCGGCGTACATGTCATTGAGCGGGGAAGTATGCATGTCAACCACATCGGCGCGTTCCGACCAAACCCTGACCCTCTGATTCGCTAACGACCTGACCACGGGGTCCGGGCCCTTGCTCTGGCTCTGGCTCACGTGCGAGTGATGGAGCACAGACATCTTCAGCCCTGGCGGCTTCCATCAGGGGCGGGCAAAGAAAGCCCACCGGTTCGGCGCCATGAGCCGCATGGTCCATCGCGTCTGCGGGCGACAGACCAGTCAGAGACCACAGCACCGCCTGCGCCACGTCCGCCGAGGCAGCCCTAATCATGAACGCCTCGGACGGGGAGTACCCGGCGTGCTGCCAGAACATTGCCTCGTCGGCGAAAATCTCGGCATCGGCCCAGTCGCGCGCCTGTTCCTGCGTGAAGGTGCGAGCCCGAAACCCCGCAACGATCTCCGGCACGAGACGCCACCTCCAAGCGTCCGACGGGCCCATGCCCTGCATCTGAAAGGCCATCGCGTGCTCAGGCGTCACATCCGAGTCGAACCACTCCTTCGCGCGCTCAGGGGTGAACCCCATCTCGACGTAGTCCTCGAAGGCGTACCAGTTCGAGGCGTCACAGTTCGCTCGCTGCTCCGAGTAGTAGTACAGGTCAAAGTGGTGAGGAGTCGTCATGACCTAGTCATCGGCACGGCAACCGCCCACCGGGACCCCACGGCTTGAGCCGAATCCAACGCCGATCCGCCGATGGCTCGGACTGACCGAAGGCCCTCAAGTAAGGAAGCCCCATGGAACTCAAGCCCTTCACCTGCCGGTGCGGAAGCGCCACATTTCACGTCGTTGCCACCGTCTCCTTGCCGCTCCACGTGACGCCGCATGGGACGTCCTTGCTGACCAACCGCCTCCTAGGCAGCGTCACCAAGGTCGAGGGCTACTGCCTTGGCTGCGGCACTACGCACGCTGAAGGGCCTCACGGCGCCCTCGGTGCCGCCCGTGCGGCGGCAATCACGTACCTCGCTACCGCGCAGGTCAGTGAGGCTTGGTGATGCTCCACCACGAGCTCTCGAGCCTGGCGACGGAGCGACAGCCCGGCGGTATGAATGGAGCCCCCGAGCCCCCGAGCCCCGGCGTCGCTCGTAGGTCTCGCGGGCTCCCTGGAAAGGGTCCCAACAAGTCCCAAGGTCGACTGCTTCAACAAGAGATGGGCGGAGCCACGGCCACCCTGAACGTCCTATGGGTCGCATCCTCACTTGTCGATCCTCACACTGGTCGCAGACCAATTCAGGAATTGGCAATGGCGCCCGGATCAAACAGTGACGGCCAGAGTCGCTACACCTGCAGGCGGGCAGGAGCGCGACCCCTGCGTTGGCCACGACAACCACTCGGGCTTTGAACCAGAAGTCCCAGCGCTCGCGACGGCAGGCCCGTTCAGAATAGTGAGCACTCGACCAGAATCCTGGGCGCTTCTGAAGAGCAGACTCCGGTGCATCCGTCGCGACAAAGACCTGCCATGGCTACAAGCGTCGCTGCCACGCCCGGTCCCTGAGGGCGGTCAGGCGTCACCGCCCCCTGCCGCCCCAGGCATTGACGGGGCGGGGCCACTGGGTCGCAGACCAACTCCGGGGGCCAGTCAGGCGCGGGGACTTGCGATACAGCGATGGCTTCATAGAGGCGCGGGTCAGCCGCGGCGGCGGCACGGCCGCAGCGGGCCGCCTGCACCCGGTTGCGTCGTGGGCCCGTAGGCGTCCCGTCGCTGCCCCCGGGAGGGCGTCGACAAGACCTTGACGCGCCCCATGGCCCCGAGAGCACAATGGGACGGCCCAAACCCGATCCGATGTGACTGGGTGGGAAGCACGAACCGGCTGCCGACGTTCTCACCGGCGAGCAGCGGGAGCGTGCACATCTTGGTGATGGCCTCACGCGCACTGTTCGCATGGATGGTGCACATCCCGGGCAGTCCACTGTTGAGGGCGATGAGCAGGTCGAGGCTCTCGGCCTGGCGGACCTCCCCCACGATGATGCGGGAGGGCCGCATACGCAGTGCCTCCTTGACCAGGCGCCGAAGTGGGATCTCACCGGTGCCCTCGAGGCTCGGCTGGCGACACTGCATCGAGGCCACGTCACGCAGGGGGATCTTCAGCTCGAAGACCTCTTCACACGTGACCACCCGCTCGCGGGCGGGAATGGCTGCGCTGAGGCAGTTGAGCAGCGTGGTCTTGCCGGCCTGCGTCCCTCCTGCGACCAGGATGTTCAGTCCTGCGGCGACGGCGGCGCCGAGAAACGTGGCCGCCTGAGGCGTGAGCGTCCCCAGTGCGACCAGGTCGTCGAGGTGGCTGGCACGGACGACGAACTTGCGGATGTTGACGTTCCAGTGGGCCCGGGTGATGTCCGGGATCACGACGTGCAGACGCGAACCGTCGGGCAGCACCGCGTCGACGAACGGGCTCGACAGGTCGATCCTGCGCCCACTGGTCTTGAGCATCCGCTCCACCAGGTCCCGCACGCCGTCGGCCGTCAGGAAGGTCGTGGTCAGCTCGGCGACCCCACCCCGGGCGATGAACACCTTGGTGGGCTCGTTGATCCAGATCTCTTCCACCTGCGGATCGTCGAAGTACGGCTGCAGGGGCCCGAACCCTGCCACCGCGTCGACCACGGACTTCACGGCGTCCTCGATGCTGGGCAACGTCGGGAGGCCGCCGTGAAGGGAACGCTCGTCGTAGTCGGCCACCGCTTCGCGAACCAGTCGGTCGAGCGCCCTGGTGTCGCGGGCAGGGTCGATCCCGGATCGCCGGATGATCTCGCGCACCTCCGACTCCACGGTCATGACCGCGTCCATCGCCACCCCCCCTGGACCTGTACCGCACGGCTCGCTGTGGCCCCCGCCACGGGCACGAGCCCGGTGTGTCTGCCGCATACTAGGACGAACCGACCACCTACGTCCTCGCGAATCCACAGGTGTGGAGAACCGCAGGGCCGGGTTGTGCCTGGGCCCTAGCGTCCGGGTCATGCGACTTCGGTTGACCGTGACGCACCGGCCGCCCTCGTCGACCGGCCCTCCCGGGCTGTCGAGCGACGAGGTCGACGTGGACGCACCTGCGGGCTCCACGGTCGGCGCACTGGTGGATGCACTCGCGCACCACTTGGGCGCCGACGACGACGCTGCCGACCCCGCGGTCGCAGCCCCGGCCCCGGCCCGCGAGCGACTCAGCCTGGTCGTGGGCGGCACGGTGCTCGACCCGCGCGCAGCCATGGGCGAGCCGCCGCTGCTCGACGGAGCCGCCGTGTCGTTGCGAAGACGAGCTTCGTCCCAGGGCAGTGACATTCGCACGAACAGGCGACGCCGAGCGATCGCCGTCCTGGCGGTGGTGCACGGCCCGGACTGCGGTCGCACGATCGACCTGCACCCGGGTCGGCACCGCCTCGGCAGGTCGAGCGACGCCGAGGTCCGCATCGACGACGCGAGCCTGTCCCGGCTGCACACCGAGGTGCGCGTGGAAGCCGGCGGGGTGACGGTCCAGGACCTCGACTCGACCAACGGCACGCTGGTCGACGGTGAGGCCGTCACCGGCGAACCCGTCACCGTCACCACGGCCAGCACCATCCACGTCGGCGACACGATCCTCGCCCTGCGCCATGCCGGCGTCGTGCCCGCGGCGACGACGGCCACCGGTGAGGGCACGCTGTCGGTCAACCGGCGCCCGCGCGTACCCGAGCACCACGCACCTGCCGGCGTCGCGCTGCCGACCCGTCCGGAACCACCGCGGCGGAGCCGGGTGCCGTGGGTGGCGGCGCTGCTCCCGCTGCCGGTAGCCGCGGTGCTGGCCGTCGTGGTCGGCCCCACGATGCTCGCCTTCGCCCTGATGGGTCCCGTCCTCATGCTCGGCACCTCCCTGAGCGACCGGTGGGGTGGGCGCCGGACGTATGCGGCGGAGCTGGCCTCGTACGACCGCGAGCTCCGCGCGGCCGAGGACAGGGTCGACGCCGCCTGCCGCGACGAGCTGCGCTCACTCGCCCGATCGCACCCCGACCCCGCCATGGTCGCGGGGATCGCCGCCGGCCCTTCTGAACGCGTCTGGGAGCGCCGTCGTGGTGATGACGACGCCCTGACCGTGGCGATCGGTCGGTGCCGCCGGGACGCCTCGGTCCGCCTGACCCCTCCGCCCGCGGACGAGGTCACGCAGCCACAGATCGGGGACGCGCCCTGCACCCTCTCCCTCGCCGACGTGGGGGTGCTCGGCCTCTGTGGCGACCGTGACCGGGTCACGGCCTCGGCGCGGTGGCTGATCGGCCAGCTGGTGACGCTCCACTCCCCCGCGGACCTGCAGGTCGTGTGCTTGCCCGGTGATGACGAGGCAGCCGAACGGTGGCGCTGGGTGTCGCGGGTCCCCCACTCGACACCCTCAGTGGGCGAACCGCGTTCCCCTTCCTCCGAGACCCCCGCGGCGACGGCGACCACGGCCGTGACCGTCCTGGCCACCGCGGTCCGTGACCGCGAGGGCGCCTACCGCGCCACTGCACGGGAGGGACCAACCATCGTGGTGGTGCTGGACGGCGTCGCCACCTACCGGTCCCACCCCGACCTCGCCACGGTGCTCGCCGACGGACCCGGGGTCGGCGTCGTGTGCCTTGCGCTCGATGACGACCGCAGCGCCCTGCCGCACGAGGCCGGCGCCGTCCTCGAGTTGCCGCACGACGGTTCCGCGAGCCTTCACCTGCCGGGCCACCGGCACCAGGACCTCGTCGTCGACGGTGTCGCGGAGGCGTGGGCGGAGCGCCTGAGCCGATCCTTGGCCCCGCTGCGGGATGCGACGCCGTCGGGCGGGGTGTCCGCCCTTCCGTCCACGACCGGCCTGCTGGCTTGCCGTTCCCCGTCGGCGGCTCGGGAGGGCAGCACCCGCGCAGCCCTCGCGGACCCGACGACGCTTGCCGAGGCGTGGCGACGACGACCCCACCGCACCTCGGTGCCCGTCGGGGTGTGCAGCACGGGGACCTTCACCATCGACCTCGCAGCCGACGGACCGCACGTCCTCGTCGCCGGGACGACCGGTGCCGGCAAGTCGGAGCTGCTGCGCACGCTCGTGGCCAGCCTCGCCCTGCACAACACGCCGCAGCACCTGTCCTTCGTCCTCGTCGACTACAAGGGTGGCGCCGCCTTCCGCGACTGCGCCGAGCTCCCCCACGTGGCGGGCGTCGTCACGGACCTCGACGACCACCTCGCGGCGCGGGCGTTGACCTCGCTGACTGCGGAGATCACCCGGCGTGAACGTCTGCTCCGTGACGCGGACGCCACGGATTTCCTGTCGTACCAGAGCAGTCCGGCTGGCGCCGAGTCGCCGCTCGCACGGCTGGTTGTCGTGGTCGACGAGTTCCGCGCCCTCGCCGAGGAGCTGCCGTCCTTCGTCGACGGACTCCTCCGTGTCGCGTCCCTGGGACGATCCCTGGGCATCCACCTCGTCCTGGCCACGCAGCGGCCGGCGGGTGTCGTCACCGCCGACATCAAGGCCAACGTCAACCTGCGGATCGCCCTGCGCATGCGCGACCGGGTGGACTCCGAGGACGTCATCGACAGCCCTGCAGCGGCAGGCCTGGACCCTGCCGCGCCTGGCCGGGCACACGCGCGGACCGGTGGTGGGCGTCTCGTCGAGTTCCAGGCTGCGCACGTGGGCTCGGCCGCCGCCGAGGATCTCGGGCCACGACCGATACGCGTCCGCCGCAGGACCCGTGACACCCCTACCGCATGGACGCCGCCGACCAGCGACACCGGGCGCACCGAGCTCGCCACCATCGTGGACGCCGTGCTGGAGGCGACGGCCGCGGCACGACTCGACCCGGCCCCCGCGGCATGGTTGCCACCGCTGCCGGCGCACCTGCCACACTCCTCCCTGCCAGGGACGCACGACCCGTCGGTGGTGCACTTCGGTCTCGTGGACCTGCCCGAGCAGCAACGCCAGGATCCGCTGGCGTTCGACCTGCGCGCCCGCGGCCACTGGGCCGTCGTCGGCGGCCCAGGCAGCGGCCGATCGACGACCCTGCTCACCCTGGTCAGGTCGCTGTGCGCGGGGCAGGGCCCGGAACGGTTGCACGTGTATGCCGTGAGTGGCGGCAGCCTTGCTGCCCTCACCTCCCTGGCCCAGGTCGGCGCCAGCATCGACTGGAGCGACACCCATCGGGTGACGCGTCTGGTCGCACGGCTGTCCGCCGAGGTGGGCGAACGTCGCGCGGCCCTGGCTCGCCGGGGCTGCACGACGCTCGACGAGTGGCGGAGCGAAGGCGACGGAACCGACCCGGCTCCGCCACCCATGCTGCTGCTGGTCGACGACTGGGAACTCGCCGTGAGCCGGCACGACGACCTCCAGCTCGCAACCCTCGTCGACCGGCTGCTCGCCCTGCTCCGTGAGGGTGAGCAGGTCGGACTGACCGCGGTCCTGGCCGGGGACCGCTCCCTGCTGCTGGGTCGCGTCGGCGCAACCGTCAGCCACCGGGTGCTGCTGCGCCTGGCCGACCCCCTCGACGCGGCGCTGCTGGGACTGGCCCCACGCCAGGTCGCCGTGCTGCACAGGCCGGGGCAGGGCCTGACCTCCGACGGGCACCTCGTCCAGCTGGCCCTCCCACCGGATCCGCTGCGCCCCGGCGGGCCTTCCGGGACGCCGCTCCCTCCGCACCGAGGTGGACGCACCGGGGGTCCGCTTCGCGTCGACCCCCTGCCGGACACCGTTCGCGAGGACCAACTGGCCCACCACGACCTGGCCGCCGGCACGGTCGTGCTCGGAATCGGCGGGGACGATGCCGCCACCCTCGGCCTCGACCCCGACCGAGACGGGCGTCGCTGGCTCATCGCCGGATCCGCCGGCTCAGGCGTGTCCACGGCCCTGCTCCTGGTGGCCAGGAGCCTGTGCGCAGCCGGCCGACCCGTCGCCGTCGTCGCCCTCCGCGGCGGCCCCCTCGACACGCTGCGGTCCGATCCCGCGATCGCCGTCTGGTGCGACGGCACGGACAACGCCACCCTCGTGGCCGCGAGGCGACGGACACCGTCCCTCGCCGTGGTGGTGGACACCGCCGACGAGCTGCTCGACCACCCGGTGGAACCGGTTCTGCGCGAGGTCTCCCGCCTCGTCGACCGC